>DATEEP010000023.1:0-4075 GCA_035281095.1 Novosphingobium sp. | reverse complement strand
TCCACCCTCGCGCCCACCGTGCCTTGGCCGCCTTCGACAGGTGTGCCGGCGGCCTGCCGGGCGTTGGCCTGCGCGCGGGCGATGGCGGCGTTGGCCGCCCCGCCGAGCGCCCTGCCCGCGAGACCGCCGAGCGCATCGGGCAGCGCGCGCATGAGGTTGTCGCCGAAGCTGGTGCCGCTGAGGGCCGAGCGCGTCGCGGCGTTGGCCATGACCGAGGCGGTGCTCGACGTGACGTCGCTCCCGAAGCCGCCGATCGGGCCGGCGCGCGATGCGGTGAAGTCGCCCACCGCGTTGCCGATCCCGGCCGCCGCAATGCCGGTCCAGCTGAACCGCTTCTGCAGCCCGGTGGCGACGCCGATCCCCTGGGCGATGGCGCTGCCCGCCGCGCCGCGCAGCACGTCGCCGACGAAGCCGGCAGGCCCGATGCCGCCGATCGCGCCGCCCACCCCGGCGCCGATCGCCGCCATGGCGACCGCCCCGAAGCTGAACTTGCTCTGGATGCTGGTGGCGACGCCCACGCCCTGACTGACGATGCTGCCCGCCGCGCCGGCGAGCGCGCCCCCGGCGATGGCGGCGCCCGCCGCTCCGAGCGTGGCGGTCAGGCCGGTCGCGCCGATCACCGGCACCGCGAGGGTGGCGCCGGTGCCGACGATGCCCACCGATGTCGTGCCGATCACTCCGGCGCTCGATCCGATCAGCGGCGGGGCGATGATGGCCGCGACCGCCACCGCGACCGCGACCAGCAGCATTTGTCCAAAGGCGCCGCACTTGGCCTTCTTGGGCTTGGGCGTGGTCGGCGAGACGTTGCCCATGGCGTCGGCGGCGTCGTAGGGGCGCAGGGTCTCGGCGTTGAACGACGAGCGCACCACGCCGGCGGGCAGCGTCAGGCGCTGGCCTTCGATCAGGGTCGTGTTGGCGTCGAGACCGTTGGCTTCGGCCAGCTTGTACCACAAAGAGGCATCGCCCCAGATCTGCAGCGCGATCGAGCGCAGGCTCTCGCCGGTGGTCTGAACCTGGTAGGTCCCCGCCACCGAGCCCTGGCTGTAGGCGTTCAGCGCCTCGTAGGAACCGCCGCTGGTGTCGGCATAGGCATATGAGTATTGCTGCCCGTTGCGGAAGGCGCCGGTGTTGATCGGCTGGATCTGGTCGTAGATCGATTCCTGCGTGCTCGCGTTGTCGGTGCCGTCGTTGCCGATATAGGCCATCTCGCGGCCGTTGAACCGATACCACACCTCGTGCGGATCGCCGGTCGAACCGTCGCTGTCCTGCTCGTCGCGGCGCAAGATCTGGCCGTCGCCCCCCAGCTTGTACGAGACGGTGCGCGCACGGCCGTCGTTGACCGAGGCCGCCGTGGTCTGCCCGAACGCGTCGTTGGTGAAGGTCGTAGTGTAGAACGAACCGGGTGACGACGTGTCGTCGTCATAGACGATCTGCGACTGCACCGCCCCGTCGAACCAGGCATAAGTGTTGGTCGTCGAGGTGTTCCTGGTCGAAGACCCGGTGACGCCGCTCGTCCCGGTGATCCGGTACACCACGCCCAGGTAATACTGCCCGGCATTGGCGTAGCTGTAGCTGCTGGTCGAGCTGTAGGTCAGCTTGGCGTTGCGCGTGGCGTTCCAGCGAATCGTGTATTCGCTCGACGAGGTCACCTGCCCGATGGCGTTGAAGCTCGACGTGCGGTTGTGCATCGCCACCCCCGCGTCGTCGTAGTCGGTCTGCCCGGTGAGGCGGCCCATCACGTCGTACGTCAGCGCCGAGCGCACCGTGCCGCCGGTCGAGGCAGCCGGGTTCGAGGCCACCGCCGAAGCGCTCGAGACTTGCGCGCCCATCGTCTGCGTGATCTGCGACAGCGAGCCGTCGCCCTTGTACGCATAAAGCTCGCGCACCTCCTGCCAGGATTGCAGCTGGAGCGGGACGCCGTTGATCGGATCGCCCGGATCGAACGGGCGATAGTCCGTGCGGATTACCTGAACCCGCTCGCCCGCCGCGTTGTAGACGATCTCCTGGCCGAAGATCAGGCCCCGGATCGCCGCCGTGCCGCGCACGATGGTCGTGCCTGCCGCCCCCGCCGCGCCCGACAGCACGCCCTTGTCGAGCACCAGACGGTTCATGCTGTCATAGCGGTACCAGTACGTGTCGGTCACCGTCGAACCCGATGCCGCCCCTTGCGCGTCGAGCATCGCATGCGTGCTCACCGTCGAGCGCACGTTGCCCATCGCGTCATAGGCATAAGTGTTCGCCATCGACGGGCTGGCGTAGGAACCGGACCCGTTGGCGTAGCTCGCCCCCGCCTGGGTGAACCCCGTCAGACGCCCCAGCGCGTCATAGGTCGCGGTCGCGTCCTTGATCGTCTGGCCGCCCTGGACCAGCTTCTCGGATGTCCGGTCGCCGGTCCTGTCGTAGCCGTAGTCCTCGGTGCCGTTGAGGCCGACCGACTGCCGCAGCAGGCCCGTGTTGTACCAGTCCCAGGTCTGGCTGGTCGCGCCGGTCGTCCGGTTGACCATCCGGCCCGCCACGTCATAGACGGTGGTGAAGACATGGCCGCCAAGGTCGCTCTTGTAAACTTCCCGCCCATAGATGTCCGTCCGCCTTGGTCTCGGATTATCGAGACCAAGGTGCCGTTACCGTGTCGAGACTCTCTATTCGCCCCCAGAGCCTCCCGGTGTCCGCATTGCCGTCTGCAATATCAATCGACCGAGAGGCGTCCTGCTTGCCACTCTTTCAACGTCATCTCAGCACCAAAGGCAATCAGAGGCGGTCCGTCTTTTGCTACTTCCTCGAGAGCTTGCACGGCCTCTACCTCTCTCAAAGGCAAAAGATAGGTCGCAGCCGCTCTGACAACAGACAAGTCCTCATCATTCAAAAGGCTTGTCAAAAATTCTTCGCCTCTATCGGGCGATTTCCTTAAATCCTTCGCATATGACACCACCATAGCATATGCATCATTTGCTATTTGAGTATTTCCTTCAATAATACCTTGAGAATGCCGCTTTACGGCTTCCAAGAAGCCATTCTCTGATGAATAATTCATAATTATTGTCCAAATCTTTTAATAACATCAAGACCGAATTGTCGTTGTGCTTGGAACGATTGCGTCGACACCCACTGCCGGATCGTCTGTCCATTTGTGAAGAAGTCCTTACCTGAATAATAAGCGCTGATGGTGCCCTTGCCAATGTGCATGTCCTTGGAAACAGCGACCACGTTGTCGATGCTATGGATGGTTTCTGCACCAAAGGCCTTTAGATTTCCAGGTGTTTGTTCCACTATGTGATGCCATTGATTGCCCGTTCCAGGCGATCCCAAGTAACGCTTGAGAGCGGAAAACGAAGTAAAGCTTTTCGCCTCGATCCCGACTGCGACGCCAAATGCTCCCAGCATCTTTCCAGCTGGTATGGCACCACCCACTGCCAGATAGTCACGCAATTCGCCATTTCCGCTGCCGATGTTGATGGCACCGCTGGCAATATCGAAGGGAGCGAAACCGGCTCGGCCGATTTGGGCGATTTGCCTATCCGCGCTTGCATAGGCCTCATCAAGTCGCACTCTCTCGGCAACCAGTCGCCCCCTCATGTCGGCGAAGTCAGCCATTTCGACCATGGTTGGATTGGAGCCCGCCGCCTCAATGAGTCCTGCAAAGTACGCTTCTTTACCTCTCATTTCCGAGTAGCTGATGGCCTGATCTGGAACCGCAGGATATGCCCTATCGACAAGCTCGCTCTGGAAGTCACTTCGGATACCGGTTTGAATGGACATATCCGCCGCCAGGGCCTGGCTTACCAAGGCATCCCGTCGTGCAAGCATGGCCGTGCTTGCAGGGTTGGCTCCAAGAAGCGCAGCTGTTCGCGCATCACCGTATAGGCTGATTGCTGCGTCTCGGCCGAGAAGGCGATCGCCGGCACTATGAATGGCATCCTGATTGACAATAATGCCCTCCACCCTCGCGCCCACCGTGCCTTGGCCGCCTTCGACAGGTGTGCCGGCGGCCTGCCGGGCGTTGGCCTGCGCGCGGGCGATGGCGGCGTTGGCCGCCCCGCCGAGCGCCCTGCCCGCGAGACCGCCGAGCGCATCGGGC
>DATEEP010000022.1:0-16913 GCA_035281095.1 Novosphingobium sp. | reverse complement strand
CCATTCAGTCTATCGAACTCGAAGCTCCGACAGCACCACGGGTTGTTCCGGCCCTTGCGGCCGCGTTCGGATCGTCATCATCACCACGAGGCGGATCACTTCCGGCGATGAGTTGAAATACCGAAAGGGGCTGGGCGGCTTTGCCCTCGATTTGCGGCTCATAGGCCGCAGCTAGCAGCGGATCGCCATCGATGCCACGTTGGTCTGACAGTGCCGGTGGCAACCCTGCGGAAGTGCTTCAGTTCGGAGAAGGATCGCTCGATCAGGCTCCGTTCGCGGCGGCACGGTTCCTGATGCAATCAACCAGACCAGTTCCAGAAGCTTGCCTCATCGAACGGATCGTTGACCGATCGCGACGTGAGATCGAATACCATGGCGTTTCGCGCGCTTGGCGTGAAAGGCGCCCATGTGCCGATGCCGCTGTGGGATGGATTGCCATTGCGTGCGAAAGCCAGCCACGCCTCGCTCATCTGATCGGCCATGGCCTGAGCGTGAACGGCGTCATCCGCGACCCAGGCGCCACCGGTCTGCACGTTGTCCATTGTCAGCGGCACCTCGATCCCGTGGCCGGCAAGCGCGGTTCCATCGAGAGCGCGGCTTTGCCATGCCATGACATAGGTGAATACCGGAGTATTGCCGCCTTTTGCTTTCGCGATGGCCATTTCGCCAACGCCCCGTCGGCCCATCGTTGCCGTCCCCGCCGCGATCATGAGATAGAGTTCTCCCGGAGACATTTCGGGGTGGAAACGCCGGTAATGCGCGATCACCGCGTCGCCGCGACCAGGCGCAACCTGCTCCAGCCGCTTGCGCATCGTCTGCTCGTCGATCCTGGCGTCGCTTGGGTTGAAGGTCGCGCCTTCCTGAAGGTTGGATCCGATGATCAGCGGCACGTTCGCCGAAGCGCCTGCCGCGATAGCGGCCATCGGTTTTGTCGGAAAGATTTTGCCATCGAGCACAGGCGACCACGCCAGCGGATTGCTGATCACCACCGCGAGCGCATCATAGAAATGCTGCAGCGGAATTTCGGTCAGCTTGTCGAGCGAAGCGGAAGTGATGTCCAGCTTTGCCAGCAACGCGCGTGCCGATTTGTCCGCGGCGGCTCGGTCCGCCAGTTCGAACATGCCGCTCTGAACGATCGCCTTGTGGAACAGGCCTTGCGCCGCCGGCATCGACATCAGCGCCGCCACCTTGGCCCCGCCGCCGGACTCGCCGAAAATGGTGATGTTTCGGGCATCGCCCCCGAAGGCGGCCACGTTGTCGCGCACCCATTGCAAGGCGAGAACCAGATCGAGCATCCCGGCAACGCCGGAACCGGCGAACCGCTCGCCGCCGATGTCCTCCAGGTGCAGGTATCCCATACAATTGAGCCGGTGGTTTACCGTTACCAGCACCATATCGCCGCGCCGCACCAGGTTGGCGCCGTCATGCCAGGACCAGTTGCCCGCCCCCATGCTATATCCGCCGCCATGGATACGCACCATGACCGGTCGCTTGCCGTCGTCCGCCTCGGGGGTCCAGACATTGAGGACCAGGCAATCCTCGGCCTGGTCGGTATGAACGACGGTCATGCCGCGTTCCAGGGAACTGCGAGCGATGGGAATTTTGCGCGCCTCCTCCGGCGACATCATGGACGGTCGCGGTATCTGGGGGGAAGCAGGCCCGTAGAGCGTGGCGTCGCGCACGCCGGTCCAGGGCGCGGCCGGCCCGGGCGGCATGAACCTTCCTCTTCCCCCTGTGTTGGCGCCATAGGGGATTCCCTTGAACACGCTGTAGCCGTCGCTGCGCAATCCACGCACCTTGCCCGTTGCTGTCTCGACGATCGGCGGCTGGCGTCCGGCTCCGCCCTTGGTACCGGCCTTGCTCGACCCGCCGTTGCCGGATTTGCCATTGCGCGGCATCTGCGCGGATGCCGCGCCAGGAACGGACAGCCCTGCCACCAGCCCGACGCCAGCCATAAGCACCGCCCTGCGTCCCGCTTCCAACGTCCCTTTGGCTTTTTTCATGCGCTTTCCCTCGCCCATCTCCGCCGGCTTCGGCAGGATTCTTCCGCTATCGTATCAATGTCCCTGTATCAGGGAATTCGGGGCGATTGCACTGAGGCGGGCGCCCCTCCGTCATCGTCACATTACCGTAGTTCATGTTTTGAGTAGGCGTCGCAGAGACCGGCACTCCGGTCCCGATGCACGAGAACCGGTTGCGCGCGCCGATCGAGTACCGCGTGATTGCGGTATTCTCGAAATGATCGCCGGGAACGGGCGTTCCGTTGCATTGGGCCCCGTAGACGCCGATTCCCTTGTTCGCCTTGATGAAGATATTGCCGTCGATCCGCAGATCCTCGATCCTGTTGCCCGTGACCTTTGACGGCCGTGTGTTCCCCCGCGTCAGGGCGATGGGCAGCCTCCATTTCAGAAACCGGCTCGTTCGGATCCCGCTGGGGACCGAGATCTGACGCCCCGGGGAACACCGCCCGGGCGATGAGTGCGGCATGGACCGTGATCCCCTCTGTTAAGCCTACTTTCCCAAGTGACGGTCGAAGAAACGCACGATCGTGGCCTGAGCATCTTTCGATTCCGGCAGGAACATCGAAGTGCTGGCATGGAAACAGTGCCCGAGGCCATCCCAGATGTGCAGATCGGCCTCGACGCCCGCGCGGACCAACGCACGGTGGGTCTCCAGTGCCGGACTCAGGTCCATGGCGCGGGTCGCCGTCGTTATCATCGTGGGGGGAAACTTCGCCAGGCCGGGCGACTTCAGAACGTCCACCAGCGGATTTCCAACAGCAGCGTGTCTTTCGCAGCTGCTCATACTTAGACATCGACCCAATCACCGTTCCCCGCCCACTGGACCGAGGGATAAAGGCCGGTGTAGGATTGGGGCACGGCGCTGTGGATCGGCATCAACCGCTCAGGCTGAATCGCATGCGCCATGCGGCGCAGGTCGCCCAGAGTAGCATGGCCAGAGCTGTGCGCGAGGTGAAAGTCGATGTTCCGCTCGCGGCACCATTGGCGCAGGTCGATCCTGTCGCGCTCCAGATACCCCGGCCACAACCAATAGATCACGCTGCCCCCGGCCAGATCGAGGCTGGGGAGATCACGCGCCATTGAAGTTCGGAACAGCATGGCGAACCTTCCGGGGTTGTCGGCGATCTCCTCGCTGAATATGCGGCGCTGCCGGAATGGCTCGATGAGATCGAACCTGCCGGAAGCGACGATCATCCGCTTCTGGCTTGTGGGCAGGAACACCCTGATCCGTTCGTCACTGGCAGGATCAGGCAAGGAATGCAGGCCAAGGCCCCGGATAAGGTTGGCAAGGTAAGCGTCGATGACGAACGTGCGGCCTGAGCGGATCGCTGCGCACAGGAACGAGACGAACCAGTCAAAAATGTTCTGAGCGGAGAACACGGTGAGCGCCAGTCCGGCGGTCTCTTGCATGATCGCAGTCGCTTGCGCCTCGACATCTGCCTCGCTCGCCGCAGGTTCTTCGCGGTCGAGCGTCGTGCCTTCCATCAGCAGCAGTTCAATGTTTGCGGGCGGATTTGCAAGAAACCTTTCGAACACCTGGGCCTTGCGGCCATGGCCACGAAAGTCTCCGCTATAGAACATGCGCCGCTCACTAGCCTCGACTAGAAGCGCGTGGGCGTCATAAGCGGAATGATCCATCAGGTAGGGCGTGATCCGGAACGGCCCCGCCATGAACGTTTCACCGGCCCGATATCCGGTCGGGGTCTGCGGCAAGGCGCCACCGGGCGTGAACGGTGCCGCCAGTTCAAGCAGCCGGATGGCCTGCTGACCAAGCCACCACACCGGAGACCGGAACGCGCGGAGGCGAGCAAACCATAATGATTCAGGTGTGGATGGCTCAGCACCACGCCGAGCAGGCTGGGATTGCCGTCCTGCAGCCCGATCACGTCGGGCATGCGCGGTTCGGCGTCCAACGGAAGGCCAAGATCCAGCAGTAGCCGCGATCCTTGATACTCGAGCTCGATGCAGTTGCCGCCAACCTGTTTGGCACCATGAGGGATGCGTAGCCGCATCAGATTACAGGGTCTTGCGTCGGTTCAGCAGATCGAGGAGCGCCTGCCCTTGCGGGAAGGTCGGCTGAGCCAGACCCTGCGGCAGCACTTCAAAGCGGAAGGTGAGCGCGACACCGTGCGATGTGCCGAGCGCCGCAAGCTGCGCATCGAGCGCCGCCGACAAGAATGCCAAGTCGTACCGTGCATAATAGACCGCCGGTGCCAGCACGACCAGATCGATGCGGTCGGCCCCCAGCAGCTCGCTCGCATCTGACAATGCCTTCCGTTCCCTTAGACTTCCGGGAGATCGCGCCGTACGAACTGGCCCTCGGGCTCGAGTTCACGGCACCGCAACTCGCAGTCCTCGAGGATGGCGCGAACGCGGGCCGCATGCTCCGCGGTCACCACGCTCAATAGCGCGACGGCATAGCCATACTGCGCGCGCGCCTCGAATATCGCCTCGTCGATGTCTCCTACCGCCAGGCCCAGGACGTTGGCGGTGTAGATGTTGTCCAGCAGCACCACCAGCGCCGACACATCGGTCGACGCCCGGACCAGTCCCTGCACCCGGCATTCCTCGATCGTCCGGAAAACGCGCGTCATGAAGATATCGCGGACTTGCTTGCGGACCTCCTCGGCGCCGTCCTGATAGAGGCCGAACACGATCGTCCGGCGGTAGCGGTAGCGAGCGGAGAAATGCTGGCGCATGTAGGGCACCATGCCCAACATCTCGTCCAGCGGATCCTCGAAATTCCCTGACACGCGCTCGATAGTGCCGCGAACCATCTCGTCGATGTGAATCTGCAGGATGATATCCTGCCGGGTTCCCATGAGGTTGTAGACGGTCATGTGACTGACGCCCGCGCGCTTGGCGAGGTCACCCATCGGGAAGTCACAAGTCCCGGTCTCTTGGATCAGTTCCTTGGCAGCGGTCAGAATCCTATCCCTCCGGTTCGCCTTGCCGCGTTCCCGTCGGTTTCCATCCCTGACCGCCGTCGACTGTGTCATCGTTCCCCCTGCGTGTGGCGGCGCCCCATCTCGCGAGGCCGGCCGTCCCGACCAGATCACATCGTCGCCGAGCGACGCGATCACTACTATCGCTTGCGCCGAATTCCACAAAGTTTTATAGCAATAAATATTTGGTGAAGCCATGCGGTGACGTGGCAGCGCCAAGTGGGGATATGGGAAAAGGCGCGATCCAACCTGACGCTGCTTAGAGCGCGCTGCGGCCGCAGTCGTGACGTTTCCGAAGGAAATAGCAGCGTCGCGGAGGAGCGTGTCGGCGATGCCCGGCGCCCGCAACAACAAGGCTTATGCGGTCGACGAGAACAAGGAGAGGGAAAATGACTCGGACCTTCAGGACATACATTTTGGTGGCAACAGGGCTGATTGCCCCCGAGCTGGCGCACGCACAGCGCGCGCCGGCGGCGAGCGCATCGGCGGAAGCCGCGGATATTGTCGTGACGGCGCAGCGCCGCGAGGAAAGGCTCGTCGATGTGCCGATGTCGGTTACCGCGATCTCGTCCGAGACGCTGGTCAAGTCCGGCGTCAGCAATACCTCCGACCTTGCCCGCGTCACTCCGGGCCTCACCATCACCTCCTACAGCAATAACCTGCAGCCTTCGATCCGCGGTGTTACCGCGACGGGCGGCAATACCGGCGACAATCCTAGTGTCGGCGTCTATCTGGACGGTGTCTATCAGTCGCAGCAGGTCGCGGCGTTGATGGACTTGCCGGATGTGCAGCAGATCGAAGTGCTAAAGGGGCCGCAGGGCACGCTCTACGGTGAAAACTCCACCGGAGGCGCGATTGTCATCCGAACGGTGGACCCTTCCACGACGGATTTCACCGGCAAGCTGAGCGCGAGCTATGGCAACCTCAACGCTGTCGACCTGCGCGGTTTCGTCAGCGCTCCGATCGTTCAGGACAAGGTGGCTGTCAGCGTCGCCGGGGCCTATCAGGACCGCAAGGGCTATCTGCACAATGTCGTGACCGGAGAGCGCGACATGGGGCTCAAGTCCAAACTGGTGCGCGGGAAGGTGCTGCTGGAGCCGAGCGATGGCGTCAAGCTGGTGATGACCGCCTATTATTCCGATCGCAATGATTCGGCTACGTTCGCGGCGTCGCCACTCAACGACAATTCGGTCGGCTACGCTCTCATCCCCACGGCGCCGCGGGTCACCAAGTCCAGCCAGTATGGCACCGATCCCGGCGTGTTCAGCCGCATCCGGGCGAGCGGCGTGTCGGCGGTGGGCGATATCGACATGGGCGTTGGCGGGCTGACGCTGATGGCGGCCTACGCAAAGACCAAGGTTACCGCGTTCAATGACCTAGACGCGAGCGCGGTTACCTTCGCCGAATACCACTGGGAGCCGCTGCGTACCAAGACGTTCGTGTCCGAAGCGACCTTCACCTCGCAGCAATTCGGAGCGTTCAGCTTCATTGCCGGCGCCTTCTATCTCGATGGCAGCGATAACTTCGACTATGGGCGCTACGTCCAGTACGATCCTGTCGTCTATCCCGCCAATCCAGGCCCGACCGCGTTCCAGTTGCTCGGCTTTGGTCTCATCAAGCGGACAATCGCGTCGGTCTATGGCGAGCTGACGGTCGAGGTGAGCGACAAGCTGACGTTGACCGCCGGCGGCCGTTACTCGCATGAGCGGCAGACCGGTTTTGCCGGGACAAACCCGGCCTTCGGTGGCGCATATCCCACGCCGCCCATTGTCTGTCCCTATAATCCGGGCGGCGTCCCCTGCAACGGGAACGACGGAAACCCCGAGAACTGGTCCAACTTCTCGCCCCGTGCGACGGCGCGCTACGAGATCGCGCCCAACCAGAACATCTACGCCTCATATACCGCGGGCTTCAAGGGCGGGCTGATCAACACGTCGGACATGGCGCAGAAGGCGGTCGATCCCGAAACGATCAAGGCCTACGAGATTGGCTACAAGGGGCAACCAATTCCCGGTCTGCTCCTTGGACTGGCCGCCTATCTCTACGATTACAAGAACTTGGTGGTGTCCAAATACGTCGACGCCAGCACCTATTCGTCGCAGAACGCGGCGTCCGCGCGCGGCAAGGGAGTCGAATTCACGGCCGACTGGGCAGTGACGCCGAACTTCCGGCTGTCGGGCGGCATATCCTACCTCGACGCCAAGTATCGTGACTTCGAGAATGCGCAGAGCTACGCGCCGGCGGCCAGCGGTTACGGCAACGACACGATCGTGATTCCCAATCGCAGGGGTGACCGGCTGATCCGCGCGCCGAAATGGAGCGGAAATGTCATGGCGGACTATTCCCAAGTCATCCCAGCGGGCGAGATCGGGGCGAATGCGTCCTTGTTCTTCACCACCAGTTACGGCGTCGACCCGCTCGGGCTCGTCTGGCAGTCGGGCTTTGCGACGGTGGGTGGCGAACTGTCATTCGCGCCATCGGCGATCTCCGGGCTACGGCTGGTCGCTTGGGGCAAGAATCTGACGGACAAGCGCTATTTCTCTGGCGGCCAGGCCAATGCTCTGGGCACGCAGATTTCGTGGGCTGAACCGCGCACCATCGGCGTTCGGGCGGAATATCGCTTCTGACGCGCCGGCGCCCCGGTAAACCCGGCGTGGCGCCATGACCATCTGATCGTCATGACGCCGCGCCGAGGCCGAAACCGGTGCCGAAACGACGGATCATGGGGGCTGGACGGGCGGGAGGGGCTGGTGCTCCGGCCCGTCCCGAAGGCCGGCAGACCCGGTAGGAGGTAGGACGAGATCATGCCCGAGACCAATGCCCCGCTCCCCATGACGGTGGAAGAGATCACGCCCGGATGGCTCACATCCGCGCTCGGCGTCGAGGTGCGATCGTTCGAGACGGGCGATACCATTAACAGCACCACCACCGTCCTGTCGCTCGACCTGACATTCGGCGGGCCGCGGCATTCCGGCATTCCGCAAAAGGTGATCCTCAAGGGCGGGTTCGAACCGCACAGCCGGGGCCTTGCCGCCATCCACGAGTGCGAAGTGCGGGGATATGCCCAGGTCTTTCCCGAACTCGGGTTGCCGGCGCCCGCATGCTACTTCGCCGAATATCGCGAGGACCAGCGCCAGGGTATCGTCATCCTCGAGGACCTGACCGTGAGAGGCGTGGATTTCTGCGACGCGCTGCGTCCGCAGACCTATGAACAGGTGGCCGGCCGCCTGACCCATCTCGCGCGATTCCACGCCCGGACATGGCGGAGCGCCGAGTTGGACAGCGGACGGTGGAACTGGGCGCCGCGGGACATGATCTCCAGCTACTTCGATTTCATGAAGCCAGACATATGGCATGGCCTCGTGAATGCGCCGTGCGGCGCGGCCTGCTCGACCAGTTTTCACGACATGGAATGGGCGCGCGACGCGCTGGAGCGCGTGATCCGTCTGCAGCATAGGCTGCCGCACGCCCTGATCCACGGCGATGCCCATCTCGGTAACACCTACCTCGAGGCGGACGGCTCGCATGGCTTCTACGATCCACTGATTCACCGCGATCACTTCATCCGCGACGTGGGATACCATATCGTGGGCGCGCTGGATGTCGCCGACCGGCGCCGCTGGGAAGAGCCGCTGCTGCGGCACTACCTGAGCGAACTGGCGGCGCACGGAGCACAGGCGCCGAGCTTTGAGGAGACCATGCGGGTTTACGCCGCGTATCACGCGCTCGGGTATCTGATCTGGCTGTGCAATAGCAACATCTATCAGTTGCCGGCGATCAACACTGCCAATGCATCGCGGTTCAGTGCCGCGATGCTGGACCACGACACAAAGAGGGTGCTCCAGACGATTGAATGACGATTTCAGCAATCGCGACATACTTCCTCACGTACTTGCCGGCGTCGCCGTGAAATGCCGCTTACGGTGTTGTCAAAGCAATGGAGTAAGCTACAGTCGGCGGGCTGTCAGTCCTGCGAACTCGTTCGGCCCGTTCCCAGATCTACTCGCGTTTTGACCCCAATCTAGGAGGCAAGCGAGGTAGGACCTCGTCCGAAGTCGGTTAAACTCCATTGCATTGACAGCACCGCCTCGCCCGGAGGTCTGGGTGGAAACGATCAACTAAGCCACTGTCATTAATGAAATCTCCGAGGGAACGATGCGCGCTGCGGTTTTCGATGCGGAACACAAGGTTATCAGCATAGCCGATCTGTCAATTCCGCGACCGGGACCGGAGGAACTTCTTGTCAGGGTGCATCGCTGTGGCGTCTGCGGCAGCGACGTCTCGATGACTGGAGACGTCCCCTACGGTTTTCGCAGCGGTCGCTTCGGCCACGAATATGCGGGCGAGGTGATAGAAATCGGCCGGGACATCACGGGGTTTAAGGTCGGCGACCGCATCGCTGCAATGCCAGTCGAGCCGTGCGGCGTATGTGAATACTGCGAGTGGGAGAATCCGCTACTGTGCAGGGCTCCTCGAAGCGTGAGCCAAGGGTTCGGCGAATATGCGGTCGTGCCGTCGGCGGTGGCGGTTCCGCTGCCAGAAAGCCTGAGTTTTGCGGATGGGGCTCTGATAGAGCCAATGGCTTGCGGCAATCACGCAATGAACATCGCTGGTCTGGAAAGGGGCAGTCGCGTGCTTGTTCTTGGTGGCGGCGCAATAGCGCTGTCCGCCATTTTTTGGGCGCGACGGCGGGGAGCGGGGCGGGTTGTCGCCCTGTCGCGCTCTTCTCACCGCAATGACATAATTATGGCGACGGGGGCAGACGCCGTCCTGGGTTTCCATCCGGAGGATCAGGTGCGGGCGGCGGAGACGCTCGGCGGACCGCCTGACATTGTAGCTGAATGTGTCGGCAAGACCGGAATGATCAATCTCGCCATCGACCTGATTAGACCTCGAGGCACCGTACTTTCGATGGGGATGTGCATGAATCCGGAGCCAGTCTTGCCGGTGCGATGCACGTACAAGGAAGCTCGCCTGTTGTTCCCGCTGGGGTACACTCTTGGGGAGTTCGTTGAGACCGCTCGCGCTTTCGAGGCCGATCGCTTCGATCCCGAAAAAATGGTGAGTGACGTTATCGCTCTCGAAGACCTGGCGGTGCGATTGTCGGCGATGCGGGCCGGAGAGAGCGGCAATCTCAAAGTTCACGTCGATCCACATCGGAGTTCAATTTATGCCTGAAGCCGCACATCAAAGTCTGCTTCGCGCTGTCGATCGGGTTTCGGACGCGGAGTTGACAAGCATACCTGTTGTGAGCAAGCCTCATCGTATCCAGCTCCGACAGGCTGCCAAAAATGGCGGTGTGAGCTGGCCAACATGTTGGGGGGTGTGGCATGAATGGATCGAGCAGAAAATCGCGCCTGCTGTGCGGCTGTGCCGCCGGTCTGACTTTCTCCCTCATGATTGCCGCGCCGCAAAACGCAGTTGCCCAGCAGAAAACTGCAGCCGAGGCGGATAAAACGGATGATGGCACGATCATCGTGACAGCCCGCCGCCGCGAGGAGCGCTTGCAGGACGTGCCTGTTTCAGTCGTCGCGTTTGGCGGTGAGCAGCTTCAACAGCGTTCGGTGCGAGGGCTCGAAGACGTCGCTGCGCTGGCCCCTGGTCTCAGGATCGAGCCACAGAACAACAAGCCTTCGACGGTGCAGATCACCCTGCGCGGTCTGCGCATGTACGGCGTCATTTCATCGCAGGATTCGCCAAACGCATTCTATTTCGCGGATACCGCCGTTGCCCCGATCCAGGGCTTCAACTCGGCGATGTACGACCTTGCATCGATCCAGGTGCTGAAAGGTCCGCAAGGCACCCTGTTCGGTCGCAACACCACCGGCGGTGCGGTGTTGGTAACTCCGGCAAAGCCTACGCAGGATCTAACGGGGTCACTGACCTTGCGGGCGGGCAACTATGAAACGCGTGGCGCGCAGGGCTACATCAACGTCCCTCTCGGCGACACCCTCGCGGTGCGCTTTTCCGGTTACTACAACCGGCACGATGGATATTTCACTTACGAGAACGCCCCGCTCACGGGCAAGAAGGGGGGAGCCGACGAAAACCTCGACCTGCGCTTTTCCGCGCTTTGGCAGCCAGCGGACGGGGTTGAGAACCACTTCATCGCCTATTATGCCAAGCTGGACAACACGGTGCTGCCTTCCACTATCGTTGCAATCAATCCGGTCGGATCGGTAGCACCATTCTATGACGGGACCGGCGCGAATTCGATATATCCCAACGTCTTTACTGAGATCTGGGACGGGCATAGCGACCCCCGCAAGGTCTATGGCCGGTTCGCGCAGTATGATCGCACCAAGGTGAAAGGCCTGGTGAATACCACCGTGTTCGAGCTTGGCTCGCAGTGGCAACTCAAGAACATCGCGGCCTATCGTCATGTCTACAACACTTCGCTGATGGACATCAACGGGGTAGGTGCGCCGATCTTGGCGAGCTTTCAGATATCCAAGAACAACTTCTTTTCCGACGAACTGCAGATCTCGGCCTCTTCGCTGTTCGATCGGGTGGATTTGACCGCAGGCCTCTATTACTCGTCGCTCAAATCCGACGAGGACCAAGCTTCGATCACCAACTGGGGCGGATCCGCGCCGGGGTTTGCACCGTTCAACGCCGTGATGCGCAACCGCAGCTCGGCGGCCTATGTCCAGGCTACGGCCAAGGTTATTGAAAATCTGTCGTTCACCGCCGGCGGGCGCGTCACTCATGACAAGCGTCTCATAGACTGGACAAGCCAGACCTTTCCCGCCTTCACCGAGATCGGTGTCCCCGCGCCCGCCCCGGCCTGCCGCCTGTCTGACGACAACGGAGTCGCGCTGACTGTGAATGCGTGCAGCATCTCCGGCAAGGTCAGCTATACCAAGGCAACCTACACGCTAAGCCTCGATTATCACATCACCCCCGACGTAATGGTCTATGTCACCCAACGCACTGGCTATCGCTCAGGCGGCTTCAACCAGCGCGCCTACACGCTGTCGCAGCGTCGACCCTATGCTCCTGAAACGATTCTCAGTCGCGAGGTCGGCCTGAAGGCCCAGTTTGATCTGGGATCGCTGACAGCCCGGTTCAACGCCGCCTATCACCACAGCAAGCTCAAGAGCCTGCAAAAGGCCGTTGCGGTCTTCCTGTGCAATAACGCCACACCTCCGGTGTGCACATCTTCAAGCGAAATCGTCAATGCCGGTGCTGGCACCGTCAAAGGTGTGGAACTAGATTTCCAGATCGATGCTACAAGGATTCTTACTCTGGGTGCAAACTACAGCTACACGAAGACCGCCTATTCGAGTTTCGATGTTCAGCTCAGGGACCCCGTGACCCAGCTGATTAACACTTACGATTTCTCCGATCGTGAATTTGCCGGCATCCCCCGCCACCAAGCCAGCATCTTTGCCACCATCAGACCACCGCTTCCGGAATCGGTGGGTGAATTCTCCATGACGGCGGACTGGTTCTACAATGGCAAGGCTTTCATCAATGAATTGTACCAGAGGAAGGCGGACATGGCGGTGCTTTACACGCCGGCCCGGTTCTCGCTCATTCCCGACATCAGCCGTCCGCACATCACCAAGGCTTATCAGCTCATCAACGTCCGAGCCGATCTGAAGAAGGCCTTCGGCTCTCCGGTCGACATCGGCTTATACGTGAAGAACCTCACCAACGAAGACGCCGAAGTAGGCGCATCGGCCCAGTACCCCTCGACCGGCGTTGCGGCGGTCACGATGGGTCCGCCGCGTACGTTCGGTGTCGAGCTGACGTTCGGGTTCTAGAGCATTTTAATGTTGACCATTGATACCTGGCAGCATGGAACGAGTTGGCGCACCCTGTCGGAAGGCGGTCGAGCAGGTTGCCGATGCGCTTGTAGAGGCGTCGATGGTTCGCGCCGCAAACACATCGATCCAAAAACAAGCGGCGGAAGTCACCATGGCATGTATTTCATCGAATGTTGATTGCCCGATTGGGAGGGGAAGCCGTGCTTAAACAGGATTTGGCTGTTCGTCCCCTGCCAATCGTGATCGAAGAAATCACCCCCGAGTGGCTGACAGCCGCCCTTCGTACGCGCGTGGCGGAAGCAACCGTAGTGGGAATGCAAATCCTGGAGGTCATCGGTGGGACGTGCACAAAGGTCCGTCTCCAACTGGAACTAAACGAAGCGGCACGGCGAGCCGGCATTGCCGAGCGCGTTGTCCTCAAGGGGGGCTTCGAAAAGCACAGCCGGCAATTTCCGCATCGCCATGAGTTGGAGGTTCGCGCCTACCGGGACGTCTTGCCCGCTCTCGAACTGCCGTCGCCGGCCTGCTTCTTCGCCGAGTACTCCCAAGACCAGCTCCAGGGCATCGTCATCATGGAGGACCTTGCTGTGCGCGGAGTGACCTTCTGCCAAATTCAGAAGCCGCAGACCCATGACCAGGTGGCGCAACGGCTCACTGTGCTGGCGCGTTTTCATGCCAAGACCTGGGACAGTCCCGAATTTCATATGGGCCGTTGGGAGTGGGTGCCAAACGCGCTGCCCCAGTATTTGAAGCGCAATTCTCGTTATCTGGAGCCGGAAACGTGGCGAAGATTCCTGGATACACCGCAAGCCGCTGCGGCCTCCGTACGCTTTCACGATAGCGTGTGGATGGAGCAGGCGCTGACGAAGATCGTCAACTACTCCCAAGTTCGCCCCCATGTGCTGCTGCATGGCGATTGCCATCCGGGTAATCTTTATATCGATGTTGATGGAACGCCCTCGTTCTTCGATCCGGCACCCAGCCGGGCTCCGTTCATGCGCGACGTTGGCTACCACATAGGCGCGGCTCTCGACACAGCCGAGCGGCGGAAATGGGAGGCCGCTCTTCTGCAGCACTACCTGGACGAGTTGCGTTGGAACGGCGTCAATCCTCCGGATTTCGACGAGACGCTGTTCGATTATGGTGTGTATCTAGCCTTGTCGTACTTCATCTGGCTGATCAACGAAACGCATTATCAGTCACCAGCGAACAATACCGCATGCGTGGCCCGGTTCAGCGCGGCGATGATCGATCACGACACGATAGCGCTATTGCGAAAGCTCGATTGACTGCGCTTTCCCCAGCGGGTGCTGTCAAAGGGTGCTGTCAAAGGGATTGCACGGCACTGTCAAAGCAACTGCACCGGCTGGCGTTCGGTCCACTCGCTGGGTAGGGCGCCGTCATGCCCAGACCCCGCAAGCCAACCGATCCGTTCCGGTATTTCCACTCGTCACCCGAAGTGATCCGCATGGTCGTGATGATGTACGTCAGGTATCCGCTGTCGCTGCGGAATGTGGAAGATCTGCTCTTCGAACGTGGCTATGATCTGTGCCACGAGACGGTGCGGCTGTGGTGGAACAGGTTCGGGCCGATGTTTGCCGCCGACATTCGGCGTCAGCGCGTGAGCCGAATGCGTGGCTTCCAGCATTGGAAATGGCACCTTGACGAAATGTACGTGAAGCTGAACGGCGAGATGGTCTACCTTTGGCGCGCAGTCGACCATGAAGGCGAGATCCTGGAGAGCTACGTCACTAGGAAACGGGACAAATCCGCGGCTCCGGCCTTTATCAAGAAAGCATTGCGGCGGCAGGGCAGGCCCGACGTGATCGTCACTGACGGCCTGCGCTCTTATCCTGCGGCGATGCGTGAGATCGGCAACGGCGAGCGTCGCGAGATGGGGCGCTGGCTCAACAACCGGGTCGAAAATTCACACCTGCCGTTCCGACGACGAGAGCGAGCGATGCTGCGATTCCGGCAGATGAAGTCGCTGCAGAAATTCGCTTCGGTCCACGCCTCGCTGCACAACCACTTCAACCAGGAACGCCATCTCGTCGATCGCCAGACTTTCAAGGAACGTCGCTCCGCCGCACTGGCGGAGTGGCAGTCGTTTGTCGCCTGACACGACCCAATCCCGGGATCAGTGCGTCAAGTGGAGACCGGTTCGCATCCGACTGACAGCATCCTTTGACAACACCTTTTCGTCCCCTCTTCCTGATTTTAATATTCGAAGACGAGGTCCATTCCGAAGGTTCTGGCTTGCTGGTAGTTGGTAGCGCCGAGGTATGGTGGTCTTCCGAAGGCGATGGGGAACATGGGTTCGTCGTTGTCGGTGAGGTTTCGGACCCATCCGGCGATCTCGAACCTGGCGCCGCGGAACTCGATGTCGTGTAGCGCGACGCGGCCGTTGACCATCCACGAGCCTTCGGTGAACTCGAGCCCTTCGTAACCGGCGAACGCCGGGGTATAGCCGAGCGTGCGCATCGACGACTTGTAGTTGGCGTCGGCGCGCAGTACGAGCCGGGCATTGCCGACGAGCGGCTCGGTCTCGTAGCGTGCCGAGACGTTGGCGGTCCATTTGGGTCGCAGGGTGAGACGGTAGGTATCGAGCGTGCCGATCAGCGGGTTGAGGCTGGTCAGCTTGGTGTTGGTGTAGCCCAGGCCCCCGCTCAGGGTGAGGCCGCGCAGCGGTGTCGCGGTGAGTTCTGCCTCGAAGCCTTTGGCGGTGATGTCGCCAAGGTCGATGCCCACGCTCGATACGTCGGGCCGGCCGATGTTGCGCCCCAGGGTCGAGCCGAGCAGGTTCTGGTACTTGGCGTGGAACACCGCCAGGTTGAAGCGCAGGCGGCGGTCGAACAGGTCCGACTTGAGGCCAGCCTCCCACGACTTCACCGTCTCCGGATCGTATGGGATGTCGAGCGATGATCCGCCCGACACGAACCCGGTCGAAAACTTGGCGTAGACCATCAGGTCCTCTGATGGGCGGTAGTTGACGCTGGCAAGATAGCTCGGCTTGGTCCGTCGGTAGGGTGAGACCGTGGCCACGCCGGCCTGATAGCCGATAACCGTCTTCTTGTCCTTGGTGAGGCGATAGCCGCCGATCACGTCGACTTGTGGCAGCACGTGGACTTCCGCCTGGACGAAGCCGGCGATGGAGGTGGCGTCGGTATAGCTGACCCCGGTCAGCGGGACGATCGGCACGCGGCCACCGGGGAAAATCACGAATGCGGGAGAGGCGGGCAGGCCCTGCGGGGGACCGGTCCGTGAATCGATCGTGTAGTACAATCCGCCCGCGGTCAGCGTCAGCAGGTCGGAATCGTAGTTGATCTGGAACTCGTCGCTCCATTGGCTTGCCGCATTCTGCGACTGCGATTCGGTGACGAGATAGGGCGCGCCGACGGGACCGAGCGCCGGGATAACGTTCTTCAGCCCGCCGATGCCGCTGATCTGAGCCGCCGAGAAAATGTACGACTTGCGATAGGCCAGGATGTTCTTGAACGAGAGGGCGTCGCTCAGCCGCAAGGTACTGGTCAGGTTGTGCCCCTGAACCTTCTGGTAGCCCGGGATCGTGTAGGAGTTGTTCACCTCCTTGGGCCGGTGCACGCCCGATATCGGAACCGGGTTGGCATCGAACTGGGCTTGCACGCTGCCGCCGAAGGCCGCGCCCAGCGCCAGCGGGGAGAACACCACCAGCCCGGTGCCTTCCGGGGTGAAATGGTCGGTCATCCAGTCGAACTTGTAGGTGGTCTCGAAGTTGTCGCTGGGCGCGAACTTCACCGCGACGAAAATCGAGTTGGTGTCCTTGTCGCCCAGTGTCTTGGGCGAGACGGCGCCGCGAAGGCCCGTCCGGGGGCCGGTACGATCCCACACCTGGCCCGCGCCCAGGTTCTTGATGTCGCCCTCGCGCTCGGAATGGGTGAAGCTAACCGATGCCGAGAACGGTCCGAAAGCCGGCAGCTCGACCCGGGTCGACGAGCGGAAGTGGCTGTAGTTGCCCACCGTCACCTGTTGGCGAAGGCCGAACTCGCCTGATGGATCGCGCGTCACGATGCTGATCGCGCCGCCCGTCGAGTTGCGACCGAACAGCGTCCCCTGAGGCCCCCGCAGCACCTCGATCCGCTCCAGATCCGGCAACTCAAACGCAGACCCAGTCGAACTGCCGATGAATACTCCGTCGA
>DATEEP010000021.1:0-18511 GCA_035281095.1 Novosphingobium sp. | reverse complement strand
AGCCAGCAGACCCGCCAGCCACCGATACCGAACGCTGGCTCGCAACCCTCTGGCACGACATCCTCGGAACCCTCCCAACATCCAAAACCGACAACTTCTTCCTCCTCGGCGCAAACTCCCTCCACGCCACCAAACTGGTGGGGAAAATCCGCGCGCGGCTGGAGGCAGATGTACCGTTTACCTTGCCCTTCAGGGGCCCGACACTTGTCGCCATGGCGAGCGCGCTGGACGAGACGATAAGTGTGTTGCCCGATATTTTGCTCAAGCTTCGGGACGGCGACGGGCCTGCTCTCTTCCTGTTTCATCCTGCCGGAGGGCATGTCAGAGCCTATGGTCCGCTTGTCGATGCGCTATCGAATGCTGGGCCGGTATACGGTCTCCAGTCACCGCAGCTCAATGCTCCCGAACAAGATGTCGGCGGCGTCGCAGGTCTTGCCAAACTTCACCTGCAGCACATCCGTCAAGCGCAGCCGCATGGCCCTTATCGGCTCATGGGCTGGTCGTTCGGTGGTTGGCTTGCAGCCGAGGTCGCTGCGCTGCTGGAGGCCGAGGGAGCTGAGGTCGAATGGCTCAGTATCGTCGATGCTAGGGCCGATGTCCGGCGGGGCGCCCTCAACCTCCCGGACCTCCCGCTCTCAATGCCGTTCATCGCCTGCCTTGAAAGCCGGTGGCAGCAGAACCTTCTCGGCCGTGGTCGCGATCGATGCCACATGCTCGAGCAGGCGCTCGCAGAAAAGCCCCACGAACAGCAGATGGCATACGCGCTCGATTGGTTCAGAGCCGAAGTCGATGGTGGCGCCGAGCGGCCACGCGACCTCCAACTGCTACAATTGCAGTTGTTCACCGCTTGCCACCGAATGATGCGCGACCATGCGCTGAAGCCCATCAGAGCGCCAATTCATATCTGGTGGGCAGAGGACACCCTTGCTGACAAGCCGTATCGCCCCGGTGCCGAGCCGGGAGAATGGAGCGCGTATGGCGCAAGCCAAATCCGGATACTCGAAGGCGACCATCAGTCGATCATTCGCAACCCTGTGCTGGCGGCCGATCTCGATGAGCTACTCAGCCGAGGGAGAGGCGCATGAATACCTGTAAGTTTCCCGATGCCGGCGCATGGATCCATTGCCTGAGCGATCCGGACGCTTCGCGGCTCGACCTATATTGCTTTGCTCATGCCGGTGGTGCCGCAGACAGCTTCTTCGGTTGGCCACACCGGATTTCCGGTCCTGTTTCGATCTTCGCGGCTCAACTGCCGGGACGCCGCGAACGCTTCCATGAGCCATTGGCACAGGATATCGGCACCGTTGCAGCCATTCTTGCCGAACAGATCGCGACACGACGGCATCAGGCGGCTGTCTTTTTCGGCCACAGCCTTGGCGGGCTCATCGCTTTCGAGGTGGCGCTACGCTTGGAGGGAAAACGGCCGCCGGTCGAGATCATAGCCGCAGGCTGTGGCGCTCCAACCCGAAAGCGCCACGCAGAGCCCATGCACCTCCTGCCATCAAGGAAGTTTCGGGAAAGGCTTCGCGCGATGGGTGGCACACCGCCAGAAGTTCTGGAGGACGACGAACTCATGGCCCTGTTTGAACCCGTGCTTCGTGCGGATCTCAGGCTCGCCGAAACCTACCGGATCGATCGGAGGGCAAGGACGTCGGCGTTCCTCTCCGCTTGGGGCGGTGTTGAGGATTCCCTTGTCCATACGGAAATGCTCGCGGCTTGGAGCGAGTGCACACAAAGCCGGTGTGAAATCCGCCTGTTCCCTGGCGGCCATTTCTTTCCGCAAACACAATCCGGCGCGCTGCTCGACGCAGTAAATTCGCGTCTAACCTGGTGGCTGGAGGAGCATCAGGACGCGGGAGGATGCGTTTCGCTTTCAAACGCGGCACCAGCCTAACCATAGCCTCCCTCGTCGTCTTCGAATCGGTCAGAACCGCGCCGTCAGGCCCAGATAGTAATAGCTATGCCGCCAGCGCCTTGCCGCTGGCTCGGTCAAGCATGGCCCGGGCCTTGCCTGTCCGCTGTGACCGGACGAATTCCTGCCCCGTATCGCTATCCCGACAAGCGACATCAGCGTCGCTGTCTGATCGAAGTCTGGCCTGCGGAGATGCCGATGGCCGTCCATCCTCGGCATATTGCTCCAAGCACAACAAGCAAGCCCGAGCCAAATGCGTGACAGCGCTTCCACTGCCGAGGCAAACATTGGCGGCAGGCCACCAGTCTCTGGGGCGAAGCACGGCAACCGCCCCTTTTGAAGTGTGTTGCGGATTCTATATTTCCAGATTACGTGAATTATAGAATCGAATCGTTAGAATGTCGGTTCGAGCAAGGGAGGACGTCCAGTGAAACGGGTGATCGCTACCTTTACAGTCCCGTTCTTCAACGCACGCGCGCTTGCGCAATGGACGCCGCCCGACGAGGTTCTCCAAGTACATGCGCGGGGTGAGGGCGGCTGGGCAGTGAACTGCCAATGGCAGGACCGCCGGGGCAAGCCGGTAACCCGCGAGATGCAGGGGAAAGGAAGGGGCCGCTGGGAGCGCCTCCATGCAATCGAACCCTCCGGCGGGTCCTGCACCTATCGGGCCGCGTCCGACCAATCGCTCACAATCCGGCTGAGGAGCCCGCTCTATCGATGCACGTTGCCGAGCCCTGGTGCGGAAGGATGTGAACAGACATTTCCAGCAGGCACCTCGGGCGAGTTCGCGATCGAGACGCGGGGCCAATGATTGTTCGCTTCTATATTTCCCTTATAGGTGAAACATGGAACTGAAGAACGCCGCCGCCGCCCTGTCCGCCCTTGGCCACACGGGTCGTCTCTCGATCTTCCGCCTGCTCGTGCAGGCCGGCCGCGAGGGCGTCGCCGCCGGCGAGATCGCGCGCCGACTCGATGTGCCGCCGAACACGCTCTCGTCCAACCTCAACATCCTCACGAATGTCGGCCTGATCGACAGCCGCCGCGAAGGGCGGTCGATCATCTACACCGCCCGCTATGAGAACATGACCGCGCTGCTCGAATATCTGATGGAGGATTGCTGCAACGGCGCGCCGGAAATCTGCGCACCGCTCGCCGATGTGGCGCTCAGGAGCCGCTGCGGCGAGGAAGGCCGGGCATGACCGAGGAACGCCTCTTGAACGTGCTGTTTCTCTGCACCGGCAATTCGGCGCGGTCGATTATTGCCGAGGCGATCCTGAACCGCGAAAGCGGGGGCCGGTTTCGTGCGTTCAGTGCCGGCAGCCAGCCCAAGGGCGAGGTCCATCCCTTCACCCTGCATCTGCTTGACAAGCTGAACTACCACACGGGCCAGTTTCGCTCGAAGAGTTGGAACGAGTTCGCCGGGCTAGATGCGCCGCCGCTCGATTTCGTGTTCACCGTCTGCGATAATGCAGCGAACGAGACCTGCCCATTCTGGCCGGGTCAGCCTATTACCGCCAATTGGGGTGTACCCGATCCCGCTGCGATCGAGGATGACGAGGCTGTCCAGCACGCTGCCTTCTTCGATACCTATCGGATGTTGTTCAACCGCATCTCGCTGTTCACCAACCTGCCGTTCGAAGGGCTCGACCGGATGAGCCTTCAGAACCGGCTTAGGACGATCGGCAGGGATCAGGCGCGCGCCAACATCGACACCGACACGGAGCCTTCTGCGTGACTTCTGACATCGTCATCTACCACAATCCCGAATGCGGCACCTCGCGCAACACGCTGGCGATGATCCGCAACGCCGGCATCGAGCCGCATGTCGTCGAATACCTCAAGACGCCACCCTCGCGCGCCATGCTCGAGCAACTGATCGAGCGTGCTGGCCTTACCCCGCGCGCGCTGCTGCGCGAGAAGGGCACGCCCTATGCCGAGCTCGAGCTTGGCGATGAGTCGCTCGCCGACGAAGCACTGGTCGATGCGATGATGGCGCATCCGATCCTGATCAACCGGCCGTTGGTCGTCAGCCCGCTGGGCGTGCGCCTGTGCCGACCGTCAGAGGTCGTGCTCGATATCCTGCCGCAGCCTCAGCAGGGCGCCTTCGCCAAGGAAGATGGCGAACAGGTGATCGACGACGCCGGCAACCGGGTGTCGGCATGAGTAACGGGATCGCGGCGACCATGCCAGTCGAGGCATCGGCGCGACCGGGCATCGGGTTCTTCGAACGCTACCTGACGCTGTGGGTAGCACTCTGCATTGTTGCCGGCGTCGCGCTCGGATCATGGTTCCCCAGCGTGTTCGCCGCGATCGCTTCGGCCGAAGTCGCACGCGTCAACCTAGTCGTCGCGGTGCTGATCTGGTTGATGATCGTGCCGATGCTGCTCAAGATCGATTTCGCCGCGCTTGGCTCGGTCCGCCAGCACTGGAAGGGCGTCGGCGTCACCCTGTTCATCAACTGGGCAGTCAAGCCCTTCTCGATGGCGCTGCTCGGCACGGTCTTCATCGGCTGGCTGTTCGCGCCGCTGCTGCCGACGGGTGAAATTTCCTCTTACATCGCGGGGCTGATCCTGCTCGCGGCCGCGCCCTGCACGGCGATGGTGTTCGTCTGGTCGAACCTGTGCGATGGCGAGCCCAACTACACGCTGAGCCAGGTCGCCTTGAACGACCTCATCATGGTGTTCGCGTTCGCGCCGATCGTCGGGCTGCTGCTTGGCGTGGCGTCAATAACGGTGCCGTGGGAGACGCTGCTGCTCTCGGTCGGGCTCTATATCGTCGTGCCGGTGATCGTCGCACAGGTCATCCGGCGGGCGGTTCTCGCGCGCGGCGGTGCGAAGGCGCTGCAGACCCTGCTCGATCGTCTCGGCCCGGTCTCGCTGCTGGCGCTGCTCACTACGCTGGTGCTTCTGTTCGGGTTCCAAGGCGAGCAGATCCTTGCCCGGCCGCTTGTGATCGCGCTGCTTGCCGTTCCGATTCTTGTCCAGGTCTATTTCAACGCCGGATTGGCCTATTGGCTGAGCAAGCGCTTCGGCGTCGCGTGGTGCGTCGCTGCGCCGGCTGCGCTAATCGGCGCCTCCAACTTCTTCGAGCTGGCGGTTGCCGCCGCGATCAGCTTGTTCGGCCTCAACTCGGGAGCGGCGCTGGCTACCGTCGTCGGCGTGCTTGTCGAAGTGCCGGTGATGCTGTCGGTCGTGGGAATCGTGAAGCGAACCCGAGGCTGGTACGAGAAGGGCGCGCCGAGCCTCGCGTGATCCCCAATAGATTTTCGAAAGTTTGACGATGCCGTTGCGTGCGCTTCCCGACCCTGACTATCTGCCCCAACTCGATCGGCGCTTCGCGCATGAGCGTCCGGCCTTCGGACTAGGCGCGATCACGCCGCCGCCGCGCATCCTGCTGCTCTACGGCAGCTTGCGCGAGCGCTCTTATTCACGCCTCGCGGTCGAGGAGGCGGCGCGACTGCTGCGCTTCTTCGGCGCCGATACGCGCATCTTCGATCCCTCGACCTTACCGCTGCCCGACCAGGTTGCGGGCGACGATCATCCGGCGGTTCATGAGCTGCGCGAGCACGCGATGTGGTCGGAAGGTATGGTCTGGTGCAGCCCCGAGCGGCACGGCCAGATCACCGGCATCATGAAGGCCCAGATCGATCACCTGCCGCTCGAGATGAAAGGCCTTCGCCCCACCCAAGGCCGGACGCTGGCGGTGATGCAGGTATCGGGCGGATCGCAGTCGTTCAACGCCGTCAACACACTGCGCCTGCTCGGCCGCTGGATGCGGATGGTCACCATCCCCAACCAGTCAAGCGTCGCCAAGGCCTTCCAGGAGTTCGACGAGACCGGGCGCATGAAGCCTTCGAGCTACTACGACCGCATCGTCGATGTGATGGAGGAACTGATCCGATTCACCGTGCTGCTGCGACCCCGCGCCGAGCAACTCGTCGACCGCTATTCCGAACGCAAGTCCGCGAATATCCTCATCGACCCGGCGAAGGATCTGTCGAGCCTTGCCGTCTGCAAGCGTTGAGACCGAGACCTCCCGCCCGCAACCGAAATGACGCTTTCAGCCGCTAGCCGTGCCACGGCAAAATATCTCTCACTCGAAAGGCAACCATGCTCGATCGCAGACGCTTCACTCTCGGCCTCACCGCTACAGCTTTTTCGGGTCTGGCGCTCGGAGCTTGCGCCTCAACACAATTGGGCGTCACGCGGCGAGCGGCGCGCGGCTATGGCCCGCTCGAACTCGATCCGGCCGGACTGCTCGATCTGCCCAAAGGCTTCAGCTATCGCGTGATCTCGGCATTCGGCGACCGGATGGATGACGGGTTCGTGGTGCCTGACCGGGCAGATGGCATGGGCTGTTTCGCGCTCGATGGTCGCCGCGTCGCATTGGTGCGCAACCACGAACTCCAGGCCCGGCACCTCGACGCCGGACCGATCCGCGGCGCCGCCCCGCAGGGCCTCACCGCCTATGACCACAACATGGCGGGCGTTGCGCTCCCCGGTGGCACCACGACGCTCGTCTATGATCTGGCCAGCGGCCGGGTCGAGCAGCAGCATCTGAGCCTCGTCGGTACGATCCGCAATTGCGCGGGCGGTGTCACGCCCTGGGGAAGCTGGCTCACCTGCGAGGAAGATGTGACCCGTGCAGGTTCCGGCGTTGGCCGCGACCATGGCTGGGTGTTCGAAGTGCCCGCCGCGATGCGCGGACTGACCGAGCCTGTGGCGCTCACCGCTATGGGCCGATTCAATCATGAGGCCGCTGCGGTCGATCCGCGCACCGGCATCGTCTATTTGACCGAGGATCGCGACGACAGCTTGCTTTACCGTTTCTTGCCCGAAGCGAAGGGAGCGCTCGCACGCGGCGGCCGGCTTCAGGCGCTGGCGCTTGTCGAAGCGGACCTCACCGACAGCCGCAACTGGAACGGCGCCGATTTTACGCAAGGCACATGGCGCGCGGCGCGCTGGGTCGATCTCGATGGCGTCGAGAGCCCTGACGACGACCTCAGAATACGCGGCGCCGCGAAGGGCGCGCTGCGCTTCGCGCGCGGCGAGGGCATCCATATGGGCGATGGTGAACTCTATTTCTGCTGCACCTCGGGCGGCGCGGCGAAACTCGGTCAGGCGATGCGCTACCGCCCGTCGCGACACGAGGGACGGCCGGAGGAACGCAGTGCGCCCGGCATGCTCCAGAATTTCGTCGAGTCATCCGATGCTTCCGAACTCAACTTCGGCGACAATCTCACCGTGGCGCCCAACGGCCATCTCATCATCTGCGAAGATCAATATACCGACACGGTCGACAATCATCTGCGCGGGGTGACGCCCGATGGCCGGCTCTACGCATTCGCCCGTCTGCGGGCGCAGACCGAGCTCGCCGGCGCCTGCTTCGCGCCCGACGGTTCGACCCTGTTCGTCAATGTCTACAGCCCGGGCAAGACCCTCGCCATCACCGGCCCGTGGCGCGCGTTCATGGCGTGATGACCGGGACCGTCATGGACGGCTAGTTCTCGAACATCAGCTATCGAAGCCGCCGGGCGTGCTAAAAGGCGCCCGGCGACACTGATTGGCATCAGAACCGGGCGCGGATCCCGCCCAACGCCAGGCGCGGCGCGCCCGGCCGCGCGCCGGCTGGGGAGAAGCCGGCGTTATAGGCGACGTCGAACAGATTCTGCACGCTGCCGAACAGCGACACATTGCGATGCAGGTCGATCTCAGCTGACAGGTCGACGAGTACGCGATCGTCGATCCGATCCGAAGCGACGATCGGCCCTTGCCCGGCAGTGGCGCGGGCCTTGCCAACCCAGTTGAGCGTTGCATTCAATCGCGCGACCTTGGTCGTCAGCCCGGCATTCACTGTCATCTGATGGGTAGGGATATAGGGCAGATGATCGCCCGCCGTCACCGTGCCCCACGGCTCATAGCCGCTGACGAAGCTCGTTTTGAACTTCGCGTCGGTATAAGTGTAGGCAAAGGACACCGGCACCTCGAAGCCGTCCGTGGCGATGCTGCCGAGCGTCCGGCCGGCGCTCAGTTCGATGCCCTTGACGTCGACCTTGCCGCCTGCGAACTGGTCGCCGATGTTGCAGTTACCGCCGGTCGAGGCGGTGCAGGTGCCGACCAAGTTCGAATAGTCGTTGAAGAAGCCGATGAGGTCGGCATGCCAGCCATTGGTGCCGAGCTTGACACCCGCCTCATAGTTCCACGACGTCTCGGGATCGATGGTCGATCCCGGTGCAGGGCTGGCAAAGCCGCGATGCGCGCCGGCTATGATACGGACCGCGTCGGCCACGCGCCAGGTCGCGGCGATGCCGGGGATGAAGACATCGACGTTCGACTTCGCCACCGACGTCGGGGTCGTGCGATCTGGGTCGGTCGTCGCCCAGCGGGTTTGCCTGAGGTCGATCGTCTCGTAGCGCAGGCCCGGCACGAGCGTCAGCGGCCCGGCCTCGATCGTGTCGCGGATGAAGAAGGCCCAGGCCTTCGCTTCGCCGATACGATTGTCCTGGCTTCCCGGCGCGCCAGCTGAGGTCAGCACCATCCGGCCATCCACCATCTGATAGCGGTCGTCCTGCTGGAGCCGGTCTTCGTCGTCCTCATGATAGCGGGCGGAGAGTTCGAGCGTGTGCATGATTCCGCCCGTGTTGAACCCCGTCGTCAGCACGCTCTGGATACCCGTCGTTTGATAGACGCGGTTGTTGTTGCGCACCCGAAGCGCGCCCGCGCGGCCGGTGAAGCCGTCGGCGCCGATCAGGTCGGCCATCTGCAAGGGATTGGCATCGGGATTTTCGAGCACGCTGCTGATCGAGACCCAGCCGGTATTGGCCGTGTTGCGCACATCGTTGAGCTTGTACCAGGCGCGCGCCGTATCGGTGCGATAGGCGACCGTCGTCAGGCTGACCTTGGGCGAGATCTCGAAGCGATGGCTGAACTGGTAGGTCTTGTGCTTGGCGTTCATCACATCGACCTGGCTGCCATTGTAGCGCCGGTAGGGCGAGGCCGCGAAGTCGGCGAGGGTGAGTCCCAGATAGGTCTCGTTGCTGGTTTCGTCGTAATTCTGATATTTGAATTCGAGCGCGTGGCGCCCGTCGGTCGAGCGCAGGCCCAGCTTCACCGTCCAGTCGGTGATCTCGAAGCCGGTATCGCCGCCGATGTCGATCTTCTTGAAGCCGCCCGAATGCTCGTAGAGCCCTTCGGCGAGCGCACCGATCTCGATCCCTCCGCCGAGCGGCCCCCATCCGCCGACCCAGCCATGCGCGCGCTGGCCGTCATGATTGCCGGCAAGCAGTTCCGCCTTGCCGGCAAGCGTTCCCGCATCGACGTTAGGGATCGGCGTCGAGAAAAGGTTAAGCGCACCGCCGACAGTCATCGGGCCATATTTGATCGCCGCTGGCCCCTTGGCGACCTCAACGCCCGCCATGCGCGCGACGCGCGGGAAATAATAAGCCGCAGGCGCCGAGTAGGGCGCCGGCGCGATCAGGATGCCGTCCTCCATCACCGCGATGCGCGCGCTGCGGTCGGTCCCCGAGCCGCGGATGCCGATATTGGGGCGCAGTCCGAAGCCGTCCTCTTCCTGGATATAGACGCCCGGCACCTGCCTCAGGATGCGGTTCACATCATTATAGGAGAAGACCTCCAGATCGGCGGTGTCGAGGTGCTGGACCGAGCCGCCGATGTCGAGCGTGTCGGCCTTCGTTCCCGTGACGACGATGCTGTCGATGACGCGGCCGCTGCTGTCGGCCTCTTCCGCCATGGCCGGCGCACACCACAGCGCTACGCCGATCGCCATCGCCTGACGGCTCGCGCCCGATTTCCAAAAATTCACTGAACTGCCCCCTGTTGCTGCATTTGGTTTTGGGCTCCGTTAATGATAGTCAGAACCATTCGCAACATTTAAGCTCCGAAAATCGAAATCGACGTCCGATAATGTCGCTGCTATCCAGCGGCGGGCAGGGTTGAATGCCGGGAGCAATGCCTTGAAACGACTGGTGTCTTCGTTCGTGTTGTGCGCAAGTCTGTGGGCTTGCGGCCCCCAGCCGGATCAGGCGGAGCCGCGCGACCGCTCTCCGAACGACTGGCTCTTGTCGGCGCCTGATGACGAATCGCGGTTCCGCCTGCTCCAGAAACAGCTTCGCGGGTTCGACCAGCCGATGTGGGAAGTGGGCGAACGGTTCGAGCGCGTCCACTCTGCGCTGGAACGCGGCAACTATCCACTCGCCGCCTATCACTGGGAAAAGATCCGCACGGCGATCGAGAACGGCATCGCCAAGCGTCCAAAGCGCCGTGAAAATGCGGAGGCTATGTTCCTGAAGCCCGTGTGGGGCGATGTCGATACCGAACTGAAATCTGGCGATGCGGTACGCGCATGGGCGGCATTTGCACGCGCCAAAACGGCATGCCAGGGTTGCCATCAGGCCGAGCAAGTCCCCTTCATGAACGATCAGCCGGTGTTCGATCTAGCGGCGCCCGCGGGTGGCATTCAGCAGTGACGGGCGACAGCCACCAGCGGCTGCGGCGCGAGTTGGGCGTCGGCGGCGCGACCATGCTCGGCCTCGGGTCCATGGTGGGCACGGGCGTGTTCGTGAGCATCGGCATCGCCGCGGGCGCTGCCGGCCCCGCGACGATCCTCGCGATCCTGCTCGCCGCGCTGGTCGCGACCTGCAATGCCCTGTCGAGCGCGCAGCTCGCCGCCGCCCATGCGGTGAGCGGCGGCACTTATGAATATGGCTATCGCTATCTGACGCCCTCGCTCGGCTTCACCGCCGGCTGGATGTTCCTCTGCGCCAAGACCGCCTCGGCGGCGACGGCGGCGCTGGGCTTTGCCGGCTATCTGCTGCGCCTCATCGGCGACGGACAGGCGGCGATGCCATGGATCGCGCTTGGCGCCGTGGCGCTGTTCACGCTGCTGGTGCTCGCGGGCCTCAAGCGATCGAGCGTCATGAACATCGCGATCGTCTCGGTGACGCTGCTGGCGCTGGCCGCGTTCGTCGCGTTCGGATTGCCGGTGGCGCTGGGTTCGCCGGGGAATTTCTCGCCCGTTTTTCCGGACGCCAATGGCCCGGCGCTGCACGGCTTCTTCTATGCGAGCGCGCTGATGTTCGTCGCCTATACCGGCTATGGGCGCGTCGCGACGCTCGGCGAGGAAGTGAAGGAGCCGCGCAAGTCCATCCCGCGCGCGATCATCGTCACTCTCGCGGTGACGGCGGTGCTTTACATTCTGGTGGCAATCGCGGCGATCGGCACGGTCGGCGCCGAACGCTTCGCGGGATCGGTCGCCGAGCGGGCCACGCCGCTCGAAGCCGTCGCGCGCGCCCTCGACGTGCCTTTCCTGCCGCAATTGATCGCCATCGGCGCGATGATGGCGATGCTCGGCGTTCTCCTCAACCTCATCATCGGCCTGTCGCGTGTCGTCCTCGCCATGGGCCGGCAGGGCGACGCGCCGCCGCTGTTCGCGCGCCTGTCAGGTGATGGCCGCGCGCCGACGGGCGCAGTGATCCTCATCGGATTCGCCGTTGGCGGTCTCGCCCTGATCGGTAGTGTCGAGACGACCTGGGCGTTCAGTGCCTTCACGGTGCTGATTTATTACGCCATCACCAACCTTGCCGCATTGAGGCTCCCGCCCGAGGATCGGCTCTATCCGCGCTGGATCGCGATCATCGGACTGATCGCCTGCCTGTTCCTCGCCTTTTGGGTGCCGGTCACTATCTGGGTCATCGGGCTCGGACTTGTTCTTATGGGACTGGCCTGGAAGATTCTGGCGCCGCTCCTTTGGACAGCAACGAACAGGAGTACGCTTTCATGAAACAGTCCTGGTGGCTTTCTCCCGGTGAAGCGAGTTGGGCGATCTTCATCCGCCTGTCGCTGGCCGGCGTGTTCATCCCCGAAGGCCTGCAGAAGCTGACGGCCCCCGATATCCTAGGCGCCGGCCGCTTCGCGAAGATCGGCATTCCCTGGCCGGAATTTTTCGGGCCGTTCGTCGGCGTGGTCGAGCTGCTCGCGGGGCTGATGTTCCTGATCGGCTATGCCTCGCGCGTGGCGGCCGTGCCAATCATCGCCGTCATGATCGTGGCGATCATCTCCACCAAGATTCCGATCCTGCTGGGGCGCGAGTGGTGGATCTTCAGCCTCCGCGACCTCGACCGCTACGGTTTCCTGAGCTTCACGCACGAGACGCGCACCGACTGGGCGATGCTCATGGGCGCGATCTTCATACTGCTATCGGGATCGGGGCGCTGGTCGCTGGACGAAAAGCTCCGGGCGGGCCCTGCTGGAAAAGGTTCATCCGCAAGCTGACGAGGCGAACATGGATGTGCTGTTCATTATCAACGAAGCGCCCTACGGCAATGAGCGGTTCTACAACGCCTTGAGACTCGCGCAGGCCATGCTGAAGCAGGCCGATGACGGAGAAGTTGCTCTGTTCCTCATGGCGGACGCGGTGACCGGCGCGCGCAAGGGGCAAAAGACCCCCGAAGGCTACTATAACATTGAGCTGATGCTGAGCCGTATCCGGCACGGCAAGAGCCGCGTCCTGCTCTGCGGAACCTGTATGGATGCTCGCGGCCTGACAGATGGCGACCTGATCGAAGGGGTGACGCGCAGCACCCTGGCCGAGCTTGCCGAACTCACCGCCAAGGCCGACAAAGTGCTCGTATTCTGATAACCCATGCGCGAAGGATCAGTGGCAATGGAGAGCGAACGACAGGACCATTGGGACGAGGTCTATCGAACCAAGGCACCGGACAAGGTCAGCTGGTATCAACCTTCGCCCGAAGCCTCGCTCCAGACCCTGGATCGTTTCGGAATTCCCGCGTCGGCCTCGCTGATCGATGTCGGCGGCGGAGCGTCCATGCTCATCGACGGCCTTGTCGAACGCGGGTGGTTCGACCTGACGGTGCTCGATATCGCCGCACCGGCGCTCGATGCCGCTAGGTCACGGCTCGGTCCCGTCTCGCAAAAAGTGACATGGGTGATCGCGGACATCACACAATGGGCGCCGGATCGCACCTTCGATGTCTGGCATGATCGCGCCGTGTTTCATTTCCTCATTGAAGCAGAGCAGAGGGAAGCCTATCGGCGCGCGCTCGAAATCGCGGTCGCGCCTGGCGGCTTGGTTATCATCGCGACCTTCGCACCGGACGGCCCCGAACGATGCAGCGGCTTGCCCGTGCGGCGCTACGACGCTGCGGCCCTGGCCGCTGAGCTCGGGTCGGCCTTCGCGCTGGCTGACAGTTGGCGCGAACAGCACACCACCCCCGCCGGAGGCGTGCAGGCATTCAACTGGTGCGTTTTCCGGCGTGCTGTCAGCAGTTAGCCGTCACCCTGTTCCGCGACCACTTCGCGAAACAGCTCGCGCAGCTTCTCGCGGCCCAGCTCCAGAGCGGCGCTTCCCTCTTCGGTGGCTCGGTAAAGCCGGCGGAAGGTTCGGCCCATCGGCGCTTTGCGAGAGGTCAGATAGCCGCGCTTCTCGAGGCCATGGAGCATCGGGTAGAGCGTGCCGGGGCTGAGCTTGTAGCCGTGATGCGCCAGTTCCTCGATCATCCACTGCCCGAAAATCTCATGCTTGGCCGCATGATGCAGGATATGCAGGCGAATGAAGCCGGAGAGGATGTCTTGATGGTCCATCCTCGTCCTCGTGCCAAATTCGGATTGCTCTGCCTAGTTTCGCAAATTGTACTCGGCAGAAATCCAATAGTGCCGAGATTTCGGACCGGCGTCATCGCGTCAGGCGTATCGCGCGGCATAGGCATATTTGCATTGAGGCAACATTAGCGGTCGAGGCGATATGCCGTCCCTGACGGGATAATCCACACATACCAGCGGGGTAATCTACCACCACGAAGCCTGGTATCGGGGGCCGGGTTCGCGGTGCTCAAACGCGCCTGGCGACCTTGGGAACACGAAGCATCCTAAGCGGCCCAAATGCCGCCTCGGACGAGCCGGTGCCCGTAAGCCATGTGGCAATCCGATCAGCTCGCCAGAGCGTTGATGACGACCCGCAGGCGATCGGCCTCCGCGCCGCCCTTCATGAGCGTTTCAGCTACCCTGCGGAGCAGATCCTCATCTTCGTCGGGAGCCGGGGCGTCCACTTCAAGGTCGCTCAGGCCAGCAAGCGCGGCAGCGATCCGCTCGGCAACGCGATCAGCGGCCCGGCGAGCCGGGCTATGCTGGACGTGCGCGTAGATGGCCGTTGATCGCGGATTAACGTGCCCCAGAATGGCGCCCGTGAACGCCATTGCTTCGCCTGAGGAAATTGCCGTCGAACCCATCGTATGCCTTAGGGTATGCGGCGTCACGCCGGGCAGGCGAGCCTTCTCGACGACTTTCTTCCATGGCGTCTTGTAGCCCCGGAAATAGCTGTCGCCTTCTCCCGCAGGGAAAACGAACTCCGAACCGTCGGTCTGCTCGATCGTCTTGAGCACCGCGACCGCAGCGGCTCCAATCGGCCGCACAGCTTTGCCCGTCTTTGTGTCTCCGAAACGCAGACAGCCATGCTCGAAATCGACCTCCTGCCATTTGAGGCTCGCGATCTCCTCGCGGCGGCATCCGGTCAGCATCCACAACCGCATGATGTCGAGCGCCTTGCGGTTGGTTCCATCCTCCTCAAGCTCGCGCAGGGCTTCGCCAAAACGCTTTATCTCTTCGAGCGTGAGGAATCGCTCCTTGTGATTGTCGGTTTTCTTGACCGCCGCGGTCTCGCAAGGGTTGCGGGTGACGATCTCGCTGCGCCGCGCGAAGCTGAACACGGCGGACAGGTCACGAAACACCTTGCGCGCGGCGCCTTCGCCGCCCCGCACGACAATGCGCCTGCGCGGGCCGATCTTGTCGTCCCGCGCGGTCTTGCCGGCTTCCACATCCCGGAAGAAGCGCTCAATGTCGCCCGCGTTGACTTCGCTCACCCTGCGGTTGCCGAGGAGTGGGACGACATGATGTCGCAGGCGCGCAAGCGTATACTGCCTGGTCAGCGGTTTCATGGGCGCGCCTTGCCGCTTCCCACGCTGGATGAAGCAGCCATGCTTTTCGTAGAGATCGATCAGTTCGCTGATACGCATCTCCTTGCGCTTGGCCTTGAGCTCGGCGGCGGGGTCGGCCCCGGTTGCGGCGCCGCCCAGGATCCTTCGTGCCTGTCTGCGAGCCTCTTCCGGCGTCAGGGCTCCGTATCGGCCAATGGTGACACGACGCTCGGGAGCCCTGCGGCCGCCGCCCTCTGCGCGATACTTTGCCAGGAACGTCTTGATGCCGCTCGGTTCGACACGAAGACCGAAACCTCGCAGCTCGCTATCCCAGAGATGGTAGCGCTTTTCCCTCGGCGGAGAGGCGTCTACAACTCTCTTTGTGAGAGGAATATTGGCAGATTTTTGCGCGTTTAGAGGCATTTTCAGTTCACCACCCGTTCACCACCGTGAGGGAAATTCGGGGCTATTTCGGGAGTATAGCGGAGTAAGCTAATGGAGAAAAGTCTTTGATTTATAGTAGTTTTTCGTAGAATCGAAAACCGTGGCGTAGTGCTTCACAACTTTGCCAAGGTTGGGGTCGAGGGTTCGAATCCCTTCGCCCGCTCCAGATTTCCTAGTTTTCTCAATGAGATAGAAGCCATTTAGGCGAAGGAAATTTGCACTCTCATTCCGTGTCGCCACCATGTCGCCACGCGGATGCATTCCAAAAATTACGTTTCAGGGTAATTTCACGCTCGGCAAGGCGCGGGTAGGCTCATTCATACGTGCGACGATCTCTCCGAAAAGCTCAGTCGCATCCCGGTTCAAAGCGGCAGCTATAGCCATAAACTCGATCACATCAAGGCGACGTTGGCCCCGTTCGATGTTGCTGATGTAGGACTGATCCTTTTCCAGCAAAGCCGAAAGCTCAACCTGCGTCACAGATGAAGCGCGCCGAATCTCCCTCAGCGCTTCAATGAAGCTCTTGTGCTGAACTGTGAAAATCGACTTCGCCATTGGTAGTGTAGGCCACCTCGGCGATTGCGATATATGCAGTTATCGAATATGCATTTTTCTCATATTTTGCAGCATTGGGGGCGATGCGTGGTAGATACTGAATCAGGGGAACACCGGCCCGCGACTATGCCGGACGGAATCATGGTCAAGAATCCATGGGGATGCCTTGGCATGATTACACTCGGCATGATCATGGGCCTCCTGTTGCTGGTCGCAACTTGCTCAAGGCTAAATGATCATAGCTCGGCGACGGCGGACACCGTCCCCTCCGATGCTATTTACAAAGCGGCAGCCGAAAAACTGGTCCGGAGGCAGCTACGTGATCCAGAGTCCGCGATATTCTCTGAGGTTTACGTGGTAGGCCCAAACGCTGACGGTGATGCCGTTGTGTGCGGCGCGGTGAATTCCAAAAACGGTTTCGGAGGCATGGCAGGTAGTCAGCGTTTCATTGCTGGCCCAACCGTCATTCTGAAAGGCCCGAATGAAGTGGTTCTGGAGGAACGGGTCGGCAAGGAACTGATGGACCTCGAATGGGCTAAAACCTGCTAATTAGTAGGCAGACTAAAGGGCTTACGCCACCGCTTGCCCAGCGTTCCCCACCTGTTCCTTGATCCCCAATTCGTGTATGGCCCCAGCGGCGGGGGAAATATGGCACTGACGAAAAGATGGGCAGGCAGAGCGTGGGGAACGAACATTGGCAATGTGTTCGTGATCCTGGACGGAGACGATGCTGCGCTAACGGGCACTCTCCGAATAAACGAGCCGGGGGTAGGTATTGCCGTTTTCACTGTACAAGGCACCTTTGAAGCTCCCACGCTCACGCTGACTGGCCAAACCGAAACGCAGATTGAGGGCGTCGAGTTCGGGCAACTCACCGTCACTGGCGCAATGAACGCCAAAGGTGAAATCCATGGCGACTGGCAAAACACAATTGGTTCTGCGGGGACGTTCGTTCTGTTTCCCCATACTGGCGGAGAACAGCCGACTGATGTGCAAAAGGCCGAGCAGTTTCACACCGCTCGCCACAATTTCGGCGCGATTGAAATTGAGAGAGAGCAGATCACGGAGATCGCCGAGAGCGTTCGGCGGGAATTCCCCAGCGTCATAGTTACAGTGGTCGCGGGAACCGAGCAGGCCCGCTATCTAGAGGATTTTAAACAACTCCAATTCAGCGTCGATCGGGCGGAGATTATCAAGATATTCGCCCAGAAGCCTGACGGGCTGGGGGCCAATCAAGTCGTCTCAATTGAATTTGGTCCTCAAGTAAACACCGCAATGACTCAAGGCGCGAACGAGGCGTGGGTGCTTGGCCAGCTTGAGACGCTGAAGCGCGATCTGAAGCGGTACGAACGCACTTACATCACAAATTTTAAGCGGTGGGGCATTGGCATAAACCAATTGATGTTGTTGGCCGCCATTGTATTCCTTCCCAGCCTGAGCGGGTTGAAGGATCGCGCGATTTTGATGGCGGTCGTCCTCGCCTTGATCTTCGCCGTGAACTGGCTGCACTCCCGTTATGTGCCCTACGCAGCGATCTATCTCCGCGAAAAGGAAAAGGGCTGGCTTGGAAAGGCATGGCCGAGAGTTGCATCATGGGGAATCGGTATTGTGGCCGCCGTGGTAGGTACTTTGGCCGCTGCCTATCTACAGGGAACGCTCAAAATACCCGCGCCACCAGCACCTCCCGCTGTTGAAGCGCGTGATGGAAAGTGACGAAATTTCCGTACCAAAGTACGCTGTCACTTACCATAGTATATATATAAATAAAGAAAAGGCCGGGGTATCCCAGCCTTTCCATTTTTTAAATGCCCTTAAAAGCCCTATAATTTTTCTCTTAATATGATTTATTTCAAGTATATTTCCCTTATTATTTCCGATTTAGATTTCTTTACCTGTTTCTTACCTGTTCATGTGGGTTGAAGGCGCAGCCTTAGTTTTGGGGGGTAGTGCCGCATCGTCTGTACCTCCACGTGCGACAGGGAGGGAAACCTCGATCGGCGCGAAGGCCGTTCGCAGCTTCAAAACGCTCATACAGACTCAACCTCCGCAATCCTAAAATGGGAGTCTATGGGGCAGCAGCCGGGGCGTTTCCCTTTCCAGAAAAGACTTTCACCGCCGCCGATCTTCGGACTTCGTTGGGGCTTCAAAACGATGTGGGCCGACATTGCTCGGCGTTGCAACGTCGCTGATACGCATAGCTGCCTGTAGGTTTCCCGGTATCAAGACAGAGATTCAAAATTCTGCTTAATATGCTTGATGCGGAACGAGCCTTGCAGGTGGTGGCCAGTTTCTCCCGCTGCATGGCGGGACGTTTCACATCTTCCCCTATGCAAAACCTAATTTGAACGGCCACAACGAGATTCTGCGCCCAAAACAAAATTTTGGATGGGTTCCTCACTGGAATATCTTCAAAGCACAGACATTACAAAGCTATAGCCATTCTGGGGTAACAAGGGGGAAACGAGCCAAGACGGCATAATTTCGCCTTTCTCAATTAGGCTTTGCCTGCCTGCGAAGCCGTTTGGCTGGATCAATTCCCATGCGGGCTTCACGGCGGAAGCCTTTCGCCACTTGCCGCGCTTCCACCAATGAAAATTCTCTAACATCGCCGATTTTAGTCTTACGCAATTTCTTTTCACAAAGAAGACGATAGC
>DATEEP010000020.1:0-2945 GCA_035281095.1 Novosphingobium sp. | reverse complement strand
GTCGATTTCGACCGAGCGGCCGGCGAAGGTTGCAGTAATGTGCAGCTCGCCGCCCATCGCCGCGATCAGCTCGCGCAGTGTGCTGACCTTCATGTCGGGCCGGCGCACGAGCTTGGAGATGGCGGGCTGCTGCACGTCCATAACGTTAGCAAGCTCCTCCTGGCTAATGCCCAGCCCCTCGCGCAACTGCTCGAGACTGACCAGCTCGGCCATCATTTCGACCTTGCGCGCTGCGTTCTCCGCGAGACGTTCGGCGCTCCAGCCCTTCTTGAGATCGGAAAACGGGCGATGTCCGCTCATTTTATCAATCCTTCCTCTTTCAATTCCTGCACATATACGTCGTAAAGGTCATCCACGACCGGGATCATCCGTTCATAGAAACGGTCGTCCCCTGTCTTGTCGCCTCCGATCAACAGGATCGCCGACCGCCGCGGATCGAAGGCGTAGAAAACCCGCAGCGGCTTGCCTCCGCTCTGGATTCGCAGTTCGCGCATGTGCGAGTGCCGCGAATTGTTGATCCCCGACGAATGGAGAAAGCGCAGCTTCGACCCTTGCGCGATCAGCAGATCGACCGTGAAGTCGATCGCATCCTGATCGGTCGGGGGCAGATCGCCGAATCATTCCCCGAACTCATCGGTGTTCTCAACGTCCCAGCTCGTCTGCAGTTGTATTCCATGTAAGGAATATGGGCGCAAGCCGTTTCCAGATCAATAAGGCTTGGGGCGCGGCCTTTCAGGCACGGCTCTATCTTCGCCTGACGGCTTCGACCGAGCCACCGTGCCGGCCGCTTGACGATCCTTGCGCATGGGCCAGGGCGATGCCCTGCCCCCGATCGTGCCGGCGGCACCGGCGAGATCCTTTGCTCTGTCGGGGAAAGGATGGCGCTGTCCCCTCTCCCCACTACTCCGCGCGAACTCGGGAGCGATGGCGAGAAGCCATCGCCGTCCACACATGGTCCGCCAATGTTGTCGTGCGCAAAAGATTGCAGGCAAACACCAGTTGATTGCAAATGCGTTCATCTCGACAGGGCTGTCACCACGCTAGACATGCTTAGCGGACTGATCGTTTCAGCCGGACTTAGGCCCATTCCTGCGCTTGGCGAATACTCGATCGCCTTCAAGAAAGGCCTCCAGCATTGCCGGTATCAATTCCGTGATGGGTTCCTCCCTTCCGTAAGTCTGGCTGTACAACGCCGCATATTCGACAATTGCCTGATGGAGGTGCGGGAGAATCGAAATTGTGCACTTCACCGGCGTTCGATCAGGAATGCGCGGCAGTTTCAGATCAGCCATATTCGACTCCTATTCTTTCCAGGGAGGAAGGACGAGATCGCGATGAACCAGCATTCGCACCGGCGTTCCCGGACGGATGATGATCGTCGGCTGCACCTGAAGGTTGCGCGCCGTGATCTGATCGCCCGCCCGGGACACATTCTGCTGGGTCGCCTCGCGGACAGCCCGCACAAGATAGCTCTCCCCGGAAATGGAGAGATTGGCGCCGACGCCCAGCAAGGTCGATATCGCCACCCCCTGCAGCAATCGCAGACTATGATAGTCGACTTTGTCCGCCAGCCCCGCATAGCCCGATGTGTCGGTCGCCGGCGCATTGTCCAGCCGGATCGAACTGCCGTCGGGCATGATGATGCGCTGCCAGATGACCAGGGCGCGATTCTGCCCATAGCTGATGGCGCTATCGTAGCGGCCGATCAGCCGCGCTCCCTGGGGAATGAGCAAGGTTTGGCCGCTGGGACTGTCGTAAACACGTTCCGAGACCTGGGCGGTCACGAGGCCGGGCAGGTCGGATCGCAGGCCCGTGATCAAGCTTGCGGCAATGACGCTGCCGGCTGACAATATATTCGGTGACGCGGGCGGCTCCAGCCTGTGCAAATTGATATTGCTCTCCCCCTGAGCCAACATCATGAAGCGCTGCTTGCTCTCCTGCCCGTTTGGATCGAGATCCTTATCGGTGGTTGCGCCATCTGCCATGGTTGCCGTCGGTACGGCCTGGACCAGTGTTGCGATTTCGGCACTGGCTGCCGTTCCACCCTTTTGCCCGGCGATTGCCAGCAATGAAGACTGTCGGGCAGCCTGCAGATCGGCAGCGGCTTTCTCGCGGGCGGCAGCCGCTGCTCGGGCATCAGCGTCATCCGGCCGCGCACCAGCCAACTCATTCCCTTCCCGTTGCGATTTCAGGATCGGGCGCCCCAGGTCGCCCGGCAGCGGTGGTCCCAACTGTGGCACCGCATCATAGCTTTTGGGCAATCCCGCCAACTGTTCCGATGGCTGGCGCGCAACATCAGCCTCATTCGCCGACATGCTGATAGCCATCGGTCTATGCGGCGCCAGCGCCCACCACATCGTGGCCGCTATTCCAATGGAAAAAATGGCGACACCGCCCACCAGAATATTGCGCCTGAATCTCAACGCTCTCACGGGCCGAGCCCGCATTTGCAGCGCTGCCGGATTTTCCTTTGGCCGGACTTCTTCCGTCGATGGGTGAGCAGCGCGCTCTCCCAGCAGTTCGTCGCTCGGCGGGGTTTCGGCCGGCGTCTCCGATCCGCTCATGAGGCCCTCCGCCGGCGAGTTGAGGCAGTCCGCGTGATCCTCACGACCTGCTGCTTTCTGGTGCCAAAACGTAGTTCAGCCCGGTCAAAGATCCGGTCGACGATATAGAAGCGATCCCTGAGCCGATAATTGACGAGCTGTGCCTCCCCCTTGCCAGCGACCAGAAATAGCGGCGGCGCATCGCCAACGGCAATCGTCGCCGGAAACTCGATGTAAGTCTGCCGACCGTCATCAAAAGCGCGGAGCGGGCGCCACGCCGGGGCATCGCCCGAAATTGCATAATTGAAATGCAGCTGCTCGACCTGAATTCCGGCCGCGATAGGTTCGGCGGCACGGGCCGCGTCATTTGCGCGCCGCAGAGCCAGCAAGGCATCTTCGGGA
>DATEEP010000019.1:0-3668 GCA_035281095.1 Novosphingobium sp. | reverse complement strand
CTTATCATGGTCGACGTCGATCTTCGCCAGAATGACGCCCTTATCGGCATAATCGGCCGCGACTTTTTCCAGAACCGGCCCTAATTGCTTGCACGGTCCGCACCAGTCCGCCCAGAAATCGAGAATCACCAGGCTGGTCATCGACGGTTCGATGACCTCGCGCTGGAACCGCTCGATCGCGGCGCGTTCTTCCTCGCTCACGCCCAATGTCGCCACGCATCACTCCTCGGCCGATGGCACCCGCATATGGGCCCGCTGGCCGATGCCAGCAAGTCGGGCGGTTGGGGGTTGCGTGGTTCGATGCGAGTTGCTAGGCGCCCGCTCCACCCGAGCCGTAAGGCCAGCACGCATGAAGCGTGCCGGCTCTCCGGCTCAGCGCCAGAGCGGGCGTAGCTCAGGGGTAGAGCACAACCTTGCCAAGGTTGGGGTCGAGGGTTCGAATCCCTTCGCCCGCTCCAGTTTCTCAATGACTTAGATGTGATTGAGAGCGCGGTGGTGAAAACCACCCCACCGTATCCCCACTTAACATTATCAAAACCCCACGGGCTTTCCCGCTCGTGCAGCTCGATGCCTGCCGCCGTGTGGGCGAACCTCGTTCTGACCGTGCATCGGTGCAAATGCGTCACGCGCGGCGCGAGTTCGCCGTTGACCGCGTCGAAGAAAATCCGCATAAGATGTTCTCATAAGAATATCATGTTCATATATACGCACATTTTCCGTCTGATTGATCGAGAACAGGATAGGACCACCGCCCCGCGATCGCTGATGGCAAGATGCGGCTGTCGTTGCGCGATGGCCATGATGACTGAGTGAGTGGAGTCCGCAGATCGTGCGGCCTACACTCCACGCTGAAAGAAAAGACGGCGATCGCCCCCATCACAATTGGTCCGTCGATTAAGAAATACAGGAAATTGCGCGGCAAGGAGAGAAAAATGCCCGATATATCAGCGAACGACGTGCATGTGCGCGCGATCACGGACGAGGAAACGGAGTTTTTTTACGAAAATGGCTGGGTCCACCTTCCCAGCCTGATCGACCGCGAAACCGCCGCGGAGTTGCTGCGGCGCGCGCAGTTGGTGTTCGGCGCAGATGGCCGAAAAGGGCTGGAGAACGAAGCGCCCGTGACCGAATATTGGCAAGCCTGGCTGAGAACGAAATTCGATTCCTCGGAGGATGAATATTTCAAGGCGCTGTCCACCTCCAGTCAACTGGGAGAAAATGCGGCGCGTCTTCTGGGCAGAGACAGTTCCATCCGGATGATGCTGAGCAACATGTCGGTCAAGCTCCCCAAGGATTCAGGGAAAGGCAATCCGACGGACTTTCACCAGGACACCCCTGGACATGCCTATCTGGAAGGCAGCTTCCTGACGGCCTGGGTCGCACTGGACGAGGTGCAACCGGACATGGGCGCCATGCAATTCTACAGCAGGTCCCACAGGATCGGCAATCTGGGCAATTTGAAAGACAATTGGGATCAATGGGCGCCGCATCTGGAGCGTTCCTGCTCGCTGAGCGGCCCGGTCGCCCTCCAGCCGGGCGACGCGACCATCCACAGGGACGGGACCATACACGGCACCTACGCGAATGTAAGCGGTCGGCCGCGCTGGTCATGGGCGAGCGTGATGGTTCCGGGAGATGCCCGTTATACGGGTGCGGCCAATCCCTATACTGACGGATTGGGCTTTGAGCCCTTCGGTCAACTGGATCATCCGAGGTTTCCCATCATCTACACTCCCAAGAGGTAGGGACGGGGCCGAAATCCGAAGCGCCGCCACTTGTGAATGGGGGCGAAACTGACCGGGTCGGGAATGTTTCCTCGACCCGGTAGCCGGGCGGCCAGCCCGGCGTGATGCGATGGCTGGTGTCAGCGACCGCCGATCTGGGCCCACATGGCGTCGGGCAGATAGGCAAATTCCATGACGTGGCCGAGCATGTCTCGGGTATCGAGATACATATATTTGCAGTCCCCGATCTCGCCTTTCATCACGATCGGGAAGGGAGATTTCTTCACCTCTTCGGCAAAGGAATCCCAATCCTCGACCCGCACCGCAGTGTGGTGATGAACCAGCCCGTTGCCCTCGGGAAGCGCGGGCGAAAACAGGCTGGAATAGGCGAGGGGCTGCACGAACTCATATTGCATGTCGTCGACCCAGACCAGGGCCAGCCGCATCGACATGCTGGTCATGCCCTCAGGGGTCCAGGTTTCCATATCGTTGAAATCGTTGATGACGTGGAAGCGGACATCCGCCGTTGCCCGAAGCCGCTCGACCGCGGCCTCGGCATCGCGGGTGACGTAGGCATTCTGAAAATGCTTGCCGGAAATGAGCATTGGCCTCTCCTTGCGATGGCGGATTTTGCGATCCTGGCGACCAGTCATGTTTCGAAAACTGAGCAATGAAGATCAAGACAGGGCACCGCGAAGCCCACCATCGACGTTGAACAACTGCGGCGCCCTGCAACTTGGCTCGGCATGAGGATCAGCGCAAAACTGCCAACCCGGCCTGTAACTGTCCCGATCCTTTCAACGTCACATGCGTCACGATCAGCGTCTGCGCAGCCTCAACCATCGTCCTGAAGTCGACGTCTCCTCGGACTGTCGATACCGGATCCCACGCCAGCGTCGCATGATCTGCTCAAAAGCAGCTGTCGCCATCAACGCCCGGCATCGATGGAAAAGCCACCGTCGACCATCAGCGTATGCCCCGTAATATAGGAGGAAGCCTGGGTAGCGAGAAAAAGCGCTACCGTCGCGACTTCCGAACAGGTGCCACTGCGCTTCAGTGCCCGACAACTTGAGTGCATCTCATCGAAAACTTCGGCTGTGAGCTGCTCCTTTGATTCCAGCATGGCCGGCGTATCGGTCGCATGCGGGCAAATCGTGTTGACGTTGATACCGTCAGGCCCCCATTCACGGGCAAGGACCCTCGTCATGGCCCGGATGGCTTCCTTCGCTGCGGCATAGGCAAAGAGATTTTCCATGCCCTGTACGCCAGCGACCGAGCCCATGTTGATGACCTTCCCTCTGGCTTCCTTCAGCAAAGGATAGCATTGCTGAAGGAAATAGAATGAACCCATGAAGCCGCTGCCAAAGCTACGCTGAATAGCCTCCTCCGTTGTTTCCATGAAGGAACAATAGACATCGCGAAAGTCATGCGCGTTATTCATCAAGACATCGACGCGCCCGTATTTCCGGACGGTTTCGCCAACCACATTTACCACTTCTTCGCGCCGGCTGACGTCGCACTGAATGGCAAGGCCGGCATCCGCGCCGCCAATTTCCTGCAATTCGGCGGCGACGGCGTCCAGCGTTTCCAATGTGCGGCCCGTCACCACGACCTTGGCGCCAGCCTGCGCGAACGCGATTGCCGTCGCACGGCCAATGCCCGTTCCGCCACCAGTGACAATCGCCACTTTGCCAGCCAGTTCTTCACTCACAGCGCCATACTCCACTCCAATGAACTCGGTTGCAGATTGGTCTGCCAAGCGGATGCCTGAAGTTCGAGCGTCAACGACTGTTCCATTTCAGGCGCCATGATCCTCGTCTCCTCTTCCTTCCGGCCGCGCATCTTCGCGGTCCACGTCTTGGCGAGAAACACATTTGTTGGGAAACTCGTCCCAAGAATTCTAGGTCGCGATCGTGGCGACGAACCTATCTTTAGGATAGCTTG
>DATEEP010000018.1:0-25477 GCA_035281095.1 Novosphingobium sp. | reverse complement strand
GCTCAACATGCCAAACCGCGAACTGGGCGACGAACTGATCGAACGGGGGATCGAGACTCACATCGTCGGCGATGCCCACGCGCCCCAGTTCCTCAGTTTCGCCACCTTCCGGGGGCATTCGGCGGCGGCGGCGATCTGAAGCCGGCGATCTGAAGCTTCTGCGTCCGGCGCGGCCGATGGACATTGCTTCGTCATTGCGAGCGGCGAAGCCGCGCGGCAATCTAGGCCCCCGCTGCACTGCCCTGGATTGCTTCCCCCGGATCACGTCCGGGGTCGCAATGACGAAGTGATTCAAACCGAAGTCATCCCGCTTCACGGCAGACGAAGGACATGTCTAGGGCAGGCCGAACAGCCCGCCGGCGACGTAGAGCGTCTGCGACGTCATGTAGCCCGCCTTTTTCGAGGCGAAGAACATCACCGCGTCGGCGACTTCCTGCGATTCGCCGGGGCGCGGCACCGCGATTTCCGAACGCTTGTGATACTCGGGGAGCGCGGCGATGATCCGGTGGATCTCGGGGTAGTCTTCCTTGTTGTCGTGCACGGTGTTCATGACGCCGGGGACGACGACGTTGGCGGTCACTCCCTTGTCGCCGAATTCGACGGCCATCGCCTTGGTCAGGCCGATGAGGCCCGACTTGGCGGTCACGTTGTGCGCGCGTAGCGCCATGCCGCGCACGCCGTCCGGTCCGCCGATACTGATGATCCGGCCGAAGCCACGCTCCGCCATTCCGGGAAGCACCAGCCGTGACAGGTAGAAGACCGAGGACAAGTTCGAGGAGATGATGGTGTTCCACTTCTCCACCGTGATGTCCATGAAGGCCTCGCGCGGACGCAGCGCGGCATTGTTCACCAGCGTGTCGATCGGACCCAGCGTGCCGCCGACCTCGCCCACCATCCGCTCGCAGTCGGCGTAGATGCCGATGTCGCCGGTCGCCACCGCCGCCTTCACGCCGAACGCACGGGCTTCTTCGGCAACCTTTTCCGCTTCCTCGCGCGAGGACTTCACGACGATGCCGACGTTGCCGCCCCGTTCGGCGAACGAAAGCGCGATGGCGCGCCCCATGTTCTTGCTCGCGCCCGTGACCAGGGCCGTCCGGCCTTCGAATTCCCTCGCCATCGGCTTCCTCCCCGTTCGCTCCAGAGCGCTTTGTCCCGCTATGCGAAACCCGGCGGCGAGCGCAAGCGGGTATTCGCTTGTCCGGGCTCCGGCGGGCATTGCCTTACTGGATTTACATTCGTGGCACCGATATGCATGGGCCTGGACAGCGGGCCGACGGCCTCGGCGCGAACCTTGGGAAAAGGCGGACAAGGCATGGGTGAGGGTGAATCGAACAACGTGCGCATTCCGGCGCGGGACGTGCCCGTGCCCTCCTACCTCAGCCCGCAGGCGCAAGCGCTGCTGGTCCCCCGGCTGGCCGGCAACGCGCCGTTCCCGGAGATAGATGACAAGGACGGCTGGCGCGCGCGCATCCGGCAGATGGACGAGGGGTTGCTGCCGTTCCTCCAGATGCTGAGTCCGGGGGTGTCCGCGACGGTGGAGGATCGCACGGTGGACGGCGTGCGCGTGTTCGACGTCCGGCCGGAGAACGTCGCGGCGGACGACAGGCGCATCATCCTCGACATCCACGGCGGCGGCCTGTTCCTGTGCGCCGGGGAAGTCTGCAGGCTGATGGCCACCGGCGTGGCCGGAAGGACACGGCGCCACTTGTGGTCGGTGGATTACCGGATGCCGCCCGATCATCCTTATCCGGCGCCCCTCGACGATTGCGTCGCGGCCTATCGCGCGCTGCTGCGCGAGCATGCGCCGGAGGATATCATCGTCCACGGCGCCTCGGCGGGCGGCAACCTCGCCGCCGCGCTGATCCTTCGCGCGCGGGACGAGGGGCTACCGCTGCCGGCTGGGGCGATCCTCAACACGCCGGAGGCCGATCTGACCGAATCCGGCGACAGCTTCCACACCAACGACGGCGTCGATCCGGGGCTGGCCAGCCTGATGCCGGTCAACCGGCTCTATGCCGACGGCGCCGATCTCGGCCATCCCTATCTTTCGCCGCTGTTCGGCGATTTTACCAAGGGCTTTCCGCCCACTTTCCTGATGACGGGAACCCGCGACCTCTATCTCTCCAATACCGTGCGCTTTCACCGGGCCTTACGCGCGGCCGACATCCGCGCCGAACTGCACGTGACCGAGGCAGCGGGACACGGCGGCTTCGGCGGCGCGCCGGAGGGGGCAGCGGTCGATCGCGACATGCGGCTGTTCATCGCTTCGGTGTGGAATGACGGCGGCGACGACGCGGGCGATTGACCTGACCGACGGCTTGCTGTGTAACCGGTTCCAAGTTCGGCCGGCGTGGCGGCTCCACGGCCTCGCGTCGGACCGGCACGTGCATCTTTCGAAAGGACGAGGATATGAAGGCAGCACTCTTGCTGGAGACCGGTGCGCCGCTGTCGGTCGAGGAAGTCGAGCTCGACGGTCCCAAGCGCGGCGAGATTCGCGTAAAGATCGCCGCGAGCGGCCTGTGCCACAGCGACTATCACGTGATGCAGGGTCACTTGCCGATCCCGCTGCCGGCGATCATGGGCCACGAAGCCGCCGGCTATATCGAGGCGGTGGGCGAGGATGTGCCGGGGCTGAAAGTCGGTGACTTCGTCGTCACCAGCTATGCCTCCTACTGCGGCGAGTGCCGGGACTGCCAGACGGGCTTCAACAACCGCTGCGAAGTGCGGCCCAACGCGCCCAAGCGCGAGATCGGCTCGCGTATCACCTGGAAGGGCAAGCCGGTGCTGCAGGCGGCGGACATCGGCGGCTTCGCCGACGAGATGGTGGTGCACTACCGTTCGGCGGTGAAGATTCCCGAGGGCGTTCCGCCGGCGGCCGCTTCGCTGCTCGGCTGCGGCGTCATCACCGGGGCCGGGGCGGCGATCAACGGCGCCAAGGTCAAGCCGGGCTCTAGCGTCGCGGTGATCGGCTGCGGCGGAGTCGGCCTCAACACCATCCAGGGCGCGAGGATCGCCGGTGCCGAGACGATCATCGCCGTCGACCTGAACGCGTCGAAGCTGGCGATGGCGCGCGAGTTCGGCGCGACCGCCGGCGTCGTCGCCGGTCCGGACGCAGCGGCCGAGGTGCGCGAGCTGACCGATGGCGGCGTCGACTTCGCCTTCGAGGTGGTCGGATCGATCGCCGCGGCGCGCAGCGGGTTCGAGATGTTGCGCAAGCACGGCAAGCTGATGATGGTCGGCATGCCGCCGACCGGATCGGAGATGGCGTTCCCGGTGCTGGACATGCTCTACAAGAACATCCAGATCGTCCCCTCGGGCATGGGCGACGCGCCGTTCCAGCTGTTCGTGCCGCAGATGGCGCAGGCCTACCTCGACGGCAAGCTCAAGCTGGACGAGCTGGTCTCGCGTCGGATCGGCCTCGGCGACATCGACCAGGCCTATGCCGACATGATGCATGGCGACATCGCGCGCAGCGTGATCGTCTTCGAATAGCCGCGCGCGATGCGGGCCGGAGTGGACTTCCGGCCCGCTCCGGCCCGCTCCGGCCCGCATCGCGGCGATCAATCGGACTTGCCGCCGTCCTTGGCGTCCAGTCCAAGCGCGCGTTCGATCTGCTCGGGCCAGCCGCTGGGACGGCTGCGGTCTACCGGCACCGACGTCCAGTGATAGCGGAACTCCTCGGGGATATCCTCGCCGCCGACCCACACCAGCATGTGCGTGTTGGCCTGGGTGATCTCGCCTTCGATCCACGGGCCCTTCCAGTCGAACACGCCCCATCGCCCTTGGTCGTCGCTGACGCGCACGCGTCCTTCCGGCAGTTCTTCGTAGGTCAGCTTCGTACCGTTGTGGCGATACTTGCGGAACGGCCGGCCGTCCGGCCTCGCGTTCGGGGCCGCGCTCACTTGCCGTTCTCCGGGACGGGCGCCTTCGTGGGCGCCGCGACGCTCTCGTCCAGCCCCATCCACTTTTCGTACTGGTCGTGCCACCGGCGCAGCGGCGCCTCGTTGTGGTCGGACAGGATGACATAGCCCGATTTCGACGATTTCAGGCCAAGCTGCACCTCGGGCATGTTCGCCAGGTCCTGCGCGAAGATCCGCGCCAACTGGCCCAGTTCCTTGGCCTCGATGATCGAATGGCCCGCCGCGATAAAGTGCGGCTTGGCCGGCGCCGGGCGCGGCGTGTCGTCCGGCCATGGGGTCAGCAGCAGCACGTCCATCAGGCAGCGGTTGGGATCGCTCTTGTTCGGCCGGAACCGGTACATCAGCCGGCTGAACGCCTGCCACGGATGGAAGTTGGGCCAGAGGCTGAGCATCTCGCCCGGATTCATGTGATATTCGTGGTAGGCGTCCGCCGCTTCGCCGATCGCCTGACGCTGAAACTCGCGCATCGAATCGCGAATCATCTTGCCGGCGTCGTCGTCCGGCCCCGCCTTCATCGGCGGGTCTTCGTTCAGGTGGTAGTCCCAGTGCTGGTTGATGTACTGCTGCGGCGTTTCGGCCGCCGGCATGTATCCTTGAGGCGTCTTGCCCGGAGGCCAGGCGAACGAGGACCGCATCCAGTTGCCGAAATCGTCCCAGCTATTGCCCGGAGAGGGACCGGCCGCGGCCGGCGGACGCAGCAACTGAGGGTGCGTCTGCACCAGATGCCACGGCTCCAGGAATGCTTCCTGCGCGACCTTCCAGTTGGCGGCGATGTCGGCGACGACGTGGACCTGCTTCCAGCGGCCCTTCAGGCCGAAGCCCGCGCCTTCGAAGTGCTCGGGCAGTTCGCCGAGGAACGCCTCGAGGCTCTCGGCGTCGGGATCGGGGTTGATGAAGACGAACCCGCCCCAGGTGCCGACCTTGACTTCGGGGAGCTTGACTTCCTCTGGCCTGGCGCCGGGAAAGTCCCAGCCGCAGCTCATCTCCTTGAGCGATCCGTCGAGGTTCCAGGCCCAGCCGTGGAACATGCAGCGCAGCTCGCTGGCGCGCCTGCCGTCGAACGTCACGAGCTTGCGGGCACGGTGCGGGCAGGAATTCCAGTAGGCCTTGATCTCGTCGGGCGCGGTGCGGATCACGATGAACGACAGATGGGCGACTTCGTAGATCTGGTAGTCGCCGACGTCGGGGATCTCTTCCTCGCGGCAGGCCCATTGCCACGCCTTCTTCCAGATCCGCTCGACCTCCAGGTCGTGATATTCCTGCTTGAAGAAGCGGTCGACCGGAACGCGCGCGATGCCGGGGGCGTAGGGCGGCTTCTCGATGACGACGTGCGGCGGAAAGCCGGGCATCGCTTGCGCCTCTGCGGTGGCGGGGGGCGGGGCGTCCTTGGTTGCCATTGTTTATGAAGCTCCTGATTGGGGACGCACGCCGACAGGGCCGAGACCCATGCCGGCGTGCGTCTTGCCGAGTTGCTCAATCTGACTTCAAAATAGCAATCTGATCTGAAATTTGAACTCGGCACATGGTTCTTTTTAAGCGCTTTCGGCTGCCGTCGCGGCCGCGCGCTTATCCGCTGCGCGCTGCATCGCGTCCATGCAATCCTTCAGCGCCGCCGCCGGATTGAACTCCAGCACCCTGCTGGCCTCGTCGTACGAGAGGATATGGCCGGCGGGAATGTAATAGACTTCTCCGGCCTTCACGACGTCGTCCGGTTTGCCGGTGTTGGGATACTTCGCGCGCATCGTTCCTTCGAAAACGTAGCCGTAGTGCGGGCAGGGGCACACGCCCCCGGCCGAGCCGCCGTCGATGTAGTTCTGCGCGGCGTCGAGCGGCCCGGGAGTGGTGGTGAGGGCAACTTCGAAGTCGCCCCAGTGCTCGCAAAGGTATGCATCGCCGACACAGGGCCAGCGGTCTCCCGCGCTCTTGAGTTCCTCGACTTTGGCATGGGGCATCGTAGTCTCCTTCGGCTGTTATCCGTAGTGCGCGCTTTCCGGCAATACCGGCGGCATGTCCACTCCCGTCGGGGTGGCGCCGTTTCCAGGCAGCGAACCGCCGCTCATCAAATAGGATTGCGGGGCGTGAGTCCAGACGATCCCTGCCGGGCTTGCAGTTGACGCAAACCGCTATATCACTCCGCCCGACAAAGCGCCTCGCGACCGCCGGGATTCGCCGTGCACGGACCGCATGCCGCCATTTCACGAGACGCTGCTGGCGAGGGCCATGCGACAGGGAGGGTTTGAATGTTTGGAATGCGATTTGACTTTCGGGTGGCTGAAGGCGGCGTACCAAGGCCCGAACTTTATCGCGCCGCGCTCGACATGGCGGCCTGGGCGGAAACGCGCGGCGGCAATTCGGTGGCGGTGACGGAGCACCATTCCGACGCCGACGGCTATCTCCCGTCGCCGCTGATCATGGCGGCGGCGTTCGCGGCGAGAACCGAAATCGCGGTGGTGTCGGTCGCGATCTTCCAGTTGCCGCTCTACAACCCGGTCCGGCTTGCCGAAGAGATCTGCGTGCTCGACAACCTTTCGAACGGCCGCATCCGTTACATCGGCGGCATCGGGTATGTTCCCTACGAATACGAGATGCACGGCGTCGACTACCATCGCCGGGGCAAGATATCCGAGGAATACCTCACGATCCTCCTCAAGGCGGTGACGGGCGAGGAATTCGTGCACGAGGGCCGCCGCATCAAGGTCACGCCGCCGCCGGTGACGCCGGGTGGTCCCAGCATCGGCTGGGGCGGCGGCAGCGCCCCGGCTGCGCGTCGCGCCGGCCGCTTCGGCATGGACTTCCTCGGCCAGCGGAGCGATCCGGTGCTGCGCGAGGCCTACGATCAGGGCTGCCGCGAAGGCGGGCATGAACCCGGCAATTTCTACATGTCCAGGGCGGAGGACCCGGCCGTCATCTTCGTCGCCGAAGACGTCGATGCCGCGTGGGAGGAAATCGGCCCCTACCTGATGAACGACGTGCTGGGATATGCCCAGTGGTACGAAGGCAAGGACGGGGAGCGCGGCGACAGCAACAGCATCTCCTTCGCCCAGACATGGCAGGAGCTTCGCGCGGAGAATCGCAGCCATGTGATCCTAAGCGTGGACGAGGCCGTGCGGTTGGTGCAGGCGGGCGGGCGCCTTTCGCTGCACCCGCTGATCGGCGGCCTGCCGCCCGAGATCGCGTGGCGCTATCTCGAAACGGTCGCCGAAAAAGTCGTGCCGGCCGCGAAAGCGTAGCGCGCCTGCCCGGCCGCGGCGATTCCGCGGCGACGTCGAACACGAATCAGGAGATTGAAATGACCCAGGCAGCAGAGAGCCGCTTCGGCTTCCCGCGGATCGTGGTCCATGACCTGCAGAAGCAGGCGGCGTTCTATCGCGCCGTCTTCGGATACGGCGAGGGGATCACGATCAAGGCCGAGATCAAGGGCCGCCCGCTGGAGGAAGTGCTGCTCGGCCCCGACGGGGGCAAGATCGAGTTCCTCCTGCTGGCTTTCCCCGGAGAGCCGGCTCCTTCGCCGAGCGGGGTGCTGCTGGGCTTCAACACCGCGGACCTGGACGCTTTCGAAGCGCGCGTCGTGACGGCTGGCGGCTCCGTGTATCAGGAGATCGGCCCGATGCAGATGGGCGAGAAGGCCACGCGCATGGCGTTCTATTCCGACCCCGAAGGCTTTCTTTTCGAAGTCATAGAGGGCTGACCCGCCCCTCCGTTTCGTCGGGCGCCGATCCGCGCCCGGCAATCTGGACAGGCGCCGCGAAGTCGGTAAGGCAGCCGGGAGCGAAGAAAAACGGGGGTGTGGAGATCGGATGACAGGTCAGATGAGGGGATCGTGTGCCATCGTCGGGATGGGATTGTCCGAGCAGGGCGTCAGGCTCGGCGTCAATCCGCGCGAGTTGCGGGCCACGGCGCTTGAACGGGCGCTGGCCGATGCCGGGATCGAACGCGGGGCGATCGACGGGTACATCCATTGCGGCGGTAACCGCGAGGATCTGCGCTACCTCGGCCTCTCGCCGAATTTCTCGTTCGTGATCCAGTCCGGCGGGGCTACGCCGAGCGTCGCCATCCTGACCGCGATCGGCATGATCGAATCGGGGCAGGCGGAGATGGTCGCCTGCGCTTATGGCCAGGCGCCCTCGACGGAAATGGCGGGCGGCGGCGGTTACGGCGCGTTCGGCTATGGCTACGCGTCGCTCTACGGCCTGCTGGGAGCAGCCGGCGCCCATGCCTTCCACGCGCGCCGGCACATGCATCTTTACGGCACGACCTCGCAGCATCTGGGCGCGGTGGCCGTGACGCAGCGGCAATACGCCTCGGTGCGGCCGGGCACGCTGGGCTATGGCAAGCCGATCACGCTGGAGGACCACCAGGCCTCGCCGATGATCACCGACCCGTTCCGCCGGCTCGATTGCACGCGCGACACCGATGGCGGGATCATCGTGCTGGTCACCACGGCCGAGCGGGCGCGTTCCTTGCGCGACGATCCGATCTATATCCTGGGCGGCGGCACCGGGCACAACATCTCGAACTGGCATCACGGCCTGGTCTACGAGAACCATGACGACATCGCCCCCGCCAAGGCGCGGGCCTTCGCCATGGCGGGCATGGACCTTTCGGACATCGACATGATCCAGTTCTACGATCCGTTCACGATATCGCCGATCATGCAGCTGGAAGCCTTCGGCTTCGTGCCCGAAGGGCACGGCGGCCCGTTCTACGCGGAAGGCGGGGCGGGACCCGACGGGCCCATGCCGGTGAACACGGGCGGCGGACAGCTTTCGGGCTTCTACGCCACCGGCTTCACCGGACTGATCGAGGGCGTCACCCAGCTGCGCGGCGAGGCGGGCGCGGGCCAGCTCAAGAAGGCGGAGACGTGCCTGGTGACCGGTCATGGCTGGAACGGCGGCGTCCAGAACACCTGGTCGCACGCCACGCTTATCCTGGGGAATTCGAAATGACCGACGATACCGGCTTGCTGAGCGCCATCCGCCAGGTCGGCGGGGACGACGTCGACCTTCCCTTCTGGCAGGCGGCCCGAGAGGGCCGTTTCCTCGTCCACCGTTGCGGCGTGTGCCAGCGGTCCTATTGGCCGGCGAGCCTTTGCACTCTGCACGGCAAGGCCGACATGCACTGGGTCGAGGCGAGCGGCCGGGGCGAGGTCTACACTTATACCATCGTCCACCACGCCTATACGCCGGCGATGCGCGACAAGACGCCGTTCGTCGTCGCGGTGGTGAAGCTGGAGGAAGGGCCGTTCTTCCACACCAACATCCTGGATTGCCCGCCCGACGCGGTGACCGTGGGCCTGCCGGTCGAAGTGGCGATCGACCCTGCCGGGGAAGGGCTTACACTACCGAAGTTCCGTCCGGCCTAGGAGGGCCGAGGGCAACCAAGAGGAAGGGGCAAGAGGGATGAGAACCCGTGTCATAGGGATTTTCGCGGGCGCTGGCGTCCGCCGGTTTGCCGTGTTTGCGGCCGCGATCATGATGGGAGTGACCACGATGGCGCAGGGTCAGGCGAATTCACCGGACGCGGCGCCGGTCGCGCAGACGGAAAAGGGCAAGGTCCGCGGCGCGGTCGAGCCGAACGGCGTCCTTGTCTTCAGGGGCATCCCCTATGCCGAGGACACCGGGGGCGCCAACCGCTTCCTGCCGCCCAAGCCGCGCAAGCCGTGGAGCGGCGAACTCGACGGTTCCGTGCCCGGTCCCGCCTGTCCGCAGGAGCCGATGCTGGTCCAGGGACGGCCGCTTAGCGAGGACTGCTTGCGGGTGAACGTCTGGACCAGATCGCTCGCCGGCAAGCGCCCGGTGGTCGTGTGGTTCCACGGCGGCGCCTACAAGATCGGCAGCAACGATTACCTGGCGGAAGGCGCCAACGGCGCTTTCGCCGCCGGCTCGGGCGACATCGTCTTCGTCAGCCTCAACCACCGTCTCAACGTGCTGGGCTACCTTCAGCTGGGCCCGGAGTTCGGCAAGGAATACGCGCGCTCCGGCAATGTCGGGCTGCTCGATCTCGTCGCCGCGCTGACGTGGGTGAAGCACAATATCGCGAAGTTCGGCGGAGACCCGAACAACGTCACCATCGCCGGCCCCTCGGGCGGCGGCTCCAAGACGATGCATTCGCTGGCCATGCCGGCGATGAAGGGGCTGTTCGAGCACGCTATCGTGTTCTCCGGCCACGACTTGTGGAAGCGCAATTCCGCCGAGGCCGCGCGCAAGTCCAGCGACGCGGTGCTCAAGCAACTGGGCGTCGAGCCCGGCGACATCGCCAAGCTCCGCGCCCTGCCTTATGCGGCGATCCAGCAGGCCTACGCCGACGTCTCCTCCACTTATGGGTCCGATCCGAGCTGGGGCGCCGAAGGCTGGGTCAACTACGACATCCTGTCGCCCAACATCGACGGCGTCGTCGTGCCGGAATACCCGATGGACGCCATCGCCAAGGGTGCCGGCAAGGACGTCGATCTGATCGTGGCGGTCGACCAGTGGACTCACTGGATGACGCGCCGCACGCCGCCCGCATCGTTCGACAAGGACCTGTTCGGCTCGCTGTCGCTGCCGCAACTGGCCGACACGCTGCGTCCGATGCTGCGGGACCGCACCGACGATATCGTCGCCAGCTACCGCAAGGCGCTGCCCGGTGCATCGCCGTCCTCGCTGCTCGCCCTGATCGTGACCGATCGCGACTGGTGGATACCGGGGGTGCGGCTGGCGGAAGCCAAGGCCAAGGGCGGCAACCCGGGCCGGATGCTGTTCAGCCGCTCGGGCGGAAACGCCCATTCCTACATGTTCGGCACCAACATGCAGACGGCGTTCGCGCCGGCGCTGATCGGCCAGGTCAAAGGGGCCTACAACGCCTTCGCCTTGACCGGGGACCCCAACCATCCGGGCATTCCCGCCTGGCCGGTCTACACTCCGCAATCGCGTAAGGTGCTGATGCTCGAGCATGACGTGAACGTCGCGGACGATCCGTTCCAGGCGCAACGCATGATCTGGGACGGCATCCGCTGACCGGCGGCGCGGCATGAAGACAGCCATCTACGACGCGCAAAACCACCGCGTCAGCATCGAGGTGCTGCCCGATCCGCGGCCCGGCCCCGGCGACCTGCTGGTCAAAGTCTGCCGCTGCGGCATCTGCGGGTCCGACGTGTCGATGACCATGGATTCGCCCTTCACATTCGCTTCGGGGCAGTTCGGCCACGAATACTCCGGCGAAGTGATCGAGGTCGGCCGCGACGTCGCTTCGCACAAAGTGGGGGATCGGGTCGCGGTGGTGCCCACCGTGCCCTGCGGCGCGTGCGAGAATTGCCGGCGCGGCCGGACGATGCTGTGCCTCGATCGCGGTTCCGCCTCGCAGGGGTTCGGCGAATATGCGGTGATCCCGCCCAAGGTCGCCATCCATCTGCCCCGCAGCCTCAGCATGGCCGACGGGGCACTGGTCGAGCCGATGGCCTGCGGCCTCCACGCGCTGAACATGGCCGGATTCGAGCGGGGCGAGCGGGTGCTGGTGATCGGCGCGGGGACGATGGCGCTGTCGGTCGTGTTCTGGGCGCGTCGGCTCGGGGCCGGCCGCGTCGTGGTGCTGTCGCGCTCGGCCCATCGCGCGGAGCAGGTCATGGCGATGGGCGCGGACCGGGTGCTGGGCTTCGATCCCGACGACCGCGCGCGCGTGAACGAGGCGCTGGGCGGGCCGCCCCACGTCGTCGCCGAATGCGTCGGCAAGGCGGGCATGATCGGTCTGGCGATCGACCACGCACCCGCCGGTGCCGCAGTTTTGGCCATGGGCATGTGCATGCACACCGAAACTATCCTGCCGGCGCTATGCACGTTCAAGGAAGTGCGGCTGCTGTTTCCCTTCGGCTACACCATCGACGAATTCGCCCAGACCGCGCGCGCCTTCGACAGCGAGACGATCAGCCCCGATGCCATGGTGACCGAGGTCATCGCCCTCGATCGGCTTCCGGCCCGGCTGGACGCGATGCGGGCGGGTCAAGGCGGCGGCAAGGTCCACGTCGATCCTTTCGCATAACCATGACCTCGGGAGATTCCAGAATGTCCGAAGCACGTGTCCATCCCCTTCCGATGACGCTGGAAGAGATCACGCCCGCGTGGCTGACCGCCGCGCTGCGCACGCGCGCGGCGGGGGTGACCGTGCGAGGGGCCGAAATCGTCGACGTCAACAACGGTACGTGCACCAAGGTGCGCATGCGGCTGGACATGGATGAAGCCGGGCGCGACGCCGGCATTCCCGAACTCGTAATGCTCAAGGGCGGGTTCGAAACGCACAGTCGCAATCTCTGGCATATCCTGGAAGCGGAAGTCGTGGGCTATCGCGATGTGTTTCCGGTGCTGAAGCTGCCGGCGCCCGCCTGCTACTTCGCCGACTACGCCCCCGACCAGGGGCAGGGCATCGTTGTCATGGAGGACCTTGTCGCGCGCAACGTCACGTTCTGCGACGCGCGCGTGCCGCAGACGTTCGAGCAGGTGGCACGACGGCTGGAGGATTTCGCCCGGTTCCACGCGCAGACCTGGAACACGCCCGAATTCAAGCAGGGCCGCTGGGATTCGATGCGGATGAACCCCGCGACCCTGCCCAACTATCTGGCGCAGTACTTCGTGCCTTCGGAATGGGAACGGTTCACCGGCTTGCCGCGCGGCGCGGCGGCGTCGGTGCGTTTCCACGATCGCGACCTGATGCGCGCAATGCTCGACAAGGTCGTGGCCTATTCGGAAGAACGTCCCCAAGTGCTGATCCACGGCGACGCGCACTTGGGCAATCTCTACATCAGCGCCGACGGATCGCCGGGCTTCTTCGATTCCCTGCCGTCACGCGGTCCGGCGATGCGCGACATCGCCTATCACGTCTGCGGCGCGCTCGACACCGCCGACCGCCGCCGTTGGGAAGGCGCGCTGATCCACCACTACCTTCAGGAACTGAAGCGCAACGGCGTGGCCGACGTGCCGCCGTTCGACGACATGATGCGCGAATACGCGGTGTTCCTGCTGGTCGGTTATTTGATCTTCCTGATCAACGAATCGTTCTACCAGCTGGAATCGATCAACACCGCCTATGTCGCCCGGTTCAGCGCGGCGATGATCGATCACGATACCGTCGGGCTGCTGCAGGCGATGGGTTAAAGTGATTTCGAGGCAGGTGGAATGGCCTGCCGGCTCGGAAATCACGGCAAACCAAGGATATCTGGGCGCGTTTCGGTTCAATCTGAACCGGAACGAGGCTAGTCCGCGCTGACATTACCGATCCGCGCTCGAAGCGCGGCCTACCGAACCACGCCTGCTTCGATCAGTTCGGCGATCCGTTCCGCCGACAACCCCGATTGCGCCAGGACTTCCTCGCTGTGCTGTCCCTGCTTCGGTCCCGGCGCGGTGATCCGTCCCGGCGTCTCGCTCATCTTGATCGGAATACCCGCGATGAACAGCTCGTCGTCGATGCCTTCGACTTCGATCGGCACCAGCATCTCGCGCACCGCGAAATGCTGGTCCTTGGAGATGTCCTCCATCGTGTAGACCGGGCCGAACGGGATCTTGCCGCCCAGCCGCTCGGTCAGCTCGGCGCGGGTGAAGCGCGCGGTCATTTCCGCGACGATCAGGTCGAGCGGACGGCCCGCCACGGAGCGCGCCTTCTGCGATGCATACTCCTTCCGGTCCGCCAGCTCGGGCGCGCCCAGCTCCTCGCAGAAGATGCGGAAGAACTTCTGCGATACCGTTGCGATGGCGACATGGCCATCCCTGGCCGGGTAGATGCCGAACGGCGACATCAGCGGATGGTAGTTCCCCTCCGGCTTGGCGATCTCCTTGCCGAACGACCATTGCTGGACGATGCGCTCGGTCGTCGCCAGCATCGCATCGACCATCGAGACGTCGACGAACTGGCCCTGGCCGGTGGCGCGCGCGTGGATCACTGCCGAAAGCACGCCGATGGTAAGATAGAGCGCGGGGACGATGTCGCCCACGCCCGGCCCGATTTTCATCGGGCTGCGGGCGTCGGGTCCGGTGATGCCGCTGATGCCGCCCATCGCCTGGGCTACGACGTCGAACGCAGGCCAGTCGACATAAGGGCTGACGCCGCTTCGCGGATCGCCGAAACCGCGCACGGTGGCGTAGACCAGTTTGGGGTTACGCGCGCGCAGCGTTTCGTAGCCGATGCCGAGCCGATCCATCACACCGACGCGGAAATTCTCCACCACCACGTCGAAGTGCGGCACGAGGTCGAGGATCAGCTCCGGACCTTCGGGGTGCTTGAGATCGACGACGACGCTTTTCTTGTTGCGGTTGATGCTGTGGAAGTAGCCCGAGTTCACGTGGGCGGTATCCTGCGCGTGGTAGGCGCCGGTGGTGCGGGCGAGATCGCCGCTTTCGGGGGGCTCGATCTTGACGACTTCGGCGCCGTGATCGGCCAGCATCTGCGTGCAGTAGGGACCGGCGAGCGCCTGCGTCAGGTCCAGAACGCGCAGCCCGGCGAGCGAGCCCCAGCCGCCGGCCGGGCCATCGGTCGGATCAGGCGCGGTATCGGCGTTTTTGTCTGGGATGGGCGGCAGGTCGGGCAAGCTCATGCTCTTATCTTTCTCGATAGTTGCGCGCGTCGGTCAACCTCGGACAATTGGGAATGAGCCTGACCAAGAAATAGACCGCCGCCTCTCCACTGGTCTTGCCAGACTCGCAAGATATGTGAATGGGAGTTAAAACTAATAGCGGACAGGATGTAGCGATGGCGCTGACACATGCGCATTTGCCGATCAAGCTCGGCAATGTGGAAATCCGCAATCGGATTTTTCGGTCCGCCCATGGCACCAACCTGGGGCAAGGCACGATCAGCGAGGACCTGATCGCGTTTCATGAGGCCAGGGCGCGTGGGGGCATGGGGCTGACGATTCAGGAGGTGATGCAGGTGCATCCGTCCGGCCCAGGCATCATCAATCCCGACTATCCCGGCATCGGCGAGGCATTCCAGCGCATGATGGACCGGCTGCGGCCGCTTGGCATGGCGCTGTTCCAGCAGCTCTACCACGGCGGCGCCAACGGCCTGCCGCGCGACGGGACACCGCCCTGGGCGCCCTCCGACGTGCCGACGCCGTCCGCCGGCGTCGTCCCGATCCCGATGACGCGCGCGATGATAGAGGACATCGTCACCGGCTTCGCCCGCACCGCCGCGAAGTGCGAGGCGTGGGGCGCGCAAGGTGTCGAGATCCACGGCGCGCACGGTTACCTGATCCAGCAGTTCCTCTCCCCCGCCACCAACTTGCGCGAGGACGAATATGGCGGCGGCTTCGAGAACCGCATTCGCTTCATGGTGGAAATCCTGACCGAGGTGCGCGCGAGTGTTTCGCCCGGCTATCCGGTCGGGGTGCGCCTTTCGCCGGACCTCGTGCCTGGCGGCTTCGACGTTGTGCAGAACCAGATGCTGGTGCGGGTGCTGGAAGACAAAGGATTGATCGATTTCGTCGATCTCTCGATCTCCAACCATCAGAACACCGCCAAGATATTCGGCGGCATGCATGAGCCCGCCGGATACGAGCTGGCGACAAGCGTCCCGATCGCGCGCGCCGCCACGGTGCCCTCGCTGGTCATCGGCCGGTTCCGGACGATGGAGGAGGCCGACGCGGTGATCCGCGAGGGCGATGCCGACATGGTCGGCATGTCGCGCGCGACGATCGCGGAACCGGCCTTGGTCGCCAAGACGCTGGCGGGCGATCCGCTGAGCGTGCGCCCCTGCATCGGCTGCAATCAGGGCTGCATCGGCGGGCTGATGTCGGCGGCGCGGCGATTGGGCTGCACCATCAATCCGGCGGTCGGTTTCGAGGTTTCGCTGGGCGAGGACAAGTTCGTGCCCGCCGAGGCGCCGCGCAAGGTGCTCGTCGTCGGCGGCGGTCCGGCGGGGATGGAAGCCGCCCGCGTCGCCGCTACGCGCGGCCACAAGGTCACGCTGTGGGAAGCGCGGCCCTATCTGGGCGGCGCGATCCGGCTTGCCGCCAAGGCGCCGACCCGCGCCGGCATCGCCGATTTCACGTTCTGGCAGGAGCAGGAACTGGAGAAGCTGGGCGTCGAAATCGACCTCAACCGTTATGCCGAGGCCGACGATGTCCTGGCCGAGGCGCCCGATGCGCTGGTCGTCGCCACCGGGTCGATGGCGCGGATGGACGGCATCCAGGTTTCCAACCCGACCGAGCCGATCGTCGGCCACGAAAAGCGCCATGTCATCTCGACCGAGGAACTGTTCGGCGGCGACCGGGACTTCGGCCGCACCGCCGTGGTGATCGACGACGTCGGCCACTACGAGGCGATCGCCGCGTGCGAATACCTGATCTCGCGGGGCGTGGCGGTGACATATGTCTCGCGCCTGCCCTCGCTCGGCATCCAGCTCGAGCCTGCCGCCATGCCCGAGCCGGCGCTGCAGCGGCTGCGGCGCGGTGACTTCACCATGCAACTGCGCATGCGCGCGGTCTCGATCGAGGAAGGCAGCGTGACGATCTCTCCGCTGGGCCCTTCGCGGCAGAACGTGCCCTTGACCACCGTGGCGGCGGACACCGTGGTGCTGGTCACCTACAACCGCGCCAATCGCGAACTCTACAACGAGATCGAGGGCAGCGGCATGCCCGTTTATCTCGTCGGCGACGCGCAGTCGCCGCGCTATCTCAATGCGGCGGTTCGGGAGGGCTATCTTGCCGGGTTGGCCATCTAGAGTGATTTCGAGGCAGGTGGAATTACCTGCCGGCTCGGAAATCACGGAAAATAAAGGATTCCTGGCCTCGTTCGGGTGCAATCTGAAACGGAACGAGTCCGGGATGACGGAGCAGTCGCGGTGAACCCCATCAAGCATGTCGTGACCGGCAAGGCGCGGGGCGCGCCCGGTGCGGCGGTGCCTGCCTTCGCCCGCTTTCTCGGCGATCGGCCGGAGATCGTCCGGTGCGCGCTGCATGTGGCGATCGAAGACGCCATTGGCCCCAACGGGGAGCAGACCAGCGATGGCGTCAACCTGATCGCGGAGTGCTGGACCGTCGACCATCGCTCTCTGGACCTGATCCGGATGCCGCTCGCCGATCCTGCCGCTTACAGGGTGCGCGAGGTGGTCGAGAAAGGCGCGCGCGGAACCGCGCCGGGCCCGGCCCCCGGTATCAGCGTCCTGGCGCGGCTGACCGCCAAGCCAGGCATGACGGTACGAGAAGCGGTCGCGGGATATGATCGCCATCCGCTGACCGCGTTGCGCGTCCATTTCGGGATGGAATATTACATCCGCAACGTGACCGAGGTGGTCGAGACCCACGGCGCGTCGCCTTACTTCGGATTTTCGCTGCTCCACTATGCCTGCGACGAGGACCGGGCGGAAAAGCACTACGACAGTCCTGAAGGACGGCAGGCGATCCGCGACGATATCGCGTCGTTCCTTGACACGGCGAAGCTGCAAGTGATGGAAGCACGCAGCTGGCTGCTGCGCTGAATGTCGCGAAACGCCATCGGATCGAGATGAGGGAGAATGGGATGTCCGTGAAGGAAGAACTGCCGGAAAGCGTGGCGAAGATGCTGGGTTCGGCGATCACCACCCAGTTCGCCTCGCTCAACAGGGAGGGCGCGCCGGTCGACACCCCCTTGCTGGTCTTCCCCTCCGAGGACCTGAGCACGATCAATGTCGCCACCGGCCTCGCCTATCCGGCCAAGGCGGAGCGCGCGCGGCGCAACCCCAGGGTCGGACTGTTCATCCAGGGCGGGCCGGAGGAGCCGGTGGTCTCGGTCGCGGGCATGGCGGCGGTGCGCGACGGCGATATCCAGGCCAATGCCCTGCGCTACATTGCGGAAGTCGGCGGCTACGGCAGTTCGGTGACGTATGACTGGGACGTCGCGCGGCACGCCGTCTGGTACTGGTCGCGCATGATCATCGAAGTCACCCCACGGCAGATCCTGTGGTGGGACAATGCCGCCGCGATGGATGCCCCGCCACGGCGCTGGCAGGCTCCGGCCGATACGCGGTTCCCCGCGTCCGACAAGGCGCCCGAAGCCAGGGCCACCAAGGCGCCGAGCTGGCCGGCGGTGGCGTGGCAGGACTACATCCAGGAATTCCTCGACCGCAACGCACGGGGCTTCGTGACGCGGGTGGATGGCGATGGCTTCCCGCTGCCGATGCCGGCGCGGTCGGTGCGGGTGGTCGACGGCGTGCTGGAGCTGGACATGCCGCGCGACGTGCCGTGGCCGGCCGCGACCGGCGCCCCGGCGTGTTTCACTTATGAGGGACGGCTGACGCTGATCGGCTCGCTCTCGGGCTCCGGCGAAGAGACCCGCTTCGCCGTCGAACGCATGCTGCCGATCCTGCCGCTGGTGAAGGACGGCGATCAGGTGTGGAAGCCCGCCGCCGATACCAAGGCGGCGCTGATGACGCGGCTGGGCGAGGAACTTGCGCGGCGCGGGCAGGCGATCCCGGTGATCCCGGCGCAAAAGCCGCGATCCACGCCCGGTGGGCTGCGCCGGCAGGCCCGGGCCGAGGGTCGCGCCTGAGCCGCAGTCGGGGACTTCGCACCGCTCCCGATCTCGGCGCGGGGGACGACATTCCGGTCAGAGCAACGGCGCAACCGTCCGCGACCTTTTGCGACAATTCATCCTTGATCCAGCATAACTCTGTGACAATCGGGCACTAGGCGCCGGGTCGAGGGTCGTGTGAATTTCAGGGAGGCGTCATGCGCCGAGTGCTTGCTTCGGGTTTCTGGCTGGTCTTGATGAGCGGCGCCGCGCCGGTGGCGCTGGCGCAGCCGGCGGATGAAGCCCGGCCCGCTCCGGCCCGGTCCGCTCCGGAAAGCGCCGCACCCGCCGACGAGGTGCCGCCGCGCCCTTCCCGGCAGACCACCGCGCTCGGCAACGACGAAGCGGACATGGCCGACGAAGAGATCGTCGTCACCGGCCAGAAGCCGCGTGGCGGCGTAATCGGCGACATCGAGCCGGAAATCACCTTCAACGGCGGCGATATCCGCGCGCTCGGGGTTTCCAGCATCAACGACCTCTTGGCCGAACTCGGCCCCCAGCTGACCAGCGCGCGGGGCGGCCAACCGATCGTGCTGCTGGAGGGGCGGCGCATCTCCAGCTTTCGGGAGATCGCCAGCCTGCCCGCCGAGGCGATCCAGCGCGCCGAGATCCTGCCGGAGGAAGTCGCGCTCAAATACGGCTATCCGGCCAACCAGAAAGTCATGAACGTGGTGCTGCGCCGCCGCTTCAAGTCGATCACGGCCGAAGCGGGGGATCGCATCGCCACGCGCGGCGGGGCCAACCGGCCCGAGGCGGAGCTGGGCGTCCTGGCGATCAGCCGCGACAACCGCTTCAACTTCACCGTCGATTACAGCCACGCCGACCTGCTGCGCGAAAGCCAGCGCGGCATCACGACGGACGCGAACGGCGTCGAACTGGGCGATACCGGCCGCAGCCTCTCGCCCTCGAACGAGACGATCACGCTGGGGGGCACTTACGCGCGCACGTTCTCCGAGAAAGTGTCGAGCAGCCTCAACGCGGAGCTTTCGGCGGTGCGCGGCAACTCGCTGATCGGGCTTTCGACGCTGCCGGATCTCGACGTGTTCACCCGCACCACCGACGATCTGACCGCGCATCTCGGCGGCACCGTCAACGCCGATCTGGGCAACAAGTGGTTCTCGACGCTGACCGCGAATTACGACCACAGGGAAGGCCGGACGATCTCGGTGCGCGGCGTGCCCGCCGATCTGGCGCGAACCTGGAGCGATGTCGCCAATGCCGATCTCACCGTGAACGGCAGCCCGTTCCGCCTCCCGGCCGGAGAGGCGGCGCTGTCGGTGCGCGTCGGCGGCACGGTCGACGGTTTCCGCTCCGAAGCCACACGGGGCGGCGCGTTCTCGGGCGCGGACCTCGATCGCACGAGTGGGCTCGGCTCGGTTAGTCTCGACGTGCCGGTGCTGGACAGCCCCGCGAAGTTCGTCGGCCGCCTTTCGGTCAACGGCAATGCCGAAGTGCAGACGCTGTCCGACTTCGGCGAGCTGTTCAGCTATGGCGCGGGGATCAATTGGAAGCCGCTCGACGCGATCAGCATCAACGCCTCCTATGCCGAGGAGCAAAGCGCGCCTTCGATGCAGAACCTCGGCAATCCGCGCGTGGTGACGCCGCTGGTGCCGGTATTCGACTTCACGCGCGGCGAGAGCGTGCTGGTGACGCGGATCAGCGGCGGCAATCCCGATCTCGGGAACGCGGAGAGCAGCCAGTGGCGGCTGGGGCTGAGCGCCAAGCCGTTCCCGCGGGAGGACGTGACCTTCACCGTCAACTACAGCCGCAGCCGCACCGTCAACGGGGCGAGCGCGCTGCCCGGCCTGACCGCCGCGACGCAGGCGGCGTTCCCCGATCGCTTCATTCGCGACGCGAACGGCGACCTCACCTTGTTCGACGCGACGCCGATCAATATCGCCCGGCGCGACAGCACGGTGTTGCGCACCGGCGTGAGCTTTTCCAAGCGGCTGAAGACGCCGCGGTCCGAGATCGACGCGATGCGCGCGATGTTCCAGCAGCGCCGCGCCGAGCGCGAGGCGGGCGGAACCAGTGGCCGCCCGTCCAGTGTGTTCGGCGATGGCGGCGGTTTCGGGCCGGGAGGCGGGCCGCCGCGTGGCGAAGGCGGCCAGCAAGGTGGCCGACAAAGTGGCCAACAAGGCAATCGTGGCTTCGGCGGGCCCGGCGGTGGCGGACGCGGGCCGGGTGGCTTCGGCGGCGGCGGCCCGGGCGGCGGCGGACGCGTGACCTTCGCGCTCTACCACACCTGGCACCTCAAGGAGACCGCTCGGCTGCGCGAAGGGCTGCCGGTCATCGACCTGCTCGACGGTGGGACATTCGGCAGCTCCTCGGCCACGCCGCGTCATGAGCTGGAGCTTCAGGCCGGCCTGTCGCGCAGCGGCCTCGGCCTGCGCGTCACCGGCAAGTGGCAGAGCGCCAGCCGGATCGAGGACACGTCGAACGGCGCGGGCGGCACCAGCCTGCGCTTCGGCAGCCTGACCACGTTCAACTTGCGGCTGTTCGCCACGCCGGCGCAGATCCCCGGCCTGATCGGCAAGGCCGAATGGCTGCGCGGCGCGCGGATCTCGCTTGGGGTCAACAACCTGTTCGATGCGCGGCAGAAGGTGCGCGACGAGACCGGCGCGACGCCTTTCGCCTATCAGCCCGCGTTTCTCGATCCGCTTGGCCGGACGGTGACGCTGGAGTTCAGGAAACTGATTTTCTAGAGCCCGATGACTCCAGATCGATCCACTTTCGTCATTGCGAGCCCCGCGAAGCAATCCAGGGCCGCGCTATACCGCCCTGGATTGCTTCCCCCGGATCAAGTCCGGGGTCGCAACGACGAAGTGATTCAAACCAGAGTCATCATGGTCCAAGAACTCACAGCATTTGCTGGAAGGCGGGGCTCAGCCATTCGCCCCCCGCGCGGTCGATCAGGCGCGCGGCCAGTTTCTCCCGGGCCGCGAGCGCCCGCGCTTCCCGCGGAGCCAGAACGCTCAACGCGCTCGCCCATGCATCGGCCGCCATGCAGCTGTCATGAACGACACTGACCGAGGTCGTGGCATGGACTGCCGGCTTCCCGGTCTTTGGATCGAGCGTGTGCGCCCCGCGCGGATAGTCGCCCGATGTCGCGACCGCGAGCTGGTGCAGTGCCACGCGCAATGGAGGAAGGTCAAAGCCGGGAGGCGCCTCCAGCTCCACCCACCACGGATCGCCATCGGGCCGCATCCCGCGTCCGGCGAATTCGCCGCCGACCTCGACCAGCGCATGCCGAATGCCTTCGGCCCGCAGCGCGTCCGCCACCGCATCGGCGGCATGGCCCTTGGCGATACCCGACAAGTCGAGCCACAGCCCGCCGGGCTGGCGCAGCCGCGCGGTTTCGGGGTCGAACGCCAGCTTGCGCCAGCCGGTATGGGCGAGGGTCGCGGCGATCTGGGCGTCGGAGGGCGCCGGTCGCCGGGTCGGCCCCAGGCCCCACAAGTCGGTAAGCCGGCCGATCGCCGGATCGAAGGCACCCGCGGATCGCTCCGCCACATCGAGCGCGCAAGCGATGACTCGCGCGAAGTCTTGCGGCAGCGCGGTCCAGCTGCCCGGTGCCGAAGCGTTGTATCGGCTCAGCAGGGACTCCGGCTGCCAATGGCTCATTTCGGCGACGATGCCGTCGAGCCGCTTCTGCACCACACCGGCGAGCCCGCCGCCGTCGTCGCGGTCCGAGGGAAGCGCCAGTCGGACGCTCCAGCGCGTTCCCATCGTCTCGCCGGCCAGATCGAGGATCGCGGCCTTCGGGTCGACGCTGGACAGGGCGGCGGGATCGAGCCGCTCCGGCACCGCGAAGCGCGGCACCGGAGCCGGCGTGCTCAAGCCTGCCTCAAGGAGCGACGACTTCCAGCGTCGCGGTGTAGCTCAGCCGGCGCTTGGTCGCCCTGGCGGCGGCGGGCTTGTCGTCGCTCAGGCTGGCGTTGAGCCAGTAGAACCCGGCAACCGGCCAGCCGACCGAAATCGCGCCGCCGGCGTCGGTCGTCAGTTCCTGCGATGCTTCTGATTCGCGATAGCGTTGGCCGTCGGGAATGACCTTGACCTTGATGCCCGGTGCGGGCTTGCCGTCGACCAGGAAGCGGAACTTGCCCGGCTCGTTCTGTACAAGGTCGGTGGGGCTGCCTTCCGGAACCATTTCAAGTCCGTTGTTAGTCGGTTGCAATGCCGTTGCACTGGGCTCGCCCGAAGTCACGAAGAACTCGTTGCGGCTCTGGCTTTCGGTGAGGTTGAGGTCGGTCGCCCCCGCCGGAATTTCGGCCACGCTCGCCACCACCTTGCTCGGATCGAACGCCGGGCGCGGCGGAGCGCCGGCGGCGGGAGCGGGGCCGGCCAGTTGCGCGGCGCCACCCGGTCCGGCGGGGCCCATTCCCCCCCGCATCCGCCCGACGCGCCAGTCCTCGCCGTTCAGCTTGAACGTGCCGGAAACGCTGGAGGTTTGCGTGCCGATCCGCCAGGTGCCGGGCTTGTCGATCTTGACGTCGAAGGTCGAGCGGTAGCGGCCCCTGGCGGCGTTCTCGATCTTGCCCATGGTGCCGTCCGGCGCCCAGACCTTGATGTCGTCGGTGTTCATTGCGTTGTGATCGGCGTTGAACGGCTCGGTCGAAGTGGCCGCGTCAACGGTTACGCTCTGGCTCTGGTCGGACAGCACGGTGGTCGAGGGCTTCAGCCAGGCGCTATGCGCGAAGGCCGGGGCGGCGGTCAGGGCGGCGGCGCTCGCCGTAAGAAGAAACGTCTTCTTTATCATTGGCTTACCTCTCAACGAACAGTGATGGAAATGGCGCCCAGCTCGGACTTGCCGGCGGTCGAGGCGTTCTTGATGGGCACGGACAGCGGGATGGATACCAGTTCGCGCCCGCCATTCTCGCGCGCGGCCTCGACGAACAGGGTGTAGGCGCCGGGCCTGATGTTGTCCGGCAGGGGGATGCGATAGGCGCCCGGCGCGCGGGTGGCGCCGCTCACGCCGTCGGCCGGCATCTTCAGGCTGCGGCCGCCCTTGCGCCACCACGTGCGCAAGTCCTTGAGCCATTTGGTGCCGGGCTCGTTGCCGCCTTTCTTGATCTCGTACCAGACCGCCAGCGTCCGCGCCTCGCCGCCCCCCCGCGGCTCGATCCAGATGCCGACGTAGGGCTTGTGATACTCGGCCACGCCCTGCCTCGGGATCGTGACGTTGAGCGACCCGGCAAGCGCCGGAGAGGCAGCGAGCGCCGCGGTCGGGACCGCAAGTCCGGCGGCGAGCATCAGGCTTTTACGCATGGGGCAGGGATTTCCTTTGGCGAGATGTCAGACGTGAAGGAAGAATAGCAGGATGATGAGCGGGATGACCGCGCCCGCCGCCACCAGCGGCCAGGTGGACGGCCGGTGCCTGGCGTGCAGCTGGAGCAGGAAAAAGCCGGTCAGGGTGAACACGACGCAAGCCATTGCGAACACGTCGATGAACCAGAACCACGCGGTGCCGGTGTTGCGGCCCTTGTGCAGGTCGTTGAAGTAGGAGATCCAGCCCTGGTCGGTGGCCTCGGACGTCACCGCACCGGTCGTCCGATCGATGCTGATCCAGCCGTCGCTGCCGGGGCCGGGGATGGCGACGTAGACCTCGCCCTCGGACCATTCGGCCGGGCGGTTGCCGGGATGAAGCGAGACCGCGTCCTCCAGCTCCTCGGAAACCGGTCCGGGCAAAGGGGTATCGCTGCGGGTCTCCTTGTTCAGCAGCTTGAGAAGCGAAGCCGGCAGGGTCGCCTCGCGCGCGACGACGTGGGGTTCGGCGGCGATGGTCTCGGCATGGTTCAGCGTGATCCCGGTCACCGCGAACAGGAGCATGCCGATCAGCGAGATCGCTGCGCTGATCCAGTGCCAGGTGTGTAGCTGTTTGAGCCAGAACGTCCGCGCCGCGCGCGACTTTCTCGGCTTGTTGGGCGCCGCCGAGGCCAGGACGGGCGCCGAAACGGCCGATGCCGTTGGTGCGGCGGGCACGCCGCCCGGCAGCCGGCCATCGGCCGACCGATCCTGTCCGTGACGCTCAAGTGCCTGCGACTGTTCCAAAAACGGCTCCGACAGAGGGGTCGCAGGAACCGCCTGGCCCCCGCGCTGCGGCGCTTAAGCATTATTGCGACTAATTATCAAGAGAGACAATTGTCGCACATGTGTAGCGGGTCCGGCAGGGAACATTCGCGATTGCGCCGTTTAGGGCGCCGGACGAAAAATCTTTCGCCCGCTGTTGACTTTGAGAGTCACTCGCAATAGCAGCCACCTCCGTCACAACCAGTGGGGGAATATCAAGTGAGCAAATCGACGATCTCGTCCTACCTGGCGCTCAGCGCCGTCGGCGCGATGACCTTTGCGGCCGTCGCGCACGCTCAGGACACGCAGGGCCAGGAAGGTCCGCGCCTCGGCGGCATGACGGTCACCGACACCGCGCTTGAAGAGCCCGAGATCAAGGTGGAGCGAGTGGAATCGCCGAAGTATACGGCCCCGCTGCTCGATACGCCGCAAACGATCACCGTTATCAGCAAGGCGACGATCCAGCAGCAAAACCTGCTCACCTTGCGCGACGTCCTTCAGACTGTGCCGGGCATCACCTTCGGCGCGGGCGAGGGCGGCTTCGGCTATGGCGACCGTATCATCCTGCGCGGCCAGGACGCCAAGAACGACGTCACCATCGACGGCGTGCGCAGCGGCGCGTTCCTCAACCGCAACGAAGTCTACAACATAGAGCAGGTCGAGGTGACCAACGGCGCCAACTCGGTCTATAGCGGGGGCGGGTCCGTCGCGGGCACGATCAACCTCGTAACCAAGCGCCCACTGTCGAGTGACCAGACCATCGTCAGCGCGGGCATCGGCACCGACAACTACTATCGCGGCACGATCGATGCCAACAAACGCATCGGCGAGAACGTCGCATTCCGTCTCAACGCCGTATACCATCAGAACGATGTCCCCGGCCGCGACGTCGAAGACTATGAGCGCTGGGGCATCGCGCCGTCGCTGACCATCGGCATCGACGGTCCGACCAGCCTGACGCTGCAGTACGAGCACCTCGAC
>DATEEP010000017.1:0-51973 GCA_035281095.1 Novosphingobium sp. | reverse complement strand
CAGGCCGGCACGCCGAGGGTGACCGCGCGGCTGGAGCACCGGGGCGATACCGCGACGCTGCACCTCGCGCAGCAGGTGCCGGCCACCCCCGGCCAGCCCGAAAAGCTGCCGATGCCGATCCCGCTGCGCTTCGCGCTGTTCGACCGCGACACCGGCGCGCATCGCGGCGAGCACATGGCCGTGCTCGAATACGCGCAGGACAGCTTCACCTTTCCGGGCTTCGCCCATCCGCCGGTATTGTCGATCAATCGCGGCTTCACCGCCCCGGTCTCGATCGAGGCGCGGCAGGACGCGGAAGATCTGATATTCCTCGCCGCGCACGACGACGATCCCTTCGCGCGCTACGAGGCGATGCAGAGCCTCGTCGTGCGGCATCTGCTCGGGGCGGTCGCCGGCGAAGCGGAGGATCGCGGCGCGATCGGCCGGGCCTTCGCCGCGATCCTGGCGGACGACGGGCTCGATGACCTGATGCGCGGCGAGCTGATGATCCTGCCGGCCGAAAGCTATCTGGCGGAACAGATGGAGCAGGCCGATCCCGGCGCGATCCGCGCCGAGCGCGAGGCGCTGAAGGCCTGGCTGGGCGCGGAATGCGGCGATGCCTTGCGGACGATGCACGCGCGCGCCGGCGCCGTTCCCTACAGCCGGGAGGCCAAGACGCGGGGCGCGCGCAAGCTCAAGACGCAGGCGCTGGTCTATCTCGCCGCCGCCGATCCGGAAGCCGCCGCCGGGCTGGCGATGGCGCAATACCGCGCTGCCGACAACATGACCGACCGGCAAGGCGCGCTGATGGTGCTCGCCGGGCTCGATTTGCCCCAGGGCACGGATTTGCGGGCCGAAGCGCTGGCCGATTTCCGCGAACGCTATCACGGCAACGCGCTGGTCATCGACAAGTGGTTCTCGCTCCAGGCGGGGTCGCTGCATCCGCGCGTGCTCGATCACGTCAAGGCACTGGCCGGGCATCCCGACTTCACGCTGGGCAACCCCAACCGGGTTCGCTCGCTCTACATGGCGTTCGCGGTCAATCCTTCCGCGTTCCACGCGCCCAGCGGCGAGGGCTATCGCATCGTCGCCGACCTGATCCGCGAGCTGGACGCGATCAATCCGCAGACGGCGGCGCGCTTCGTGCCTCCGCTCGGCCGCTGGCGGCGGATCGAGCCGCAACGCTCGGCGCTGATGCGCGGCGAACTGGAACGGATCGCGGCGGTGCCCCGATTGTCGCGCGACGTGCTCGAGCAGGTGACCAAGAGCCTTGCCTGACGAGCCGGAGGTCACCCGCGCGCAAGTGCTGGGAGACGCCGCGCACGGCTTCCTCGGGCGGCGCGGCGGGCTCTCGACGGGCCTGTTCGCCGGCCTCAACTGCGGACCCGGCTCCGGCGATGACGTCGCGGCCATCGCCGGCAACCGGGCGAGGGCCGCCGAGGCGGTGCGGCCGGGCGCGCGCCTCCTGACCTGCCATCAAGTGCACTCCGCCCGATGCGTCGTCGTCACCGATCCGTGGGGCGAGGGCGAGCGCCCGCAGGCGGACGCCATGGCTACCGACCGGCCGGGGCTCCTGCTCGGCGTGCTCACCGCCGATTGCGCGCCCGTGCTATTGGCCGACAGCGCGGCGGGCGTCATCGGAGCGGCGCACGCCGGCTGGAAAGGCGCCTTCGGCGGCGTCATCGAGAACACGGTCGCCGCGATGGAGGCGCTCGGCGCCGACCGGTCGGACATGGCGGCAGCCATCGGACCTTGCATCGCGGCGTCGAGCTACGAGGTCGACGCCGCTTTCCGGCGGCGGTTTCTCGATGCCGATCGCCGCAATGCGGGCTTCTTCGGTCCGGGCAAGCCCGGCCATGCCTGGTTCGATCTGGAAGCCTATGTGGCGCATCGCCTGACCGAAGCCGGAATCGCGCGCGTCGAGCGACTGGGCCTGGACACCTATCCGGCGCCGGAGCGGTTCTATTCCTTCCGGCGCGCCACGCATCGCGGGGAGCCGGCATATGGCCGTCAGATATCGGTTATCGGCCTGAATGAATAGGCTTGGCGGCATGTTCACAAAGGCCAAAAACACGGTTGGCAGCGCCGATTTTCGCGTCTATCAGGCCGGCCAATGTCGGCTCGCGCCCGGTTCATTCCGGAGAGTGCCGGTGTTCCGGGGACCCGTTGGATAACTGAACTGGCCACTGAACAGGATTTCCGCCTGTATCCTTTCGGGGTGCGGGCGATTAAAGCAGGACAAGGTCGAAACATGGCGGAAGAAGCGGTCACTGACGCTGCGGGCATCGGGTCTGGTGTACTCGAGTCCGGAGATGGAGTGAGGCGGCGCGATTTCATCAACATCGCGGCGGTCAGCGCCGCGGGTGTCGGCACCGTGTCCGTCCTGGTTCCGCTGATCAGCCAGATGTCGGCTTCGGCCGACGTCCTGGCGGCCTCCTCGACCGAGATCGACATCTCTTCGATCAAGTCCGGGCAGTCGATCAAGGCGGTGTTCCGCAAGCAGCCGGTCTTCGTGCGCAATCTGACGGACAAGGAGATCGCGGCGGCGAACGCGGTTGACGTCGCCGATCTGCGCGATCCCCAGACGCTGGCCGAGCGCACCAAGGAAGGCAAGGCGAACTGGCTCATCACCATGGGCGTGTGCACCCACCTCGGCTGCGTGCCGCTGGGCGCCGGCGAGGGTGAGAACAAGGGCGAGTTCGGCGGCTATTTCTGCCCCTGCCATGGTTCGAGCTACGATACCGCCGCGCGCATCCGCAAGGGCCCGGCCCCGAAGAACCTCGAGGTTCCGGAATACGAATTCACCTCCGACACTGTCGTCAAGATCGGCTGAGGCAAAACACGATGAGCTTTCCCTGGGCCCAGGAATACAACCCGCAAGTTCCGTTCATGAAGTGGATGGACGAGAAGCTGCCGTTGCCGCGTCTCGTCTACAACGCGCTGGGCGGCGGCTATCCGGTGCCGCGCAACCTGAACTACTGGTGGAACTTCGGCGCGCTCGCCGGTATCTGCCTGGTGATTCAGATCGTCACCGGCGTCGTCCTCGCGATGCACTATGCCGCCAACGCGGGCGTGGCGTTCGATTCGGTCGAGCACATCATGCGCGACGTCAACTGGGGCTGGATGCTGCGCTATGCGCACGCCAACGGCGCCTCGGTGTTCTTCGTGGTGATCTACATCCACATCCTGCGCGGCATGTTCTACGGATCCTACAAGGCCCCGCGCGAGATGGTCTGGCTCTTGGGTGTCGTCATCTTCCTCCTGATGATGGCCACCGCCTTCATGGGCTACGTGCTTCCCTGGGGGCAGATGAGCTTCTGGGGCGCCAAGGTCATCACCGGCCTGTTCGGCGCGATCCCGCTGGTGGGCGAGCCGATCCAGAACTGGCTGCTCGGCGGCTTCGCCCCGGACAACGCGGCGCTCAACCGCTTCTTCTCGCTGCACTTCCTGCTGCCTTTCGTCATCGCCGGCGTTGTCATCCTCCACATCTGGGCACTGCATATCCCCGGCTCGGGCAACCCGACCGGCGTGCCGGTGAAGAGCGAGAGCGACACGGTGCCGTTCTATCCCTACTTCATCGCCAAGGACGGATGGACGCTGGGCGCGTTCCTGTTCATCTACTGCGCGCTGCTGTTCTTCGCGCCGAACCTGCTGGGCCATCCGGACAACTACATTCCGGCCAACCCGATGAGCACGCCGGCGCACATCGTGCCCGAATGGTACTTCTGGCCGTTCTACGCGATCCTGCGCGCCTTCACCGCGGACTTCTTCTTCCTTCCGGCCAAGCTGATGGGCGTGCTCGCCATGTTCGGCGCGATCCTGGTGTGGTTCTTCCTGCCCTGGCTGGACAAGTCGCCGGTACGCTCGGGCACCTACCGCCCGCTGTTCCGCAAGTTCTTCTGGTTCGGCCTGCTGCCCTGCGTCGCGGTGCTCGGCTATTGCGGCGGCGCCCCGGCGCATGAGCCCTTCGTGATGATCAGCCAGCTCGCCGCCATGTATTACTTCGCGCACTTCCTGATCATCCTGCCGATCGTCTCCGCGATCGAGCGGCCCGACCCGCTGCCGTTCTCGATCACCGAAGCGGTGCTGGGCAAGGACGACAACGCCGCCCTTGGCGCCGCCGCTCTTGGCCACACGGCCTGACCTCCAGCGAGACGGAAAGACGAAAGACATGATCCGCATCCTCTCCATTCTCGTCGGGCTGTTCTTCACGGTCGCGCTGGCATGGTCGTTCGGCAACGGCGCCTACCTGGCGATCACCGAGCCGGAGCCGGCGACCGCGGAGCATGAGTTCCACCTGTCGCCCAAGGACGTGCACTTCGCCAGCGACGGCGCCTTGGGCAAGTTCGACAAGCAGCAGCTCCAGCGCGGCTTCCAGGTCTACAAGGAAGTCTGCTCGGCCTGTCACTCGCTGCGCCTCGTCGCTTTCCGCGATCTGGCCGCGCTCGGCTACAACGAGGCGGAAGTGAAGGCGATCGCCGCCGGCTTCCAGGTGCCGGGCATCGACCCCGCCACCGGTGAGACGAACACGCGTCCGGGCATCGCGACCGACTACTTCCCGATGCCCTTCGCCAACGACATCGCCGCGCGCGCCGCCAACAACAATGCGGTTCCGCCCGATCTCTCGCTGATGACCAAGGCCCGGCACGACGGCGGCGCTTATGTCGCGTCCCTGCTCACGGGCTACCGCAACCAGCCCGCCGAGTTGCTGAAGAAGTTCCCGGAATCCAAGACGCCCCCCGGGCTGCATTACAACCCGTACTTCCCCAACCTCAACCTCGCGATGGCGCCGCCGCTCACCGCCGAAGGCCAGGTGACGTACGGCCCCGGCAATCCCAAGCCGACGGTCAAGCAGATGGCCGAGGACGTGGCCGCTTTCCTGATCTGGACCGCTGAACCCAAGCTGGAGAAGCGCAAGCAGACGGGCTGGCCGGTGCTCGGCTTCCTGCTCTTCGCGACCATCCTGGGCTTCATGGCCTACAAGCAGGTCTGGTACGACAAGAAGAAGAAGGCGTAAGCCACGCCTTCCGGTCGGCCAGTCATGCTCATGGGCGGCTCATGACCCGCGCCGGACGGGCATGACAGCGGACGATCTCAAGGCACTCGTTCGCAATGTGCCGGATTTTCCGAGGTCCGGCGTGATGTTTCGCGACATCACCACCCTGATTGCCCACGCCGAAGGTTTTGCCGCGACAGTGGCGCTGGTGGCGGAGCGAGTGCGGGCGCATGACCCGGACGTGATCGCGGGGATCGAGGCGCGCGGCTTCATCTTCGGCGCGGCAATCGCCGCCGGCCTGGGCCTTGGCTTCCTCCCCGTGCGCAAGCCCGGCAAGTTGCCGGTGCCGTCGCTCGCCATCGATTACGCGCTGGAATATGGCACCGACACGCTCGAAGTAGACCCCGGCGCCATTGCCACGGGCCAGCGCGTGCTGGTGATCGATGACCTGATCGCCACCGGCGGAACCGCGATGGCGGCGGTCACGCTGCTGCGGCAGGCGGGCGCGAAAGTCGATCACGCGCTGTTCGTCATCGACCTGCCCGACCTTGGCGGCATGGCGCGGCTGCGCGAGGCGGGCGTCGCGGCCGAAGCGCTGATCGATTTTCCCGGCCATTAGAGCGATTTCGAGGCAGGAATCACCTGCCGGCTTGGAAATCACGGCAAATAAAGAATATCTCGATCGAACTTCGGATCCCCGCCCGGTCAGGCGGCGATGGCATCCTTGGAGCGATCGCCCTTGGCCGCCTTGACCGGTGCTTCTTCGGCAAGCGTCTGCACCTGCTTCGACGAGGCGACGGTGCCGAGTTCGGTCAGGGCGAAGTGATTGGCTTCGATCTCCGCCAGATCGTAGACGTAATTCACCATCACCCCGTGCGCCTGCTTCTGGCCGTTGGGCGAGAGATCGGCGTTGGCATGGATCGCCTCGAGCCGCGCGCCGTTGCCGAGATGGAACCGGGCGACCGAATCCAGCGGCAAGCCGTTCCGGTGCTTGGCCTGGGTCAGGTAATGCGCCGCCAGCCCGCGCAAGGCCTTGGGTCCCGGAACCTTGGCGCCGCCCTGGCCGCCGACTCCCTGATCGGCCGAGAGCCACTTGGCGAAGCCGGGGACCGGGGAGAGCGTCGCGAACGTCTTGAGCTGGGGCAACTCGTCCTTCAGCAGGCCGACCACGCGCTTGATCAGGTAGTTGCCGAAGGGAATGCCACGCAGCCCGTCCTGGCAGTTCGAGATCGAATAGAAGATCGCGCAGTTGGCTTCGCGCGGGGAGATCACCTCGCGCTTCTCGGCAATGACCTGGTGGATCGCGCTCGGCAGCTGGTGGGTCAGCGCCACTTCAACGAAGATCAGCGGGTCGTCGACCATCTGGGGGTGGAAGAAGCCGTAGCAGCGGCGGTCGATCGGCTCGACCCGGCGGCGCAGGTCGTCCCAGCCGACGATCTCGTGCACCGCTTCGTAGCGGATGATCCGCTCCAGCAGCCGCGCGGGCGAATTCCATTCGATCCGGCGCAGTTCGAGGAAGCCGGCATTGAACCACGCGGTGAAGGAATTCTCCAATTCGCGGTCGAACGACTTGAGGCCGGGAGTCTGGTCGGGTGCGGCCAGCAGGTCCTCGCGCAGCTTCAGCAGCCGCTGCGTTCCCTGCGGTGCCAGGTTCAGCATCTGGATGAGGCGCTGGCTGGGCGATTCGGTCGCGGTATTGAGCGCGCGGGCGGCGCCTTCGTCGCGCTTCTCCTGCCACAGCTTGATCGCCCGGTCGATCGAGGCCGAATCGCAGCGGTGGAGGTCATGGATCTGCGTGAGGAACGCCTGTCGCGAGGCGACGTCGCTCGCTTCGTAGAGATCGAAGAACGCCGAGGCCAAAGCTGGCCCGGAGGCGCGACCGCGCAGCGAGAGCAAGGCATCCGCAAGATCCAGCAGGCTTTCGCTGCTCGCCGGGCGGGGGGTGACGCCGATCCGCCCGAGAAGCTTGCCGAGGCCGGAATTCATCAGAAGGTCGAGCGGGCTGCGGCGACGGGCCGTGGGATTCATCGGGGGCACAATCCTGCTTTCGAGAGTCGCTGCCAATATGGCGGCGCCAGATTATCGTACAATGAAGGTCTGGCCCGTCAGTGACAAGAGGCCGCGCGATCATCCTGTGCGCCGCCAGCCGCAAGTCGCCGCAAGCTCCAGAGCGTGCCAGCGCAACACGGCCGGCCGAGCGAGTCTCCGCATTTCCCGGATTGACGCGGGCGGCCCGCCCGTGGCAATCGCGCGGAACGATCTTGCGCTCGATCGGCGGCGGATGCCGTCCGGTTCGACGCTGCCGGGCGGGTATAGCATAGTGGTAATGTCCCAGCCTTCCAAGCTGGTCAGGCGGGTTCGATTCCCGCTACCCGCTCCACTTCCGGCACGGCTTTCGCCCTTGCGAGCCGCCGGTCAGGATTCGCCAGTCTGGAGAGGATACCGATGGGCCTGCCGGCGCCGCCTTCATCCGAGCATCCCTTCATGCCCGCCGACACGTTCGCGAACGATGTCGTGCTGGTGACGGGCGGCGGCACGGGGCTGGGCAAGGCGATGGCGACGATGTTCGCGCGCATGGGGGCCAGCATCGCCATCGCCAGCCGCAAGGAGGAGCATCGCCGGGCCGGCCTCGACGCATTGGCGGCGATCGGCGCGCGGGCACATGCCGTGGCGCTGGACGTGCGCGATCCCGATCAGGTCGCCGCCGCTTTCGACGAAGCGGAGCGCGTGCTGGGTCCGGTCACGATCCTGGTCAACAACGCCGCCGGGCGGTTCGTCGCCCCGGCGCAGGACATCACTCCCAACGGCTGGCGCGCGGTCAGCCAGATCGTCGTCGACGGCACCTTCTTCTGCAGCCGGGAGTTCCATCGCCGCCGCCTCCTGGCGGGAGCGCCGGGCGCGATCCTCAACATCGGCGCGACTTTCGCCTTCAACGGCGGGCCGGGCTCCGCGCATTCGGCCGCTGCCAAGGCGGCGGTGGACAACCTGACCAAGTCGCTCGCCGTGGAGTGGGCGATCGATGGCGTGAGGGTGAACACGCTGGCGCCGGGCTGGTTTCCCCACGAGGATACCGCCCGGCACATGAAAGGGCCGTGGCGCGAGGGCAAGGAACGGCAGATGCCGGGCGGACGCGCCGGACAGCTGCAGGAGCTGGCCTGGTCGGCGTGCTTCCTGTGCTCGCCTTACGCCCGCTACATCACCGGTCACACGATGGTGGTGGACGGGGCCAGCTGGCTGCGCCATCGCGCTTCGCATACCGGCGAGTTCGTGCCGGTGCGCGAGTGGGCGCGGAACGGGCCGGATAACTGAGGCCGGACAACTGAGGAGAGCGCGATGGATCAGGCCGCACTGAGCGAGGACGATCGCGTCCTGGTCGAAAAGCACGATCACGTCGCCGTCCTCACGCTCAACCGGCCCGAAGTGCTGAACGCCTTTTCCGCCGGGATGGGCAAGCTCATGGCCGATTGGCTGCAGGCGCTGAACGACGATCCCGATGTGCGGGTGCTCGTCATCACCGGCGCCGGCAAGGGCTTCTGTTCGGGCAAGGACCTCAAGAGCGCCGACAACCTCGGCAAGCCGGCGCCGCGATCCCCCTATCGCATGCTCAATTTCCACGAACACAACATCGCCTCGATCCGCAGCTTCGCCAAGCCGACGATCGCCGCGGTGAACGGCGTGGCGGCGGGCGCGGGGCTGGGCATCAGCGTGGCGTGCGACATGCGCATCGCTTCGGAGGACGCACGCTTCACCGCGATCTTCGCCAGGCGGGGCATCCCGGCGCAGGACGCGGTCGCCGCGTTCCTGCCGCAGATCGTCGGCCTGCCCAAGGCGCTGGAGATGCTCTACACCGCCCGGATGGTCGGCGCCGGGGAGGCGTTGGACATGGGCCTGGTGGGAGAGGTGGTGCCGGCGGATCGGCTGCTCGGCCGCGCGCTCGAAGTGGCGGGGCAGATCGCCAAGGGCCCGCCGCTGGCGATGGCGATGATCAAGCAGGTTGTCTACCGCGGCCTGGGCCGGACCATCGAAGACCAGCTCGCCTGGCAGCAGCTTGGCAGCTACGTCAACGCGATCAACGCCGCCGAGGACATCCGCGAGGCGGGCGCCGCCTTCAGGGAGCGCCGCGAGCCGAACTTCAAGGGGGGCTGACCGCGCCGGCCCTCGGGCGTGACCTTGTTGCGCGCCATCGAGGTCGGGTGGATCCCTCACTAATCGCGCCGAGATATTGCACGGAAGCGGCCGACCTGACAGACAGGGATGACGCATGAACGTCGGCCAACCGATCAGCAGCCCTTCTTCGGCTTCACCCGGCAAGGATTCGGGCCCCGGCAAGCTTGCCGAACAAGTGGCGCGCCGCATCCAGGAGCATATCCACGCCCGGAACCTGCCGATCGGGCATCCCCTGGGGCGCGAGGCCGACCTGAACGCCCTGGCCGGCGTGAGCCGATGGACTTTTCGCGAGGCGCTCAGCTTGCTGGAGCAGAGCGGCCTGGTGACGATGCGGCGGGGGGCCAATGGGGGCATCTTCGTCGCCGCCCCGATGCTCGACGCGGTGTGTAACGGCCTCGCCAGCTACCTCGAGTTCGTGCACGCGGCTCCCGCGCATGTCACCGGTACGCTGCGCGCCTTGCACGGCCACGTGCTGGAACGCGCCCCGGATTGCCTCGACGCGCAAGACCGCGAGGCACTGGCCTCGCTCGCGCCGATCGTCGCGCGGCCGGACGCGGAAGGGTTCGACGCCATCATCGGCGCGCAGTCGGTGATGATGGGGGCGATCGGCAATCCGGCGCTTCGCCTGTTCACCGCGACGCTGATGCGGATGCTGGACCACGCGGCATGGTATTCGACGCTTGACGACGCGGCGTTCCACGGCGTGTTTCCGGGGATCAGCGCGGCCTACCGCAATGTCGTCGAAGCGGTGCTGGAGCGTGACCGGCAAGGCGCCCGCGCGCAGGCCGATGTGGTGATGGACGCCTACTTCGTCCTGTTCGAAGCCTCGTTCGCGGGCGGCCGGCTCGCCGCGCGTCCCGGCGCGACCGAGCGCGCCTATCGGCTGCATCCGCCCAGCCGGCCGACGAAGAAGGCCGAACGCGTAGCGCGCGAACTGAGCGAGATGATCAGCGACGCCGGCTGGCGTCCGGGCATGAACCTGGGCAGCGAGCGGGAGCTGATGGCACGGTTCGAGGTCGGCCGCTCGGTGCTGCGCGAGGCGATCCGCTCGCTCGAACGGCTGGGCGCGGTGGTCATGGGGCGCGGCGGGGCCAGCGGCCTGACCGTCATCTCGCCCGATCCGCTGCCGGTGATCGAGACCAGCCGCCGCTACCTGGCGCGAGAGGGGATGACGCCATCGCACGCGGCGGAAGTGACCGCGGTGCTGGATGCGGCGGGTCCGGCCGGCGAAGTGGCCGGACTGTTCCGTGCCGTCCTGTCGCCCTGAGCTGGCCGGGGAGCCGGGCGGGCGACCATCGGGCCGCCCGCCCCACGAATGCCGTCTCTAGATCGATCCGTCCGTTTACTGCGCCCTGGGCGCCGCCGCCGAAGCGTTGGTCGGCAGGCCGCCCATCTGGCTCACCAGCTTGGTATAGGCGTCGAGATAGGCGAGGACGATGATCTGGCCGATCGCCGTGTCCTGATAACCGCCGCCGCCCGCGCCCGCGAACGTGCCCCAGAAGTTGCCGCCGCCGCCGCCGCCGCCGAAGCTGACGTCCGACTTGCGGGCATAGCCCTCGGTCAGCGCCTCTTCCTCGGTGGTGCGGGCGTTGACGACCGACAGGGTGACGTTGGCCTCGCCCTTCTTGACGTTGATGCCCCCGGCGATGGCGCCGAAGCCCCGGCCGAACAGCCCGCCGCCGACACTGCCGAGCACCGCGCCGACACCGCCGCCGCCCGAGTTGCGGTTGGCCGAAACGATATTGGGCTCAAGGAAATAATCGGCCGCGCGGACCTGGCCCTTGCCCAGGTTCGAGCCGCGCTGCAGCTCGCCCTGGTCGGCCATGGCGCGTTCCATCGCCCGGCTCTGCATCGAGCGGCCGCGATTGACCAGCGTGAAGCAGCCCGACTGCTGGACGAACACGCGCAGGATCGCCTCGGGGCTGCCGAGATTGTAGTCACGCCACCACTGGGTGTCGGGCTCGACGATGGCGAGCGCGCCGAGCTTGCGGCCGCAACGGGGGATTTCGGCGGTTTCCTTGCTCTGCTGCTGGCGGGCGGACGAGCCCTTGGTGTCCTTGGCCAGGGCCGGCGAGCCGCCCAGCGCCACGCCCGCCGCAAGCGCGGCCATCGCGCAGATAAACTTCCTCATCGCACATATCCTCCGATCGCGCGCGCCGCACGGACCGGCGCTCCCATTCCTCGTGCAACTCTATTAGCCGCGAATAACGCACGAGAGAACCGGCAAAATAGCGTGCCCGGACCAGGATGACTTACCATTGCTTCGTCCCATTGCTTCGTCCCATTGCTTCGTCATTGCGAGCGACCGGAGGTCGCGCGGCAATCCAGGGCGGTGCGGCGCGGCCCTGGATTGCTTCGCTCAGTTTATCCTGAGCGGCTGTTGCAAACAGCCAGCCGAAGGGCTGGCAATGCCGAAAGTGGGTCGATCGGGAGGCATCGGGCGCTGAGTCCAGGAATCCTTTGTGTGCCGTGATTCCACCTGCCTCGAAATCACTCTAGTACCTCAGGCCCATGTTGTCGATCAGCTTGGCCTTGCCGATGCGCGCGGACGCGAAGACCCGCGCCGTCGCTCCCGTCGCCCGCGTCAACGGCTCCAGCGTCTCGGCATGGCGCAGCTCGACATAGTCCACTTTGGCGAATCCGGCCGCGATCAGCGACCGCTTTGCCTCCGCCAGCGTCCTTGCGGGATCGCCCCCCTGCTCGATCGCGGTGATCGCATCGCGGATCGCGCGCGGCAGCGCGGCCGCGCGGGTCCGCTCCTGGGGCGAGAGGTAGGCATTGCGCGAACTCATCGCGAGCCCGTCCGCCTCGCGCACGGTCGGCACGCCCACGATCGCGCCGGGGCCGGGACGGACCAGGTCGAGATCGCGCGCCATCCGCCGGATCACGGCCAGCTGCTGCCAGTCCTTCTCGCCGAACACCGCGAGATCGGGCAGGACCTGGTTGAACAGCTTGCACACCACGGTGGCGACGCCGTCGAAATGTCCCGGCCGGGCGATGCCGTCGAGGTCCTCGCTCACTCCCGATACGGCGATGTTGGTCGCATAGCCGCGCGGGTACATCGCCTCGTGCTCGGGCAGCCACAGCAGCGAGACGCCCGCCGCCTCCAGCAGCTCCCGGTCTCGCGCGAGCTGGCGGGGATACGTGTCGAGGTCCTCGTTGGCGCCGAACTGGCGCGGATTGACGAAGATCGAGACGACGACATGCGCCGCGCGCTCCTGCGCCGCCCGAACCAGCGCCAGATGTCCCTCGTGCAGCGCCCCCATGGTCGGGACGAGGGCCACCGTGCCGGCGGACCCGTCGACGCCGCGAAGCCGCTTCATCTCAACGCGCAGTGGATCAAGGCGCGTCACGGTTTGCATGGAATGGGAGCCTCCGATATGAGCGCTTGCAGGACGCAACGCCCTAGCTCCGGCACCGACCGGCAGGCAAGTCGTCGTTAGGCAACCTAACAGGAAAGCGCACAGTCCAGCGTGTCAGCACACCGTATCGTCTTCGCCAACGAAAAGGGCGGCACCGGCAAATCGACCACGGCGGTCCATGTCGCCATCGCGCTCGCCTATCAGGGCGCGCGCGTCGCCGCGCTCGATCTCGATCCGCGCCAGCGCACCCTGTTCCGCTATTTCGAGAACCGCGCCGAGACCGAGAAGCGGCGCGGCATCAGCCTGCCCGGCGCGCGCTTCGCGGTGTTCGACGGCCCCGACATCGGCGAGTTCGACGCCCTGGCGGCGGAGATATCCGAAGGCTACGATTTCCTGGTGGTCGATACTCCGGGGCGCGACGACGCCTATGCGATCCACGCCGCGACCACCGCCGATACGCTGGTCACGCCGCTCAACGACAGCTTCGTCGATTTCGACCTCATCGGCCAGGTCGAGGGCGAGAGCTTCAAGGTCAGGAAGCTGTCGTTCTATGCCGAGGCGATCTGGGAAGCGCGCAAGCGGCGCGCCCACGCCACCCTTGCCGGCGAGCGCAAGGATCTCGACTGGGTGGTGGTGCGCAACCGCCTCCAGCATGTCGAGGCGCGCAACATGCGCCGCCTGAACGAAGCGCTGCAGGAATTGTCGCGCCGGGTCGGCTTCCGCATCGCCAGCGGGTTGTCGGAGCGGGTGATCTATCGCGAGCTGTTCCCGTCCGGCCTCACCTTGCTCGACAAGGGGTATCTGGGCGAACTCGGCACCAGCCATCTCGTCGCCCGGCAGGAGCTGCGGACGCTGCTGGCGGGGCTGAACCTGCCGGTCGGCAATCGCGTCCCGGCCGGAGCCGAACTGGAAGTCGTCGCTTCGCGATGAAGCTCGTCGCGTTTCTGGTCCTGCTGCTGCTCGCCTGGCGGGTCGTCGCCGGCAGATGGCCGTGGCAGCCCAAGGGCGAAAGCACGGCGAGCCGGCGGGTGGCCGCCGCGCGCGCCCGCAATCTCCTGGGCGTCACCGCGAATTCGAACCGCCAGGACATCCTCGACGCACACCGTCGCATGGTCGCCGCGGTCCACCCCGACAAGGGCGGAAGCAACGAGCAGGTCCATGAAGCCAACGCGGCGCGCGACTTGCTGCTGGGCGAGCTATCCAATCCCTCCTGAGCCCGCTATCTGCGAAGCGATTCGATCAGGAGCCTCCATGAGCCATATCTTCCACCCCACCGTTCTTCGCGAATACGACATTCGCGGCATCGTCGGCGAGACCCTTGGCCCCGACGACGCGCGGGCGATCGGACGCGGCTTCGCCACGCTGCTGCGGCGCGTCAAACAGGGGAAGGGACGCGCCAAGGTCGCGGTCGGCTATGACGGGCGGCTTAGCTCTCCCGCGCTCGAGGAAGCGCTGGTGGAGGGACTGAACGCCAGCGGGGCCGACGTGGTGCGGATCGGCATGGGCGCGACGCCGATGCTCTATTTCGCCGAGGCATCGGCCGAGGATGTGGACGGCGGCATCCAGATAACCGGCAGCCACAATCCCGCGAACTACAACGGCTTCAAGATGGTGTTTCAGGGGCGTCCGTTCTTTGGAGCGGACATCCAGACGCTGGGTAAGCTGGCGGCCGAGGGCCAGTGGTACGAAGGCAGCGGCAGCGCCGAAACCCGCGATGTGTTCGAGGCTTATGTCCAGCGTCTGTTGCAGGGACTTGCCGGCGTCGAAGGCGACAAGCTGGGCGAACTGCGGGTCGGCTGGGACGCGGGCAACGGCGCCGCCGGCCCCGCGCTGGAGCGGCTGACGGCGTGGATGCCGGGCATGCACTATTGCATCCACACCCGTGTCGACGGCACGTTCCCCAACCATCATCCCGATCCCACCGAAGAGAAGAACCTGGAAGATCTGAAGCGGCTGGTTTCGGAACGGCAGCTCGACTTCGGAATAGCATTCGATGGCGACGGTGACCGGATCGGCGCGATCGACGGGCAGGGCCGGGTGATCTGGGGCGACCAGCTCCTCATGATCTATGCCGAGGATCTGCTGCGCGACAGGCCCGGCTCCACGATCATCGCCGATGTGAAGGCATCGCGCGCGCTGTTCGATCACGTCTCGGCCAAGGGCGGCAAACCCTTGATGTGGAAGACCGGGCACAGCCTGATCAAGTCCAAGATGAAGGAAACAGGCGCGCCGCTGGCCGGCGAGATGAGCGGCCACGTGTTCTTCGCGGACACGTATTACGGGTACGACGATGCGCTCTATGCCGCGGTGCGGCTGATCGCGGCGTCCGCGCGGCTGGGCAGGACCGTCACCGAGCTGCGCGGGGCCATGCCCGCCGTGCTGAACACGCCGGAGATGCGCTTCCAGGTCGACGAGAGCCGCAAGTTCGCCGCGATCGACGAGGTCAAGCAGCGCCTGAAAGGCACCAAGGCCGAAGTGAACGACACCGACGGCGTCCGTGTGAGCACCCAGGACGGCTGGTGGCTGCTGCGCGCCTCGAACACGCAGGACGTGCTGGTCGCGCGCGCCGAAAGCGACACCGAGGAAGGCCTCGCCCGGCTGATGGTCCAGATCGACGAGCAGCTGGCATTGTCCGGCCTCGACCGTGGCGGGCCGACGATCCACTGATCTCCTGGCGTGGGATGACGTCGGTTTGAATAACTTCGTCATTGCGACCCCGGACTTGATCCGGGGGAAGCAATCCAGGGCAGTGAGCACCGCTCTGGATTGCCGCGCGGCTTCGCCGCTCGCAATGACGAAGGAACTTGAAGTCATCCCGTTTGAAGGAAAGGCGCCCCCGGTGGGGAGCGCCTTTCCTTCGACAGCGAGGGGTCGGGTCAGACGCTGCCGGGCGTCTTGGGCGTATTGCTGGCGGTCTGGCCCGTGGCGGTCTCGCCTTGGGTCATCTGCCCGGCCGTCTGGGACGAACGGGCGTTTGCGGCGGAGCCGACCGTGCCGCCTTCGGCCGTGGCGCGCTGTTCGGGGGTCCGGCTCGTCTCATAGCCGATTCCGAAACCACCGGCGCTGACGCCCGAACCATAACCTGCCCAATCACCGGCGGTTCGCGCCGTCTCGTTCACCCGCAGGTTGTTCTGCACGTGCCTGACGCCGGAGATGTTCTCGACCAGGTCTTCGGCCCGACGCTTCGCGTTGCGATGGGTCACGGTGCCGTTGAGCGTCACCTCGCCGTCCTTGACCGCGACGGTGACGCCGCTGGCATCGACCCGCCAGTCCTCGGTCAGCCGGTCGTTGGCGTCCTCGCGGATGCGCTCGTCCGAACGGATGTAGTCGCGGGGCCCGCGCCCGCGATGGTCGGCCTGGCGCCGCCGCGCCGCATCCTCATCGCCGAACCACGAGGCGATCTCGTCGCCCGCCCGGTCGAGGAAGCCGCGCCGGTCGTCGCGCCGGTCGTCGCGATGGTCTGGCGCGCCGTAGCGCTCTTGCGCATAGTAGCCGCGATCCTGCTGGCCGCGGTCGAGATGGCGGTCGTGCGCGCCGCCGATATGCTCCCAGTCGCGCTGCCCGGTCCGCTGCCAGTGGCGGTCCTGGTAGTCGCTCCGCGGCGAGTACCCGCGCCCCGCCCTGGAATCGCCCTGTTCGTAATGGGGTCCGTAATAGGCGCGGCCGCCGTAGCCGCTGTCGCCCTGGGCGTACCCTCGGCCGCCCTGGCCTTCGTCGCGATACTTCAGGCCGTAACCCAGGTCGCCCGGGTCCGGCCGGTCCTGCCCGCGATCATCGTCGTCCCAGCCGCCGCTGCCCCAGGCCTCCCGGCGATAGCGTTCCTCTCCCCGCCGCCAGCGCTGGTCGCGCTCGCCTTCGTAACCCTGGTCGCGATCCTGATAGCGTCCCCGTCCCGAATAGCGGTTGTCATCGGTCATTTCGATCTCCTCTCGTGTTAGGCGGCGGAGCAAATCCCGCGCCGCGCCTCTCGACCTGACCGCACAACGCGAGCGCGGCGGGTGCGGTTCCGTTTCAACCCGGTTGCAACGCTCTTGCAAACCCGCCCAGGCGGCGGCTCGTCGCGAAGGCGGGGCGGGACAGGACGAACCGAATAGCGGTCGACAGGAGGGGGCCCGGCCCCCATCTCCCAAGGCGTGACGACGCCAGATCCCCCGACCCGCGCCCTGCCTCCGGAGATCGCCGCGTGGTTCGAAGGGCGCGGCTGGCGGGTGCGCCGGCACCAGCGGGACATGCTCGCCGCCCACGAGAACGGCCGCCACGCCCTGCTGGTGGCGGATACCGGCGCTGGCAAGACCCTGGCTGGATTTCTGCCGACGCTGGCCGATTTCGCGCCTTCGCGACTGGCCGGCGCGGCTCCGCCGGAAGGGCTGCACACCCTCTACGTCTCGCCGCTGAAGGCGCTGGCGCACGACGTGCAGCGCAACCTGCTGACCCCGATCGAGGACATCGGCCTGCCCATCCGGGTCGAAACGCGCAGCGGCGATACCCCGTCCGACCGCAAGGCCCGCCAGCGCGCGCGCCCGCCGCACGTGTTGCTGACGACGCCCGAATCGCTTTCGCTGCTGCTCAGCTATCCGGAAAGCGCGCGGTTGTTCGCCAGCCTGAAGCGCGTGGTGATCGACGAGGTCCATGCCTTCGCCATCGGCAAGCGCGGCGACATACTGGCGCTGTCGCTGGCGCGGCTGCGGGCCCTCGCCCCGGCGATGCAGCGCGTGGCATTGTCGGCCACGGTCGCCGATCCCGACGGTTTTCGGGGCTGGCTGTCTCCCTGGGGAGAGATCGACACGGTCACGCTGGTCGAAGGCGAGCCGGGAGCCGAACCCGAAGTTTCGATCCTGCTTCCCGACGAGACCGACGAGAACGCCGGATCGATCCCCTGGAGCGGTCATGCCGCGACTTGGGCGATCCCGCGGCTCTACCAGCAGCTGCGCGGCCATCGCACCACGCTGATCTTCACCAACACCCGCTTCCTGGCAGAGCTGATCTTCCAGCTGTTGTGGGACGCGAACGAGGACAATCTTCCGATCGGCATCCACCACGGCTCGCTCTCGAAGGAGGCGCGGCGCAAGGTGGAAGGGGCGATGGCCCGCGGTGAACTGCGCGCGCTGGTCTGCACCGCCAGTCTCGACCTCGGCGTCGACTGGGGCAACATCGACCTCGTCGTGCAGATGGGCGCGCCCAAGGGCTCCTCGCGCCTGCTGCAGCGGATCGGCCGCGCCAATCACCGGCTGGACTGTCCGAGCAAGGCCATGCTGGTGCCCGGCAATCGCTTCGAATTCCTCGAAGCGGTGGCGGCCGCGGACGCGGTGGCGGCTGGGCAGCGCGACGGAGAGGAATTCCGCCCCGGCGGTTTGGACGTCCTTGCCCAGCACGTCATGGCCTGCGCCTGCGCCGGGCCGTTCCGCGAGGCCGAACTGCTGGCCGAGGTGCGCTCTTCCTTGCCCTATAGCTGGGTCGATGCCGGGATTTTCGGCAGGGTCCTGGATTTCGTCGCCACTGGAGGCTACGCCCTGCGCGCCTATGACCGCTTTCGCCGCATCGTGCGCGACAAGGATGGCCAGGGCCATGAAACCTGGCGCCTGGCCCATCCGGAGCAGGCCTTTCGCCATCGGCTGAACGCCGGGATCATCGTCGACAACGAAATGGTCGATGTCCGCGTCCGCGCCGGTGGCCGGGGGTCGGGCGGCCGCTCGCTCGGCAAGGTAGAGGAGAACTTCGCCGCCGGGCTCTCGCCGGGAGACACCTTCCGCTTCGCCGGCATCGACCTTGAGGTCGAGCAGTTCCGCGAGCTCGAACTGATCGTCCGCGCCTCGCGCAAGTCGGCGCGGATACCCAGCTACACCGGGCTGCGGCTGGCCTTGACCACCCGCCTTGCCGAGAAAGTGCGCGGGCTGCTGGCGGATCGGGCGGGGTGGGGGCGGTTTCCGGACGACGTGCGCGAGTGGCTGGAAGTGCAGGCCTGGCGCTCGCACTTGCCGACGCCGGGACGGCTATTGGTGGAGAGCTTCCCGCATCGGGGGCTGGCCTATACCACGTATTACACGTTCGAGGGCTGGAACGCGAACCAGTCGCTGGGCATGCTGATCAGCCGGCGGATGGAGGATAGGGGGCTCGGGCCGCTGGGCTTCAACGCCAACGACTATGCGCTGGCGGTCTGGGGGGTGAAACCCGTGGAAAGCCCGGCGGCGATGCTCTCGCCCGACATCCTGGCCCACGAGTTCGTCGACTGGGTCCAGCAATCGCACCTGCTGCGCCGCGCTTTTCGAGAAGTGGCGGTGATATCGGGGCTGGTGGAACGGCACCATCCGGGGAAGCGCAAGACCGGCAAGCAGGTGACTTTCTCCACCGACCTGATCTACGACGTGCTGCGCAAGTATGAGCCCGACCATCTGCTGATCGAGGCGGCCTGGGCGGACGCGCGGGCGCGGATGACCGACGTCGGCCGCGTCGGCGACGTGCTGGACCGCGCCGCGCGGGAGATCGACCATGTGGTGCTCGACCGGATCAGTCCGCTCTCGGTTCCGGTGCTGTCGACGATCGGCCGCGAGACGCTGCCGGCAGGCGCGGCGGAGGACGAACTGCTGATAGAGGCGGAAAGCCTGGCGGCGGAGGCGATGCGGGTGGATCCGCGCTAGCCTCGTTCCGTTCAGATTGAACCGGAACGAGGCCGCATATTTTTGTTTGCCGTGATTTCCGAACCGGCAGGTGATTCCACCTGCCTCGAAATCACTCAAAGACCTTCGGCGGTTGCCGTTCCGCCGGAAAGGCAGCAGTATAACCGCCATGGAGGAAAGGGCTCTCCAGATCAGGCATGCCTGCCGCGATGATCTTCGCGCCTTGCTGGACCTGTACCAGCATCTCAACCCTGGAGATGAGCGGCCGCGTCTCGACCTGGCGGCGCAGGCTCTCGATCGGTTCATGACATACCCCGGCAGCGGAATCTTCGTCGGCGAGGCCGATGCGGTGATGGTGTGTTCTTGCACGCTCATTGTGGTGCCAAACCTCACGCGAGGCGGACGACCCTTTGGATTGATAGAGAACGTCGTGACTCATCGCGATTTCAGGCGGCGGGGGTTCGGCGCCCGCATCTTGGAAGCGGCGTCGGCCGGCTGCTACAAGGTCATGCTGATGACCGGATCGACCAGCCCGGAAACATTGAGTTTCTATGCGGGAGCGGGATTCGAGCAATCGAAGACAGGATTTCAGAAACGTCGTATCGCGGTTCGAACCGACGCCTGAGCTGAAACGAAAAAGGGGCGGATTTCTCCGCCCCTCGATCGTTTGCTTCGTGGCCGGCGCTACTTGCTGAAGGCAGCGTAGCGCTCGTTGCCGACGAACCCGAACTTGGTCACCGCCGAGGCCTTGATGATGTTCAGCACGCGGGCCGAAAGCTCGTAGCTCGCGTTGGGCTCGGGCTCGAACTGCAACTCGGGCTCCACCGGGAACGTCAGCGATTCCTTCAGCAGGCTCAGCAGGGTGGCCTGCGTGATCGGCTGCGCGTTCCACAGGATCTTGTTGTCGAGGGTGAGCACGACCTTGTTCTTGATCGGATCGACCGGCGGCGGCGGCGTGTCCGGGGGATTGGCCACCGGCAGGTCGATGTCGACCGAATGCGTCGCAACCGGGATGGTGATGATGAACATGATGAGGAGAACGAGCATGACGTCGATCAGCGGCGTCGTGTTCATTTCCATCATCGGCGAGCCATCGTCCTTGCCGCCTGACATTGCCATGGGGGATACTCCTAAGTTCTTTCTGGACCCGCAGCGTCAGCCGTTGGGATCGACAGGGTTCGAGATGAAGCCGACCGTCGGGTAGCCCGAGATCTGGACGTTGTAGATCGCTCCGGCGATGCAGCGCCAGGGCGCGTTGACGTCGCCCCGGATGTGGACCTGCGGGATCGCGTCCGGATTGGCCATCAGCGCCTCGGGGCCGCCCTCGCGCTTGACGATCGCGTCGAGACGCTTGAACGCCTGGTCGCGAAGTTCCTCGGCGTCGACCGGGGTGATGTTGTTGAAGTAGATCCGGCATTCGCCGCCGCGTGACGCACCTTCGTAACCCGGCTCGCCAGCGCTGCGGCCGGCGGCATCGGTGGTCGACACGGTGAGCAGCAGGTTCTCCACCTTGTCCTTCGATTCCACCGATTCCATGATCGGAAGACGAAGCTTCTCGATCGTCTGGATGGCGACGGGAACCGCGATGAGGAAGATGATCAGCAACACCAGCATCACGTCGACCAGCGGCGTGGTGTTGATGTCGGACATCGGGGTCTCTGTTCCACCGCCGCCTACTGAAACCGCCATAGTAACATCCTATCCTTGCATTTGACCGGGAGAGGGCGGCGGGCCGGCATGCATGGGCCCGCCGCTTCACCGGTTGACGGGCCCACCGCGCCCAGGACGTGCCTGGGCGGCAGCTTGCCCTTTGTGACGCTTACGACTTCAGCGGAGCCGCAGGCTTGGCCGCAGCCGTGGTCACCGGCGCCGCCTTGGCGGGGGTGGTGATGAGCGTGGGCTTGACGGTGCCGCCCGAGCTGATGTTGGCGAGCACGTCGGTCGAGAAGCCGGTCAGGATCTCGGCGATCCGCTTGTTGCGGGCCTGCAGGTAGTTGTAGGCCAGCACCGCGGGAACGGCGACGAGCAGACCGAGCGCGGTCATGATCAGGGCTTCACCGACCGGACCGGCGACCTTGTCGATCGATGCCGAACCGGCGATGCCGATATTGATGAGCGCGCGGTAGATGCCGACGACGGTACCGAACAGACCGATGAACGGCGAGGTCGCGCCAACCGTCGCGAGGAACGGCAGGCCGGAAGCGAGGCGCGAATTGATCGTGGCTTCCGAGCGGGCGAGCGAGCCGTGCAGCCAGTCATGCGCTTCGGTGCTGTCGGTCATCTTCAAGGCCTGTTCCTCGGCGAGGAGGCCGTCGTCGACGAGTTGGCGCCAGGCGCTGTTCTTTTCGAGCTTGGTGGAGCCTTCACGCAAGGTGGCGGCCTTCCAGAAGTTGGCCCGCAGTTCGCGGCCCTGGCGGAGGACCTTCGACTGTTCGAACCACTTGGTGAACAGGATGTAGAACGAGCCGAACGACATGATCCCCAGGATCACGACGGTGGCATAAGCGATGAAGCCGCCCTGCTCGAGCGCTTCGGCAAAACCGAACTTGTTCTGCGGCGCGGCCTCGGCGGCGGCGGCAAGGATGTCAACGATAAGCATGCGAATGGTCCTCTCAGAGAAGAAGTAAGACTACAAAAACGGCGGCGGATCGTCCGACCCGCCGCCAGCATGAATTTATTCCGGAATCACCCAGCGGATCCGGCTGGAATAACTGCCCGAGACAGCATTACCCGCGCTGTCCTTGGCCGGAGTGAAGCGAGCGCGGCGCGTGACGTTGCTGCAAGTCGCCTCGTCCAGGTCCGAATGGCCGCTGGAGCTGGTGACGGTGCAGCTGGTGACGCGCCCATCGGGGCCGACCGCGACGCGGAACCCCGTCGTGCCGGACCGTTCCTCACGAAGCGCTCGCGACGGGTAGTCGTTGGTGGTCGCCCAGTTGGCCGGATTGCCACGCGGCTGTGCCGGCGTTGCAGGGGCAGGCGGCGGCGGAGGCGGCGCGGGCGCGGGGGCCGGCGGTGCCAGAATGATCGGCGCGGGCGGCGGCGGAACCGTGGTCGTCACGATCTGCGGCGGCGCGATGGCCACGTTGATCTTGACCGGCGGGGCGACCGGCGGAGGCGGGGCCTTCACATCGGGCGGCGGCGGCGGCTCCTCCTCCTTCTTGACTTCTTCCTCGATGTCCACGGTCGTCACCTTCTGGATGACCTTCTTCGCCGCTTCATAGGCGAGGCCAGTGACGAGCGCGTAACCGAGGAGGATGTGAATCAGCGCAACGATGATCAACGCGGTAACCTTGTTACCGCTCATCGATTGGTCAGCGTAAGCCATTCAGACGCATCACTCCATTACTGTCCTCGGGGCAATTCCCGAGAGCACCACGGGCGGTCGCTGGCGCCCGCCCGTGGCCAAACCCAAATTTCTTCACACCCTGACGGCTGAACGGCCGGCCGCAAAACAACGGCCGGACCGTGAGGCTCAGTTCTTGTTCAGCCCCGATTTCCGGCCTGCTTTAACGGCGAAGCCCTACCCACGCAACGCCTTATCGGCGTTTGCAGCGTTAATCACCACGCCGGTACTGTTAATCACCAATTCACGCGGTTCGAAGTGAAAACCGGCGACAAACCGTTTTGTGATGCACTTGGCGCAACCATATAAGGCTGCACGGTTTCTTGGAGATTGGTCGATGCCGCGCGGCAATGTGTCGAAAGCCCTGCTCGCCGGACTGGCGATCGTCGTCGCGTCGCCGGTTTCGCCGGTCGTCGCCCAGGGCGACCCGATACCGGCGCAAGCCGGCCCCACCTTCGCCGACCTTGCCGACCTTGCCGATTCGGCAAGCCTGGTGGCGCGGGTGCAAATTCGCAATCTCGCCCGGGTCACCAGCGACCGGGCGACGGGACTCAGGCCCGGCCACGGGCGCTTCTACGTCATGGCCCGGACCCGTGCGCTGCTGACCGGAAGCAGCCCGATCGGCGAATCGGTGGCGTATCTCGTGGACCTGCCGCTCGATGCGCGGGGCAAGCCTCCCAGCCTCAAGAAGAAGGACGTCTTTCTGTTCGCCCGGCCGGTCGCGGGGCGGCCGGGCGAGCTGCAACTGGTCTCGCCCGACGCGCAGCTCCCGCTCGATGCCGCGGGTGAAACGCGGCTGCGAGGACTGCTCCAGCAGCTTGCCGTTCCGGACGCGCCGGCGAAAGTGACCGGCGTGCGCGAGGCGATCCACGTGCCCGGCAATCTTGCGGGACAGGGAGAGACCCAGATATTCCTCAATACCATCGACGGTTCGGCCGCCTCGATCGCCGTGCGCCACGAACCGGGCGCCACCGTGCGCTGGGGCGTCTCGTTCTCGGAGCTGGTCGCCGATGTAGGCAACCCGCCTGCGCCCGACACGCTCGGCTGGTACCGCCTTGCCTGTTTCCTGCCCGACACGCTGCCGGCCAGCGCCAACTTGTCGGAAAGCTCGGCGGCCCGGCGGCAGGCCGACGCGGACTATCGCATGATCGTGGGAGAGCTGGGCGCCTGTCCGCGCAGCCGCAAGTAGGCCGCCGGCTGATCGCTCTGGCCTTTCCCGTCAGGCTCTTTTAGTGCCCCGCTGCGAAAGGGGTCATCATGGCTGAACCACTCAGGATAGCGCTGGCCGGACTGGGCACCGTCGGCGCGGGCGTCATCCGGCTGATCGAGACGAACGCGGCGCTGATCGAACGCCGGGCGGGCCGGCCCATCGCCATCTCGGCGGTGAGCGCGCGCGACCGCGGCAAGGATCGCGGCGTCGATATCTCCGGTTACGGCTGGGAAGACGACATGACCGCGATGGCCGCGCGCGACGACGTCGACGCCGTGGTCGAACTGGTCGGAGGAGCGGACGGCCCCGCGCTGACCCTGGCCCGCAACGCCATCGCGCATGGCAAGTCGCTGGTCACCGCCAACAAGGCGATGATCGCGCATCACGGGCTGGAACTGGCCGAGCTGACCGAGAGGGCGCGCGTCGCGCTCAAGTTCGAAGCCGCGGTCGCAGGCGGCGTGCCGGTGATCAAGGGGCTGCGCGAGGGGGCGGCCGCCAACAAGATCGACCGGCTCTACGGCATCCTGAACGGCACCTGCAATTTCATCCTCTCCACCATGGAGGATACCGGGCGCGACTTCGCCGACGTGCTGGCCGAAGCGCAGGCCAATGGCTATGCCGAGGCCGATCCCAGCTTCGACGTCGAGGGAACCGATGCCGCGCACAAGCTGGCGATCCTCTCGGCCATCGCCTTCGGCGCGCGCATCGATTTCGCGTCGGTGGACACCGCCGGCATCACCCGCATCCAGGCCGCCGACATCGCGCAGGCGGATGCGCTGGGCTATGTCATACGCCTGATCGGAATCGCCGAGACCGACATGAGCGACGGCATCTGCCGCCTGTTCCAGCGGGTGCAGCCGCACCTCGTTCCCTTCGATCATCCGCTGGCGCATGTCGACGGCGCCACCAACGCGGTGGTGGCCGAAGGCAACTTCTCCGGCCGACTGCTGTTCCAGGGCGCCGGCGCGGGCGACGGGCCGACGGCGAGCGCTGTCGTCGCCGATCTCATCGACATCGCCCGCGGCGACCTGGGCGGGGAAGCGGGGGCGCCGTTCTCGATCCAGGTATCGCAGATGGAGGCGATGCCCCCCGCGCCATCGGGCCATCGCATCGGACGGGCGTACTTGCGCTTCCTGGTCGCGGATCGGCCGGGCGTGCTGGCCGAGATCACCGCCGCCATGCGCGATGCCGGGGTGTCGATCGAAAGCCTGATCCAGAAGGGCCGGGCCGAGGCCGGGGGCGAGGTGCTGGTGGCGATGGTCACTCACGAAGGGCCGGAAGCGGCCGTGACCGAGGCGCTGCGCCTTCTTGAGGGATCTCCCAGCCTGACCGAGCCGCCATTGGTCATGCACATCATCGGCGAATGAGCAATTTGGCGGGACGCCGCCTCGACAAATCCGGCCACCCGTCTTAAGCGGCGGGCGCCGATCCGCGCAGCACAGGAGCATCCGAGACGCCATGAGTTCCACTCCAGCCAGCAGCAGTGTTCTTGCCAGCACCGTCCTTGATCGCGTCCTCGTGCTCGAAATGGTCCGCGTTACCGAAGCGGCGGCGATCGCCGCGTCGAAGCTGATCGGCCGGGGCGACGAGAAGGCCGCCGATGCCGCCGCCGTGGAGGCGATGCGTGCTGCCTTCGATTCGCTCTACATGGACGGGACCGTGGTGATCGGCGAGGGCGAGCGCGACGAAGCGCCGATGCTGTTCATCGGCGAGAAGGTCGGCGGCGCGCCCGGCAAGGGCCCCAAGATCGACATCGCGCTCGATCCGCTGGAAGGCACTACGATCACCGCAAAGGCGGGGCCCAACGCGCTGGCGGTGCTCGCGGCCGCCGAGGAAGGCTGTCTGCTCAACGCGCCCGACGTCTACATGGACAAGCTGGCGGTCGGCCCAGGTTATCCGCAAGGCGTGATCGACCTTGCCAGGAGCCCGACCGACAACGTCCAGGCGGTGGCCAAGGCGAAAGGCGTCAAGCCGGAGGAGATCATCGTCTGCGTGCTCGATCGGCCGCGCCACTCGGACCTGATCGAGGAACTGCGCCGGATCGGTTGCGGCATCCAGCTCATCCCCGACGGCGATGTCGCGGGCGTGATCGCCACGACCAACGAAGACACCACGATCGACATGTACATGGGCTCGGGCGGCGCGCCGGAAGGCGTGTTGGCGGCGGCGGCGCTGCGCTGCGTCGGTGGGCAGTTCCAGGGCCGTCTGCTGTTCCGCAACGACGACGAGCGCGCCCGCGCGCGCAAGTGGGGGATCGAGGACCTCAACAAGATCTACGTGCTGGAAGAACTGGCGAAAGGCGATTGCATCTTCGCCGCGACCGGCGTCACCGATGGTTCGCTGCTTTCCGGCGTCAAGCGCCGCAAGAACTGCATGACCACCGAAAGCGTGGTCATGCGCGCGTCCTCGGGCACGGTGCGTTGGATCAAAGGAGAACACCGCCTTTGATCGGGCAAGCTCGCCGGCGGGGAAAATGGCGTGCTGGTGTGTTGCAATCCGATGACTCTCGGTTAGAGGCGGGCGCATAGGGCCGCGCTTCGGCGCTGTACTCGATTCTGGCGTCTCTGGTGGGAAAGTCGTCGCTATGAAGATCATGTCCGGCAACAGCAACCTCCCGCTCGCGCGCGCGGTTGCGGCCTATCTCGAACTGCCGTTGACCGACGCCAGCGTGCGCCGTTTCGCGGACGAGGAAGTCTTCGTCGAAATCCACGAGAACGTGCGGGGCGAGGATGTGTTCATCGTCCAGCCGACAAGCTTCCCGGCCAACGACAACCTGATGGAGCTGTTGATCTGCATCGATGCGCTGCGCCGTGCCTCGGCCAAGCGGATCACGGCGGTGGTGCCGTATTTCGGCTACGCCCGGCAGGACCGCAAGCCCGGCCCGCGCACGCCGATCTCGGCCAAGCTGGTGGCTAACCTGATTACCGAGGCCGGCGCGGACAGGGTGCTCTCGGTCGATCTCCACGCCGGGCAGATCCAGGGCTTCTTCGATATCCCCACCGACAACCTGTATGCCGCGCCGGTGATGGCCGCCGATATCCAGGCGCGCAACAACGGCCAGGCGCTGACGGTGGTGTCGCCCGACGTCGGCGGCGTGGTGCGCGCCCGGGCGCTGGCCAAGCGGCTCGACAACGCACCACTGGCGATCGTCGACAAGCGCCGAGACCGCCCCGGCCAGTCCGAGGTGATGAACATCATCGGCGACGTAAAGGGCCGCTCGTGCATCCTGATAGACGACATCATCGATTCGGGCGGCACGCTGTGCAACGCGGCGCAGGCGCTGATGGACGAGGGTGCGACGAGCGTGACCGCCTACATCACCCATGGTGTGCTTTCGGGCGGCGCGGTGGCTCGGGTCAACGGCTCGGCGTTGAAGGAACTGGTCATCACCGATTCGATCCTGGCGAGCGACGCCGCCAAGGATTCGACCCGCATCCGCGTTTTGACCATCGCGCCGCTGCTGGGCGAGGCGATCCGCCGCATCGCCGACGAAAGCTCCGTCAGCTCTCTGTTCGACTGATGGGGATCGAGGCCGATATCGCCCTCGCGCAGCGGCTCGCCGATGCCGCCGGTGAGGCGATCCGGCCGCATTTTCGTTCCGGCCTGGCGTCCGAGCGCAAGGGCGATGCCAGCCCCGTCACGGTGGCCGACCGCGCCGCCGAGGAAGCGATGCGCCGCTTGCTCAAGGCCGAGGCGCCGCGCGACGGCGTGATCGGCGAGGAATTCGGCAGCGAGGAGGGCTCGTCGGGTCGCACCTGGGTGCTCGATCCGATCGACGGTACCGTTTCGTTTCTCGCCGGCCGGCCGATTTTCGGCACCCTGATCGGGCTGCTGGTCGACGGATTTCCGGTGCTCGGCGTGATCGACCAGCCGATCCTGGGCGAACGCTGGATCGGGGCGACCGGGCGCGAGACCCTCTTCAACGGCGCTGTGGCCCGCACCCGTGTCTGCCGCGAATTATCGGATGCCGCTCTCGCCACCACCGGCCCCCAGTATTTCGACGCTCATCAGGGCGACCATTTCATGGCGCTGGCCGCGCGCACCGATCACAAGCGGATGATGATGGGCGGCGATTGCTACAACTACGGCCTCGTTGCTGCGGGCCACCTCGATCTCGTCTGCGAGGCCGGGCTCAAACTGCATGACTGGGCGGCGCTGGTTCCCGTCGTCGAAGGCGCGGGCGGGCTGATGTGCGACTGGAACGGCGATCCGCTCCACACCGGTTCCGACGGCCACGTACTGGCGCTCGGCGATCCGGCGCGGCTGGAGGACGTGATCGAGGCGCTCGCCTGCCGTCACTGAAGCGATGACGCCGCTAGACTCGTTCCGTTTCGGAAAGAACCGGAACGAGTCCGCATCTCTTTTGTCTGCCGTGATTTCCGAGCGGCAGGCGATTACACCTGCCTCGAAATCGCTCTAGAGGAACACACCGAGATTGGGCGTTCGCAGCGACGTATCCGCCACTAGCGCCCTGCGTCGCAGCAAGGTGGGACCTTTTTCGCCAAGGCGGAGGACGTCGGTGCGGCGGACTGCGATCGTGTCTCCGTTCGAATCGCTGCCGCGCTGGCGATAGAGCAGCAGCGCACTGTCGACTTCGAGCACCCCGGGCCGTTCGGTCGAGGTGACCAGCACGCTTCCGACCACGCGTACTGTGCGCGAGGGAGGCGTCTCCGACCAGCAATCTCCGCAGTTCAGGCGGTCGATCCGGATCTTGAGGCGGCTCTTGTTGTCATGGATGAAGTGACCGTCACCCGCCGTTTCGTCCGCGAACTTGAGCCTGGCGATACGGATCGGGACTTCATAGATGATCTCGTCATCCAGCATTTCGAACCACTCGTCGAACCGCCGCTCATCGAGTACTTTGGCTTCCTGAGCCAGAAATCGCGATGCGAGGAGAAATGCGTCGGCGTCCGCAGCCGCATGCGTCATGAAGTCCTTATCCATCTTGGTTAGCCTCCCGAGCGTGGTCGCGCATGTCCTTGATCCAGCGCCGCCAGAAGCCCTCCTGCATGTATTCACCGTAGGTCGTGCTGAAGTGTTGGCCCGGACCTTTCCAGTCAGGATCCGGCTCGACCCGCTTCTGCTTGTAATGCATCGGAATGCCGTCGCGGCGGGCCCACGGGCTCCCGGCAAAGCGGGCGACGCCTTCCCAAAGGACGGTATCGTCCTGCTCGATCATCCCGCCAGCGCCGAAGCCAAACTGCCCGGCGATATAGGATTCGCGCTGATACTCCTCGGGCATGAAGGCGTATTCGAGCTGCCAGTGCCACATCTCCATCACGCCGGGCTCCAACGGCTGCCAGAGGCGGATGTCGGTGTACGCCATCGGAAACCGACCGGGAGCCGATGCCGACGGAAAGCGGACGAAGCTGAAATTCGGGAATATAGTGCCGATCGTTATAGGCAATGTCGTGAGCAATTCCTTCTGGGTTTCGTCGAGGTTCGACAAGTCCATCTGGGCACGCAACTCGGGCGGATAGCCCCAGAACTGGAATTCCGGTCCGAACCATTCGGGCAGCCGGTGCCCGACGAAGCTGTGTCCGTTGTCCAGAAGGAAGCCGGCCGCCCGGTTCCCGTTGTTGCGCAGGTCTCCAGCGGCGAATCCGGAGAGCGTGGCCGAATAGTGCGCCGTCCCGACATGGTAGGAGTCGCCGCTGAAGTTTTCCGCTCCGCTCTTCCAATCGGCACGAATGACGAACCGTTCGGGCGGCGCGAGAACGCGCAGCCCGTCAGGGTGCAGGCCGAACAAGACGTCGAACATCCATCCGGCTCCGGCCAAATACTCCTGCAGGCTTGGTGCATCGTCGGACAGGCAGGCGAAAATGAAGCCATGCGTAACCTCGACGCGAGGCGCCCTGATTAGCCCCCATTTCTTCGGGTCGGGCCGCTTGCCATAGGCCATTTGCATTTCGGGAGCGCCGACGAACTCACCATTGTTCTTGTATGTCCAGCCATGATAGGGGCAGCGGAAATGGGTCGTGTTCCCTGCGTCCTCGGCACAGACCGGCGTGCCGCGGTGGCGGCAATGGTTGAGCAGGACGTTAATCCCACCGTCGCGAGTTCTCGTCACGATGACAGGATCGAGCCCGATGCGGCGGGTGACGAAGTCCGCCGAGTTGGGGATTTCGGTCTCGTGCGCGACGAACACCCAGGAACGCGTGAAGATCCGCTCCATCTCCGCACGGAACACCCTGTCGTCCCGGAAGGGGTCCGCAGGCATCTGCCCCTCGTCGAGGCTTCGCTCGATGCGGTCGCACAGTCCGGCGATGTAGCTGGCATCGTTCTCCGAACTGATGGGTTGGTATGTATACATCAGCGACTCCTGGGAATTGGAAGGCTAGGTTTTGGGGATTCGCCGTCGTTACCGGATGTGGGCCTTGCATCGGCCGACACGTCCGCGCTTTGAAACGATAGCAGATGATCAACCAGGCGGCTGCGGACCTGGCGCATGTCTTCCTCGGTCCACCGCTGAAAACCCTCACCGGTTTTGAAGCCAAGCTTTCCTTCGCCGACCTTTGCTCGAAGATGTTCGTGCGGCGCGGCGTGGCGATCGAGTTCGGGGATGATGATACGATGTATGTCGAGCGTCAGGTCAAGCCCGATCAGATCAGCGTTTTCCAGCGGTCCCAGAACAGCGAGCCGGCGTCCGAAGCCGGATTTCACGCACATGTCCAGGGTAGCCGCATCGCAGACACCTTCCGCGATCATGGCGATCGCCTCGCGCCACAACGCAAACTGCAGTCGATTGCCGATGAAGCCCGGCACGTCCCGCTTGACATGCGCTGGGGTCTTGCCCAGCCGGCGCATCATCGCCATCGTCCGTTCGACCGTCTCCGGCGAGGTCCGTTCCCCTTGCACGACTTCGACAAGAGGGATGAGGGGCGCCGGATTCCACCAGTGGGCACCGATGATGCGCTCCGCCGTGGGCAAACCGGCAGCGATGCGGGTGACGGGGATCACCGAAGTGTTGGTCGCCAGGATAACATCCGGCGTCGTCAAATCGACCGCTTGCGCGAACAGGCCGCGCTTGAGATCAAGCTTCTCGGGCGCGCTTTCGATCACGAAGGCGGCATCCGCCAGCGCCTCGCCAAGATCGCCGGTGGCATCTATCAAATCGAGCGCGCGGACGTCTCGACCGTTCGCCACGAGCGATTCCTCGATCCGACCGGACAGCGATTGCCGCACGCGGGTGTCGGGTTCGTAAATTCTTGTCGCGAAGCCCGCGCTGGCGAACACTTGAGCGATCCCGCTCCCCATCAAGCCCCCGCCGAGAACAGCAGCGCGCATCAGGAATACCTCATCTCGGCTGGCTCGCCGGATTGGACTGTCGGCATGCGGGATCGCGCTTCCCATGTCGGACGTACAGGCCAAGGCATCGTTCTCAGGCCTTCGCCAATTCGGAGTGCGGGGCTTCGGGATATTCCTCGAGCGTCCTGGGTGACAGGCTGCGGAACGCGAGGAAGCTCGCACAGGCATAGACGGCATTCGCTATGACCAGCGGCATCAGGCCGCCCGAGGAAGGATCGACGGCCATCAGCGGCAGAATGACGAGGGGTGAGAAGAACTGGCCGACGAAGAAGAACGAACTCCAACTGCCGCCGCTGGTGCCACGGCGATGGATCGGGGCAAGGCGCAGCACCGTCGCCATCGTGAGCGGGCACAGCACGCCGCAGCCGAGCTGGTTGATGAATGCCCCGATCACCAGTGCGGGAACGCCGGGCACAAGGGCCGCGACCAGGAGGCCGGCGGCCGAGAGCGCGGTGCTTCCGGCGAGAAGAGGAGCGAAGCGAAGCGTGCGCAGATAGCGGAAGCTGAACGATCCGATCGGATTGCCGATGCTTGCAATGGCGATGCACAAACCGATCTGTGCGGACGAGGTGAGCCCTCTGGCCGCCAGGAACCCGCCCATCTGCAGTGGCACGATGTAGAACAGGATCGAACCGATGAACGTGGCGAACAGCACTCCGGCCATGACCCACGGGATGCCGCCGGCCGGGCGATCGGAGGCTTTCGAGCCTGCGGGCCCGGGCGCTTTTCTCGGGACATCGGGTTCGAAGATCAGCGGGATCGCGACTAGGAATATGAAGAAGCTGGCTCCATAGGCCGCGAACGGAGCCTTCCAACCGAACCCGCCCAGGATGCCGCCGGCGATATAGAACAAGGTGGCGCTGAACGCGGCGACAGCCATCATGTATGCCACCCAGCGGTCGCGTACCGCGCCCTGGAAATAGTCGCCGATCAAGGCGATCGACGTCGCCATGATCACCGCTTCGGCCATCCCGAGGCCGAAGCGCGAGATGATGATCGCGTAGGGGTTTTCGATCCACAAGGGAGCCGTACCCAGGAAGCCGTAGATGAAGAGTGCCGCCAGCAGGCAGACCCGACGGCCGAACAGGTCGGCCAGATAGCCGCCCAGTGCAGAAAAAAGCGCAATGGCGAGCGCCGGGGCCGTCAGCACGATGGGGGCGAGGTTCATGCCGCCAGGCCCCGGCCCGAGCGCTTCGGGCAGGCGGTGTGCTACCGGCGAGAGTAGCACCACGCCCATCACCGGCAACGCGGACGCGATGAGGAGCAGGGCTCCCTGCGCGCTGCCGGCCTTGCGCCCGATCACCTGCGATTGCTGATCCATCGACACTCTCAGAAGTTGTACCGGGCACGCACGCCATAAGTCCGCGGCGGCGCAAGGAAGCCGTTGACCGGGAAGCCAGTGAGGTTGGTCGATTGATAGGCCGTTTCCAGGTATTTCTTGTCGGTGACGTTGTTCACGAATGCCGTGACTTCCACACCGCTCTGACCGCGATAGCCCAGCGAGAGATCAAACTTCGCGTAGGACGGCTGTGAGACGGCATCGACGTTGAACTCGTCGAAATAGACACGCGAGGACCAGAAGCCCTGGGCACGCGCGACGATCGCCCCCGTTCTGACCGGCAGGCTGAACTCGACCGAACCGCTCAAGGTGAACTCTGGCGACTGCGGCAATTGATTGCCCGCTAGATCGATCTGGCCGAGGCCAGGGCGGCCTTGATCCGAATTGGAGAATTCGGTGAATTGTGAGTGGAGCCAGCTGCCATTGAGATTCAGCGTGAGATTCTCGGTCGGATTGAAGGTCGTTTCCACCTCGAGGCCATAAATCTCGGCGGAAGCCGCGTTGGTGAGAACGACGTTCTGGCCATCGATCTTGGTAAGCTGAAGATCGGAATAGTCATAGTAGAAACCGGCGATGTTGACCCGCAGGCGATTGTCCAGCAGCCGGGTCTTCAGACCCGCTTCGTAGGCCCATACGGTTTCAGGATTGACCGGCGGGTTGTTGAGCACGACGCCGCCCGCGACGGGGATGACCTGCGTTCCGCCGAGATTGAAGATGCCTGCCTTGAAGCCCTTCGACACCGATGCATAGATCAGCGTCTGCGGATCCATCTGGAAATTGACGCCTATCTTCGGCGTGAAGGAATTCCACCGTTTGGACGATCTGAAGGGGGCCTCGAACGGCGGGTTGGGATTGCTGAAGTTCGCGGCATCGAGGAAACGGATGGAGGTGACGAAATTGGTGTAGAGATCGTCGTCGGTCTTCTTCTCGGTGCTGTAGCGACCGCCTGCTACCAGTGTCAGGCGATCGGTCACGCGAAACGAGGCTTGCGCGAACCCCGCCATGGCGCGGGTCTTGAGATCGCCGCCAGCGCCGTAATTCGCGCGCCAGTTGCCCGGATCGAGCCCGAAATCGACCAGATTGTACGCCAGCGGAGTCCAGAACGACCCCTGAAGATTCTCGATGAAGAGGTATCCGCCCGCGGTCAGGTCGAAACGATCGCTCGTGTAGTTCAGGTTCAGTTCCTGCGAGTAGGCGTCGGACTGCTCGTCGTAGAATATCTGGTTGAGGGCCAGGCTGGTACCATCCAGATCGCTGTTCAACTTGAACGCGGTGTGGCGCCAGGCGCTGATCGAACGAAGGGTGATATCGCCAAGGTCGAGCCTGGCATCGATAGTCACGCCGCCGGTGTTTCGGCGATAACGAGGATCGACGTCGCTTGCGATGTCGTAGTCCTTGATGATCGCGGTGCCGCCGAGCTGGATGCCCGCGACGGGCAGGCCGGACACGCCGGGCTCGCCGGTCAAGCCGCGTTGCCCCACCAGATGGCTGCCGCGGCCTGCCGAGCGTTCGCGGCCGATGTCGCCGATCACGGTGACCGTGAAATTGCTGGTCGGCTCGAACGCAAGCGTAAGCCGCGCGGCACGGGTCTGGGCATCGTCGATGTCATTGCCGGTGATGACGTTCTTGCCGTAGCCATCTCGATTCTGGCCGAAGAACGCCAGGCGCACGCCGACTCCTGGTGCGATCGGCCCGCCGACCCCGCCTTCGACGATCAGGTCGTTGTAATTGCCCACTGTCACCTGGGCCGTTCCGCTCCACTCGGCCGTGGGGCGATTGGTGAAGATGTTGATCAGGCCGCCGGTCGCGTTGCGACCGTAAAGCGTGCCCTGGGGACCACGGAGGACCTCTACCCGCTGCACGTCGTAGAAGTTGCCGATCTGGCCGGCGGGGCGCGCAATATAGACATCGTTGAGATTGTAGGCGACGCTGCCTTCCGCGCCGGTGGAGAGATTGGCGTAGCCGATCCCGCGGATCGCCAGCTTCGCGGAGCCGAAGGTTTCTCCGAAATCGAAATTGGGGATGGATTCCGCAAGCCGAGAGACATCGTTGATGCCTGCCTGCGCGAGCGTCTCGCCGGAGACCGCGGTGATGGCGATGGGCACCTTCTGAACGCTGCTGGCGCGTTTCTCCGCCGTCACGACGATGTCGCCGTCGGCGTCGACCGCGGGTGCGCCCTTGGCATCAGCCGTCGCTTCGGCACCGGCTTGCGCAAACGCGCTATTGGCGAAAAGCAGCCCGAGCGCGGTGGCGCCGAGCAGTGCCGCAAGTTGCCGTTTTGAGTTGGTCATTAGATACTCCCCGAACTGTTGGTTGTAAGGGTGTCGTCTATGAATCATTGGTATTACCACCTATTATTCACACACGGCACGGCGAAAATTATTGTATATTCATATTTACTTATAAAGTATGTTATGAAGTTTTAAACTATACAAGTGCGCTGCTTTTTATAAATTCTATCGTTTTTCCCAGCCAAGGATGGCCATCATTTACACACCGAGTACTGGTATCGAAATGATCATGGCCCTCGAAGCTTTCCTCAAGGACATCGACACCACATTGCCGCAGAGCCGTGGTGAATCTCCGCATATCGGCGGCGAGCGACCACAAGTCGTCGCCACCAGCGGAGACGAAGAATGGGGGCGCATCCTTTCTGACTTGAGCTATCGGATTGGCGGCCACGACGTCTTGATCGTCTGGGACGAAGGTCCGTCTCATCTTCAGAGCAGCCGCATTTTCCGAATTCGCCGGGTCGAAGTCCATATCCAATGGAGCGCTTACCGCGACGACTCCTTTCAGGACCGCCGGCGTCAGTCCGTGCGGAGCGAGCCATCGCTGATCGAGCGCCACCAGGCTTGCCAGGTGCCCGCCTGCGGAGTGCCCGCCTATGAACATCCGATCCGGATCGCCCCCGTACCGCGCGATGTTCCGCCAAGCCCAATGTACGGCGGCCGCTACATCTTCGACCGGCGCTGGGAATGGATGCTCCGGCGCCAACCGATAAGAGACCGAAACGAATAGCGCTGGCGTGCTCAAGATGGCCGGGGCCATGAAGCCCATCCATTCCTTGTAACCGCCAATGAAGGCGCCGCCGTGGAGGAACAGCAATACAGGCAAGGGCGCGCCTGCTTCCAAGGGGGCGTAGACATCGACTCGCTGGTAGTAGTCCGGGCCGAACGCCAGGTCGGGATAGAATCGAATGTCCCCGCCCTCCGCCACTTCGCGTGAGCGCTCCAGCACCGTGGCGGCATACGTTATTGCCGCCTCGAAGATCGGGCCGGGGCGTTTAGGAAGGTCGTCAAATGACACTGAACATATATTCCTTTGCCACAAGAGCTTCGCCGTTCCGCTTCAAACGGTTTCCCGCTTGAATTTGACGCAGTTCTGCTTCCGCTCGAGACAAGCGGTTGCGATTACCTTCCCGCCAGCAAGACGGGCGGTCGGTTGCTGTTTCAGAGGTGGGCTTGCTCCCGAATCTCAAGAAACATCGTGCGGCATCTCTTGTCAAGCATGTACTTGCATATGTAATCGCTTGTACGTACATCCAGCCTCGAAATTTCGTCGAGACGGCTAGAATCACCCCAGGAGGGCCAAACGTGAACACCCCGAATTCCTCGAGCGCTTGCAAACAGATAGTTGCGGGCTTCGGCCTGACCCACACCCCGGGGCTGGGTGATCAAATGGACCGGCCGGATCCCGCTCAGGTGGACCGCCTGCTCGCCGGTTTCGATGTGGTTAAGACGGAGATCGCACGGGCAAGGCCCGATGTGATGATCGCCTTGGTGAACGACCATTTCGACATGTACACGCTGAACAACATGCCGGCGTTTTCCATCGCCCTGGGCGACGAGCATTGGGGGCCGACGCCGGAGACCGAGAATTGGCTGCAGATGAAGCGCGGCCGTATCCCTGGTAATTCCGACCTCGCCTTAGACATCTACGCCACGTTGATGGACGAAGGCTTCGAATTGCACAGATCCGGCTCGGCCGAGTTGGTTCACAACGTTCTGATCCCCAAGAAATACTTGTGGCCGGACACTGACATTCCTGTCGTCCCGATCTTCACCAACTGCTTCATTCCGCCGTGCCCTTCGTTCCGCCGCGCCTATGAACTGGGCCTCGCCTTGCGCGAGATCATCGCCCGCCGGCCGGAGCGCGTAGCCGTGATGGCGAGCGGGGGCATCTCGCACTGGCCGCCTATCGTCTTCGACCATGATGATCCCAGCGATCCGTTGATCGAACGCGTGAATCAGTTCCATGTCCATGGCCGCGACGTGTGGGGGAAGGATCCGACGCTGATGATGGACTTGCTGGAGCGCGAAAAGGAGATGTCCGCATCGGGGCAGGAACTGATCAACATCGCCTGGGACAAGGAGATTCTCGATCAGTTGGCACGGGGCGACGTCGAAAGTCTTATGGCGCTAAGGCACGACGGGATTCGGGAGCTTGGAGGGCCAGGCGCTTCCGAGATGCTGATGTGGGTGACATTGGCGGGCGTGATGAACGGCGCACAGGCCGAGGTCGTAATGTACGAGCCGGTGACGGAGTTCATGGGCGGAGTAGGGTTGATCAGCTACGCCGACTCGATAGCCGCAGCATCTGCGACTGCCAGCGAACGGTTCGCAGACCAGACGAACGGATGATCGAACATGGGGCTTGAAGCGGTTGTAAGCGGCGGAGGCATCGGTGGCCTCGCGACCGCGGCGGCATTGGCACGGCGCGGCTGGGACGTGACCGTCTTTGAAAGCCAGCCGACGTTGCGCGTCACGGGTTCGGGCATTTACGTCAACTCCAACGGCCTGGCCGTGCTTCAGGACCTGGGCGCCTACGACAGGGCGCTGCGCGGCGCTTTCATGGGCGATGGCGTGGAACAGCGCGATCATCTCAACAATGTGATCCTGCCGGCAATGATGCCGCCGGGCGTCAAGATGGTTTCCATTCCGCGCTTCGACCTCATGGAGAGCCTGGCCGACGCCGCGCGCGGGGCGGGGGTGAAGATCGTCACAGGAGCGCTCGTGATCGATGCCCGCGCCGACGGTACCCTGATCTTCGCCAATGGGGACAAAGCCCAGGCCGATCTGGCCATCGGTTGCGACGGCGTGTGGTCGCCGGTTCGCAAGGCGCTCAATCTCGAGGAATTTCATCAGCGCACCGCCGAAGGTGCGCTGCGCACCATCGTCCAGGCAACCCAGGAAGAGATGCCCGAAGAGGCGCGGGGGCGCTGCATCGAGAATTGGAGCGGCACGCGGCGCCTGTTGATCACGCCGATCAACGACACCGAAGTCTACCTGGCGATGACTTGCCTGTCCGATGACCTGCAGGCACGCGATACCCGGATCCAGCCTTGCTGGGGTGAGACGTTCCCCGATTGGGCGTGGCTTATCGATCGGATCGGCGACGAGGTAACGTGGAACGTCTATAGCCACATCCGCTGCAAGCAGTGGTCGGCGGGACGCACCTGTATCTTGGGAGATTCTGCTCATGCGCAGCCGCCCAATCTCGGCCAGGGGGGCGGCATGGCGATGCAGAACGGGATTGCCTTGGCGGCCTTCATGGCGAATGTCCACGATCGTCGCGATGTTCCGGCGGCGCTTGCCGAATGGGAAGCCACGGTTCGTCCGCTCACGGAACACTGCCAGTTCTGGTCGGTCATGTTCGGAGAGATCACGCGTATTCCCGACGAAGTACGGCCTACCTTCATCCGCGCCGCTTTCACCAATGACTGGGTGCGCGAAAGCCTTGGCGCCGCCGCGGCGTCGACGCCCGTGACGCGGGTCGACCCGAGCTCGCCGCATGAACATCGATATCGAGGTGCGCCGCTGATTCCCGGTGCCACGATCTAGCAGCGCTCCAGGCTTGGATGTCCCATCCCCGTCAGGCGCCGCCAGCATACCCCGGTTGCCGATCGCGGCAGCGTCGCATGCGATTCGTTCCGGGAGGGGTGATCGTCTGCGGTTGACGTGCTTGCCCGTCTTTCTGCAAGGCCATGGCGAAGGCAAGAGGACGAACCTTCCCTGGGCGTGACCTCATCCAGTGGAACCCGCCTGGAACTCTCGACTTCCCGTTCGGCGAATGACAAAGACGAGCCTTGCTAGATAGTGCCTCAAGACGCGGATCACGAAATGAACGACATATCCGGTGGCGATGCTGCGCCGCTTGCTCCTCCCGAGAAGATGCGCGGCTACCTGCCGCACTACCTCAGCCGTTTCATGAACGTCATCGATCTGCGCCTTCTGGAAAGCCTTCGCCCGCGAGGCATCACTGTGCGCCAGTTCCGTATCCTGCAGATGCTCGACGCAAGGGAGAAGGCGACGATATCGGAGATCGCGACGGACACGGTGATCGAGCAGCCTGTCGTAAGCCGCATCGTTGACCAGCTTCAACGGAATGGCCTTGCGGTAAGGAGCAGGCGCGTCGGGAACGCCCGCGTCGTCGACGTCTCGCTTACGCCACACGGCGCGCAAGTCTATAACGAGCTGTTTCCTTACGCGAAGCTCATTGTGGAAGAGGCGGTATCCGCACTCTCCAGAGAAGAAGTCGAGCAGCTTGAAGCCTTGGTGCTGCGAATGTTCGAGCACGTGACCCGGCCTTACGAGCCATGGAAGGTGGCGAGGCAGCCATCGAACGAGCGCAAGTCCCCTCCCTCGCCCGCAAGACGAAATCGGTCTGTCCATGACGTGGCGCCCTGAGGGAGCTGACAGGGCAACGACCTGTCCCGTCCAATACAGGGGTTGACCGGAAAACCCTCTGTCCTGAGCTCGGGTTGGCCGACAACATCGTTTCGTCGATTTCGCCCCCATCGAGTTATGTAACCCGCACGAATGTCCCCGAGGTCGGCTTGGCCGGGTCGGGGGCAACCGTGCTTCAGCGGCAGGCCGCGAGGCAAGCGACTTTCCGTCAGAATTCAAACGTCAAATCAACTCCATACGTGCGTGCCGGCGTGTACGTCGTGACGGCGGCCACCTGGAAGTCGATGGCCTGATTGACGCGAATCTGATTGGTGAGGTTGCGGCCCCACAAAGCGACTTCGGCCTTGGCGCCGCCGACCGAGATATCGCGGAGCGCGACGCGGCCATTGAGGACCAGCAGCGAGTTGGAGAAGGCAACCATATCCCAACCGGAATTCGGGAAGGGCACGGTCTGGTTGAAGATAGGCTTCCCGGTGTTGTCGAACGCGACCGGGCTTTGCAACTGCCTGGTCTTCGTGCGGTAATTTCCGTCGAGACGGAACATCAGATAGGCATCTCCGACCAGCGGCTGGGTATCATATTGCGCGGAGAAGTTGGCCGTCCATTTTGGACGCACCAAGGGTTCGTCGGTGTTCCGGACCAGGGTGTTCATGTTCGAAAACTTGGTGTCCGCATATCCGAGCGCCCCGCTGAGCGTCAGCCCGCGGGTCGGGACCGCCGTGAGTTCCAACTCGAAGCCCTGTGCCCGGAAATCACCCTCTCGCAGGATGAGCGTGACGAGATCGAGATCCTGTACCGGCAGATATCGGCCGCCGCTGACGTATTGCAGGTTCTTGAACTTGTTGCGGAACAGCGACAGGTTGGCCCGCAGTCGGCGATCGAACAAGTCTGCCTTGATGCCTGCTTCCCAGGATTTCACCGTTTCGGGATCATAGCTGAGTCCGGCGACGGAACCGCCCGACATGAACCCGGTGGAATATTTGGCGAAAAGCAGGGTGTCGTCGGTGATCTTGTAGTTCACGCCCAGCATGTAGGTCGCCTTCGTCGCCCGATAGTGCGACGTGAACGTCAGCTGCGATCCGGGGGGCGCACGAAACAGGGGGTTCTTGGTTCCGTTCGGAAGGAATTCCGGATTGCCCGCGATGGTGTTGGAAATCCCGTCCTTCTTGTCGCGGGTGATGCGGAAGCCGCCGATGACGTCGAGCTGAGGCGTAAGATGGACTTCCGCCTGTGCGTAACCGGCCAGCGACTTCCCTTCGAAATAGCTGCGCTGCTGCTTGCCCCCGGCAGTCACACCGCCCGGAACCGGGGTAGTGAAATACTGGGCGTTGAGGTTTTGCGGAGAACCGTCGCTTGTATTGATCTTGAAGTAGATGCCGCCCACCGTCAGCGTCAAGGGCTCGGAATCGTAGTTGACCTGGATTTCGTCGCTCCACTGCTTGACATGCGCTTCGCTGACGATGCCGTAGAACGGCAGGGGCGCTCCAACGAAGGACGCAAGGAACGCAGGGGGAATTCCGGCGTTGGCGGCCATGATGTTGACGGCCGCCTGAGTCAGGTATGCGGTATGACCGCCCACGTCCGTGGTGACGACAAGCCCGCCCTTGCGATAGCCGAAGATGTTCTTGACGGTCACGCTGTCAGAGGCTTCCCAGGTCGTCGTCAGATTGTGGCCGATCTGCTTGAGATAACCCGGTGTCGACCACCCGTTGTGCACCGCGCTCGCGCGGCTGTTTTCACCCGTCTGCACCAAGGGGTAGGTCTTGTAGGCCTCCTGGAGAACGTTGCCGAAGGGGCCGAAGAAGGCGGGAATATAGGTGACCAGATAGTTGGCATCGGGCGTGTAGTCGACCTGATTGTAGTCGAACTTGTACACCATCTTGAAGGTGTCGCTCGGCTCGAACTTGACGGCCGCGAAAGCCGCTTCGCTGTTCCTGTCGCCCATGCGCTTGGGCGATACCCATCTGATCTTGTCCACCCAGGATTCCGGTCCGGCGGCGCTGAAATCGAATGTATGACCGGGGTCGAGATTGCGGATTTCGCCGTCCCGCTCGCTGTGGGTGTAATTCAGCATGACGGAAAACGGGCCCATCGCCGGTAGGTTCACGGTCGTCGATGTGCGAAAATGGTTGTAGTTCCCGTAAGTGAATTGCTGGCGCAAACCGAGTTCACCGGTCGGATCGCGGGTAACGATGCTGATCGCGCCGGCGGTCGAATTGCGACCGAACAAGGTGCCCTGCGGTCCGCGCAAAACCTCGATCCGCTCAAGTTCCGGGAAATCGAACGCGGACCCCTGGGCGAAACCCAGATAGACCCCATCCTGATAGACGCCGACCGCCTTGTCCTGACCGGTCACCGACCCGTAGGTGAGCGAGCCGCGCAGTGTATAGGTGGGCGTGCCGATGCCGCCGCTGGTCGTGCGGATCGCCAGGTTGGGCGCCTGCGAGGAAAGATCCAGCAAGTTGACGACGCGGTTGACTTGCAGCGATTCGGCCGAAATCGCGGTGATCGCGACCGGCACATCCTGCATGGACTGTTCGCGCTTCTGCGCGGTGACGATGATGTCGGCAACGCCGTACCCTTCGGAATCCGTGGCCTGCGCATGCGCTTGCCCCCCGATCGATACTGCGGCCAGGGCGCTGCAGCCCAGCAGGGTCGCGCGGCGTGCGCCAGACGGCGTCGAAAGACGTGATTTTTCCACCCTCAACTCTCCCCGTTATCGCGCCCCCATTAGCGTTCGGACGCTCATTCAGCACTTGCATGCCGTATCGCCATTTCAAGCTGGTGACATCAGTGCCCCGGAGAAGTAGAAGCCCTGGTTTGGCGAGTCAATTCATACCACTAATGCCCTGGGCCGCTGTTTTCCTCCGCAGAGGCTGGCCGCAGTGATTTGTAATCCGTATATATAGCAATTGCTCATATAGTGCTCCATAAGTTCAGGGACTGCGCGATTTGTCTCCTTGATCCTCGCGCCCCGCGCCCCGCTCGCCGGTCGCGCGAAGTTCTTAGAGCCCGCCGATCTCCTGCCTTTGTAGCGCCGACGCAGCTCATTGCGCTCCCATTTCACCCGAGGTCGGCCAGGCCGGCGAAATCCATTCGCGGCCCATCCTTGCCGAGTTACTTTCGCGTGCTGGACACCAAGCGCGCCAAGGAGTCGGACAAATAAGAAGCGAACGATACATTGATCGAACCGTCCCGCGCTGCTAGGGACGGGAGGTGCCGTGGCTCGTGAGAGCGTAATGCCTGCCGCTGCACCAACTGGGTTCCAGGGAGGGAATATGGGACAGGAAATTCCACAATTGAGTTTGCGTGCCGCGTTTCTCTGCACGATCGCTGTTCCGGTCGCGGTGGCGGCCTCACCCGTGCGTGCACAGGAAGCGAACGACAGCGTCCAGGCGTCCGAAGCCGCCAGCGCCTTCGACATCGTCGTCACCGCGCAGAAGCGCGAGCAGTTGCTGCAGGACGTGCCCGTCGCGGTCTCGGTCGTCACCCAGGAATCGCTGCAGGCGAACCGGATCGTCAATATCCGCGATCTCGACGGATTGACGCCCGGCTTGTCGGTCCGCAAGCAATCGGGCGGCAACGCGCTCAGCTCGTTCTCGATGCGCGGTATCCTCACCTCCGGCGACGCGCCGGCGCGCGACCGCGGCATCGGCATGTACATCGACGGCGTCTATATCGGCAACGCCTTCGGCTCGATGATGTCGATGCCCGACATCGCCCAGATCGAAGTGCTGCGCGGTCCGCAAGGCACCCTGTTCGGACGAAACTCGACCGGCGGCGCGATCAGCATCACCACGCGCGAGCCGGACGGGAAATTCCGCTTCAAGCAGGGCGTGACGCTCGGCAACTATCACCACATCCGCAGCGTGACGAGCGTGTCCTCGCCGCAGATCGGCCCGTTCAGCGTACTGGGCTCGTTCGTCTATTCCAAGGAACGTGGCGATACCCGCAACATCGGCGGGGGCACCCGCTGGGACTTCTCGCAGCTGTTCGGCCGGCCGGTGTTCAAGACCGCGGTAAACTATCTCGGCGGCAACGAATCCAAATCCGCGTTCGCGGCGGCGAAGGCCGATCTCGGTGAGTTCAAACTGGTCTATCGTTTCGATTTCACCCGCGAAACCAGCTCGGCCCCCGCGCAGGGCATCGCTTATCTGTCGCCCGCCTACCGCGACCTGATCGCCAATCAGCCCAACCAGGCAATCCTCCCGAAGGTGACGAAAGGCAGGCCCAAGGAAGTCAACAACTGGGCGAACGTGCCGTCCGACCTCAAGGTCTACGGGCACTCGCTGACCGCGACCTGGGATGTCAGCGACGCTATCCAGATCAAGAACGTCGCGGCCCATCGCAAGACCCGGGTGTGGGCGCCAAGCTCCGATGCGTCCGGCATGGGCGGGCTGATCAACACGGGCAGCGCGTACCTTATAGCGCGGATCAACCCGGCGTCGGCCGACGCGGCGGTGGGATCGCCGTTGCTCATCAACACCTCGGCGCAGGACAACCGCTTCAAGCAATGGAGCAACGAGCTGCAGCTCGACCTGGATACCGACCCGTTCCATCTGACCGCGGGAGCGCTGTATTTCCAGCAGAACGCCTTCTTTGGCGGCTACGGTGAAGAAAACAGCGTCGGCCTGCTGCGCAACGGCAGCTTCGTCGTCTTTCCCAACTTCCAGCAACCCGGCACCGTTCCGCCTCCTGCTCTGACCGGGGGGCGCAGGACGTTCGTGAAAACCAAGTCTTATGCCGCATACGGGCAGATCGAATTCCACCTTCGTGACGACATCGATCTGGTGGGCGGCATCCGTTATACCAAGGATCGCAAGACGGGCGTCGATCGCAGCGTGCGCAGTTCGAGCAACGCCAACGAATTCCCGATCGACTACACCGGAAGCAAGGTGACCTATCTCGTCGGGATAAATTACAAGCCGACCGACGACATGCTGTTCTATGGCAAGCTTTCGACGGCGTACATTTCGGGCGGCGTCTCCTCGACGATACCGTTCGATCCGGAAACGGCCAAGTCGTTCGAAGCCGGCATAAAGGCCGACTGGCTCGACGGCAGGCTGCGCACCAACCTGGCCCTCTACACCGCCAAGTATGGCAACATCACCACCACTCCGCTGACGTCCAGCATTCCGGCCTATGCCTTCCTGATTCCCCTCGGCGTGGGCACCGTCACCACCAATACCGGTGCGGCGCGGGCCAAGGGCTTCGAGCTGGAGACGATGTTCGCGCCGAGCGACCGCCTGCTGCTCTCGGCTAATCTGGCTTACCTGGACTTCCACTATACCTCGCTGGCGCCGGTGGTGACGCAAGGCACGCTCGACTACCAGGTGGTGAACCGTCCGAAGTGGACCTCCGCGCTTTCGGCGCAGTACACCTCGGCGGACCTCTCGTCCGACGGCATGCATCTGATCGCGCGCGTGGACGCCACGTGGCGGTCGTTGCAGCATGGGACCGCGGTGGTTCCGCTGCCTGGCAACGCCAATGCCGGCGGTGCGGCGTTCACGCTCGCGGAGGTCGAGACCTATCGCAAGGCGGCCGACATCCCCGCCTACTGGATCGTCAACGGCCGGATTGCGCTGAACGACATCTCGCTGGCGGGCGTGAAGGGCACGGTTGCGCTGTGGGGCCGCAATTTGTTCAACGACAAGTCCGGTCCCTTCCCGATCGGCTTCACCACGCACGTGACCGCGATGTACGAGCGGGCGCGCACCTTCGGCGTCGATTTCCAGATCGAGTTCTGAAACTGGCTGGCGCTCGCCTCCTGCGGGAGGGGCGGCGGGCGCCGGACAACCGGCCGGGGGAGAGGTGCCTGCGATGCGCGATCCACAGGCAATGAGCGCGCCTCCCGGCACCCCGCCGGCGTCCGGCGTCGCCGGCGACAGGTCCACTGTCGCGGCGGAATGGCGTGCGCATTGGCCGATGGTGCTGGCGGCCTTCGTCGGAATCTCGGTTCCGATTGTCCCTTACTTCACGCTTGGCCTGTTCTTCGAGCCTTTGAGCGCGGAGTTCGGCTGGAGCCGCACGCTGATCAGCGCCGGTGGCAGCATCGCCGCCGCCGTCGCCATTCCGCTGTCGCCGTTCATCGGCGCGCTGATCGATCGCTGGGGCGTCAGGTATCTGGCGCTTGCCGGGCTGGTCCTGACAACCGTCACTCTGGCCTGTTTCTCGCTCGCCAACGGATCGCATGCTCAGTGGCTCGCTTTCTGGGCGACTTTCGCCGTCGTCGGGCTGATGCTCAAGACCACGATCTGGACGGCTGCCATCAACCACGCGTTCGACGCGGGGCGAAGCATGGCGCTCGCGGTCACGATGGCGGGCATCACCTTTTGCCATATCATCGCGCCGCCGATCGCGCAGTGGCTGGTGGACGGCTACGGCTGGCGTGACGCCTATCTCTTCCTGGCGATCGGCTGGGGCATACCCGCGTTTACCCTGTCGTTGTTGTTCCTGCGCGATGTCAGGGGCGGCGGCGGTGGTCATCGCTCCCACCACGATGGCGGCGACAAGGCCAGTTCCGACTTGCCGGGGCTCACCATTCACCAGGCCCTTCGCAGCGTGGCGTTATGGCGCGTCGGCATCGCCACTTTCCTCACCCTCCTGTTCAGTTCCACGCTCACCATCCACAAGGTCCCGCTTCTGACCGAGGCGGGCGTGGCGCGCGAGACGGCCGCCTGGCTGACCAGCCTGTCGGGCGTCGCCGGGTTCGCGGGCCTGATGATGACCGGATGGCTGATGGACCGGTTCAAGGCGGGGCTGATCGGGGGCATCACCAACGGCGCGATGGCGCTGTCGCTGGTCATGCTGCTGGAGCCGTTCCGGACGCCGACCCTGATCGTCATCTCGATGGTGGTCGCCGGATACGCGGGCGGCACCAAGCTGCAGATCAATGCCTTCCTGACCGTGCGATATGCCGGCATGCGCAACTACGGGAAGATCTACGGCGTGATGGCGAGCCTCATCGCTTGCACGGGTGTCCTCGGCCCGGTCTTCGGCGGCCTGATGTACGACCTGACCGGGAACTATACCCTGCTGATCCTCGCGGCGATCCCGGCAAGCGCCATGGCGGGGCTCCTCCTGATCGGTCTCGGACCTTATCCGCAATGGTCGCCTTCGCCGAATGACGATGCTTCCATCCCGGACCCCGGTCTGAAAGAGGGCCGCGTTCGGCGGTAACCGGACCGCGACCACGGGAGCACCGGGAAATGAGACCGGGCAGGCAAATTGGCTTGATATAAGTAGCGAACGATATATAAAGGGGCGCATCACGGCTCTGCCCAGGCGCGCTCTTGCACAAGCGGGCGGTCATCCCCCCTGCGGGCCCGCATTGAGGAGCGAACGATCAATGATCGCCGACAAAGTCGATTTTGGAACCGAGGAATCTGCAATGCAGGACTATTTCCGCCAAGGTGAGGCACGCGCCGCGGCGCTCGGCAATCGGGGCCCCCTGCGCTATGACGCAGATGGCCACGTGCATGCCGACATCCTGAATTCGTATCGGGAACACGGCTTCTATGTCCTGGAAGGCGTGATCGATCCTGCCGAAGTGGAGGAAGCCCGCAAGGATATCCATGATTTGCTGGATCGTCTGCCGACGGACAGCCAGTCGAAGCTGGACCGGCATGGACGCCCCGCGGCCACTGCCGATCTGCCGAACCCCGTGGTGTTCTGGACGAAGCCGCTTGGCGATCCCCTTGGCGGGACCGGGGCAACGAACAATCGTGCGGCGGTGAGGATGATCGAGCCGGAGGCCGCCGCCGACGCGCCCAAGGAAGTGCCGATGCTGATCTCCGGGCTCGGCCAGTTCTCCGATCCGGCCTTGCGCATTTCGGGCCATCCCGGCCTCCTCTCGGTCGCGTCGGCCCTTAATGGCGAGGATTTCGTCCCGTTCGGCGATTCCGCGATCGTCAAGCAGCCAGGCCGGGGCGGGTCCTTCGCGTGGCATCAGGACGGCACCACCCATTGGGACAGCCCGGACTGGGATCCCGAGATCCACGGGTTCAACTTCATGGTGCAACTCTACCCCTGCACGTCGGCCACGACTGTCTGGTTCGTTCCGGGGTCGCACCGGTCCCGCGCCGATATTCGGCAACTCGTGGAGCAAGCCGGCGGCAATCGCCTGCCGCAGGCGGTTCCGTTGATTTGCGAGGCGGGCGACGTGTGCATCAGCAATCGCCAGGTGCTTCACGGATCGTTCCCGAACACGAGCTCGGACTGGCGGGTGTCACTGACGATCGGCTTCCATCGCCGCGCTTCGGTGGAGGGCGTCACCGCCAACCATGCCAGCGGAAAGCAGGTCTTCTACGATTCCGAACGGGTGGAGCGCCGCGCGGAGATGATTTCTTATGCGATCGATGCACGGCGGCGGCGTTTTCCCGATGAGACGCCTTTCGTCTACCGCCCCCACGCGGATGCCGGCCTGACGTTCGCATGGGACGCCGAGGCGCGCCGCCGCAGTTTCAATTATCAGGCGCGCAATCTGTTCATCTGATTTTCGCGACTCATAAGAAGCATACGATACACAAAAGAGACGGATCGGCGACCCGTACTCATTCCGGAGGTATTGATGGGCAAGATCGATCTGGTGATCCGCGGCGGCACGATAGCGGACGGCACGGGCGGAGACCTGCGCGAGGCGGACATCGCGGTGAACGAGGGCCGCATCGTCGAAGTGGGCAAGTTCACCGACACGGGGCATGAAGAAGTCGACGCGCGGGGCCTGCTGGTAACGCCGGGCTTCATCGACGTGCACACACACTATGATGGCCAGCTCACGTGGTCCGACCAGCTAAATCCGTCTTCGGACCATGGCGTCACCACGGTCGTCGCCGGCAATTGCGGGGTTGGCTTTGCGCCTTGCCGCGATGGCGACCGGGACAACCTCATCCGGCTGATGGAAGGGGTGGAGGACATTCCGGAGCTGGTCATGAGCGACGGCCTCCCGTGGGACTGGAAAAGCTTCCCGGACTTCCTCGATTCCATCGAGAGCAAGCCGCATGACATCGACTTCGCGATGCTCTTCCCCCATTCGCCGCTCCGTGTCTTCGTGATGGGCAACCGTGCGCTCGATCTCGAGCCCGCGACCGATGCGGACAAGGCCCGGATGCGCCAGCTCACGCGTGAGGCGGTCGAAGCCGGCGCGATCGGTTTCGGCACGTCGCGCAGCATTTTCCACAAGGCCAGCGACGGGGGCCTCATCCCCAGCGTGAGCGCGGAGATATCCGAACTGGTCGAGATCGCCGGAGGTCTTGCCGATGCGGGCCGCGGCACTTTCCAGGCGGTCACCTCATCGCGGACCCCCTCGGTCGACGACTATCTTCTTTTCCATGAGGTCGCCCGCCAGTCCGGGCGGCCGCTGACGTACACGCTGCTTCAGTTCAACGCGCCCCACATGGCGGATATCTGGAAGCAAGTCATGGACGCCGTCGAACGCGACCGGGCCGAAGGGCTGGATATCCGGCCGCAAGTCTTCAACCGTCCGGTCGGCAATATCCTGGGCCTGGACGCGAGCTTCAATCCGTTTTGCATGCACCCCTATTACGTAGAGCATCTGGCGCACCTTTCGTTCGAGGACCGGGTCGCGGAAATGCGCAAGCTCGAAGTGCGGGCGAAGCTGATCAAGCCCCAAGGGGAGATGAAGCTCGCCCATCGCGGCACGCTTCGCCAGTTTGGCGAGATGTATCCGATGGGCGAGTTCGCGGATTACGAACCCGATCCATCCACCAGCGTCGAGGCGACCGCCAAGGCCCGCGGGATCACGCCCGACGAGGTGGCTTACGACCTCCTGCTGGAACGAGATGGACGCGGCAAGCTGCTCATGGCCCTGTCGAACTTCGCGGCGGGCAACCTCGATGCGACGCTCGACCTGATGAAGCGGCAGGAAACCGTGCTCGCGCTCGGCGATGGCGGGGCGCATTATGGCGTGATCTGCGATGCCACCTATAGCACCTACACGCTTACCCACTGGGCTCGCGATCGCAAGCGCGAGCGGCTCGACATTCCCACCGCCGTCAAGATGCTGACCGATCAGCCCGCCCGTCTGCACCGGTTCCGCGACCGTGGCCGCATCGCGCCGGGTATGAAGGCCGACATCAATGTCATCGATATGGATCGCCTCAAGCTCTACTCCCCGACGGTCGTCCACGACCTTCCGGGTGGCGGCAAGCGCCTCACCCAGAAAGCCGATGGCTACGTGGCGACTTTCGTCGGGGGAACGGCCATCCGCCGCAACGGAACCGATACGGGGGCCCGTCCTGGCCGGCTGGTGCGCGACGCCGGGATTTGAGAGCCGCCTTTCCGGAAAATCCATGGGCGCCGGCAAACATCTGTCCAGCCAGTTGGGGCGACGCTATGCAACCCGCTTGCAGTACGCATGTAACGCCCTCGCATCCCGGTCGGAAAGCGGATGCGGAGCGGGTCAAGCGCCGCGAAGCCATGAACAAGAAGCCATGAACAAGGGGAGTACGATGCGATTCACCGTCAGCTTGAGCCGGGTCGAGCCGGAAAACGTGCTCGAGGTTGCGCGCCTGGCGGAGACGCTCGGGTTCGACGGGATCGGCATCCCTGACAGCATCGTCTACCCGCAGTCGGCGGGCGAGGACTATCCCTACACCGCCGACGGCAAGCGCGAGATACGGGACATCCCGTTCGTCGATCCCCTGGCGACCGCCGCCGCCGTCGGTGCGGCCACCTCAAGGGTGCATATCAAGACCGCCGTGCTGAAGTTGCCCATGCGCAGCCCGGTGCTGGTGGCGAAGCAAGTCGCGACGATCGCGGTCCTGACCGGAGAGCGGTTCCAGCTCGGCGTCGGCACCAGCCCTTGGCAATACGACTACGAAGTCGCCGGCGTCCCGTGGGAAGGACGCGGCAGCCGTTTCGAAGAGGCGATCGAGGTTATCAGGGGCCTCATCACCGGGGAGTTCTTCGGCTATTCCGGTCGCCACTTCGCGTTTCAGCCGGTCCATCTCAACCCGGCGCCGACAAGGCCGGTGCCGATCATCATCGGCGGGCATGGCGACATCAACCTGCGACGGGCGGCCACTCTCGCGGACGGCTGGATCGCCGCGACCGCCACCCCGCGCGAGGTGCTTCCCGGCCTGATCGGACGCCTGCGCGAGCAGCTCGAGATCGCGGGGCGCGGCCCCGGCTTCGAAATACACGCCCCGTGGAAGGACGAACCGGGTGCGTTCGAGGAGCTCATGGAACTCGGCGTGACCGAGGCGACGCTGCGCATGCCCCTGCTGGAAGAGGGCGAGCCCGCCATGGACCAGCGCCGGAGGATGATGGAAGGCTGGGCCAGGACGCTGCTCGCGCGCTGATGCGGGCAACCGCAGACCGCGCCGGGTTGATGCTCAGTCCGCCGAAGTCTTCGCGGGTCCCCCGAACGGCACGCCATAGAGACCGCGAACGACGAACTGGGAGATCGCATTGGTGATCTCCGCGTCCGACTGTCTGTCTTCGAAAAGCCAGTCTCCCAGCAAGGCGCCGGCAAGCACCGATGCGAACGCCAGCCGGGATGCCAGAGACGCCGAGATATCGCTCTTGAAGCCGACCTCGTCCCAGCTCCTGGCGACGCGCTCCTCGGCGCCTTCGAAGAATCGCCGCAGGCCGATCGATTTCTCGGCGTAGTCTTCGGGAGCATCGTTGTAGGCCCGCGCGGTTATCAACGCCAGCATCAGCCCCTTGTCGGCGAGGAACATGCGATACAGCTCGGAGATGAAATCCCTGCTGTATTCGATGCGCTCGCCCTTCGGCCGCGTCTGGATCATGTTGCGTGCGTCGTTCATCATCTCGTCGAAGCGCAGCGAGATGGCGCGTTCGAACAGATCGGCTTTCGAACTGTAATACTTGTAGAGCAGGACCTCGCTGGCGTGCGCCTCGGTGGCGATGGCTCGCGTCGTCGTGTTGGCATACCCCCGCTCGGCGAACAGCCGGGTCGCGGCGGCCAGGATCGCCTGCCTTACCTCCACTTGGCTGCGACGTCGGGCACGTGGGTGTTTCACGGATTATCCTTTGCCTTCAAATGCAGGCGCCAGTGGCAGTTCACTACTGTTCAAGGCAAGTCAAGCTGGCGAGCCGGAGCAAGGCGGCAGCGGGTTCCCGCGCTTCGGGCGGAGATGTCTCCCAGAGTGATTTCGCTACGCTCGCAATGACGAAAGTGGATCGATCTGGATTCATCATGCTCTAGAAATCGACCTGGGTCCTCACGCCGATGACCTCGGCGTTGAACTTGGGTCGTTGGCTCGGAATGTCGTAGATCAGGTGCATGTAATTCATCAGGAAGCGGACATAGGCGGTCGGCATCCAGATCAATGCCGCGCCGTATCCGTCGTGCACGCCGCCGCCCAGTCCGGCATCGGTGAGATCGAGATGGTCGTAACGAACATTGAATTCGAGCGCGCCCCACCCGCCATCGCCCACCGGTCGTGACGGGACGACGCGATCGAACTGGCCGTTCCGGTAGACGCGGCTGTCGTTCGTCAGGAAGATCCCGGCTTCGGCGTAACCCCCGAAGAACAGCGGGTCGGCGGGACCCGGCCGGTCGACCTTCAGCCATGCCGCCTCGCCGGCGAAATGGACCCGCTTCCAGTTGGCGGCGAGTTCGGCGCCATGGTGCGTCTCGTCATCGACGGTGAGCACTCCCGTGTCGAGATAGCGGATGTCGGTGCTGCCGATATAGGGGCGGGCGCGATACTGCTGGCCCAGGCTGCCCTGGAACTTGCCCAGCTTGCGGTGATGAAGCGATCCGCCGAGGTGAAGCTGCAGATCGCCGAACTTCGGCATCCAGACCACGCGGCCGTCGGCGCTGAAGCTTTTGTTGCCGTCGTTGCCGAGCGCGGAGATATCATCGGTGAACACGCCGGCGTTGGCCATGACGGCGCCTTTGCGGAAGCCAGCCGAGACACCGACCCGCCGTTCCAGGTTGAAGGCGGTGATGAACGAGGCGCGTTCGTTGAACGTCAG
>DATEEP010000016.1:0-10446 GCA_035281095.1 Novosphingobium sp. | reverse complement strand
TTGTGGCGCACCTTTCAGGACGGTCTCCTGCACGACGTAATACCCGGTCTTGCCGTCGCTGATCCGATCGGCGGCGACATGCGCGAAGTCCTCGGGCGAGGCGTAGGAATTCTTCGCATCGAGCATGTCCATCGCCGTGGGAACCCATTGCTCGGTCAGCGCGTCGGTATGGCTGGGCGTCTGGACCAGGTTGACGCTGTAGCCCAGCAGGTTGCGCGTCCAGCGCAGCCCCAGTTGCGCATGGGTCTCGACGTAGTGGAGCTGGAAATGCTCGCGGCTCCACTCGTCGCGGCGGTGGAATAGATAGATCATCTTCTCCTTCGCCACCTCTTTGCCGGGCGCGGATACGACAACCGGTGCCGTCACCGGAGTGATGTGCGGCTCGGCCACGGCGGCGGCCGCCGCGCCGAGCGTCATCGCGGTGATAATTGCCCCAAAGCACCTGCCAATCTTCGACATACTCTCTCTCCTTTTTGGTTGTTGTCCGGCGAACGCCTCTCAGCGTCCCGGCAGCGCGCCCTCCACGTTCTCGCCCTCACCGCCGCCGGGCACTCTCGCCTGATCGGCAGGGGTCACGCGATCCTCAAGCGTCTCCAGATGCATCCAGCGCCGCACGATCGGAGAGGCCAGCAAGACCACCGCCGCGACGCCGATGGTGATCCAGCCGATCTGGTTGTAGATCGCCAGGGTCAGTTCCTTGGACATCTCGCCGCTTTCGCCGCCGGTCGCCTCGCCGATCTTGCCGGCGACGAAATTGCCCACCGCGCTCATGTAGAACCACGCGCCCATGATGAAGCTGCCGAGATGCAGCGGCGCCAGCCGCGTCATCGCCGAGAGCCCGACCGGCGAGAGGCACAGCTCTCCGGTGGTCTGGAACAGGTAGATCAGGAACACGAACATGACCGGCGTCATCGCCGCCATGCCGACGCTCCTGGCGCCCCAGACGAAGATCAGGAACGCGAAGCCGACTTGCGCCAGCGCCAGGCCGAACTTGGCGGGCGCGGAGGGCTCCCAGCCGCGCCGGCCAAGCCAGCCCCACAGCGCGGCGAAGACCGGCCCCAGCAGCACGATGTAGATCGGGTTGATCGACTGGAACAGGCTGGTCGGCACCCCCTCCCGATCGACGAAGCGGTCGGTGTAGAGGCTCAGGGACCCCCCCGCCTGCTCGAACAGGCCCCAGAAGATCGGGTTCAGCGCGATCAGGAACAGGATCGCGTACATCCGCTCGCGCTGCTCCTTCGGCAGCTTCAGCGCCTCGTAGAGCGTGTACCCCAGCATCGCCACGCCGCAAACGATCAGCAGGTTCTGGATCACGTCCTGATACTGGATCAACAGCCAGATGACGCCCACCGAGGCGGCACCGACAGCGTACAACAGTGCTTCCCGCTGGCGGGGCAGCGGCAACGGCGGCTCGCCCTGACCCTTGAGCGCCGGCTTGCCGATCACGAAGATGATCAGCCCCAGCACCATGCCGATTCCGGCGAGGCCGAAGCCCCACGACCAGCCGATCGTCTCGCCCAGGTAACCGACCAGGATCGTGCCCAGCGCCGCGCCGGTATTCACGCCCATGTAGAAAATCGTATAGGCGGCGTCGCGGCGGCCATCGGTCATGCGATAGAGCTGGCCGACGATCACCGAGATGTTGGCCTTGAGAAAGCCCGAACCGACGATGATGAGGGCAAGCGCCAGCCAGAACACATTGATCGCGGGGTCCGCCTGCTTCGCCACCGGGTCGGCGATGCCCTGCATCCCCTCGTAGGCCATGAACAAGTGGCCGAGCGCCAGCACCAACCCGCCGAACAGCACTGCCTTCCTCTGCCCCAGCCAGCGGTCGGCCAGATAGCCGCCCAGCACCGGGGTAATGTAGACCAGGCTGGTGTAGGCGCCGTAGATCAGGTTCGACTGGCCGTCGGCGAACAGCCAGAACTTGGTCAGGTAGAGGATCAGCAGCGCCCGCATGCCATAGTAGGAGAAGCGCTCCCACATCTCGGCATAGAACAGCACGAACAGCCCGCGCGGATGTCCCAGCACCTCCTCGCTGCGCCGCGACGCGATCAGGCCGCCGATGGCGAGAACCGCGAAAAGGGCGATGGCCGCGATGGCCGCGATCCAGTCCCCCTCGTTCCAGCTGCCGACGTTTTTCATCCCTGACCCTTCTCCAATCCGGAAAGGCGCAAGCTTAGTCGTCAAATTCTCCGTGTGAAGGGGACAGAACGGATTCGCGCGCGGGCGTTTGCACGGGACTAAACCTGTGTTAAGTCAACGACCTAATCTTGTGGGGCAACGCTGGGGGACACATGATCAGGTCCGAACTTTTGCAGGCGCTGGCTAAAGAGAACCCGGAACTGCGGGCCGACGATATCGAGCGGGTGGTCGATACCTTCTTCGACGAAGTGGCCGAGAGCCTGGCGAGCGGGGGCCGTGTGGAATTGCGCGGGTTCGGCGCGTTCTCCACCCGGCAGCGCGAGGCGCGGCGCGGCCGCAACCCCCGGACTGGCGAGAGCGTGGACGTGCCCGAAAAGCGCGTGCCCTACTTCAAGCCAGGCAAGGAAATGCGCATCCGCCTCAACGTCGAGTAATCCGGGCCGAGTAATCCGGCGGCGCCATCGTCGAACGGTTGCCGATATTCCCGCGTTCTGCCACATCCGGCCCGCTGCATCCGTGCGGGCGTGGCGGAATGGTAGACGCTGCGGACTTAAAATCCGTTTGGGGTTCCCAGTGCGGGTTCGAGTCCCGCCGCCCGCACCAGCTATCCGACGGCGAGGAGGATCAGGATCCATTCAAGCATTGGGCAACTCCCGGTTCATCTCACTGATAAACCGGGATATCGCGGCGTTGTTCCGATTCCGGTTCAGGCCGGAGCGAACTTCATCGCATCGCCGTTCATGCAATAGCGTTTGCCGGTCGGACGCGGGCCATCGTCGAACACGTGGCCGAGGTGGCCCCCGCACCTGGCGCAATGCACTTCGATGCGCGGATAGCCGGCCTTGTAGTCGGTCGAAGTGCCGATGGCCCCTTTCAGCGGGCGGTAGAAGCTGGGCCAGCCGGTGCCGCTCTCGAACTTGGTGGCCGATGAGAACAGCGGATTGCCGTCCGCCGCGCAGACGAAAGTGCCGGCGCGCTTCTCCTTGTCGAGCGGGGAGGTGTAGGGCCGCTCGGTCCCGTGTTCGCGCAGGATGTAGAATTGATCGGCGGTCAGCCGCTTGCGCCATTCGGCTTCGGTGTAGCTGACCGGGTAGGTCTTCGCCTCGGCATCCCCGCCACCGCAGGCCGCGAGCACAGGCAGCCCGGCGGACGCGGCAAGCCAGGTCAGGAACCGGCGACGCTCAACCGGAATGGAGTCAGGCATTCGGTATCGATCCTTTCGCGCGCCGCCCCGTCCGTGCAAGATCGGCAACGCGATCGCGGATTTCAACTCCGCGACGGACGCAGCAGCGCACGCAAACCCCGCCGCTTCCTCGGAACCGCCGGGCCCGACTTCATCACCCGTGTCCGGAACAGCCGCGCGCCCATGCGCACGAACACGATCACGCACAGCGCCTGCCAGCAGAGCGCCGCCGCGTGAGTCCAGAGCGTGGCATCCTGCGCCGCGCGCGCCAGCATCGCGAAGGGCGAGCTGAACGGGAACACGACCGCGAACAGCTCGACCGCGCTGCCCGGCTGGGTCATCGCGAAGCTCGCGAGGAAAAAGACCATCAGCTGCATCATCGTCACGGGCATCGACAGCGTCTGCACTTCGCGTACCGTCGTCGCCATGGAGCCGATCGCCAGGAACACCGCCCCCAGAAGCAGGTAGCCCATCGCGAAATAGACGACGCCGAGCACGAGGAACAGCGGCCATCCAACCGCCGGTGTCGGCAGATTGCCCACCTCGACCACGCCGCCGAGCACCAGCGCCCCTCCCGTGGCGCCCCACACGGCGATGCCGACCATCGACACCGCCAGCATCGCGAACAGCTTGCCCAGGAACACCGCGTCCATCGGGATCGCGGCGGCGAGAACCTCGATGATCTTGTTGGCCTTCTCCTCGACCAGATTGGACAGCACCATTCCCGCGAGCAGCATCGTCAGCAGGAACAGCATGGTCTGCGCCGCCTGCGCCGTGGTCAGGCGACCGTGGCGGTCATCGGCGGTGCTGGTCCGGGTGCCGGCCAGCCGAACCTCGGGGTAGACGCGCGGCCCCGCTCCGAGCGCCTGCGCGGTGAGCAGCGAGGCAGGTCCTCGCCAGCGGTCGATCCGCTCGGGCGGGCCGGTCAGAACCGGTTCGGACAGCGTGCCGCCAAGGATCGCGGCGACATTCAGGCCGCGCTTCTCGGCCAGCGAGGCGGCCGCGTCGAACGTTTCGCCAGGAGCGAGCGCCTTCACCATCACGAGATCGGGCAGGTTTGCGCCCAATGTCGGTTCGAGTCTGGCGCGCGCGGTCAGGAGCCTCTCGGCATCGCGCGCCGGCATGGCCACGCCCAGCTCGGGCCGATCCGCGCTTTGCTGCACCCGCTCGCCGACCCCGCCGGCCAGGACGCCCACCACCACCGGGAACAGCGGGCCGAGCAGGAAGAAGAAGAAGCTGCGACTGAACAGGATCGCCGAAAAATCACGCCGCGCGATCACCAGCGCCGCCGCGAGAGTGGACAGTCTTCCTTGCGATTTACGAGGCCGCATCACCGTTGCTCCTCGGTTTCGCCAAGCTCAAGCGCCCGCGCCGCCGCTTCGCCGGCGATGGCGACGAAGGCATCGTGCAATCCGGCGCGCTCGATCGAGAGCGAGAGGATGCCGGCATCGCCTTCGATCAGGGCGCGCAGCAAAGGCTCGACTCCGCTATCGGGCAGCGAGAAGTGCCACAGCTTTCCTTCGAGCCGGGCATCGGCCGGAAACGCGGCGCGCCATGGCCCGTCGCGCTCGCGCGTTTCCAGCCGGACTTGCGGGGGGATGCGATCACGCGCCACGTCGACAGGCCCCGCGAAAGGGATTTTGCCGCCGGCAATGATCGCCACTTCGTCGCACAGCCGCTCGGCATGGGAGATGACGTGGGTCGAGAAGATCACCGTCGTTCCCGCTTCCGCCAGCCGCCGGATCATCTTCTCCAGCTTCCCCTGGTTGAGCGCGTCGAGGCCGGAGAACGGCTCGTCCAGCACGACCAGACGCGGCTCGTGCACCAATGTGCCGAGGATCTGTACCTGCTGCGCCATGCCTTTCGAAAGCTGGCGGATCTGCCGGTCGGCGGCATAGCCGAGGCCGTGCTCCTCCAGCAGCGCGCGCCCGCGCTTACGTCCTTCGGCCAGCGGCAGACCGCGCAGCGCGCCGACGAAGGCGATCGCTTCGTAAGCCTTCATCGCCGGGTAGAGCCCGCGCTCCTCGGGCAGATACCCTATCGCATGCGCGACATCGTGCGGCCGCTCCGCGCCCAGCACCCGGCGCGTGCCCTCGTCCGGGTCGATGATACCCAGAAGCATCCGCAGCGTCGTCGTCTTGCCCGCGCCGTTGGGGCCGAGCACGCCGTAGATCGCGCCTTCGGGCACCGTCAGGTCGATGCCGTCGACGGCGGTGAAGTTGTCGAAGCGCTTGACCATGCCGCGCGCTTCGATTGCGAGCCCCGAGGCAAGCGGTGCACCGTCATTGCCCGCCACTCGCCAATCTCCTAGTTCTATCTTCATGTCGTCCGCCGCGATTGAGCATCGCTCCTTGACAGAAAAGCCCGCAAGTCCGGTTAACGCCGAGACGGCCGCGACGTTGCGGCGCGACCTCGAGGCGCAAGCGCGGCGGCTGGGCTTCGCCGCGTTCGGCGTGGCATCGGCAAAGACGGATGACGCGACCGCCGCACGCCTCGATAGCTGGCTCGCCGAGGGCATGCACGGTTCGATGGAGTGGATGGAGGCCCGCAAGGTTTGGCGCGCCTCCCCACAGGCGCTGTGGCCGGAAGCGAAGAGCGTGATCGCGCTGGGCATGAGCTATGCGCCGGCCGGCGATCCGCTGGCGCTGGCGGCATATCCCGATCGGGCACGTATTTCCACTTATGCGCAGGGCGGGGATTATCACGACACCGTCAAGAAGGCGCTCAAGGCATTGGCGCGCTGGCTGATAGCGGAAGCCCCGAGGCGCGGACTGGACGACGCGCAAGTCAAAGTCTTCGTCGATACCGCGCCGGTGATGGAAAAGCCGCTGGGCCAGGCGGCGGGGCTCGGCTGGCAGGGCAAGCACACCAACCTCGTCAGCCGCGAGCATGGATCGTGGCTGTTCCTCGGCGAAATCTACACGACGATCCCTTTCCCGCCCGATGTCGCCACGCCCGACACCTGCGGCTCGTGCGACGCCTGCCAGCGGGCCTGCCCGACAATGGCCTTTCCAGCGCCCTACCGCCTCGATGCGCGGCGCTGCATCAGCTACCTGACCATCGAGCACAAAGGCCCGATCCCGCACCACTTTCGCGAAGCCATCGGCAACCGCATCTACGGTTGCGACGATTGCCTGGCGGTCTGCCCGTGGAACAAGTTCGCCGATACGGCGCACACGATGCGCGCGTTCCTGCCCCGCGCCGAACTGGCCGCGCCCAGGCTGGGCGATCTGCTCACGCTGGACGAAGCAGGCTTCCGGCGGCTGTTCTCGGGCTCGCCCATCAAGCGCATCGGCCGCGACCGGTTCGTGCGCAACTGCCTGATCGCGGCGGGCAATAGCGGCGATCAGGCCCTGCTAGCACGAGTGCAAGCCTTGACCACCGATCCCGATCCGGTCGTGGCGGAGGCGGCGGCGTGGGCCGCGGCCCGACTATCTTCCCCGGCACGGGGAGGTGGCAGGGGCGAAGCGGCTGACGGAGGGAATTTGCCTCCGAGCGCATCGCCCGACCGATAGCCCCCTCCACCGCCTTCGTCGGCCCCCCTCCCCGCAAGCGGGGAGGACTTACAGCAGTTCCTTGAGCGGCTTGTCCGCATCGGCCAATTCCGCGAGGTCCGGCTTCAGCCCCGCCTCCACCAGCTTGCGGCCCTGGACGTAGTCCTTGACCGAGTTGACGCAGTCGAGCGCGACGACCTTGCCTTCCTTGAGGTAGACCACCGAGAACGACCGCGCGTCCGCATCGCCGCGCACCACCGTCTGGTCATAGCCAAGCGAGATGCCGGCGGTCTGCAACCGCAAATCGAACTGGTTCGACCAGAACCAGGGGAACGCGTGGTACTTCTGCCGGTCGCCGCAGATCGCCTTGGCGACGCAAGTGGCCATGTCGTTGGCGTTCTGCACCGATTCGACGCGCATCACCGTGCCGCCCGCATATTCGCAGGCGAACGCCGCGCAATCGCCGATAGCATAGATGTCGGGCAGCGAGGTGCGGCAATATTCGTCGACGTCGACGCCGTTCGCTCCGGCCGCGCCCGCCAGGATCAGCGGGCCAACGGCGGGCACGATGCCGATGCCGACGATCACCGCCTCGGTCGGGATCACGCTGCCGTCCGACAGCTTGACGCCGGTAACGCGCGTGCCGTCACCCTCCAGGCTGTCCACGCCCACGTCGGTGCGCAGATCGACGCCATGATCGCGGTGTTGCTTCTGGTAGAATGCGGAGAGCTCCTCTCCGGCCACCCGCGCCAGCACGCGCGGCAGCGCTTCGAGCAACGTGACCTTGCAGCCCAGCTTGGTCAGAACCGCCGCCGCTTCCAGACCGATATAGCCGCCGCCGATGACGACGATGTCCTTCACGCCGTTGTCGACCTCGGCCATCATCAGGTCGCAGTCCTCGCGCGTGCGCACCGCGAAGACGCCCGCAAGGTCGGCTCCCGGCACCGGCAGCCGGCGCGGATCGCCGCCCGCGGCCCAGACCAGCGTGCCGTATTCCAGTGCATTGCCGTTCGACAGCGTGAGCGACCTGGCCTTGGGATCGACCGCCGTCACTTCGGTGCCGAGCAGGAATTCGACCTGTTTTTCCGCCCAGAACGTCGGCGGGCGGATATAGAGCCGGTCGAAGGTCTTCTCGCGCGCGAAATACTCCTTCGAGAGCGGCGGCCGCTCATAGGGATATTCCGACTCGCGCCCGACGACGACCACAGTGCCCTCGAACCCGTTCTGGCGCAGCGCGATGGCGCATTGCGCCCCCCCGTGACCCGCGCCGACGATGACTACGTCCGCTTTTTCCATGCGCGCTTCGTTTGGCGAAATCACCAGTGTCGTCAAGCGCGTCGTCACCGGGGTTGCATGGCTGCCATCGTCAGCTCGATCGAGCGCCGCCGCGCCTCGGGATCGTATATGCCGCCGCCGATGATCAGCTCGTCGACGCGGGTGCGGGCGACGAAGGCTTCGATATCGGCGCGCACGGTAGCGGGGCTGCCCACCGCTCGAACGCTGCGCATCGCCTCCAGCATGTCGATCGCCGGAGCGGGCAGGCTCTCGCGAAAGCCCGGCACAGGCGGCTGGAGACGAAGCGGCCGGCCGAGCCGGATGTTGACGAAACTCTGGTCCAGTGAGGTGGCGAGGAGTTGCGCCTCTTCATCCGTGTCGGCGGCCACCACCGTCATCGCCGCCATGACATGCGGCTTGGCCAAAGTCTCGGAGGGGCGGAAATTCCGGCGATACGTCGCCAATGCCTGATCGAGCAGCGCCGGCGCGAAGTGCGAGGCGAAAGCATAGGGCAGCCCGAGATGCGCGGCGAGCGAGGCGCCGAACAGGCTGGACCCGAGTATCCACAGTTCGACTTGTGCGCCCGCGCCCGGCGTCGCCATGATCGCCAGCCGCGGATCCCCCGCGAAGCGCGCCTGCAACTCGACCACGTCCTGCGGGAACGCATCGGCCGCGCTCATCAGGTCCTTGCGCAAGGCATCGGCTATGCGGCGATCCGCGCCGGGTGCGCGGCCCAGCCCGAGATCGATCCGGCCGGGAAACAGCGCATCGAGCGTGCCGAACTGCTCGGCGATGACGAACGGGTTGTGATTGGGCAGCATGATCCCGCCCGCGCCGATGCGGATGGTGGACGTCGCCTGGCCGATATGCGCCAGCACCACCGACGTCGCGCCGCCCGCGAGTCCCTCCATGCCGTGGTGCTCGGCGGTCCAGAACCGCTTGTACCCGGCGCCTTCCGCCGCGCGGGCCATCCGCGCGGTCTCAGCCAGCGCGTCCGACAGGCTGGCGCCTTCGCGCACCGGCACCAGATCGAGGACCGAAAGCGGGATCACGCGCCGATCTCAGCGCCGATCTCAGCCACGGCCCGGAGCAGCAGCGCGATGTCGCTGTCGCGCGACAGGCGATGGTCGCCGTCTTTTAACAGCATGATCCGCACGTCGGGCGAGCGCAAAGCCTCGGCCAGCCGCGCCGATATGTCCCATGGCACGTCGGGGTCCCGCTGGCCGTGCAGCAGGCGTACCGGGCAATCGAGCGCGATTTCATTTCCCAGCAGCAGGTTGGCCTGCCCGTCGGCCCAGAAGCCGGGGTGCGTCGGGGTCGGTTCGGGGCCATACCGGTTAGGCTCGAACACCGTTTGCCCCGCCGCGAGGCTGCGCTTGTCCTCGTCCGAGCGGCCCCACTCGGTGAAGTCGGGCGCGGCGGCTATGCCGATCAGGCCGGCGACGCGTTGGCGCGGCAATGCCAGCGCCACCATCAGCATCAGCCACCCGCCCATCGACGAGCCGATCAGCACGACCGGCCCGGAGACATGCGCCGCGATCAGCGAGAGTACCTCGTCGCGCCAGCGCGTGAGAGTGCCGTCCGCGAAGTCTCCATCGCTGAGGCCGCAGCCGGAATAGTCGAGCAGCAGGCACGCGCGCCCGTTCGCGGTGGCCCAATCGTTGACCGCCTGTGCCTTGCCGCCGGCCATGTCGGACATGTAGCCAGGCAGAAAGACGATTGTCGGTGCCGCTCCGGGCGTGAAGCGGTAAGCGAGGCGGCGGCCATCGGGCATCGAATGGAACTGATGTTCGATCATGCCGGCATAGATAGGCGGCCCCTCCCGGTCCGACCAGCGAAGTTCGGATTATCCGAACCGTAACCGTTTGGGGCCTATCCCGCCCCCATGCATGGAACGGTTCAGCCCCTTGGCCAGCCCTTCGCGCGCGAGAACGGCGCCGCCGCATGGTTCGCGCGATCGCGCGCGGCGCTGGTGCTCGTCTGGGCGCTGTTCCTGCTGCCGCGCGCGGCGATCCTGCTGATCGAGGTCGCTCCAGTCTCCGACGCCGCCTGGTATTACGAGCATGCCGCCGAACTCGCCGCCGGCCTCGGCTATCTCCGTAACGGCGAGCCGACCGCGTTCTGGCCGCCGGGACAGTCGATGGCGCTGGCGCTGTGGTGCTGGTGGTTCGGCGCATCGACCACTGCCGTCGGCCTGTTCAACCTCACGGTCGGCGCGATCGGCGGATGGCTGCTGCTCGATCTGGGCCGGCGGATTTTCGATTCCGAGCTGACCGCGCGGACGGGCCTGCTGCTCCTGGCGATCTATCCCAACGCCATCGGCTATTACCCGCTCGCGCTGACCGAGGT
>DATEEP010000015.1:0-11181 GCA_035281095.1 Novosphingobium sp. | reverse complement strand
GATGATGTGGCGCGGCCTTGGCATGTCGCACCCCATGGAAGCGCATCGGATCGACAGTCGAGGCATCCTGTCCCGCGGCCGCAGCGAGGACGTTCGAGAGGGCGTGGACGCGTTCTTTACCAAGCGGCGTCCGCAATTCCCCGACCGGGTGTCGGCTAACATGCCCGACTATTTCCCCTGGTGGGACGAGCCCGCTTACCGATAAGCGCGCAGGGCGGCGCTGCCAGCTATTGATATTCTGGAGGTTGGCAATGGCCATCACATTCGATTTCGCGGGGAAAAATGTGCTGGTGACCGGCGGGTCGCAAGGCATTGGTTTCGGGATCGCCAGTGCGTTCGCCGATGCCGGCGCGCAGGTTCACATCACCGGCACGCGGGAAGAGCCGGCCGCCTACCCCAACGATCTTTCGCGCTTCCACTATCACCGCGCCCGCATGCAGATGCCGCAGGAGCGCGCCGCGCTCGCCGCCTTGATCGAACAGCTCGACATTCTCGTCAACAATGCGGGCATGGCGCGGGATGATGAATATGATTTCCAGGCTTATGGCGAGGTCATCGAGGTCAATCTGAATGCGGTGGTGGACCTCTGCTATCGCTTCAGGGACCGGTTGGCGCGGCAGAAGGGGGCGATCGTGAACATCGCTTCGGTGGGCGCGCATATCGCGCTTCGCGACCAGCCAGCCTATTCCGCCAGCAAGGCGGCTGTGCTTGGCTTCACCAAGGCGATCGCGGACAAATGGGCGCGGGAGGGCATCCGTTGCAATGCCGTGTCGCCTGGTTTCGTCGATACACAGATCATCGAATGGGCGAGGGCGGATGGCGAATTGTCTCCCGAGCTGCTGCGTCAGATTCCCTTGCGGCGACTGGGCAAGCCCGAGGAGGTCGCCGCTGCCGTGCTGTTCCTGGCTGCCGAGGAATCGGCTTACGTATCCGGGCATTCGCTGGTCGTCGATGGCGGCTATCTGATTCGGTGAAGGGGCGGTGTCGCCGGGAAACCGGCTCCGCCGCGCACGCGCTCCCCCCGTATCTCATGGATGCCCGTCAAGCTGTAGGCTGCGGCGCTCAAACATGATTGACTTGATAGTGATTAGCCGTATGATTAACTAGTCAAATAATTTATTAATAAGGGAGGGTGTGTGATGCGGAGTATATCGTATCTGTCGTTGGCGGCAGGTGTATCGTTTCTGGCGAGCACGGCAGCTTGGGCTCAACAGGATGTCGGCGTAGCGCCCGCTTCCGAGAACCGCGACAGTGACATCATCGTGACGGCGACGAAGCGTGGTGAGCGCTTGCAGGACGTGCCGGCGGCGATCACCGCCCTGAACGGCCAGAAGCTTCTGGAGCGCGGCCTGACGAATATCGAGGCGATCGCGACGCAGGTTCCCGGTCTTAATTTCGGTCAGCATGCCGGCGCCACCCAGATCGCGATCCGCGGCGTGGGTTCGGTGGTCGATTCGGGTCTGACCGAACCATCGGTGGCGATCTATATCGACGGCGTCTATTTGCCGCGTTCGACGATGGGCACTCTGCGCAGCGTCGATCTCGAGCGCGTGGAAGTGTTGCGTGGTCCACAGGGTACGCTCTACGGTCGGAACGCGACCGGCGGCGCCATAAACTTCATTTCGAGCGCGCCCACTAAGCAGTTCGAGGGATCGGTGACCGCCTCCACCGGCAGCCGTAATGCCTTCGGGATCGAAGGCTATGTATCGGGCCCGCTGGCCGACGGCATCTATGTCCGCCTGAGCGGCGGCCACCAGGAGCAGGACGGCTATGTGAAGGTGATCAACACCGGCCAGCGGCTCGTCAACGTCAATGACGATTATGCCCGCTTCGCGGTGCGCCTCGAACCCACGGACAAGCTGGGGGTCGACCTGGCGGTGCGCTATGAGAGCAACACCGGCGCCAACGCCTATCAGCAGCTCTACACGCCCGCCGGCGTGTTCATTCCGCCCACGGCGCAGCAGACCACCAAGCCCAACGAGATTTACGCGGACGGCCCGTTGCGGATGAACGTCAAGACCCTGATCGCGTCGGGTGTCATCAACTGGCAGATGTCCGACGATGTGGCGCTGAGGTCGGTGACGGGCTATATCGATCACAAGAGCAGCAACGATTTCGATGCCGACGGCACCGACTATCCTTTCTATAATGCGGTGGACTTCAAACGTCCGTCGAAATCCTTCAGCCAGGAATTCGACCTGATCGGCGACACCGGCCGCCTGAAGTGGATCCTCGGCGCTTATTATTTCCATGAGAAATATTTCTTCAGCCTGCCCGTCGTCTTTATCGCCGGGCTGAATACGGGCGATCCGGCGACCAGCATTCCGGCGGGTTCGACGCTTTACGCCGGTCTGCTGAACGACCGGACCAACTCTTTCGCGCTGTTCGGCGATGCGACCTATTCGCTCACGGATCGGTTGCGCCTCAATGTTGGTCTGCGCTTCAACACGGAGAAGAAGCGATTTGAATCTGGGTCGGGCGCCGACATTCCGGGAATGGGCTTTGTCGGAGTCACCGGCGTCAAGAGCGAGTTCAAGGCCGACAAGCTGCTGCCCAAGGTCGCATTGCAATTCGACGTCAATGACGACATCAACGGCTATGTGCAGTGGCAGAAGGGCTACAAGTCGGGCGGCCAGAACCTCCAGCTTCTGCCGCAATATCTGCCCGAGAGCATCAATGCCTATGAAGTGGGCCTCAAGACCCAGTGGCTCGACCGCAGGCTGACCGCCAATTTCGCCGCCTTCTATTATGATTACAAGAACCTGCAGGTGACCATCGTCAAGCCGCCGACGATCACGCTGGTGCAGAATGCCGACGTGCGGGTCTACGGCCTGGAAGGCGACATCAATTACCAGGTCACCGATGCCTTCCAGTTGAACGCGTCGGCCACCTGGCTGCATGCGCGCAACAAGCGCTTCTCCAGCATCGACGACGCCAACCCGGCGGCTGGTGTGCAGGACCTCAAGGGCATGCCCATCTCGCGCGCGCCCGATTTTACCGCCAATGCGGGCGCCGAATATCGTTTCGACCTGGGCGGCGACCTGCTTAATGCGCTGACGCTGCGAGCCGACGTCAGCTATTCGTCCAAGGTCGTGCTGCGCTACTTTGCCCTGCCTGAGGATTTGCAGAAGAGCTATGCGTTGGTCAACCTGTCGGCGGTCCTTGCCGATGTCGACAAGAAGACGATGCTGCGCGGCTTCGTCAATAACGTCACCAATAAGCTCTATCGTCAAAGTTCCGGCTTCCTGGCTCCCATCGGTGCCTGGGTCGGCAACTATTCCCCGCCGCGCACCTGGGGACTCCAGCTTTCCAGGAAGTTCTGATCTGGAAACATTCTGAAACTCAGACGATCCCCGGCGCATGTCGGGGATCGTCATCATATGGATGAAGCAGCATTGACGGCGGGTTGCGATGAGAAAAGATCGATGAAGGAACGCGGCTTCGACACGACGACGGATGAGGTGCTGGAGGGTATCGACCTTCGCGGGAAAACGGCGCTGATCACCGGTGGTTCGAGCGGCCTTGGAGCCGAAACCGCGCGTGCGCTGGCCTCAAAAGGCGCCGCCGTGGTCATCACCGCCCGCAATATGGCGAAGGGAGAGGGGGTCGCCGCCGCCATCCGCCGGAATACGAACAACGCGAATGTCTTTGCGGAGAGGCTCGAACTGGGTTCCATTGGCAACATTCGCGCGCTCGCTGATCGCTTGCTTGTTCGCCATCCCCGGCTTGACCTGCTGATCAACAATGCCGGGGTCATGGCCTGCCCTTATGCACAGACCGAAGATGGGTTCGAGCTTCAGTTTGGATCGAACCATCTTGGGCATTTCCTGTTGACCAATCTACTGATGCCGGCTCTTGGCAACGGCGCGCCGTCGCGCGTCGTGGTGCTCAGCTCGCGGGCGCATCAGCTTGCCCCTGTGGATTTCGCTGACCCGAACTTCACGAACCGCCCCTATCATAAATGGTTTGCCTACGGTCAGGCGAAGACGGCGAATGCGCTGTTCGCCGTCGGCCTGAACCTTCGTCATGCGGAGCAGGGGGTCGAAGCCTTTTCCGTCCATCCCGGCATGATCCGCACCGAATTGTCGCGGCACATGGATGATGATGACCGCGCCTTCCTGGCAAGACGTGCCGGTGACAGCGGCGGAACGCTGGCGATGAAATCGGTGGAGGCAGGTGCCGCGACATCGGTCTATGCCGCGACCGCAGTAGAGCTGTCGGGCAGGGGCGGCGCCTATCTGGAGGACTGCAAAATCGCAGAGGTCAACGATGACCCTGGACAGGCTGGCGGCGTTCGCAGCTATGCCGTGGACGCAGGAGATGCGGACCGGCTCTGGACCTTGTCCGAAGAACTGCTAGCTTCGCGCATCTCCTGAACGGAGAGCAGGATTTTCATGGCGTCATGTGACTCAAGCGATGTTGCTCCCGCCGCTCCAATATTTTTCCCTGAGCTTCACTTTCTGGACCTTGCCCGCCGCGGAAACAGGAAGGCTCGACACAAATTCGATCGACTTGGGCGCCTTGTAGCCGGCGATGTGGGATTTACAGTGTGTGATGAGTTCTTGCGGGGATGGCGGAAGTTCGTCTTCCGTCACGATGAAGGCGTGAACGGCCTCTCCCCATTGTGGGCTCGGAATACCGATGACGGCCGCAACCTTTACTGCTGGATGAAGGGAAAGTGCCTTTTCCACTTCGACTGAATAGACATTCTCACCGCCACTGACGATCATGTCCTTGTAGCGATCGACCAGGTAGAGGAAGCCGTCGTCATCGAGATATCCCGCGTCGCCGGTCGCCACCCACCCATCAACCAGTGCGGCCCTGCTCTGCTCCTCTCGCTCCCAATAGCCGAGCATGGCGTTGCGCCCGCGCGTCATGACCTGCCCGACCTGCCCAACGGGCAAGGATGCGAAGTCGTCACCCACGATGCGTACCTCCACGTCGAATGCAGGCCGGCCTGCCGAAGCTAATCGACGAATATTATGGGATGAGTCGCGATGGTCTGCAGGGGTCAGAACCGTGATGGTTGGCGCCATCTCGGTTTGGCCATAGCATTGGGCCAGGTCCACATGCGGGGCTATCGCCCGCAGACGGGCCAACGTGGCCGGGGAAATGGGCGAACCGCCGTAGATCAGCCGCTTGAGTGAATCGAAAGCGTCCGGCGTCGTTTGCGCGGCATCCAGCAATTGCTCAATCATCGTTGGGACAAGGATGACGTCCGTCACCTGCTGTTGCCTGACGGTCTCGATCAACAGGGCCGCGTCGAAGAAAGGCATGAACAAATGTGTGCCATGCTGCAGGGTGACACCGATCGACTGCGACGCATCAGCGAGGTGAAACATCGGGGCGACGTGGAGATAGATGACATTCCTTGGCATTTCCGGCATGGAGAGCCAGAATGCCAGGCTCGATGCCAGTAGATTGGCGTGGGACAGCATCACGCCTTTGGGGAAGCCGGTCGTTCCGCCTGTATAAAATATACCCGCCAGATCCTGTCCGTGACGATCCCCCCTATCCCCCGCTGCGGTCGATCCGATCAACGCTTCATAGTCGTGCCCATCCGCATTGGAGGGCAGCCCGTCCAGATATATGGTGGAGGTGACCGATTCTGCGCCGAGCGCCAGTGGAGCAGCCTGGTCGGCGAAATTCCCGTCGACGATCAGCAGCTTCGCCCGGCAGTCTTTGAGGCAGAAAATATTCTCGCTCACATTCCAGCGGCTGTTCATCGGCACGATTACAGCGTCAGTCCGGAACACCGCGAACATGGCTTCCAGATACGAAGCGGAGTTGAGCCCCAGAAGGGCCACTCTGTCACCGGGCGCAACGCCCAGGGATCGCAGGGCGGCGGCAAAACGCCCAACACGATCCTCCACCTCCCCCCATGTGCGCTCTGTACCATCGGAGGAGATGGTGGCGATGGTGTCGAAAGACAGGCTGGCCGCGCGGTCAACAAGCTGTGCGAGATTCATACTGAAGCCCTCTATCCCTCCACGGATCAATTCGCCTGCCTCAGCAACCTTGGCTGCTTGGCCTGGATCGCATGTCGCACCTCCTCGGGCGAGGCGATGGCCTGTTCGTCCTCGATAGCCAGCGCGTCACGGATATGATCCAGCAGCATGGCGACCTTGCGCTCGTCGTTGCGGGGCAGCAGCCGCGTAACCCGGCCTTTGGCGCGCAGCAGTGCTGACGCGATCCCGATGAGCCATAGGCCACGACGTCGAGGGATGTCCATGTCGTCGCAGAAATTGTCATCGGTCAGATACCGGATCAGGTTATAGGTGAGGGTGAGCTTTTGTTTTGTCGACAAAGTGTTGAGCAGCCAGGCCGGAAGAGCCTGATAACCGCCGTCAGCCTTCGTCGTATAGCCGATCAGGGCATGGAGCAGCACGCGACAAGCCTCGTCAGGCGCGCGCTCAATCGCTATGACAACCTCGTTTTTCTCCAGCGAATCTGCCATGTCGCGGTGGTTGAGTTCGTCTGGAACGCCCATGACATACGCGATGTAGCGCCATAGCGCGAAGATGTCCGCCTTCTCCTGCTGATTATAGGATATGCCCAGCCGGCCCAGAGCCTCAACGAGATTGGCGCAGAAGACCTTGCTTGTCGTGAAGAAGAGGTCGGTGTTCGTGATCGGCAGCCCCCAATCGTTCCACTTCCACAGCGGCGAACGTGAAACGCCGTAGCGGGCCGCCGCATGCACCATTCTGACGCGCATCGAATATTTGAACCCGGCATTCTCCCGCCGCATGCCGTCAGGCGTCGTCACGGCTACGAACCATCGGAGTGTCTCCGACAGTCTGGCCCCGGCGCGATCATTGTCCACAAGCAACCGCGTGAAGTTCAGGGCCTTGGTGCCGCCATAGCTTGAAAAGCCAAAGCCGACGGACGAGTAGGCAAGGCAGATCGGCACGAGATTGCCAGCGCGCCAGATCGCGATTCCGCCACGGTAAAGCTGGTCCCAATCGACCCAGGATGGAACCCTGTCCGCTTCGGCAAAGAGCCGCACAAGTTCAGGCGGCGCGTCGCAGACGCTCTCCACGCCCTTTTCAAGGGCGGTGGCGATCATCCTTTTGCCTTCGCCCTTGAGCGGTAGAAGCGCCAGCCACGCTGCATAGGCAAGTTCATCGCCAAGCAGCATATGCTTTACAAACAGATCAACCATTTGAGGATCATGCTGCGTCTTGACCCGGTCGACGTTTGAGAGACGTCCGAGTTTCTTGGCGGGCACGAGGTCAAGGGGAGCGTCAAGAGGGGGCACGGCGGCCTTTTCCATGTTCAATTCGCTTTCCTTGATCGCAGCCGATCTTTCCATCTTGTCTCTCCCGATCATTTCGCCATCCGCGTCCGAACCGGCGGCAGGCACGCCTTGATACCGCTTCATCTCTCTATATCGCAAAGATGAATCTTAATTCAGTACGAATTACATCTAAAAATTAGATTGAACAATATAAATCGTACATCTATGCCACGGTGATCGTTGCGGCCACTGTCATGAAGGCCGCCAAAACAGGAGGGGATCTATGTCGGACATGAATCGCGATCATTCGCTGCGCACCAGACTTCGTGGCACGGGTCTGCTGCTGGGTGTCGCCGCGGCGGCGCTGACGCCATTTTGTGCAGCCCAGGCGCAGGAGGATGGGCGCCCGGCGGATGCGGCCCCGACGGTAGAAGACATCGTCGTTACTGCCCGCCGCACGAGCGAAAACCTATCGGACGTGCCCGTCGCCGTCACTGCATTGGGAGCGCAGGCGCTGGCGGAAAGCCACGTCGCTTCGGAAACCGATCTACAACTTGCGGCGCCCGGACTGTTAGTTCGGCAGACAGGCTCTTCCGACCAGCTCAATTTCGCGCTGCGCGGTCAATCAATTGACGCCTTCTCCTTTTCGTCGCCGGCGGTCGCCACATATTTCAACGAAGTTCCGGTCGGCGGCGTCGCGGGCACGTCCTTTTTCGATTTTGAATCGGTTCAGGTTCTAAAAGGTCCGCAAGGCACGCTGTTCGGCCGCAATGCGACAGGCGGCGCCGTCCTCTACAGTAGCGTCAAGCCGAGGGACGAGTTCGAGGGCTATCTGAAGGTCGGCGTCGGCGACTATGATAATCGTGAGGCGGAAGGGGCGATCAGCATTCCGGTCGCCACCGGATTGTCGGTGCGCCTGGCGGGCAAGACCCAGCAACGTGACGGATTCCAGACCAACCTGCTTGACGGCAGCCACCCCAATTCCGTGGATTCCAAGGTGGGCCGGGTCACCGTTCGGATCGCGCCCGAAGATACCGGCTTCGAAAATGTCCTGATGTTCCAGCGAGGCGTTTTCAGAGGGCTGACCGGCGCGCTCAAGATGAGAGAAGCTTATGGCGTGAACGGCAGCCCCTCCACCTATTTCGACCCGCTGACCAATTCCGTGCAGCCGCTGATCACCAATTTCCGTGATTCCTACCCGGCTGGCGTCACCACGATCAACCCTCGCGTCAACGCCCTGTTCAGTGGCATCGGCGACTTCCTGAACAAGCAGAAGGCAATCGGCTTCTACGACGTTTATGTTAATGCTCCGCAATGGCGCCGCGGCGATTCAAAGCTGTTCACCAATGTCACCAGCTTCGCATTGAATGACGATCTCACTATCAAGAATGTGTTTGGCTATAACAATGTCCTTTCTCTTGAAAGCAGTGATCTGGACGGCAGCCCCTATGACTGGCTGCAAATTGGCGGCGGCACGGCGCTACGCGATCAAGGATTCAATTTCGGTACGAAACAATGGTCGGAGGAACTTCAGATCAGTGGCGAAACCGGACGCCTGAAATATATCGCCGGCATCTTCCATTCCGACGAAAATACATACTCCCGCATTCCTTTGCGGATCCTGGGCGACCTTGGCCAGCCTTTTCTGGGCGCCTATTCCTTCCACGTCAAAAGCAAGTCGAACGCCATATACGGCCAGGTCAACTGGGGATTGGCCGATGATCTGAACCTGTCGGCAGGCCTGCGTTACACGTGGGAAGACGTGCGGATCGTCCAGGATGACGACAGCCTGCTGCTGATCCTGAACCAGGGACGCAATCGCCGGAAGGACGCCAAGCCCAGCTGGCATGTGGGCATCGATTACAAGCCCGCGCCCAGCCTGATGTTGTACTTCAATCATCGCGGCAGCTGGAGAACGGGCGGATTCAACGGATCGTCGGCGGCAGCATTCCCTGACGCTGCGACCTTCAGGCCCGAAACCACCTATGATTTCGAACTGGGTGCAAAGTTCAGCGGTTTCATAGGTTCCGTCCAGTCCAACATCAATCTTGCGATTTTCGACCAGCATATCTCGGACGTTCAACGGACGCCCTATATCAATATTTCGGGTATCACCGGCAATGCGAAGAAGGCGCGAGTGTCCGGCGTCGAGTTGGATGGCAATGTCAGAGTGGCGCCGTGGCTGACATTGGGTGGATCTCTGACCTATGTCGACGCGCGCTATACGAACCCGCTGGCGAGCGTTGCAGGCAGCAACTTCATCTTCGGTCCCTATGCGGACACGCCCGAATTCACCGGCTCGCTGTGGTTCCGCGTGTCATCCAGCCTGGGAGCGGCAGGAGGACGACTCTCACTATATGCCCAGACTTATTTCCAGAGCAGCTTCGACTTCAGCAATCTCGGCGACACGATCATTCCCGGTACGCATATCGATGGCTATTCCGTCACGAAGGCGCGGCTAGAATGGCAGGAGATAATGGGATCATCGGTGACAGGCGCGCTCTATGTCGATAACCTGACCAACAAGAAATACGAGGTCGGCGGCTTCCCCCAAGGTGCCGTCATCGGTGCGAACGGCACGCTCCCCGGCAAGCCGCGCATGTACGGCCTGGAACTCTCCGTGGCCTTCTGATCGAAGGGCGCTGCCAGGCTCGGCGGCGCCCCAAGCCTTTGTGGTTGAGGTTGACATAACATACTCACTTCATAAGGTCCGCGCGCCAGGAGGAGCAGGCAAGAATTGACCGATAAAGATACCCGTCCCAAGATCACCCCGGCAGATCGCGCCATCATCAACGCTTTGGCCAGGGATCCGCAGGTTTCGAATGCGGCCCTTAGTAAAGAGCTGGGCCTGTCGGAAACCGCTGTTGCAAACAGGATCGACAGGCTGGTCACCAGCCGGCAGATGAAGGTCACGGTTCAGCGGGACATACGGACGCTGGGCTACACGATGATGGGCATCGTCGAGGTCTCCATTGACGAAGAAGCCGCGGATGTCATGACAATAGGCAGCGAACTCGGCAAGATAGCTGAGGTGTTGGCTGTCAACGTCCTTCCCGACAGGCCTCAACTCGTGCTCATCATCGTCAGCGCTGACATGGCCCATTTCGTTCGGATCGTGGAACAGCAGATTGCCGGCGTAGCGGGCGTTGCAAAGTGCAGTGCGGATGTCTGCCTCGAAATATTGAAGTTCGCGCCCGGGCTCGCCGCCCTATGACCACGCGGATCAAGCTGGATAGCATCGACGAGGAAATCATCAGGATTCTGGCCGAGGACGGCCGGCAGGGCAGCAGCGTGATCGGCCGCGAGCTTGGCCTGTCGGAAGGCGCCATCCGCAAACGCCTCAAGCGCCTCGTCTCCAACAACGTCATCAGTTACGGTCTGGTCGTCGATGTCCAGGCCACGGGCACGACCATCTCGGGCTGGCTGGAGGTGGAGGCCCACCCGTCGCAGGTGCGCGCCGTGGGCGCGTGGATCAGCGCGCAGGGCTGTTGTGAGTTTTGCTGCCTGACCACAGGCTCGGCTGCCATCCGCGCATGGGTCTATCTTGCGTCATTGGAAGATCTTCACGCGCTCACCCAGCAAATCTCCCGCAGGCCTGGTGTCATCGACCTCACGTTCCGCGTCGTCGTCGGCCATGCGCAGCATCGTTACGGCATGATTTATCTTACCGACCAACCCCAGGGCGCGCTGCGTTAAATCCGACGCAGGACGCGCGCTCTAACTTATTGTTGCCGTATCGTTTTTTGCGAAAGGCTGGTGTCCGCTTTCCGCGCGATGTTCTAAGCCGCGGGCACCTGACCAACGTCGTCCAGCCATCCCTGACGTCGCTCGGTCCAATATTGCGCCTTGGGTCGAACAGTGGAGGGGTCGTCCAGGCTGCCTGCCTTGATCGCGATCACGCCGTTCGACAGACGTGAGTAAAGCGACGATCCACATTGCGGGCA
>DATEEP010000014.1:0-70891 GCA_035281095.1 Novosphingobium sp. | reverse complement strand
CACGGCGGGTGGATCTGGCCGGCGAACTTCGTGCTGCGCTACCTCAAGATCCTGAGCTGGAAGGCCTGAATGAACGCGCCGGTCCCGCTGCCGAATGTCGCCGACCGGCCGGTCGACGCGCGCGGTTCGGCCGATTCGCATGCCATGCGCTATCGCCCGTTCATCGACGGCTTACGCGCGGTCGCCGTGCTCTCGGTGGTGGCCTTCCATTTCAGCAAGACCGCCCTGCCCGGCGGCTATCTGGGCGTGGACATCTTCTTCGTGCTGTCGGGATACCTGATAACGGGCATCATCTGGCGCGAAGCCCGGCAGAACGCATTTACTTACGCCCGCTTCTACGAGCGCCGGATCCGTCGCATCGCTCCGGCGCTTCTGGCCATGCTGGGAGCATCCTCCGCGGTAGCCGCGATCATCCTGCTGCCTCAGGATCTTGTCGGTTACGCCAAGAGCGTGGGCGCGACGATCGCCTTCGTCGCCAACGTCTATTTCTGGCGTGACAGCGACTATTTCTCTACCGCGGCCGAGGAAAAGCCGCTGCTGCACATGTGGTCGCTCGGCGTCGAGGAGCAATTCTACATCCTCTTCCCGATCGTGCTGATCCTCCTGGCGCGCCGCGCGCCGCGCCAAGCTCTGCCGATCGTGGCCGCACTCTGCGCGCTGTCCTACGCCAGCGCTTTCGCGTTGGACCAGATCGGCGGGGCGACTCCGGCCTTCTACCTCCTCCCGACCCGTGCCTGGGAACTCGGTGCGGGAAGCATCGTGGCGATGCTGCCGGCGGGGCGCCAGACCCCATCGCGCGGCGTGGCCCAGCCGATCGCGATGCTGGCGGCCGCGGGCCTGCTGCTATCCCTCCTCGTTCACCCGCCCCTGATCCTGGGCCCTCTGCCCGACGCGACGATCGCGGTCGCGGCGACCGCGCTGCTGATCTGGACAGGCAACCAGCCCGGCCTCGTTCATAAAGCGCTGTCGGCAAGTGCCGTGAGCACGATCGGCCTCATGTCCTATTCCCTCTATCTCTGGCACTGGCCGGTGATCGTCCTCTCGCAATATTGGCTGGTTCGGCATCTGAATGGCGCCGAAGTGGCGATCGCCTGCGCGGCGATGTTCGCGCTTGCATGGGGATCCTGGCGGTTCATCGAGACGCCGTGCCGGTCCGCCGCCCTCACTCGCGTCACGCTCTACCGACGGCTTGGAATCCTGACGCTCGTCATGGCGGCGGCGATCGTGGCTGCGATTGCGGGCAACGGCTGGCCTCAACGCCTGCCGGCGCAAGCGACCCGGATCAATGCGATGTCCGGGACGCATTTCCGTTGCCCGATCGCGGAGACCATATGGCTCGGCGGCGTTCGCGGCTGCGCGATGAACCTTCCGGGCGGTAAGCCGGAAAATGCCGAGGTGGCCTTGATCGGCAATTCGCACGCGCTGATGTATACTCCCCTGCTTGGCGAACTGCTTCGGGAGCGCGGTGCCGAAGGCGTGCTCCTTCAGGCAAACCGCTGCCTGCCCTCGGCCACGATCAACGTCACACCCGGCTGCGCGGATGAAGCAAACCGGTACATCGATGCGGTAATCCGGCTGAAGCGCATCCGCACGGTATTCATCGCTCTCGACTGGGACAACCAGGCGCAGACGCAGTTCTTCGACGCCGAGGGCGACAAGCTCGCGTTGCCGCGCAATGCGGCGCTCGTCGCCGCGGTCGATGATACGATCGAACGGCTGCGACGCGCCGGCAAGAACCCGGTGCTCATCGGTCCGATCGCCGTGCCCGGACGGGAGATCGGCTCCATCGTTGGACGGCAACTGGCGTTCGGGCGCCCCGTGACGGAGGCCCTTTCGCGTCCCCGCGCTCTATTCGACCGACAGGTCGGGGGTATCATCGCGCACTATGCGGCGCGAAAGGACATCGTCTTCGTCCGGCCCGACAGCGTTCAATGCGATCGATCGGATTGCGCCTTCTTCAAGGCCGGCCAGCCGCTGTTCGGCGACGCGAATCATCTGGCGGTGTCGCAACTTCCGCTGTTTCGGCCGGTTTTCGAGGCGGCGCTCGATAGGGCCAGGCCTGCCCGGCAGTGACGACGTCGATCGTGCGATCATCATCATCATCATCATCGCGGTGCGAGGTCAGGCGGCGGTCCCACTTCGACGATGCCGCGAAATCTGCCGGGCCGCCGCCAGGAACGATACGCTCGCCAGCAGGTTGAAGCCCATCACCACCATCGACGCCTCGCGCACCGCCGTCCCGCCGCCCAGCAGGTCCGAGATCTTTCCGACGACCACCGGGCCCACGCCCATGCCGAAAAAGATCGTGCCGGTCAGCAGGATCGCAAGGATCGTGCCCCTGACCGAAGGCGGCGCGATGGTGACGACGCCGGCGAAGACCACCACCGATATTCCCAGGACAAGCGCCTGCCACACCATCAACCCGGCGATCATCACCGGCTCGCGTTCCGCCGCCAGCAGGGTCAGCCCCGAGCCAAGGGCTCCCAGCGCGATGATGCTAGCCAGCAGGGAGGACCACTGCGGCCCGGCCCGGACCAGACGGTCATTGAGAAGGCCCAGGAGCAAGGGGCTGAGTCCGCCCAGGCCGGAGGCGATCGCCAGCAGGAAGCTCGATTCGGACAGCGGCATCGCGTGGACGCGCGAGAAGAAGGGAATGAGGAAGGCCTGGACCCCCAGATTGGCGAAAGTCACCAGGCACAGGCCCAGGATCAGGAAGCCGAGCCCCGGCCGATGCGCGATCGCGTCGATCACCTCGCGGGCGATGTTGGATTTCGCCGGCCTTGGCTCCGGCTTGTCATAGACGCCGCGCCCGATGTTGGGCACGCAGCGGATGATCGCCAATGCCAGCAGCATTCCGGGAATGCCGGCGACGAGCACCGCCTCGCGCCAGCCGAACTCGCTGGCGATGTAGCCGCAACCCGCGCTCGCCGAAAAATAGCCGAGCGGCGTGCCCATCTTGTAGATGCCGATCGCGGTGCCGCGCTTTTCGGGCGGAAACACGTCCGACAGGATCGACAGCGTGGCCGGCGACCCGCCGCCTTCGGCGGCCCCGACGAAGAAGCGCAGGGTGACGAGCTGCCAGAACGAGGCGGCAAGCGCCGCGACGGCCGTCAGCCCGCTCCACAACGCCAGCATGCCCGACAGCAGCCGGATGCGGTTGTACCTGTCGATGAGGGGGCCGCACAGCAGTCCGGACACCCCGAACGACAAGCCGTAGATGAAGCCGGTGAACAGGCCGAGTTCGGTATCGGTGAGCGCGAACTCGGTCTTCACCTGTTCGGCGATGATCACGGGGATCATGCGGTCCACGGTGTAGATCACGCTGGCCAGCAGCATCAGCGCCAGGATGAGCCTGGGCCGAACCTTCCGGTCGCCCACCATGGCCGCGTCCAGCGGAGAGGCGATCGAACCTTCCATCAGGACCGCCTGCCCGCGCACGGAACGCAATCCCGGCAAACGAAACGCGCGGCGGACTGGATTTGCACGGTTTTCTCCCGGGCGGGCGTCTCGGCAGAAGGACGCGCCGTCTTGCCGATTGCAATATCGAGTGGAAGCGAGGGCGACAAGCGCCGCGGCGCATCGCCGCCGAACGCGCCCGCTCAGGGAACCAGATCGAGCGCCTTGCGCGGAAAATGGACCAGCGCGCCGCCGTCGACGACGAGGCACTGCCCGGTCATGAAGGATGACAGGTCGGACAGCAGGAACAGCAGCGCCCCCGCCTGTTCGTGCTCCCGCCCGCCGCGCTGCAGCGGAACGCCCTCTTCCGCCGCCGAAGCATCGAGCCGCGCGAAAGTCTCTTCCTCGGTCGTGCCCGAGCGGCCGATGATGCGCGACGTCGCGGTGTTGTCGGGCGCGATCGTATTTACGCGGATGCCGTGCGGTCCCCACTCGTCGGCAAGCGTGCGCGCCACCGAATTGAGCGCCGCCTTCGACGCGCCGTAAGTTATCATGCTGCGCGCGCCCCAATACGCGCTGACCGAAGAGACCATGGCGATGGAACCGCCGCCTTCGGCCAGCATGTGACGACCGGCGGCGTGGCACACGTTCATCTGCTGAATGAGATTGAACTCGAGCTGCTGGCGCCAGTGATCGGCATCCGTGTCGATGAAGCGCTTCATCGACACGCCGCCGATGATGTTGGCCAACCGGCTGAGGCCGCCCAGCTTCGCGTGGGCTTCATCGACGATCGCCCTGGCGCCGTCGGGGCTCATGACATCGCCGACGATCGCATGGCCGCCGATCTCTTCGGCGACGGCTCGGGCGCGGCCCTCGTCGATGTCCGCGACCGCCACTTTGGCGCCGGCATCCGCCAGCAGCCTGGCGGTCTGGCGACCGATCCCGAAGCCGCCGCCGACGATCAGCGCCTTCTGGCCCTCAAGCCCCAGCGCGTTCTTGATGCCTTCCATCCCGGTAGCTCCCTTGTCCATGTTTCAGTCGAGCCGCAGGATGCGGCGGGCGTTGCCCCCCATGACCAGCGCCAGGGCTTCGTCGGTCGGTCCCGCCCCGCGCACCAGGTCCAGCTCCGGCAAAGTGCTGCGCACGCCCATCGAATAGTAATTGGTGCCGAACACCAGCCGCGTCGGGCCAAGCCGATCGAGGCAGCGGCGCACGCCGTCGACACCCAGCACGGTGGTGGTCATGTCGAGATGAAAGTTGGGCACGACTTCGGCGATGGCGAGGATGAGTTCCAGGTTTTCCGGACTGGTCATCGCATCGAGCGCCACGAACTGCGTATCGGGGAAAGCCTCGGCCAGCCGCCGAAGCCGCCACGCGGCCTCGAAATCGCCGTTGGCATAGCAATGCGCCATGATCGCCATGCCGGCCTTGTCCGCCTTCTCCACGATCGCGAACATCACCGCATGATCGATCGGCAGGCCCTGCATCCGGTTGTGCCAGGACAATGCCTGCACGCCCATCCCGGCAAGACGCTCCACTTCGGCCACCGCATGGTCGCCGTGCCGCGGGTCGACGGTGGCCGCGATCACCGGAAACCGGTCGGGCGCATGGCGGCGATAGGCCACCAGATCGTCGTTCATCGCGCGGATGTCGGCCGCGCCGCGCGGCGCCGAATAGGAATGGCCGGGCATGAGCGCGCATTGCGCGATGCCGGCGCCGTCCATGAATGCCAGCCGGCGCTCGACATCCGCCTCCACCGTGGCGTTCGCGCCGCCGCCGCCGGGAATGCCGATCAGGCTGCCCATGTGCTGGTGGAAATCGAAGATCGCGAGGTTCGGGGCGGCGCTCATGCGCGGTTCTCCGCCAGGCCGAGCAGCTTGCGCGCCGTGCGGTGCATCACCCCCTCGATCCGCCCTTCGGACAGGCCCGCCGCCGCCAGGGCGCCGCGAAGCTTCCCGGCCGCCTGGTCCGCCGGCGCGCTTCCGCCGGTGCCGAACACCAGCCGCTCCTTTTCCGCCAGCCGGCCGGCGAACTGGATGAACCCGCTCGATCCGCTCCACGAGGCGGTATCGAAATAGACGTTGCCCGGATCGTCGAGCATCGACGCCACATGCTGCGCGTTGTCGTAGCCCTGCATCGCGCCGGAGACGATCACCGGCACATCCGGGCACCGCCGGGCCAGCGCAAGGATCCGCCACAACGCCTCGTTGGAGGAATAGGGCGCGGTCAGGTACATCGACAGCAGGCCAAGATCGTGCGCCTTCGCACAGAGCGACAGCATCAGCGCGTCGTTGACGAAGACCCCTTGCGCGCGCCCGCTCCAGACCACCCCCTTTACCCCCTGGGCCGCGAGCCGTTCGAGTTCGGGTTCGGCATGTCCCTCGTACTTCGGTTCGACCACGCCGAACGCCGCCGCTATCTCCGGCCGCGCCCTGGCTTGCCCAAGCACGAAATCGTTGACCGCCCGCATCGCTTCGACACCGGCGGCCGTCTGGTAATACGTCGGCGGCGCCAGGACGCACTGGCCTGCCGGCTCGCCCGGACCGCCCAGACCGCGCGGTGCCAGGCGCGTGTAAGCCTCGACGAGCGCGCGCTGATCCGCGACCGCGTCGAAAAGCCGGAAGTCGTCGAGCGGATCGACGAAACGCAGGCTGACATCGAGGTATCCGGGCACAGGCACTCGCTCCCTTGGCGTCGCTGACGGGACTATCCGTAACGGATGCTTCAGGAATCCAGGGGCTTGATGAGGAACCGGAAACGATCGTCGTCCGGCGCGGGCTGGCCGCGGAACTCCGCCGTGCGGATCGACAGCAGCGCAATCTTCAGCCCGGTGAATTCCTCGTACCATTCGATGTCGTCGGTCGAGATGCCGCTCACTTCACGCCACAAGGCGATGGTTTCCTCGCGGCCGGGGATACCCTCGCGCACCGGATGCCCGAACCGGGGACTCTCGTTCATCCTGCCGATCGAATTCCACCATGCCAGGTCGTGCAGCGCCCCGCCAAGCGAGGGCTGCTCCCAATCGACGACGGCGGAAACCTCGAAATTCTCGTCGAACATCATGTTGCCGATGCGCGCGTCGCCCCAGACCAGCCCGGCCGGCTGGTTCTTCGGCCAGCGGCGGCGCAAGTCCTGCATCGCGTCTTCCAGGAACGGCCAGCGCCGGTCCGCGCTGACCCATTTCAGGAAGCGCTCGTACATGTCCCATTCCTGCTCGAGCCCGCGCAGCGTCCTTCCGGCCCGATCGGCCAGGAAGTCGATCGAATCGAGCGGGGTGCCGGGAATGGTCGCCAACTGGCGAATGCCGCTGTCCCACATCTTGGCGCGCTGATCGGGAGTCAGTTCGGTGACCCAGCCGCTGCGCACGTAAGGCGGCGTGCTGACGGCGACGCGGCCCTGCTTCTTTTCCATGACGAAGAACGGCTGGCCCAGAACGGCGGCATCGGGCTCATGCCAGAAGATCCTGGCGACCTTGACCCGGCCCTGCCGGTTCAGAACCTGCATCACGCGGATCTGCTCATCGAACAGGTCATCGGGGTAGTAGGTATGCGCGCTCGGCTTGATCCGGACGACGAAGCCCTGGCCGCGATCCTCGCCGCCTTCCTTCCACGCGGCGTCGAACAGGATGGTCTCGTGCGAGCGGCCCGCCCCGAACGGATAGGCGAAGTTCGTCAGCCGAAGCTGATCGGCATCGGCCATCTGGCGATGCATCCAGTCCGTAAGCTGGCGTTCGAGTTCTTCCAGGTCGCGGACCGAAGGCGCCACGATCACATCTTCGCTGCTGGCTGCGTCACTGCTCAATGTTCTGCCCTTTGCACATCCATCCTGTCCCGCCGGTTTCCGGTCGACAGGTTTGCTCTCCGACGCGATGGCGGCATGCCGCAGCCTCGCGTTCTCCCATCCGATCGCATTCGCGACCATGCACCGTCCAAGTCCCTTGGACCGAGCCCGATGGAATTTCAACCTCGCATCGAATTTCGCGGCGCCGCCCGACGATGGACAGGACAGGGGCCGTCGGATAACCGCATTCGGGCAAAGGTATCGATGAAGGAGAGGAATGGATGGTTTCGCCCCAGGCGGTTCGCCGCAAGGTCCTGATTACCGGCGCCGCGGGCGGAATAGGACGAGCCTGCGCGCGCACGCTGGGCGCGACCCATGACCTGGTCCTTACCGATCGCGCCGCCTCATCGCTTGACGGGTTCGCCGATGAACTGGCGACCGAAGGGTATGTCGTTTCCGGGACACCGAAGGGCGAGCTTCTGGACGAAGCGCTGCTGGCCCGGCTGGCCGGCGCGGTGGCGGGCGCGCCGTTCGCCTTGATCCACTGCGCCGGGCTGTCGCCCTCCCTGGCGGGCTGGCGCGACATCATGGCGGTCAACCTCGTCGCCACCGAAAAGCTCCTGCGCGCGCTGGAGCCGGATCTGCGGCCGGGAAGCGTGGCCGTCCTCATTTCGTCCGCGGCGGGATACCGCACGTCCCCTTCGGACGAGGCCAAGGCCGCCATCGCCGATCCGCTGGCGGATGGATTCCTGGAGCGAATCGAGAATCTGCTTCAAGCCAGCCAAAGCGACGACCCGGTCAGGACGGCCGGCAACAGCTACACGCTGAGCAAATACGCGGTCCACCGCATCTGCGAACGCCGCGCGTTGCCGTGGGGCAAGCTGGGCGCGCGCATCCTCTCGATCTCGCCGACCCTGTCGCTGACTCCGATGGGCCGCAGCGAGATAGCCGGCACGCCCGCCGCCGCCGCGTTCCTGTCGGGAGGACCGCTCGGCCGCCCCGGCACGGCGATGGACATCGCCCAGGCGGCGGAATTCCTCGTCAGCGAGAAAGCCAGCTTCATCAGCGGCTGCGACATCAGGGTCGATGGCGGCAGCGTGGCGGCGACCGTCCTGGCCCCGTCCGGCTCCTGAAGCGGTGCCCGGCTCCTGAAGCGCCCCCTCCTGAAGGGGTTGCCGCTCGCATCGGGGGCGATGCGAGCGGAAATCCTGCCCGACGTTACTCGGCCGCGATCGCCTCGGACGCGGCCTCGGCTTCCCGCTGCTCTTCCTTGATCCAGCGCTTCAGCATGCGGCGCGCCATGACCCCGGCGGCGTCGGCCTTCAGGATCACCGGCTTGTGGTCGAGGAAGTCGGTCGAAAGGCCCATGGCTTGCTGCTGGCTTTCGATCATCGGCCCGTCCTGGGTATCGAAGACGAACTTGACGCCCTCGGAATTGCGGCGGCTGATCTCTTCGTCATCCTGACGGTAGTTGCGCCCGATCGCCCAGAAATAGTGTGAGGTATATTCCGTTTCCGGGGTGATCAGATGCGCCGAGGGAGACTGGATGCCCTCGTCGATCGTCTTGCCGTGCTCCCAGAACGCGGTCGGCACGTACATCAGGCTGGGTGCGTTCCAGCGGCTGTGGCCCTGCCCTTCGACCTCATCGACGTCCATGCCCCACATTTCGCGCGAGCTTTCCGTAACCGGATAGCGGTGGCGCCACAGCATCGACCAGATGGTGTCGCCCTCCACCTTCAGCTTGTTCTCGAAATGCGCGAACTGCGCGCCCTGATGGAGATGGGGATGCAGGTAATGGACGTGGCTCAGGTCCAGCAGGTTGTCGGTGAACAGCTGGTAGTTCGCCTTGTAGTGCGAAACGCCCTGGCTCACCGCGAAATCCGGATCGGTGATGAAATCGAACGCCGGGATCTTGGCCGGATCGGCCCGCTCCTTGTCGCCCATCCATAACCAGATCACGCCATAGCGCTCGACCGCGGGATAGCTCTTCACGCAGGGCGGAATCGCGTATTCCGGATCGTTGGGCATATCGACGCAGCTTCCGTCCCTGCCGAAAGCCAGACCGTGATAACCGCACTGGACGTTGTCTCCGACTCGCTTGCCCAGCGAAAGCTTGACGAAACGATGGGGACACTTGTCGTCCATCGCCGCGACTTCGCCCGAGGAAGTCCTGAACATCAGGATCTGCTCATTGCAGATCTTCCGGCTGACCATCGGCTCGTCCAGCTCATAGGCATTGGCCGCGACGTACCAAAGGTTCTTCAAAAAGGGCATGGTTTCATCCTTTCCACGAGCAGACTCGGGGCGTCCGCCCAATACTAACCTTGCTGCGCATTCTCGCCGAAATTCGCCGGTTGCGCAAGGGCTGCCGTTCACGTCATAGCATGGAACGCGGCCGCGGACGAGATGGCGCCAGCGTTCGATGGACCGCCGCCATGGATCGCCCCCCTGGATTACCGCTGCCGCGATCGAACGGGAGATTTGGATGGAGCAATATCAAAAGGAACGTGCCCTGGCCGAGAAGAACATCGCCTCCGCCGGCCTCGATCCCGCCGATTTCACCTTCGAGATGGAGTATCTGGAGCCCGATCCGGACGGCGGCGGCATGTTCACGCTGCAATACGAAATCCGGGTCATGCGCCAGAGCACCGGCACATCGCTCACCCTGATCGGCGGCATCGGCTCGGACTGGGTCGGCTATCTCGACGAGGCGGTGCGGACCGGCCACTTCAATTGACGGGACTGGCGGTGTAACCCTGTGTCACCCTCGCTCATGCTCGCCATCCTCCCCTTGCAGGGGAGGTGGCGGCGACGCATGTCGCCGACGGAGGGGTGTCACCGCCGGCGTATATACCCCTCCACCATTCCCTCATCCGCCGGCATGCCCGCCGCGGGCCACTGCCCTGGTCGCCAGCACGAGCGCCGCCGCGACGATCTCGGCGGCCGCGAATATCGGGAATATCAGGTCGTAGCTTTCGGTCCGGTCGAAGACGCCTCCCGAAAACCGCAGGGCGATGGCGATCACGATCGTCATCACCGGCGCCATGAGCCCCTGCACCGTCCCGAAAGCCGCCAGACCGAACATGTCGGCCAACAGCGCATAGAGCAGCACCGAAGTCGCCATCGCGCCGAAGCCGACCCCGACGCAGACAAGCGCCAGCACCGCATAGCTCTGGCTGAAGAAGGGCAATGCGATCAGCAGCGCCAGCGCGACCAGCAACAGGGAAATGGCGGTCAGCCGATCCAGCCGATCGGCTATCGCCGCGATCAGCAGCGAGCCCGAGGTGGCGCCGATCCCGATGAACGCCACCAGCCCGGTCGCGCGAGCCGGCGTGAAGCCGACATCGAGCGCCATCGGGGTGATGGTCACCAGGATCGCCTGGCTCACCGCCATGGCGATCGACGAGCCGATCACCAGGGTCCAGAAGGCAGGCGTCAGGAGGATGGCCTTCCATCCCAGCGCGGGGACGGGCTGGGCCAGCGGTGCGGGAGTGCCGGCATCCCCATCGGCGGGCCGTCCCAACTCGTGGTCGTCGGGACCGGGCCGGGTTCTGACGCATGCGAAGAAAGTGACGAGCACGATCCCGGTCGCGATCCCGAAGTAGATCAGGGTCCGTCTCCAGCCAAGGCCCTCGATCATGAAGCCCACGATCGGCACGACCACGACGCCTGTCAGGGACATGCCGGTCTGCGCCAGCGCCAGCGCCCTTCCCCGGCGCGCACTGAACCATCGCGCGATCAGGATATTGATCGGGATGGTCGACGAGCCCAGCGTGCCCACCGCGACGAGGATGGCGATAAGCGCGGCGCTCACCACGATGGAATGGGAAAGGCCAAGGCCGACGAGTCCCGCCGCCAGCATCAGGGACGACACGATCGTCACGACCTTGAACGAGACCAGGTCCAGCAAGCGCCCCGCCAGCGGCGCCCCGATCCCGCTGGCCACCAGCATGATCACCATCGCACTGTTGGTATCGGCGCGCGACAGCCCGAAATCGCGCGATACCGGCACGACGAACAGCCCGAAGGCGCTGGTCGTGATGCCGATGACCAGCATGAAGATAACCGTCGCGGCGATGACCACGAACCAGCCGTAGTAGATTTGTCGTGCCATTTGTTCCCCACCCGATCGGCTGTCTCGCACCTCGACGGCACGGCCTTGTTCGTCAGCGTGGCATGCGTAGCGCAGTCCGGGCGGCTACGTACACTCGTCGGCGAATATTTGTGTGGGCGGGCCCTTCCATGTCTCTTGCAAGCACGTTCCGGGCCTGTTGCGAAGCCCGTCGATCATATGCCATTGCCCTCGGAACGGAAGATCGAACGAAGGAACGCGATTGCATGGGAACGCTGCTGGCCATCGTCCTTGCGGGGGCCCTTGCGCCGGCTACCGCCGTCGAGCCGGGCACTTGGTTCAATAGCAAGGACCAGCCGAAGACCGCGCTTGCCGTCGCCGAGCGCGGCCCGATCGCCTACCGCATCGATGTAGCGCCCGATGGAAAGGCCCTTCGCTGCGAGGCGCAGGGGAACACCGACCTCGATCGCAAAGTGTGCGAGGTGGTCATGAAGCGCGCCCGTTTCCTCCCCGCCGTCGACGCCGCGGGCCAGCCGTCATTCGGGGTCTACGACGGGGTCGCCAGCTTCCTCCTGCCCGGCAAGAATTCCCGGCGGCCGGATCGCGCCAAACTGGTTGTCGTCGTCGATCGGCTTCCCGAAAGGGTCGCCAGCCCCGCTTATGCGCGGGTTGCCTTCCTCGTCGACGGTACCGGCGCGATCGGCCTCTGCGCGTCGACAGCCGGGGAACGCCGCCGTTTCATGCAGACGGTGGAGGCTTTGGGGCCGCCGGCTTGCGAGAATATCGCCAAGGACTACCGCCCGGCGCCCGCACGCAACGCGGCAGGCGATGCGGTGGCGTCCGTCCAGAGCGCGATGGTGCGGTTCGAGCTTCGCCAGACGCCCTGACCCCTCGGGCCATGCGCCGCGGCTGCCCCGCGCGGCAAGAGAGTGGTTGACGGCGCGGCGATCGCCGTGGCACTCGGGCGCCTCGCAAAGCGTGCAAACGACGCTTTCGACGCGCGCGGGTGTAGCTCAATGGTAGAGCAGCAGCTTCCCAAGCTGAATACGAGGGTTCGATTCCCTTCACCCGCTCCAATTTCCTGTCCACCGATGTTCGCAAACGTCTAGACAGACCCCAAAAATCCAAGGTATTTAGCGGTTATCAGGCCGCAAGCGTTCACCCGCGTTCGCATTCAGCCACCAGCCTCTGGGGGTATGATTGGGGGGTATATGCAAAACGGCCAACTCGATACGCCCACCCTTGGGGGTATATTGGGGGTAGACCCCGGAGAGGCTGGTAAATCCTATGGCCCTGACTGACGTTGCAATCCGGAATGCCAAGCCCGGCGCGAAGGCGATCAAGCTGGCGGACGGGGGCGGCATGTTCTTGTTAGTCACGCCAGCCGGAGGAAAACTCTGGCGGCTCAAATATCGGGTCGATGGGCGCGAGAAGCTGCTGGCTATCGGGGCCTATCCCGAAATCGGGCTTGGCGAAGCCCGCAGGCGTCGGGAGGAAGCGCGGGAACTGATCGCCCTTGGCAAAGACCCGTCACGCGAGAAGCAGCGCGACAAGGTGCGTGCGCGCATACAGGCGGCGGACACGTTCAAGGCTATCACTGACGAGTATTGCGCCAAGCGCAGGCGTGACGGTGCGAAAGGCTGGGCACCGGCCACGGCGATCCGGAGCGAATACCTGCTTTCGCTGGTTTGCGGGTCTATCGGCACCTTGCCCATTGGCGAGATTGAACCGGCGGACGTGTTGACCGCCATTCGCCGGATCGAAGGCAAGGGGAAGCTGGAAAGCGCCCGGCGCAGCCTGCAACTGGCTGGCGCGGTATTCCGCTATGCCGTGGCGACGGCCCGGCTGGCGTCGGACCCTACGCGCGATCTGCGCGGCGCGCTGACTGCGCCAACGGTTACGCACTACGGCGCGATTACCGACGCCAAGAAGGCAGGCGAACTGCTACGCTCCATTGATGATTATGAAGGTAGCGGAATCACCAAGCTAGCCTTGCAGATTGCCCCACATATTTTCGTGCGGCCCGGTGAGCTTCGGCATGCCGAATGGAGCGAAATCGATCTGGACAGCGCGCTTTGGATTATTCCAGCAGGCAAAATGAAATCCCGCAAGACGCACCATGTGCCACTGTCCCGCCAAGTCGTGGTCCTCTTCCGCGAAATGCACGCACTCACGGGGCCGACCGGTTATGTCTTTCCGTCAACGCGCACCCGTGTTCGCCCAATGAGTGAAAACACAATCAATGCCGGACTGCGGCGGCTGGGATATGCGACAGATGAAATGACGGCGCACGGCTTTCGGGCCATGGCTTCCACGCTGTTGAACGAAAGCGGCAAATGGAACCCGGACGCAATCGAACGCGCACTTGCCCATGGCGATACCGACAAGGTACGCGCGGCATATCACCGGGGCGCACATTGGAAGGAGCGCGTTGAAATGGCGCAATGGTGGTCGGATTATATCGACCAGCTAAGGAAGGGTGCTGAGATTGTTCCCTTCCCAGACCGGGAGGTTCGGCAGGTCTGAGCCAATCATTCGTCGGATTCGTCCTCGTCGTCATCCGCGTCGTCGTCGGATTCAACCCCCATTAGTCCAAGAAGACCGCCAGCCACACTTGGGCTAGCGCCGGGAGCTTTCCTCTCATCCTCCGATGGCTGCGGCAATTCTACCTCCGTGAAACACGGCGCGGCGACAATTTTGTCTAGTTGCGCTTCAAGATCATGTTCCATAGCCAAAGTGGCTTCCAGCACCCAGAGAAGTTCGAGCAATTCCTCACTCATCCGTGCTGTCCAGCGTTCCGGTCGGATAAGGTCCAGCGGCGAGGACTTTTTGCCCGCTCGCTTCTTCATACGATAACCGAGCCAGGACTGGACCACTTTGAGGCCTGAAACCTCAAACTCCCAGACTTCGGGCGCGACCGGACCAAACCGACCACTTCCGACCGTGATTTCCCCAGTTTTCGGATCAAAGCTGCAGGATTCAGGATACTGGGCGGGGCTGTCGGAAACCCCTTTGATGATCTTGGCGGCACCGGCTGGCACTTCGTCACCCCGGTCATCGGCCCGGAACCGCTCAGCATAGGTGTGTAGCCAGATCAGTTTGCGACCCAGCCTTGCCGTCTCTGCGAAAATCTTGGCAACCTTCGTCAGCGGGACACGCGGACCTGGAGTTTCAAGTTCGTTCCAGAAACGGCGGGTGTAAGACTGGCCGCCAAGGGTAGCGTAGACGTAGGCGGCAAGGTCGTCCGGTGTGACCGGCGCATTGTACTGTTTGCCAAGCAAGACCAAAAGGCCGGTCGTTATGTTGGCAACGGTGCCGGAGGCATCGCGGTAAAGAGGAATTACGTCCTTGCCACCAAAGGAGCCACGAAAATGGTGGAGATCAGGTAGGGCGGCACAGACATTCAATGCTGCGCCACACCCTAATGGCGTAGTCATCAAGGTCGTGAAAAAGCACTGCTTTCCAAGCGTATCCTGCAGCTCTTTGCGCAGATAGTCGCCAAAGCGGGGGTCAATAATACCAAATTGCCGATCAAACGAACGAAAGGAATACGGCGTAACGGATGGCCTGGGGCTTTTTACGTCCAACTGGTAAATGGAAGGCAGTGATTTATCGCTTGGCCGCCAAGTGATCTTTCGATCCCGACTCTCCTTGAAAAGTTTCTTCCGATCCTTCGGCTTAGCCTCGATCAGTTTCGCAAAGCGTACGGCGAGGACTGCCTGAGTTTCCCCAATAGGCCAAGAACGCTTGAATTGAGCGCCTGAATGGGTCCATGGAAACAAGGTGTCGATCCGCGGCCATTCCGCATAATCGCCGGTACCGGCTGAAAGGAACGGCTTGTGCCACTGGTCTGGGCAATCGCGCCAAGCGAGTTCGCCAAAGGTTTCGATGGCTGCCAACTGAGCCAACTTGTCCTCACGGGAACCGCCTTCAATTTTTGCATATCGCACCTTGGCGGGCTTGTCGAACGCTGGCTTATCCGCCCGGACCCCGATTGCAATGGCCACTGGGGTCTGAATATTGAAGACGTTCGGTGTCTTTCGGGTGCCCAGATTATCGCCCCCTAAATCGATGATCCAGAGTTCATCGAAGGTCCGCCGCATGCTCTCGCGCATGCCAACGAAGCCGGGTCCCGCCAGATAGCTGGATGCCGTGATGAAAGTGACGATTCCCCCGCAAGTCTGCTGCTCGAACAATCGCCAGAGCGCCCAGCGCCAGAAATAGACATAATCGTTGTAGAGATTCTTAAGGTGTACGCCTGCGCCCGCCTTCGTCGCCGGTTCGGTAAAATCCTTGAGAAGCGGGGGCTTCTCACCTTGCTTCACCTGATCAGCGCCAACCTGATCGCCGAACCGGACCCAGCCGCCCTTTCGTTGTGTTCTTGTGTCGCCGTCCTCAAGCGACTGACGGTCATAGGGCGGATTGCCAAGACAGACGACAATGTCGCCACCTTGTTTCACCTTCCTCGCTGCTTCATGCTCCTGCGTCAACGCCTTGTGGGTCAAGTCAAGGCCGCCGGGCGGGGCATTATTCGGGCTTTCCAACGTGTCGGCCAGGTAGATGTTCAACCGCTTGGCGAGCTTTTCGTCAGCTTCACCTTCGGACTTCGCCGCGTTCATCGCGCCTTCGAGAGCCTGAGTCAGGCGCAAATGAGCGACGGCATATGGGCCAACCAGTACCTCGAAGCCGTGCATGTTCTCGGCCATCTGCCGGGCACGAGCTGGTACGGCACCCGGTCCGGATCGGACGCGAACCTTTTCTAGACCATGCTTGACCGCCGCAACGGGATAAGTGCCAGTGCCCACGGCTGGGTCAAGAAACACCACGCCGTCATCGGCAAACCCCAGCTTCTTGCCGAACCGCTTTTCAAGCAATTCGCTGGCCAGCCGCACTTGCAGTTCAACGACCTCGCGCGGAGTGTAATAGACGCCATAATCTTTGCGCAATTTGGGGTCATAGGCCGCGAGGAAGTCTTCGTAAAAGTAGAGCCAAAGATCGGGTTTAGATTTAAGGAAATCGTGTGGATTTAAGGCCTCAAGTGACCTCTGGAGCATCTCGAAACCGACTGATAGTTCTTTGCGCGCCTCGGCTTGGCCAAGGAGCTCCAACGTTCTGGCAAGAAGGCCGTTATTTTGATCAAGGGCCTTGGCCGCTTCGACCGGATCAAGCTTTGTTGCTCCGGACAACCGTGCAAGGAGCATCGCGTAAGTGACTGTCTGCGCGTATGCGTCCGCAAATTTCGCGTTGTCAGAGGCCGGGAAAAAGAACTGCCGCCATTCATTTGCCAGCAGTTCCACTGCCGAACCTGATTGTTCCAAAGCGCTTTCGACCTCAGACCGCAAGAAACGGGTTAGAGGTGCAAGGTATTTTGCAAGGCTGGAAGGATTGTGTGGAACTATTGGCTTCCAACCGAGAAATTCGCGCAATAGGCGTTCCAGCCCCTTGGCGTCATCTGGGACTACGGCAGCTTTGCCCTTATCGGTCGGATCATCATTCAGGCGAACAATGGGTTGGCCGTCCGGGCGCTCACCACTGTGATAAAGTGTCCATTCGCGACCATCCGTGTAAATAAGGTTGGGCAGGCCCTTCAACTTCTCCCATTGCTTCTTGTTATGATCGCCTTTCAGTTTTGGAGCGTCAGCACCAAGGCCGGGAGCTTTCAGTTCAATGTAGCCGCAAATGAGTCCGCCAACGTAAACTGCAATATCGGGGCGGACCTTATGGTCTGAAAGGTGCGTTTCGGTTCGCGTTTCGACGCTTAAACCATACTGTTTCCCAGCTTCGGCGAGCAGGTCGGCGAGCAATGGCTTGAGCTGATCTTCCGGAGATGCGGAACCGGGAAGAGCGAACTTGGCCTTTAGCTTGTCTGCAAATGTTTCTAGTTCGCCCAAATTCATTGACAGTCGCCACCCTTCACGTTGAATTCACACGGTGTAGCAGGCTTGTCATCGTCTGCTAGTAGGAACCGTTGCGGGGGCTATGACGGCAGAGGAAACAGGCAGCACTGACAATCGCGCCAGCACTGCGTTGGAAATTATGCGCGAATGGGATTGGCGGCGCTGCGACCCGGACGGCGTGCCGTTTCATCCGGGCAAGGATTTGAACTGGGTAACAAACAGGCTCGCCATGGAAGGCGTTCGGCGGCCTCAGGACGCCATTCTGACCTTGCTTTGCGAAGGGGCATTGATCGCTCGTGGTGACCACCGTTGGCGAAAATATCAGGACTTCGCTCACTTCCAGAGTGAGGCCCATTGTGATCCGATCAAACCGCTGCATTGGCAACGCCTCGCCGCTTCCATTCAAAAGGCGAAGTGTGGCGCCGGTTGGGGCAGCGCCATGGAAACGACGCTTCAGCTTACCGAATTGGAAGTTTCGGACTGTCCTGCGCACGAGTGGGAATATGGCTCGTGTCGATTCAGTTATGCAGAGGTCACGGACAAGCTTGCTCCTTGGGACGATGACTACTTGGAAGAGTGGTTTTCCGCGTGGGACATCGATCTTTGGCTTAGCGATTTGGAACCGATGATCTGGGATGATGAGCCGGAAGCGACAGTCCCGTCTTCCACGACCAACGCCAACAAAGGCGGAAGGCCACCCGCTGCTGATTGGGAATTGGCGGCGCTGGAGATCGCGGGCCGCTACTATCGCGGCGACTTCAAGCCAAAGACCATCGCAGACGTTGGCCGCGCGCTGACTTCGTGGCTTGGGGATCAGGATTTGCACCCGTCCGATTCCGTTGTCCGCATCCACGCCAAGCGCATTTTCGACGCCTTTGAGGCTTGGGAAAAAGACTGACAGAAACCCCGTTTTAGGCGGTTTTTGCAGGTAATCGGCGGACCAGCCGCTAGCATCCGGCGCAGCTTAGCCCCGTTCGCAACTGAACGGAGGCTTTCCCATGAATACCGCCAATACCGCCCTTGAACCGCTCGCCTATTCCATTCGCGAAGCCTGCCGCATTTCCTCGCTGGGACGCACCCGGTTGTATCAGTTGATCGGCGAAGGGCGGCTGGAAGCCCGAAAGATCGGCAAGCGCACCCTGATCCCTGCTGCTAGCCTGCGCGCACTGATCGAAGGCAAGGCCTGATCGCCATGCCCGCGCAACGGGCCAATCAGCGACGGGTCAAACTTCACCGCATTTACAGCGCGGCGGAACTGGCGGCCTGTTGCGGCGTCCACAAAAACACCATCCGGCACTGGCAGGCCAACGGGCTGGAGCCTGTCAGCAAGGGCCGCCCAACCCTGTTTGACGGGGCGACCGTTCGCGCCTTCCTCGCCAAGCGCAGCGCCAGCCGCAAGCGGCCCTGTCCATCCGGAACGCTCTATTGCTTCAAGTGCCGCCAGCCGCGCGCGCCGGCCATGGGGATGGTGGAAGCCACCCGCCAGAATGCCACCACGTGCAACCTGAGCGCCATTTGCGAAGCGTGCGGCACCATGATGCACCGGCGCGCTCGCTTGGCCGCAATTGCGGCGATCATGCCCAATCTTGACGTCCAAATCAGGGAGGCAGGCCCACGCATATGTGAGCGCACCGCCCCTTCCCTGAATTGTGACAATCGCAAGGACTGAACGACCATGGCAATGCACAATGCCGCGAACGCCCGGATTAAGCGCGAATACTTCACCTATCTAAAGGAAGCGCAGCGCCGGGACGAAGGATCGATCGATGCCGTTGCCAAGGCGCTGGCGCGCTTCGAAGAGGCGAACGGGCACAAGGACTTCAAGACCTTTCACCGGGCGCAGGCCGTGGCCTTCAAGCACAAGCTGGACAAGCAACCGGCTGTCCGCACCGGCAAGCCCCTGAGCCGGGCGACGGTCAATTCCACCCTGTCTGCTTTACGTGCGTTCTTTGTCTGGCTGGCAGGCCAGCCCGGTTACAAATCTCGGCTGTCCTATGCCGATGCCGACTATTTCAACCTGGCCGAAAAGGACGTGCGCATTGCCAAGGCAGCGCGACACAAGGCGTTCCCCTCGCTGGAACAGGTCCACCACGTTATCGCCGCGATGCCTACCGCCACCGCCATTGAACTGCGCAACCGGGCGCTGGTGGCGTTTGCTCTACTGACAGGAGCGCGGGACGGGGCGCTTGCATCCTTCCGGCTGAAGCACGTCGATCTGGCGCAGAGCCGCGTCGATCAGGACGCGCGCGACGTGAAGACAAAAGCCAGCAAGACCTTTGCGACATGGTTTTTCCCAGTTGGCGGTGAAGCGCTGGCGATTGTGCAGGACTGGTGCGGCTACCTGCGCGCTACGCTGCTTTGGGGCGATGACGACCCGCTGTTCCCGCCGACGCAAGTCGGGCTTGGCGAGAATGGCGGCTTCATGCCCGTTGGCCTGCGCCGGGGCGAATGCTGGCAGGGGGCCGGGCCAATCCGCGATATATTCCGCAACGCCTTCACGGCGGCTGGCCTGCCCTATTTCAACCCGCATTCGCTGCGCGACACGCTGGTGCAGCTTGGGGAACAGGTCTGCACCACAGCGGAGCAATTCAAGGCGTGGTCGCAGAATCTGGGGCACGAGCGCGTGATGACGACGCTTACCAGCTACGGCACCGTCGCTCCGCATCGGCAGGCAGAGTTGATCCGGGGCATGGCCATGGCAAAGGAATCGATTGGCAGGTTCACGGCAACGGTCGATCCCGCACTGGTGGCTCAAGTGCTGGCCGCGATGCAGAATCTTCCGGGTGAGAGCCTACTTGAAAACAAGTCGGATGCCCGGCGGCTTGGCTAGACGAAAACGTCGGGAAACCGGCATATCTCCGCGCGGAGCAGTGAGTTTGACGTGTTGGCAGGCGCCTAAGTCGATTTGACGGAGAAGTTGCCATCGCCGGAGAGGCACGGTTTTCGGGCATTCTTGCGCGCGATTTGTCGCGTACGGTGTGCGCGAAGTTGTACCTTATTTGGACCGTGGTGATCGACCACTTCCCAGCATGATTTCCGATGGCAAAGGCCTTGGTTTCACGTGGATTTTGTAGCCCATCCGGCGCCTGAGGAACAGCTCTTCTACTGAATCGCAGCCTCCATCCAAACTCTGATTTTGTAGCATATGGCCATCCAGAGGTCCCGATCTCGACGTCGGGATAATGCATTTGCAGCACTTCAGTTTAAAAAGAAACCGCCGTGCCACTTTGTGCCTTCGTCGTGGACGGCTGCTGATGGTTTTTAATGCGCGAAAAAGTGGTCGCGACGCCGGCGCGGAATGGCGAGTTTTTGTGCCGCGTTTCGCTGCCGACATAGTTGATGCGGCCGGGAAACATCGTTCAGGACGGGAGGGATTTGCGCGAGAACCTCGCAGTCAGCGCGGATAGCGGACGGTCAGGCCGATCCGGCGGCCGTCGCCGAGGAAAAAATCGGTCGGGCGGGGTACGCCGAGATAGTACATGGCCAGGCGTGGCGTGGCGATGCGGACGTAGCGTTCGTCGGTCAGGTTCGTACCCCACAGCTCGATCGCGAAGCGGCCGAGCGGCACAGTCAGCCGCGCGCCCAGCAGCGTGCGTGCGCCGTAGAAGAGGCCGTTGACCTGCCGCTCGTAGACATTGCCCTGATAGCTGACATCGGCTTGCAAACGCAGGCCGGGCAACGCGGTGAGGCTTGGCGAGAACGTGACTCCGGCGAACCAACTGTCGCTGACCGCTCGGTACACGCGGTTGCCCGAGATGTCCGGCACCAGCCGCCCCGGATTGACCGCGCTCGGGACGATCCTGCAGAAGCTCGAGCGTGAATTTGCCGCCGACAATCCGCAGGCGTCGCTGTCGCCCGGCGCCTCGCTGCCGCGCTTGAAACGGGGATTGGTGTAGGACCAGGCCAGATCGAAGGCGAGCCAGCCGGCCGGGACCAGCCGTGCCGTGGCTTCGATGCCCTGCGTGCGGATCCCCCTGGTGTTGCGAATGGGCTGCGCAGTAACGCCGGGGGTGGCGGAAAGGCTCTGAATCTGTGTGTCGCGCCAGTCGATGTCGTAGACTGCGACCTGGACGTTTCGGATCAGGCCTGTTCCCGCATATTTAACTCCGATCTCGGCGGTCCAGTTGGATTCGGGCTCAAATGTCTGCTCTTCGGGCAGAAAAGCGGGATTCGCATTGAACCCGCCGGACCGCGATCCCTTGGCGTAGGAGGCGTAGGCTAGCCAGCCCTGTGCCGGTCGCCAATCGAGGCTGAAACGCGGCGTTAAGTCGTGGAAGTGGCGGGTGCCGAGGAGCGTGCCGAAGCCGGGGCCGAAGTTCGCAATGCGGCTGTCCAGCGTCAGGCGCTCCCAGGTCGAGCGGACCTCGCCGCGCAGCCGCAGATCTTCGCCGATTCGATATTCGGCGGTGGCGAAAAAGGCCATCGTCCGGCGCCGCATGATGTTGTCGGTGAATAGGACCTGGCTGGTATTGGGATCATCGACGAGAGCGCTGTTGACGGGTGCAGGCACGCCGACCTGCAGCGGGTTGCTCAACACCAGCGACGCGAACCTCTCGGTCGCCGCCAGATTGCCGCGACTTGCTCCCTGCCCCGTCGTATTGTGTGATCGCATCCAGAAGATCGTCGCCCCCAATTGCCAGGCGAAGCGACGGTCGCCGATGCTGCGCAAGCGCAGTTCCTGTGCGATCTCGCGCACCGACGTAAAGTTATCGGTGGTGATGTTGACCCGTTGCAGCCGGACCACTGGGAGCGTGCGGCCACCGCCGGGGTTGCACGTCGTGCCCTGAATGCAGACGCCATAGAAATCACCCTCGGCGCTCCCGTCGAAATCGCGGATGGTGTCCGATTCTGCACGGTAAAGGCTGCTGTCGGAACGCAGCTCGACGTCGCCGAGATCGAGCGCGAGGTGCAGCGCAACCTGCCCGGTCCGGGCGCGGCTGTCCGGCAGGCCGGGCGAGATCGCAACCTGCCCGGAGATGGGCGGCTTGCCGCAGAAATAACTCCAGGCGCCCGATGTCGCATCCCGCCCACCGCAGTTGTAGCTGCGGTAGTCGAGCGCGAAAGTGGCCGGGTGGTTCGAGCGGTTGTCGCCATAGCGCCCCGAGAGCCGCAGGCTGAACGGCCCGCCGTCGTCGCGCGTGGCCACCGTGGCGGCAAGCGCGAAGCGCCGGCTGTTGCCAAGATGCTGGCCGGGCGCGGCCGCGTTCTCCCAGGTCCCGTCCGCCTGCCGCCAACTGGCTGCGAGCCGACCCTTGAAATTGGCGTCGATGGGTCCGGAAATCGTGCCGCTGAGGCCGTAGTAAGCGTCCGTCCCCGCGTCGGCGGACATTTTCACCAGCAGGTCCTCGGTCGGCAGCGCCGGGACATAGTGAATCAGCCCGGCGAAGCTGCTGTGGCCGAACAGCGCGCTCTGCGGCCCGTGCACCACCTCAATCCGTTCGAGGTCGAGCGGCACGACATCGAGCGCGCTGCGGCTGGCCTGGTAGACGCCATCGACGAACATGCCGACATTGTCGCCCGAGATGATGCCGCTGGGCTGGCTCTGACCGCGCAGCACGGGAAAGGAATTGGCGCCGCCCCACGCAGCTTCGAACGACAGACCGGGCAGGCGCAACGCGAGCGATTGCAGGCTACTGACCGAACCGGGCCCAATGGCGTCGCGGTCCACCACATCGACCGCCAGCGGTACCTCGGCGAAGCGCTCATCCTGCCGCCGCGCGGTGACGATGATCGTCCGCGGATCGTCGTCGGCTGCGAGAACCGGTGTCGGCAGCGCAACCGCCGCCAGCAGTGCAAGGCGGATCAGCCGATTGCGAGCCGGCCGCAGGGAAGAGCGAGGCATGGCTTCAGGTCCTGCCTGCAGTTCGTCTAATGGGGATCTTCCCCTCGCTGCGCAGGCGATCGAGCTTGGCGCGCTGTATGCCGGCCGCTTGCCGGTAAATCTCGGCAATCGCCTTGAACCGTGTTTCGCTGCGGACAGGCGTCCAGACCGGATCGCGGTCGACCACGTACCACCAGTGGTGAATGTCATGGCCCGCTTCAACCGACGCTCTCAGATTGCTGAGCGCCTCGTTGCGTTCGCCCAGCAGCATCATCGCCTCTGCCCGGATGCGCATATGAACCGGCATGCCGTAGCTCGGATGGGAATCGATCCACCGGACGGCGTCGGTGAGAAGCGCGGTGCCCCGGGTGCGATCGCCCTTCGCCAGGAGGACATGTCCGAGCGCGACCGCACCCCTGTTCTGTTCGGGCGTCAGGATGTGCGGATTGGCGAGGTCGATACGATGGTGCGCAGCGATGGCCCGCGCGCTCCGATCGTAGTCCCCTGTCCGCAGCGCATAATCACGAACGGCTTCGGCCCAGCCCCAGTTCACCTTGAACCGATGTCGGCCGAGAGCGAAGGCGGCGGTCCGGGCCTCCCGCCAGTCGCCTGCATATTGGGCGAACAGGTAGCGCGATGAGGCGCGCGTTACCGGCGTGGTTGCGGCTACGGCCCGCGCGGACTCGGGATCGCCGACGTCGAGGTAGAAGCGCAGGGCTTGCATCGCACCCATCGGGTTTTGCGGGTCACTGGCGATCACCCGCTCGATCTTCTCGATTGCATCGGCGGTCTCGCCGTAGATCAACCAGCGGCGGAAAGCGTAATTTTGGGCAAGCATGTAGTTCTGGGGATCGATCGCCAGCTCACGCGCCTCTTCCTGCATAATCTGTTCAGGCGAAATAACGGTCCAACGGCGTTTCACCGACCAGAAGCGGGCCTGCGGCGAAAGCGGGTCGATGGCCAGGACCCGGTCGAGCAGCGCCTTGGATTCCCGGTTTGGTGTCCCTATGCTTTCTTCTGCATCGAGGTCCAGCACCCCGGCAAAAGCGGTCAGGCCGCGGCTGTTGCTCGGGTCGAGTTCTGCCGCGCGGCGAAACAGCCTAATGCGATCGGCTTTTGGGACTTCGGACCACATCGCCTTGGCGAACAGTGCGGCGCCGGAGTCAGGACTGATCCGCAGCGCCTTGTCGAGCAACGGTTGATAGCGAGCGCGGTAAGCGGCGACATCGTCCTTGCGCAGATTCGCACCCTGCAACTTCGCATCGAACAGCGCGACCAGCGCATCGGCGAAACCGGGGTCCAGCTTAACGGCGTGCTCGAACTGGACTGCCGCCGCGTCGGTTTCGGCCACGGTGAAGCGGCCGAGCAGCGATTTGCCCTTGAGGTAAGTGAGATAGGCATCGGTGTTGCGCGTGGTGACCGCGACCCGCGCCGGTTCGTCCAGGCCTTCCGCATGCGCCTGGAGCGAGGCTGCGACACGGTCAGCAATCCGGTCCTGCAGCGCATAGATACGGCTGACGGGCCAATCGAATCGTTCGGACCAAATCCGTGTCCCGCGTCGGGAGTCGATCACGAAGCATGTCACTCGCAAGGTGTCGCCCGTGCGTTGAATGCTGCCCTTAACAACGAATGTCGCACCGAGCAGCCGCGCCGCGTCCTTGGCCGACGCCGTCCCCGCGGGACTGAGGAGAGCGGAATCGCGGGATATGACCGTCAGTCCGCTTACAGAAGAGAGGCGATCGAGCACGATTTCGGGAATGCTGCGAGCAATGAAACCGTCGGCTGGATCGCTGCTGAGATTGTCGAACCGCAAGACCGCGACACGAACCCCGGAAGGCATTGTCGTCTGAACCGCTTCAGGCAACGCCGCCAGCGACATCGGTCCCCCGCTACCGAATGCGAGAAGCGCGGCGGCAGCCAGTTTCCAGCGCCTGAGTCCAACGGCGGAGGGGATTGCCGTCACCGCCCGGCTTGCCGCGATAGGTTGCGGCACAGCCACCATCTGGTAGCCGAGACCGCGCCTGGCAATGAAGTATTGCGGATGTCCTGAATCGTCGCCCAGGCTGTCGCGCAGCAGCTTCGCGCGCTTGATGACCGTTTCGTCGTTGACGAAAACGCCCGCCCAGGCTCCCGTCATCAACTCGTCGATGGAGACAACGTTCGGTGCCGCCCGGATCAGTGTCTCCAGGAACCGGAACGACAGATTGGGTACCGCAAGCGGCTCGCCGTCCCGAAACACGGTCTGAGCCCCGACGTCGATCGTCAGGTCGGCTACCTGCCACCGTTCATGATTCCCATCCGGCATAGCTTCGATCCGACCGAGCTGACAGCCAGCCCTTCGGAAGGGATTATCCTGCGATTTGTCGCACAAGCCAACTTAAATGAAGGTCGCTCTCAGCGGAAGAATTGGCCGATTTCCGGGCGATTTTCTTACCTTCCGCAAATCTTCCTTGAAACTTACGTCTGCCTTCCCGGCAATTGTGAGGTGGAAGGGTATCGTGTGCTCGTAAATCTTTTTTCATGGAGACATGCCATGTTTCGCCCCACTCTGATTGCTTCGCTGCTTTGCGCCACTGCCCTTCTGTCCGGCTGCGGTGGCGGTGGCAGTGGTGGGGGCGGGAGCGTAGCGAGCGCTCCCGCTCCACTCACCACAGCGCCGCCCGCGCCGGCCCGCGAAGCGCTGCCGCCCACACCGGCGACGACCAGCGGGACCTACACCGCCATCGCCACGTTCGTGACAACCGATAGCACCAATTCCGAAAAACTGACCCTTCCCGATGGGCGTGTGGTCTACGCGCAAGGAGCGATAGTGGCGCTCAATCAAATTGCGCCTGTCGGTTCGGTCACCCTCTCGGTCGATGCCGACACCAGAACCTATACGCTGACCGCGACCGCCGGACCCATTCAGTTTCCCTCTGACAGCATGACGATGGCTGCCGGTTCGGACCTCGGCTATACCCGCAACAATCCCATAACGTCGGGGTCTCCTGAAGAGCTGACCCCCCTGGCCCGGGCCCAACGTGGCGATCTTGTTGCGCACACTCTCCAGGCAGGAACCAGTGCGGCTGGGCTGCCTCGGCTCCAGACCAGCTATGTTAGCCTCCACAATGTCGGTCAAATGAATGGCTCGCCGCGTTATATTTCGTTCGCCGAGTGGGGCCAGTTCTATCAGGAAAGCCCCGATGGCATGCCGGGGTCGAGCAATAACCGTCTCTTGCAGCGCGTTGGAGGCACCATGCTGTTCGGTCAACGCACCGCGTCCGGCGACCTGCCCCAATCCGGCAAGGCAACCTATGAGCTGCACAGCTACTTGCAGCCTGCCTACCGCGACGAGGATGGCAACCGACACGATCCTTTCGGCGACGGCGCGCTCGACATCGACTTCGCCACCAGAACCCTTGGCGCGCGCTATTCCTGGGAACAGGGCAACGACATCTACAAGACTGACGATGAAGGATACCCGTTGTCCGGCGAGGACGGGGAACCGATTGTACTCGGGCACGCGACTGCGACGATCCAGACCACCGGCTCGACGCAGGTGGGCAATGACAGCGGCTTCCTGCTGGCTCTGTCAGGCACGGGGACGTATCAGAGAACGGAAGAGGGCAAGCCGCCCAGTGCAGCCACGGTCACGCCGGTTACCGGGTCGCTGACCGGTGCGTTCTTCGGACCCCAGGCGGCCGAAGTCGGAGGATTCGCTGACCTGCCTCGAATTGATGCCGGCGGCGGACATTATCAGACGCTGATAGACTTCATCGGGACCCAGGCTCCCTGACGCGCCGCGTAACGGTCTGGTCGGATCAAGTCGAAAGAGTAGGCAACATGAACTACCCGACAGAACCTCGTCGAAACGCGCTTTCGACAGTCATCGCCGCCGCCCTGTGCCTCTTCTCCCAGGCATGCGGCGGAGGTGGAGGAGACGGAATTGCCAGCACCCCTGGCCCCCTCATCCGCAGCGAATTCACCGAGATTACACCGCTGGAACCCAACCCGGCCTGGAGCAGTGGCAAATACGACGCGCTCGCTATCGACCGGAGCACGGGCAAGGTGGAGCCGACAGGCGCATTCCGCCTGTCCGTCGATGCGGCCACCAAGACCTATGCCCTGACGATCTCCGGGGGCAGCTTTCCGGTATTCTCGGCAACATACGATTTCACCGCGAGGCCTGGCGAGATACCCGACGGGTCCCGGTTTCGGAACAAGCAGTACTTCGCGAACGGATCGTCGGCATTCGAGCAGTTCTATTACTACCAGACCGGCTCCTATCGCGAGTCGCAGGTGCAGCCCGCTGCCGATACACGCATTTTAACCGGTTTGGGGATCAGCGGTCCGGCGCCAAGCACGCAAGGGAGCCTCACTCCAGCCACCCGCTATACGGCGCTCGGCGAATGGAACATGAGCACCAGCAAGCGCCAAAGCGACGGCACTTTCGTGGACGCCGGACAGGAGCGATCGGCCCTTATTGCATTCGGTACACGCACCTCCGCTTCCGATATTCCCACGAGCGGCACGGCCCGATACGCGGTCGTCGACGATCGGACAGATTACCAGACATGCGAATACTACTGCAACGTGGCGGACATCAAAAGCACCACAAACCTGACCGTCGATTTCACCCAGCGCGCGATCGGGGCGGCATACAGATGGACCAATGAAGAATCGGCGTCAGGTGCTGACGGCAAGGAGATCGGCAAGAACGGGTTTTCGGTCGTTGCCACCGGGCGCTCACCCATCGACAACGCCGGCTCTTTCCTCATCGATTTGATGGGATCGGGTAGTCTGCACGTTACCCGGAACGATGGCTCGATTCTTCCCGACCAGTCGATCCCTGTCGATGGTCAGATTCTTGGAGCGTTATTCGGCCCGCAGGCTGCTGAGATGGGAGGTGTTTACAGACTGCCAGGACTCGGCGTGGACGATCAGGGGAATCTTGTGCCCAAGCCATCGATAGGCGCCTTCACTGCGGTGCAATCCAAACCATGAACGATTGCGCGTGGCGCCTGCTTGCCTTTTCACTTCTCCTGTTCGCACCATGTAGCGCGGTGGCGGGGGACGCCGGTGCGCCGACTCAATTGATTCGCCTGGAGAACCTTTCGGCCGATGATGTTCTGGCGATAGCGGGCAGGCTGATCGATGCGGGGCGGTATGAAGAAGCGCAGCGGTTGCTCGATCAACTGGCGCGGGACAATACTGGCGGGATCGAACGCGATTTCCTCGACGGCATGCTGGCGGTGGCGCGCAAGGATTTCGCGCGCGCCGAGACTCTGTTCCGCAAGATCCTGCAAGCCGACCCAAGCTTGGTGCGTGTCCGGCTGGAACTTGGCCGGACCCTGTTTCTGGAGAAGGACGACGAGCAGGCGGACTACAACTTCCGGCTTGCCATCGCCCAGAACCCGCCGGAGACGGTGATCAAGAACATCGCCCGCTTCCGCGAGGCGATCCGGGCGCGGCGGGCCTGGCGCTTCAACTTCAACGTTAGCATCGCGCCCGATACCAATATCAATTCGGCGACCAGCAAGGACCATGTCGACGTGCTCGGCCTGCCCTTCGAACTCGACGAGGATGCGAAAGCGCGCTCCGGCGTCGGCCTGATCGCCGGCGGCGATGCCTCGGTACGGATATGGCGCTTTGCGAAAGTGCCACTCTACGTCGCCGCCTACGGCAGGGCGGTGGTCTACAAAGAGCATGATTTCGACGACATCTATGTCGGCGGCGAGGCGGGCCCCGAGTTCCGCCTTGCCGGCGGGCGGCTGCGCGCGACGGCGAGTGCCTTCCGGCGCTGGTACGGCGGCGACACGCTCGTCACCAGCCCCGGCGGCAGGCTCGCCTTCGACAAGGTGATCGGCGGCAAGTGGAGCCTCGATGCCAGCCTCGCCCTGCGCCGCGACAATTATGCCCGCCGCCGCGATCTCGATGCCTGGAACATCGATGCCGGCCTGTCGGCCAACCGGGCGCTGTCACCCTCCACGCTGGGCTTCGGCTATGTCTCCGTGCGGCGCGGCATCGCCCGCGATCCGGGCTATTCCAACTGGTCGGCGAGGATCGGCGGCGGCGTGCTCAAGGAGATCGGCTGGGGCCTGCGCCCGCAGCTGAGCTTCGAGGTCGGCCGCCAGATCAACGATGCCAAGCTGGGCTTGTTCGGCAGAACGAGGCGCGACTGGAGCATCCTGGCATCGGCCAGCATCTACAAGCGAGACTGGAACATAGCCGGCTTCGCCCCGTCGATCCGCCTGACCTGGAGTCGAAACTTCTCCTCCATAGCCCTCTATGACCAGAAACGCCTCAGAACCGAGTTCGGCATGACCAAGGCGTTCTGAGCGGATGATCGGATGCTCAAGCGCAATCGGGCGTGGGTTTGGCGATCAGCGGCCAGGCGGCGCGGCGGCGGGATCCACAGCTCGATCTGGAAGCGGGTGCCGCCTTACGTCGGCTCAGTATGTGGGGATTTGCGTCGGACAATATTGCCGTTGAGGCGAACCCGAGTGCTCGGTTTGACCTTTTCACCACTCCCACGCCCAACACCGGATCGGGTCGAGAAATGATTCGTGGCTTCATTCGCAGGTAGCAGATAGCCATTTGCTTGCACTGACTTGCTACTCTTTGTAGAGGAACAACTTCGCGTAACCTATTGCTTAACAATCTCTTTCTGCCGCATGGCGGCGTAGGGTGTGGGTCAATTACTCGCCAGCCGTGCCAGCGACCGTGCCTGTAATGGACCTGCCCGTCGGGTTTCCGATACCGGCTCGAGTGGGGCGGCTGCGCCGCCGATAGCTCCAAATCGCCTGCCACCCGCAGCATTTGGGGGTATATTTGGGGGTATCTTGAAAAACAGGAAAAATCGAATCTCCTGAAATCAGCCGTTTTCATCCTCCTTTACGGTTCCCTTCACCGCTCCATTTTCCTCCCAAGACCCGGCGCGGGCGCCGGTTCAGTCTTGCAGGGCGGGCTTCAGATCGCGCTTGAGCTTGTCCCGGACGGCGGGGGCGATGGGCATACGGTTTATCACGCGGTCGACCTCGAGACCGCCGAACACCGTCCGGAAGGGTGGCCGGTCCAGGATAGCGCGCGCCTGATCCAGCTTGCCCGATCGGGCGGCGGCGGACGCGAACAGCACCGCCATAAAGGGGGTATTGTCGCGGATCGGGTAGAGCTCTTGCATTTCCTTTTGCTCTTGCTCGCGGTCGCCTCGCATCATGGCGTCGACGCAAAGGCCCACATGGTACCACGCCGGCGGAGCCGTGCGCCCGGTGATCGCCTGATGCAACAGGCGCGCGCCCTCCCGGTCGTTCCACAATGCGAAAGTCATGCCGACGAGCGCCTGGACATGCGGACTGTCAGGATTGAGCTCCAGAGCGGTCGTCCCCGCCTCCTTCATCTGCGCGTATTTGCCGGCGAATGCCTGGGTCCGCATGATCGCCAGATGCAGGCCCACGGAGCGGGGGTTAAGCGTGCTGGCATTGAACAGCACCGCCAGCGCCTCATCCAGCAGCGCATCGTGCCTGGCATCGGAGGCCTGGACGAGCGCCTCGTCGGTGAGAGTCCAGCCGCGCAGCATCGCCGCGCCGGGGGACTGGTCCGCGTACCGGTGCCAATCCTGGGCACAGCCGTGGAGCGCGGCGTCGCCGATCGTCGAGGATGTCTCCACCAGCGCCGTGAAGCGCAGCCAGCAGGCATAGGGGCTGTCCGGCGTGTGGGAGCGTCGACGGTAGGAAGAATGGACGACCCCGGTGGTGTGGCCGATCTGGAAACTGACGTCACCCGCCAGCTTCGACAGGTCTTCATCCCGCCAGTCAGGTATGCGCGACTGTGTCGTCCACATCATCCGGCCGGATGACCGGTCGAGCAGCTGGAAATTCTGCGAGTAACCGTCAGGATCGCGATCGACCGAGACATGCAGGATCAGGTTTGCATCTTCCGGGCGACCTGCCCCCAGCCGCAGGCCCTCGTACGAGGACAGCTTCGTCAGCAGGGTCTGTTCAAGCGCGTCGAGATTTTTCGCGGGGACGGTGCCATCCTTGCCTTGCACCACATCGACGGCCAGGAACGGAAAGTCGGAGGTCTGCCACCGAGCGGTCAGGACCCTTTCCTGCCACCGCCGATAGCCGACATACGCTCCGGCCACGGCGACCGCCACGACGCACGCCAGGATCAGCCGCTTGCGATTGACCGTGCGCCTCCGCGTTAGGGATTCACCGGCCCCGGCAGCGCCCCCATGCGTGGTTTCGGCCGCTTCGTGCCGATGCGGCGCAAGCACGATGCGATAGGTGCCCGATTGAATCTGAAGGCAGTCCTCGTCCTTCGCGACCTTGGCGGCGCAATGCGCCAGCAACGCCTGCCGCAGCCGCGCGATCTGGACGCGCGCATAAGCATCGGGCGTGTCGTGCGGACTCCGGTCGAGGCCCTCGATCGCGATGGTGATCGATTTCAGTGTGTCCGCTTGTCCCGCGATCGTCTGTTCGACAAGGTATTCCAACAGCTTGGAGAGCCGGGGCGAGCGCTTGAATACGGGGTCGGCCAGCACCTGTTCGGCCACTTGCCGCAGCCGCACCCCCTCGCCGTAGCCGTCCCCGTCCTGAGTCACGCCCATCCTATCCAGCCGGATCATCCGATCACAAGTGCACACAACCTAGACGCGTGAATCCGCCGCCAAGCAAGCTTATTCGTTTAGGATCAATGCCATGTTGCGCCGGGTTTCGGCCAAGTTGCGCATGGGCTACCGTAACACGCTTTCACACCGGGCCGAAATACTGTTCTTCTCCCCATGGCCGGGCCGTAGATCCGGCGTTGAACGGGACAGGCCATGACCTATCACGCCCTTTGGCTCAAAGGCGACGAGATCGTGTCCGAGGAGGAGTTCACCGATCTCATCGAGGCGACGCAGCACGTCCTTGCGCATCTGCCGGATAATCGCGAAACCGTCGGCGTCACCTCGGTGCGCGTGATCGGACATGGGCGGACCTGCTTCTCGATCGAATAGCAACCGAGACCGGGTCGAGCGCGCGCGTTGCCGGTTCAGGCGATATTGGCGCGCGGCGCGGCGAAGATCACGGCGGCCCCTACCAGACACAGGGCACTCCCGATCAGGTCCCACCGGTCGGGCATCCGCCCTTCCACCCACCAGCCCCAGCCGATGGCGGACACGATATAGACGCCGCCGTATGCCGCAAAGGCTCGTCCGGCATGTTCCGCGTCGACAAGCGTGAGCAGCCAGGCGAACAGCGCCAACGCCGCCAGGCCGGGCATCAGCCACAGCGCCGAATGACCGAGCCGCAGCCATGCCCAAAACGCGTAGCAGCCGGCGATCTCGGCCAGCGCGGCCAGGACATAGGCAAGCGCGCTCATGCGGCTGGAGCCGGCGCCGTCAATCCAGGTACGCCGCCAGCCGGGGCACTTCCGCAAGCGCCCGCAGCGCATCGTTCAGGTGCGTGCACCCCTCCGGCCCCCGCAAGTTCGCCAGCACCTGGTCGCGGATGTCGGTGATCCGCGCTCCCAGCAGGCGCTGGGTGTTGTGCACCGCGCCGGGGCATTCCGGATAGGGCAGGATCCGCGGTTCGGGCGTGATCGTCAGGATCTCCAGCGTCCGGGCGTCGATTTCGGCGTCGAGCAGATATTCGTGGATCCCGCCCCGCGTGCCATCCCTCCGCCGGATGCTGTCCTGGAACGAAGAATTTACCATCAGGCGTCCGGTCGCCTCGTGTCGCTGGACGTCGATCCGCCGCGCACGCCGGAAGGTCGGTCCTTCGCGGTCGGGAAATTCGTGCCAGCCCTCGGGATCCTCCGCGTTGCGCAGTTCTCCCGCGTCGGCAGACGCGAGCGTCGGCCGCGCGCCGCCCGGGGTGACGCCGCTGTTGCCCTCCGCCAGTCCCCAGCAGATGTCGATCCGGCGGGCGATGAATGCCTGGTACTGTTCGGGCGACATCTCCCGGCGCAGCTTGCTCGACCAGTCGGGATCGAGCTGGATCTTCGCGGTCGGCGAGACCAGCGCCGTGCCCGAAAGATCGTCGAGGACCAGATAGAGCGGCATGCCCTGCTCGATCAGTTCGGGCCACCGCTCCTTGACGATCATGCGCAAGTGGCCGCCAGCGCGTGCCCCGGCCAGTTCGCCGATATTCGCCGGCGCCGGATCTGCCTTGAGCGAGACGATGGTCTTGTCGTCCTTCAGCACCGCTTCCATCGCGGCTTCGGCGCAGACCCTGCCCGGCCCGCCCGCGGACGGGGTCAGGTAGTCGCGAACGCGGCCCACGAACAGCCGGTCGGCCTGGGGGCCGTCGGGCCAGAACACGTCGATGCTGGAAGTCCGGCGAACCGAATTGAGCGGCCGGACGGGCGCGGGATTGGCGGTCTCGGCCAGGGGCGGAGGAAGGGCTGTGGTTGCCATGATATCCTGCATATCTTCACAACCCCCCGACTTATCAAGCCGCAAGCATTCCGAGAGGGACGAAGTCAGGTGTCCGCTAGACCCGTTCCGGTTCAGATGGAACCGGAACGGGTCCGGATATTCTTTGTTTGCCGTGATTTCCGAGCCGGCAGGTGATTCCACCTGCCTCGAAATCACTTTCGTTTGCCGTGATTTCCGAGCCGGCGGGTGATTCCACCTGCCTCGAAATCACTCTAGCCCCGGATTACCGCAGCCTCACGGGAACCGCGCTCATCCCGCGATGCTCCAGGCCGCGGAATTCGGGCTTGGGCTTGGCGGGATCGAGGGTCATCGTCGGGAACCGGTCGAGCAACCCGTTGATCGCCACGATCATCTCCTGACGCGCCACATCCATGCCCAGGCAGCGATGCGGGCCGAAGCCGAACCCCATCTGGTGACTCTTGTCACGGAAGATATCGTAGCGTTCGGGATGCTTGAAGATCGCCGGATCGTGGTTCGCGGCGCCGAGGCACAGTTCCACGCGCGATCCCGCCGGGATCGCCATGCCTTCCAGTTCGGTATCCTCGGTGGCGAGACGCGGAAAGACCGGATCGGTCGCGCGCCAGCGCAGCCCTTCCTCGACCGCGAGATCGATCAGGCTCCGGTCATCCCGGCACGCTTCCCAGAAGTGATAGTGATTCATCAGCGCGTCGATGGTGATCGCCAACTGCCGCCAGGTGGTGCCGCCGCCGGCGAAGATCGTCAGCTTGCAATAGCCGAACAGCTCATCCTCGTTGAGCTTGCGCGTGGTGCCGTCATCGTCGGTGATCTCGTTCTCGAGCAGCCCGGCGATGATATTGTCGCCCGGATTGCGCATGTTCTCCGCGATCAGGTCACGCAAGGTCTGGTCGACGATGGCGCGGGCCTGCGCCGATTCCTCGGGCGGCAGGTGCGCGCCCTCGAACGTCGCACGCGACAGCTGGTAGCGGAACTCGATCACGTCCTCACCCTCGAGCCCGATCGCCCGGGTGATCGTCGCCATCGGCAGGCGAGCGCAGAGTTCCAGGTTGAGGTCGGTGGTCTCCTCGTCGCGGATCCGGTCGAGCAGCGCGTCGACCGTCTCCTCGATCCAGCGCTTGTTCCACCAGTCGATGACCTTGGGTCGCTTGAACAGCGGTTGCGCCGCCGACCGCAGGCGCTTGTGCGGCTTACCGCCCATGGTCAGGATGGTCGTCCCGATGCTCGCCATGCCGGGGCTGTCGTCATAGACCTTGGACGAGAACAGGAGGTTCTCACGAAAGGCGACTTCGTTCGCGCGGTAGGAGAAGGCGGTGTAAGTGTCCCGCTCGACCAGGTTGTGCGAGTTCTCCGGAACCCCCAGCAGAACGCGAAGCGAACCTTTCTGAACCGCGCCTCGATCGCGCAGCGCGTTTATTTCTGGCGTGTATTCGTGATCCAGGTCCACGCCGCTGTTTACGTACTGCTTGTCGACGTCGAACATATCGCGATAGCGCGGGTTGTCGGACATCAGCGAACTCAGTGCCGTCGAGGCCATTCGTCATTCTCCCAGGTGCGATCGACGGCATTGCCTCGCCGCACGCGGAGCGCCGGCAAACCCGCGTCGAAATTCATAATCTGATTTCAAAGATACCCGAGCGGGGACGCGCGTCAATCTGCCATCGCATCCCTTCTCTCGACAGGCGCCGCTCCCTATAGACGTGGACTATCCGCCGGGGCCCGGCAAGCATGGCGCGGTGCAAGACAAGGCATTTGAACGATGAGCTACACCGATTTCCTCAGGCAGCAGTGCTACATCGACGGCAAGTGGTGCGACGCGGACGCGGGCGGCACCCTGGAGGTAACGGATCCCGGCACCGGCGCGGTCATCGGCACCGTGCCGAAGATGGGCGCCGACGAAACCCGCCGCGCCATCGCCGCCGCCGAAGCCGCTCTGCCGGCATGGCGGGCGCAGACCGCGGGAGAGCGGGCCAGGCTGATGCGCAAGCTGTTCGACCTGATGATGCAGCACCAGGACGATCTGGGCGAGTTGCTCTCGCGCGAGCAGGGCAAGCCGCTGGCCGAGGGCAAGGGCGAGATCGCCTATGGCGCGGGCTTCATCGAATGGTTCGCCGAAGAGGGCAAGCGCGCCTATGGCGACGTGATCCCGGCCCATGCCGCCAACCGCCGCATCGTGGTGCTGAAGCAAGGCATCGGCGTCGTCGGCGCGATCACGCCGTGGAACTTCCCCAACGCGATGATCACGCGAAAGCTGGGCCCGGCGCTGGCGGCAGGCTGCACCATCGTCATCAAGCCAGCCTCGGCCACGCCGTTCTCGGCGCTGGCGATCGCGCGCCTTTGCGAGATGGCGGGCTTTCCCGCGGGCGTGGTCAACGTCGTGACCGGCAGCGCCGGGGCGATCGGCGGCGAGCTGACGGGCAATCCGGCGGTGCGCAAGATCTCCTTTACCGGGTCGACCGAGATCGGCCGCGACCTGCTGCGCCAGTCGGCCGAGACGATCAAGAAATGCAGCATGGAACTGGGCGGCAACGCGCCGTTCCTGGTGTTCGACGATGCCGACGTCGATGCCGCGATCGAAGGCGCGATGATCTCCAAGTTCCGCAACGGCGGCCAGACATGCGTCTGCACCAACCGCTTCTACGTTCAGGACGGTGTCTATGACGAATTCGTCGGCAAGCTCGCCAAGCGCGTGGGCGAACTGAAGGTCGGCTATGGGCTGGACGAAGGCACGCAAGTCGGCCCGCTGATCGACGAGAAGGCGGTCGAGAAAGTGGAAGAGCATCTCGATGACGCCAAGGCCGGCGGCGCGCGCGTGCTGGTTGGCGGCACGCGCGGCGCGCTGGGCGGCAGCTATTTCACGCCAACGGTGCTCGCCGACGTGAAGCCCGGTATGAAGATCGCGCGCGAGGAGACGTTCGGACCGCTGGCTGGCGTGATCCGCTTCGCCGACGAGGCAGATGCCCTCCGCATGGCCAACGACAGCGAGTTCGGCCTTGCCAGCTACTTCTATGCCCGGGATCTGTCGCGCGTCTGGCGCGTGGCCGAAGCGCTGGAGGCCGGCATCGTCGGCATCAACACCGGGCTGATCTCCACCGAAATCGCCCCGTTCGGCGGCATCAAGCAGTCCGGCCTCGGCCGCGAAGGCTCGCACTATGGGCTCGATGACTACATGGAGGCCAAATACCTGTGCATGGGCATCGACGAGGTGGACTGATTACCGGCTGCGCCCCAGCGGGATCACCGAAAGGCCGCTCACGTCCATCTCGACCCGCGCCTCGATACCGTAAACCCCGCGCAGGTTCCCGGGCGTCAGCACCTCGCACGGCGTGCCCTCGGCGACGATCCTGCCTTGCGCGAGGAGCAGCAGCCGATCGCAATAGCGCGCCGCCATCGCAAGATCGTGCAGCACCGCGACGACCAGCCCGCCGCCACGCGCCTCGGCTTGCAACAAATCCATGACGTCGATCTGATGACCGGGGTCGAGGCTGGCGAGCGGCTCATCGACGATCAGCGCCGGAGCCTCGGTCGCCAGCACGCGGGCGAGGAGAACGCGGGCGCGCTCTCCTCCGGATAGCTCGGTGGCCGTTCGTGTGCGCAGATACAAAACGTCGGCGCGGCGCATTGCGCGCTCGATTGATACGAGATCGTCCGCGCCCAGTTCCTGCATCGGCGCGAGGTGCGGCAACCGTCCGAGGCCAACCAGCCGCTCCACCGACAGCGGCCAGTGCACCGACTGCCCCTGCGGCAGATAAGCGACCTGCCTGGCCAGCGAGGACCGCTTCATGCGTGCCGCGTCTTCGCCGTTCAGCTCGATCCGGCCCGAATAAGGCACCAGCGCGACCATCGCCCGCGCCAGCGTGGATTTGCCTGCGCCGTTGGGGCCGATCACCCCGGTCAGCACGCCGGGTTCGAACGCGGCGTTGATATCGCGCAGCACCTCTCGACGTCCGAGCGAAACGGCAACGCCCGAAAGCGACAGGCTCACCACAGCCGTCGTCCCCGCAGCAGGTAGATGAGGAACACCGGCACCCCCAGGAAAGCGGTAACGACGCCCAGCTTCAGCTCGCTCTCGGTGGGGATCAGCCGCACGGCCAAGTCTGCCAGCGTCAGCAACACCGCTCCGCCCAGCGCCGAAGGGATCAGGATGGCCGAAGGCGACCGGTCGGTAAGCGGCCGGATCAGGTGCGGCACGATCAGCCCGACGAAGCCGATCGCCCCCGACACCGACACCGCGCCGCCCACCCCGATGGCGGTGCCGAGCAGAAGCCGCAGCCGGACATGGCCCAGCTCGAACCCGAGCGCACGGGCGTTATCCTCGCCCAGCGTCAGCGCATCCAGCGCCCGCCCGTCCCACAGCAGCAGGCCCATGCCAATGGCGATGCACGGAAGTGCGATGCGCAAGTGATCGAACGAGCGGTTTTCGAGGCTGCCCATCAGCCAGCTCATGATCTCCATCGCCGCGAAGGGATTGGGCGAGAGGTTGAGCGCCAGGCTGATTCCCGCGCCGGCGAGCGTGCCGATGGCGATACCCGCCAGGATCAGCGTCAGCGCGCTGTCGGAGCGCCCCGCCAGCAGGAACAGCAACGCCAGCGACAGCACCGCGCCCGAGATCGCCAGCAGCGGCAGAGCGAAGGGCCACGCCTGCGCGAGTCCAAAGTAGAGCGCCGCCACCGCGCCGACCGCCGCTGCGTTGGATGTGCCCAGCACGGACGGCTCCGCCAGCGGATTGCGCAAATATCCTTGCAAGGCCGCACCCGCCAGTCCGAGGATCGCGCCCACCGTCACCCCCAATAGCGTGCGGGGCAGGCGCAGTTCGACGACTATCGTATGCGCCATCGGATCGCCTTGCCCCGTCAGGGCGGCCACGATCCGGCCCAGCGGCAGCGACACCGGGCCCAACAGCAGCGAGCCCAACGCCGCAAACAGCAGGAGCATGGCCAGCGCCGGGACCAGCACTCTCGGCCGCCCGCCGCTCACCAACGCAGGCCCGCAATGGACTTGCGGCCTGGCGGCACAAGGCTATGGAAGCGCCCATGCCCGCGTTTCGGCCCATCGCTCTGGCGCTCCTGCTGCTTGGCGGCGCGGGCTTGGTATGGGCACAGGGCGGCGCAACACCACCGGAAAAACCCGATCGCGTGGTCTCGCTCAACTTGTGCGCCGATCAGCTGCTGCTTCCACTTGCCGACCGGGACCAGATTGCTGGGCTGACCCGCAACGCCGACGATCCGCAGATGTCGGCCGAGGCGCGAGCCGCGCGCGGGCTGCCGATCCTGACCACCTCGGCCGAGGAGATCGTCGCCACCCGTCCCGATCTGGTGGTCGGCATGCCGGCCAGCGGCAGTCCCGCCCTCACGGCGCTTCCCGGACAGCGATATACCGCGCTGGACCTGAACGCCGCCAACACTTTCGCGGAAATCGAGCAGTCTATCCGCGAAACCGCGACCGCCGTCGGCCATCCGGAACGCGGCGAGGCGCTGATCGCCGGAATGAAACGCGAACTGGCGCAAGTCCCGCGCGTCGGTGAAGGCCGCACCGCCGCTTATTACCAGCGGCGCGGCTATCTGACCGGAAGCGGCACCCTCATCGACGAGATCATGACCCGCGTCGGCCTCGTCAACCTTGCGACCCGGATCGGCAAGCCGGCGCTCTCGCAAGTCAGCCTGGAAGAGATGGTCGCGGCCCGCCCCGATTTCCTGATCGTCGAGCAAGCGACCGCGCGGGTCGCCGACCAGGGGACCGAGATGCTGCACCACCCCGCCCTTTCCGGCATCCCGCGCGTCAGCATCCCGCAGGCATGGACGGTGTGCGGCGGCCGCGCCTATGTGCTGGCTGCCCGCGCGATCGCGCGGCAGGTCGGCAAGGCGGACGTCAGCCACCGCTAGACTCGTTCCGTTTCAGATTGAACCGGAACGAGTCCGCATGTCCTTTGTTTGCCGTGATTTCCGAGCCGGCAGGTGATTCCACCTGCCTCGAAATCACTCTAGTCACCTTACTTCACCTTTCAGAACCGCGCGCGAACGCCGGCATAGGCCGCGCGGCCGGGCGTGGCGACGCTGAAGATCTCCTCATAGTCCTCGTCGATCAGGTTTTCGACCCGGCCGAATACGGAGATCGTGTCGGTGATCGCGTAGTCCGCCGCGAAGTTGACCAGCACGTATTCCTTGAGGCTCACCCGCACCGGCAGGAAGCTGGGATCGGTGAAGGCGACGTCGGTCTGGCGGCCGTTGTAGCGCAGCGTCAGCGTGCCGGAGAACCGTTCGTCCGCGCTGAACACGGTCGCGTTGACGCTGCCGATGTGCTTGGGCCGCCGCACCTCGACGACGCCGTTCTCGCGTGCCTTCAAGTAGGTGTAGCTCGCGTCGAAGCGGATCTGCGGGATCGGCCGGGCGCTGACGAAGACTTCGACGCCGTGCTGCTTCGATGTGGTGGTGCGGTTGTCCGGCGTGCCGGTGAAGTTGGGCGGCAGGTATGCCACGAATATCTCGTTATCGAGCGTGCTGTCGAAATAAGTCACGCCGATGGTGGCCTTGTCCCCCGCGAAGCTCTGCTCGATCCCGGCTTCCCAACCTTCGGACTCCTCGGGCTTCAGGTTCGGGTTGCCGATGTAGTTGCCGTCCGAATAGCCGTAGAGCTCATAGTATTCGGGGTTCTTGACGCCGGTGCCGTAAGCGCCGCGAATGCGGGTGCCGGTGCCGAAACGATAGCTGCCCTGCACGCGCCAGGTGGTGACGTCGTCGAAGCGGGTATTCTCGTCCCGGCGGATCGATCCGCCCAGCGAGAGCGCGTCGTTCACCAGCAGCTCGTACTGCCCGACCAGGCCGACGTTGTCCGAATGGCGCTTGCCCTGGAACACGAACGGCGAAGGCGTGGTGTTGCGGAATTCCTCGCGCTCCACATCCACGGCGGCGGTCAGGCGATGGATCACCCTCTCGCCGCCGAGCCGCAGGCTGGAGACGAACGAGCCCTTGGTGCGCCGCCCTTCGTTGCCGTAATCGAACCCGGCGAGGGTATAGCCCTTGCGGGTCGAATCCGCGATCTGGCCGGTCAGCGAATTGGTCCAGCGCCCGTCGAGCGCGGTCAGCTCGGCCGAGATCAGGCCGTAGAGCCCGGTGTTCTTGAAATGCTCGCCGGGGCTGTCGACGGTGTAGCCGAACAGCGGGCTGGCCGTGTTGCCTTCGGTGCCGTTGGTATCGGCATCGGTGTAGCTGTAGCGGGCGACGCCGGTCAGCTTGAAGTTGGCGGAGGGTGACCAGATCAGCTTGGCGCTGGCGCCGGCGTTGTCGGACCCGAGATCGCGCAGGCCGTTACGCGCGGTCGGGGTGCCGTCGGTGTGGAACCAGGTTCCGGACAGCGCGTAGTCGAGATCGCCAGAAACACCCGCGGCGCGAACCGCCCCCGTGTATGTACCGAACGACCCGCCTTCCGCACGCGCGCTGAAACCCGGCGCCTCTGCCCCGGTCAGCGTGATGTAGTGGATCACGCCGCCGATCGCGTCCGAGCCGTAAAGCGAGGACTGTTGCCCGCGCAGCACTTCGATCCGCGCTTCGGGATCGGCGAGGAGCGTGCCGAAATCATAGCCGCTGCTGTAAGGATCGGCCGCTTCGATCCCGTCGATCAGGACCAGCACGTGGTTGCCCTCGCTACCGCGAACGCGCACTTGCGTCAGCCCGCCGACATTGCCCTGGCGGCTGACCGCAAGCCCCGGCACATCGCGCAGCACGTCCGAGACCACGCGCGTCTGGCGCAGCTTGAGCGTCTCGCTATCGAGGATGGTGACGGACGATCCAAGCCGGCTGACGGAAACGCCCTCGCCCGAGCGCGAAGCGGTGACGACGATATCGTCCCTGCCTTCCTCGTCCGCAAGCGCGGGTGTGGCCACGGCTATTGCCAGCAACGATGCGAAAGTCGTCTTTATCATATCTGTAACCCCCGGCGCCTGAGCGATTGTCGCGGCGGGGGGCCTGCCGGTGCGCGAGCGACCGGTCGGATCGCGTCCACGGCCGGGCGCGCAATCGCCCGCGAACGCAAGTTCCGTGCGGCCCCTGCCGCTTCGGTTCGTCGCTCAGACGGAGAATTACCGTGCCGTGACCATCCCCTGGACCAAGGCAAGAGCGACCCAGCGCCGGCAGGTCTCCTGGCTCGCGGGTCACAGCTTGATGCACGGCCTTCCCAAGCCGGCATGACCCGGCCCAGTGACCGCTCCCTTTTTCGGGAGCTAGTGCATCGCGCTACCGCTTACAGTTGCAGGGACAGCCGCGGAATCGGACGGAAATACCGCCCTCACCGCGTTCCCAATCAAGCCCTTTCGGGCACCGGCGCGATCTTTCGAAGACGGGCAAGCCCACCTTCGGCGCGCTGCTTAGACAATCGCGCGCCGATTGCCAATTGCGCAACGCGGCGGGACGGATGCGCGAGATGCAACAGACCGCCGCCCCGTCAAGGCCCGGCGCGCTTCAGCGTCTCGGCGCGCGAACTGACGTAGGCCCGGATCGCTTCCACCTCGTCGGGCTTGAGAAAGCGGCGGAAGCTGATCATCCCGCTGGGCTCCAGTGCGCCGTCCAGCACGATACCGTCCCAGATCCGCTTGTCCGCTACCGCCGCGGATCGCCGCAGATCGGGGACGACCCCCGCGCTCATCGCCCCGGTACCGTGGCACTGGCTGCAATTGGTCGCGAACAACAGCGCGCCTTTCGCCACTTGCGCCGGAGCAAAACCTTCGGCAGCCGGATTGGGCGGCGCCATCACGGTCTTCGCCAGCGGGGGCAGCTTCTCCGACCCCTTCAGCTTGAACACCAGCAGGCGGCCGTTCGAGGGACGGTCCATGCGGTTCACGGGAATGGCGAGGTTGATGCTGCCACCCTGCCCCGCAAGCACCGCGACGTACTGTGTGCCGCCGATGCTGTACGTCACCGGCCCGCCCATGACACTGTCCTGTGCGTCGAACCGCCAGAGTGGCTTGCCCGTCTGTGCCGAAAGCGCATTGAATGCGCCGCCCGCCGTCCCCTGGAACACCAGGCCCCCGGCAGTCGCGAGGACCCCGCCGTCACCCACCGGGCCGTTCTCGTGCCGCCAGGCTTCCCTGCCCGCCACCGGGTCCCACGCCATCAGCGATCCCTTGAGCGCGGTTCGCATCCCCGCCATCGCGACGGCATCGACCGGGGCGTTGTTCGGTTGCGCGCCGGCCCCCGAATTGCGCTGGCCGGGCCGCAAGTGGAATTCCTTGGGGCCGCTATAAGGGAATGCGGCGTCCTGCACCGGGATGTAGACCAAGCCCGTCTTTGGACTGAACGCCATCGGATGCCAGCTGTGCGCCCCAAGCGGGCCGGGCCAGATGGGGGTGCCGTCATAGCGGCGCGGCAAATCGGTCTCGACCGGTCGGCCGGTCTTCATATCCACATGGGTCGCCCAGTTCATCCGCACGAAATTCTTGGCCGAAACCAGTTTTCCGGTGGCGCGATCGAGCACATAGAAGAAGCCGTTTTTGGGCGCCTGCATCAGCACGTCGCGCGACTTTCCGTCGATTTTCAGCGTCGCCAGGACGATCGGCTGGGTCGCGGTGAAATCCCAGCTTTCGGCAGGGGTCGTCTGGTAGTGCCAGGCATATTCGCCGGTCTGGGCATCCAACGCGACGATCGACGAGAGGAACAGGTTGTCGCCCTTGCCGCCGCTGCGCACGTCGTGGTTCCAGGGCGCGCCGTTGCCGACACCGATGTAGATGCGGTTGTATTTGCGGTCATAGACGATCGCGTCCCAGACGGTGCCGCCTCCGCCGGTCTGCTTCCACGCGCCATCTGACCAGGTCGTTGCGGCCTTGACCTTGAGAATGGCGTCGGACACCGCCCCGTCCGATCGGCCATCGGGCCTGGGTACGGTATAGAACCGCCACGCCTGCTTGCCGGTCTTCGCGTCATAGGCCGTGACATAGCCGCGCACGCCATATTCCGCGCCCGCGTTGCCGATCAGCACATTGCCCTTGATCACGCGCGGTGCGCCCGTGATCGTATAGGGCTTGGACTGGTCGACCGTCATCACCGACCAGCGCTCCGCCCCGGTACTGGCATCGAGTGCGATCAGCCGGCCGTCCAGCGTGGCGAAGTAGAACGTGCCGTCGAAATACGCGCCGCCGCGGTTCACCACATCGCAGCAGGCGTTGAATGCAGCGATCCCCGGCACTTTGGGGTCATAGGACCACAGCTGCTTCCCGGTCGCGGCATCGAACGCCACCGCCTTCGACCACGCGGTGGTCACATAGATGACACCGTCCACGACCAGCGGCGTCGCCTCCTGCCCACGCGCGGTGTCCAGGTTTGCGTACCAGGCGAGGCCGAGCTGTGCCGTATTGCCTTCGTTGATCTGATCGAGAGCGCTGAACCGCTGCTCGTCATAAGTACCGCCATGTGTTAGCCACTCGGGCGTCGCCGCGCTCGCGGTTTCCAGGCGCCGGATCGCTTCGTCTGCATCGGGCGCTCCGCCCGAACACCCCGCGAGCGCCAGCAACGGAATAGCCAGCGCCAGAGACGCGATCCGCCTCGCGCGCGCGATATCGATCTGAATGAGCCGCAAACTTGCCTCCCCAACCGTCCGACTTCATCACCGGATCGACGCGTCGTCAATCGCTGATTGGGGCGACCCTGGCTCGGGGTTCCGTGGCCGGGAGAGGAGCCGGGCGCAGCAGCGAGAGCAACTCCGCATAAGTATCGTCCTGTGTCGCCGACGCCAGTCGTGTCTCGAGGTCGCGATAGGATTGCAGGACGGTGCGGCCGAATTCCGTGAGCCGGGCGCCACGCTCCCGGCTGCCGCCGGGCACCGTCTCCACCACCCGCTCACGCCAGCAGCGGTTGAGCGTATCGACGAGGAGCCAGGTGCGGCGATAGCTCATGCCCATGGCGCGGCCCGCCGCGGATATCGATCCCTCGCGGTCGATCGCTTCCAGCAGATCCGCCTTGCCGGGACCGATCGCCGTCTCCTCCCCGCAGAAGATCTGGGCCTTGAGCTTGAGCGCGCCGATCCTCACACGATCCTCCCGTCATCCGGAGGCCTTGAGACGCCGCGTCCGGTGCAGGTCAGAGGTGTCCGGTGCAATAAGCCAGGAGCAGGATTAGCGGGATCGGCACGCCGATCAACCAAAGGATTCCCGAGCGCATATCATCTCCTTCGCTTCCAAAGCGTTGAACCCGAGGGAAGGCGGGATGTTCCGTGAAAACGGCAGCCGCGATGGAGCGGACGAAGGGCTTCAAACCCTCGATCTCAACCTTGGCAACTTCGATATCCGCCTACGCCACCAAATGCCAAGGCAAGAGCGTAGTTAGTGCGAAATGCACACTGTTTTCGTTTCCAAATAGGCATCGAGCCATTCGACACCGAAGTCGCGACCGATTCCCGATTGACGATAGCCTCCAAATGGCAAGGCGGGATCGAGCTTCAGACCAGAGACATTTGTGTCGTTGATGGTCGCCAGCGGGCTGAACCGCTGCTCGCCCAGATCATGGCCATGGCGCCCCCATTCGCCTTCCATGGGAACCGAAAGTGGAGCGTACTCGTGTCGATCGGGGTCATTGCAAGCCGCCGAAACGAGCAAGAGAGCGACCGCCAATCCAGTCTTGGCCGTTACGCCACTTCAAACAGCCCGGCTGCCCCCATGCCCCCGCCTACGCACATCGTCACGACGACATATCGAACGCCCCTGCGTTTGCCTTCGATCAGCGCGTGTCCGACGAGCCGGGCGCCGGTCATGCCATAGGGGTGGCCGACCGATATGCCGCCGCCATCGACATTGTAGATAGCGGGGTCGATGGCGAGGGCATCACGACAATAAAGCGCCTGGCAGGCGAAAGCCTCGTTCAGTTCCCAAAGGCCGATATCGTCGATCCCGAGGTCATGGATGTCGAGCAGCTTGGTGACGGCCTTGATCGGGCCGATGCCCATTTCCTCAGGCGCGATTCCGGTCACGGCCATGCCACGATAGATGCCTAGCGGGTGCAGCCCTCTCCGCTCGGCAACCTTGGCCTCCATAAGGACGCAAGCCGACGCTCCGTCCGACAACTGGCTGGCGTTGCCTGCGGTCACCACGCCGCCCTCTATGACGGGTTTCAAGGCCGCCAGATCGGAGAGCGTGGTTTCGGGCCGATTGCCTTCGTCCTGGGCGAGGGTAACGCTGCGATAGCTGACGGTGCCGGTTGCCCGATCGACGATCGCCATCGTCGTTTCCATCGGCACGATCTCGCTGTCGAAGCGCCCGGCTGACTGCGCCGCCGCAGTCCGGCGTTGCGACGACAGGGCGTATTCATCCTGCGCTTCGCGGGAAATTCCATATTTGTGCGCCACGAACTCGGCGGTCTGGAGCATCGGCATATAGGCATGCGGCAGGCGCGCCTCGAGCGCTGTATCGCGCTCGCACGCAACCCATTCGGCATAAGGCTGGTTCAGCGCCGAGATATTCTCCTGTCCGCCCGCCGCGACGACACGCATGCCGTCGACTAGGATCTGCTTGGCAGCGGTCGCGATCGCCATCAGGCCGGAGGCGCACTGCCGGTCGATCGTCTGGCCCGGCACCGTCACGCCAAACCCCGCCGCCAGCGATCCCATCCGACCGATGTTGAGCCCAGCAGTACCGGCGGTAAGGCAACTGCCGATGACGACATCCTCGATTTCAGCCGGATCGATGGCCGCGCGCTGAACGGCGTGCTGAAGCGCGTGGCCGAGCAGGGTTGGGGACTTGGTATTGTTGAACGCGCCCTTGAACGCGCGGCCGAGCGGCGTGCGCGCCGTCGAGACGATCACTGCTTCAGGCATGAGAATTCCTCGTGTTTCAGTCAGCTATCCGGCTCGGAAAGAAGCGCAGAAAGCCGGTTTCGGGGTGACAGTTGTTATATTCCGCGTCGATGCCGCCTTGCGGCACGACGACAACCTCGTGGCCGAGATCGAGATTGGCGTTGAAATTATATAGCAGCGCGATTTCCCGCGCCGTGTTGAAGATCGCCGCATGGGTCTCGTGACTGTGCGTCCAGGCTTCGAGGGTCTTCAGCGAGGTGAACCATGCCAGCGTCTCGCCATCCAGCCCGGTGAGCGGCTCTCCGTCGACGACCCGCGAAAGGCGTGCGCTGATGCACGAGACCGCGACCGGATTGTCGCGCAGGAACAGGACGCCGCGTTCGTAGACCGGCAAGAGTTCGTCGATGAAGCTTTGTCGCGCATCCGGCGGACAGTTGCGCCAGCCGAAGGTGCCGCGAATGAAGCACAGATTGTGGGGCAGATCGACGGTCAGGCGCTTGCCCTCCGACGCGACATCGTCGCGCCGCTGCAGCGTGAACTCTTGCCCTTCGATTTCCGGAACGCGACCGTTCGGCATCCGGTCGCGCATTGACCCGTAATAGGCGTGATACCGTTCCCATACCTGCTTGAGGTGACGCCCGACGCCCCACAGGTGTCGGGCCGCGCCGCCGGTCGGGTCGACATTGCCGGCGGGCGCCACGATCACTTCGCGCCATAGCCCGACCGGTCCTTCGAGGGTGTGCTCCAGGAATTCGGTGACAGCAGGGTTTGCGCGCCATTCAGCGTAATCCCCGGCGTTCTGCCAATAGGCCATCCGCACCTTGTTCAGACAGCCTTTGGCATCCGTCGTGTCGACCCGCTCGACATGGAGCGGAGCCGGCGACTGCGCCAAGGCCTCGTCCAGAGCGCGCTCGGTCTCGGCGCCGTCAGCACCGGGCGCGATCTGTACTGCGAACTGCCCCATCACATATTCGCGCCATTCGGCGGGAAAGATCGAGGTGTGCGCATCATAGGGCGGCTGAAAGCTTTCTGGGCGGGATCGCACGCGGGTAGTCTGTTGGGCTGGGGTCATGACTGTTGTCCTGATCTGTGGGGTTCGGAAGCGGCGGTGAAGGGACGACCTTGGCGCATTGTGATAGGAAGCACCGGAGACGCGCGGTGCGATGGCGGACGATCAGCCAAGGATCGCACTCCTGTTATTTTCCAGAAATTCTCGCAGGGTCGTCGCCCGGCGGCCGGTCAGGAATTCGACGATGTCGGTCTTGCGCCAGACCGTCTCGTTGTCCTGCTCGAACTGAAAATATTGGAGGAAATAGTCGACCGCGTCCGGCCGCTTGAACCGCCTGACGACCGCTTCGCCCGCCAGTTTCCGATAGGCGTCGTCGCTGCCGTCGTAACGGATCGGTTCGCCGAAAACGTCGCTCATCATCGCCGCGACATCGGAGAACCAAAGCGTGTCGTGACCATTGTCGAGATGATAGGTCTGGCCGATATGCCGCTGATTGTCCGAAAGGAGCAGTGCCGCAATGCACGCGCCGACATCGGCTGTGTCGATGAAGGCGACCCGGCGATCGCGCGGGACGGCCAGGGTTCGATGCGCCTTGATCGGAACGCCAAGATGCATCGTGAAATTCTGCATATAATAGGCGGCGATATTGACATAGGTGAACGGCAGGCCGCTTGCTTCCAGCAGGCGCTTCGCGCGCAGGTGTTGCACGGCGGTGCCGCCGCCATAGCGTTTCAGCCCGTCCGGGATGCGATCCATCGTCATCCCCGGCGGATCGGCAAGCAGCCTCACGATATGCAGCAGTCCAGGCTGCGTCCGGATCGCCTGGACCAGGCGGGTCATCGCTCGCTCCTCGTCGAGAAAATCCGGCGTCACCACGAACAGGCTTTCGACGCCTCGGACGGCGCGCTCCAACGACGGGAGATCGTAATAGTCCGCGAGGATGCAATCGGCCGCCGGAAACTCCGCCGCGAGCGCCGAGCGATCGGCGTCGCTGCGGACGATCAAGGTCAAGGGTACGGCGGGTGCGCGCTCGGCCACGGCGCGCGCGACGGCTCCCCCGATCCGGCTGTTCGCGCCGAATATGCCGATCCGTGCGGGAATGCGCTTCGTATTCGTTCCTTTGGTCATAGGAGCATCCTTCGAGGTTTCATTCGACCCACTCGCGCCGAAGCGGGCGTACCGACAGGAAGGCGAAAATCGATGCGACGAGCGCCAGATTGGCACTGATGATCGCCGCATATCTCAGCGATTCCCCGCCGTATCGAGCGGACATGGCATCCGACAGTCCGCCCATCAGCCAGGTGCCGACGCCCAGCCCCAGGAGATTCGCTATCAGCAGGAAGCAGGCCGAGGCGGTGGCCCGCAAAGGCGGCGCGACCAGATGCTGGACGGCGGTGACGACCGGCCCGAACCAAACGAGATTGAGTGCTTGCGGCACCACTAGGATGAGCCAGGCAAGGCTGGGTGATGGCGAGAGAAACCCCAGCACGAACAAAGGCGCCGACACCAGCCACGAGATGCCGGCTAGTTTCGGATAATAGCCCGGGTCGACCTGTCCGGAGCGGTCGGCCAGCCAGCCGCCGAGCAAGACGCCCGCGCTGCCGCCGATCAGAACCAGCGAACCCGAAAAATAAGACGCCGCCGTGAGCGTCATGCCGAAGCTGCGGATCAGGATGGACGGCAGCCAGAACGCAAGCGCATAGCTGACCATCCCGTTCATTCCGGCGCCAAGCGAAATGAACCAGAAACTCTTCTTTCCGGCCAGGATCCGGAACGCGGAAGCAGCGCCCGCGCCTCGCTCGTCGGTCGCCTCGCGCGGCGGGTCGCGCACGATCGTTTTGAACAACGGCGCGAAAACAAGACCGGTAACGCCGATGATGACGAACGCCGCGCGCCAGTTGAGCGCTTGGGCGATCACGGCGCCGAGGATCAGCCCGGCGGCCTGTCCCACCGGCGCGCCGAGCGAATAGACCGCCAAAGCGCGCGCGCGCTGGTGCAGCGGAAAATAGTCTGCGATCAGCGCATAGGAAGGTGCGACGCCGCCCGCTTCGCCCACGCCAACCCCGACCCTGGCGGCGAACAGATGCAATAAGCTTGTCGCGGTGCCGCAAAGAGCGGTGAAACCGCTCCAAACCGCGAGCGATCCGGCGACGACCCAGCTCCGCTCGGTCCGGTCCGCGAGCAACGCCAAGGGGATGCCCATGACCGTATAGAGTATGGCGAAGGCGACGCCGCCCAACATGCCGAGCTGGGTATCGGTCAGTTCGAGGTCCGCCTTGATGGGGGTCGCCAATATGCTGAGAAGCTGACGGTCGAGAAAGTTGAAAATGTAAACCAGAAGCAGCATCGCCAGCACGACGCGACGGTCGATATGCGATGCAGTTGCCATATCCCCCTCCCCGTTTTTGACTATGCCTGGACCTAAGCGGCTGCGCCTGGACCGGCTTGCTGCTCCTCTTCTTCGCGATGCTCTTCGATTTGCGGCCTGGTGGCGATGGCCGCGTGAGCCGGCCGGCGGCAACGACGATCAAATTCCAATCGAAGCACATCCGGCCGGGCATAATGGCCGACCGGGTCAGCGAGGGCCTTGGAGAAGGACAGCAGATCGAGGTTGATCTCGGCCGTGACGATCCCCTCCTGATCCGGTGGAAGATGGTCGCCGAGCGGCCGTCCATCGGGCCCGAAGATCATGCTGGCGCCCCCGCCGGGAGGCATGGGCAATTCCCGGCCACACAAGGCGTTCTGGCGCGCAATGTAGTCTTGATCGAGGACTTGCGAGGCGGCCACGACATAGCACTGGCCCTCCAGCGCATAAGTCTGGCAGACCGCCATCGTCACTTCCGCGCTCAGCGCATAGCCGGGCGCCACGGCGGCAGGCTGTACGATCGGCCAGGACGCGACATGAACCTGCTCGTGCTGCGAGAACATGGCGTGCTTCACGAGAGGCTGGATATTCTCCCAGCAGTTCAGCGCGCCCAGGCGCCCGACGTGCGTGTCATGGACAAAGATGTCCGACCCGTCGCCCTCGCCGAAGAGGAGGCGCTCGGCATAAGTTGCCCGCAACTTCCGGCGACAGGCGAGCAAGGCCCCGTCCGCGTCGATGATGAACTGGGAAATGTAGAGTGAGCCGAAACTGCGCTCGCACAGGCCGATCACCACATGGAGATCGTTCCGGCGCGCCGCTTCCTGAAGAAGCGCGAGTTCCGGAGAATCGACCGTCATGGCGTTTTCATGAAACGCCGGCATGAAAGCGAGCGCTTCCGCCGGCGTTACAAACCAGGGCCAGACTGGGTAGCCGGGGAGCCAGGTTTCGGGAAAGGCCAGCAGCTTGATCCCCTTGGCACCTGCCTCGTCCATCAGAGCGATCGTCTTTTCGACGGTTCTTCTGATATCGAGAAAGACCGGTGCGGCCTGGACCGCGCCCGCCAGATAAACTTTCGACATCGTCACTTTCGCTCTCCTCAAATTGACCAATCGGGTTTTGGGAACCAGTTGGTGCGCAAGCGTCCCCGATCGTCGGCGTCTTCAGAAATTGACCAGGTCGCCGCCCTTCAGTTGCAGAATCTGGCGTGCCTCGGCGGCCGTCGCCACTTCCAGCGAGAGCTGCTCGATAATCGACCGCATCGCCCGAACCTGCTCGGCGCTCGATTGGGCGAGCTTGCCCTTGCCGATGAACAACGAATCCTCGAGCCCTACGCGGACGTTGGCTCCATTGATCGCCCCCATCGTCGCGAACGGGATCTGATGGCGACCTGCCGCCATCACCGACCACTGATAATCCGTCCCGAAAAGCTTGTCGGCGATACGCTTGGCATGCAGGAGGTTTTCGGTATCCGCGCCCTGGCCGCCGAGAAGGCCGAAAATCGTTTGGACGAAGAGCGGCGGGGTGACGAGCTTGCGATCCAGAAAATGCGCGAGGGTGTAGAGATGGCCGACATCATAGCATTCGAATTCGAATCGGGTGCCGTGTCCCTTGCCGAGCCGATCGAGGATCAGTTCGATGTCCGCAAAGGTGTTCTTGAATATGAGGTCGCGTGAAGACTCCAGATAGGCGCCTTCCCAATCATGGGTGAACGTCTTGTATTTTTGCAGCATGGGGTAGAGGCCGAAGTTCATCGACCCCATGTTGAGCGAGCAGAGTTCAGGGGACGCGAGCAGCGGCGGCGCGAGACGGTCTTCTATGGTCATGTGCTGGCCGCCGCCGGTCGTGATGTTCACGACGCTGCTGGTGGACTGCTTGATCCGCGGCAGGAATTCCATGAAAACCTTGGGATCGGCGGTCGGCTTGCCGGTTTCAGGATCGCGCGCATGGAGATGCAGGATAGCCGCGCCGGCTTCGGCCGCGTCGATCGCGTCACGGGCGATCTGATCGGGCGTGATCGGGAGATGAGGCGACATGCTGGGCGTATGGACCGAACCTGTGACCGCGCAGCTGATGATGACTTTCTTCATGGTATAAGCTCCTGGCATCCCGTCCGATGGACAGCGACCGCGTTGGCCGGCCCCGGATGTGATTTTTAGTGTGTTTCGACTGCGCCCAATTCCGTCTCCGGGGCGCCGGGCCTTCGGTGGCCCCAGGACCAGGTGCGCCGCTCGTAGCGCTCCTTGGCCCAGGTCCGCTCATCGACGGCGATAGAGCCCCAGCCGATCTCAAGATTGAAAGGCGCCGGTGTCGTCGCATAGAGCGAGACGACGCCATCGGTGGGATGGCGCCCGAGATCGCGCTCGATGGCATGGCCGCTGGCGATCAGCCGATCCCGGACCGATCCCAGATCGTCGAGTGTCGCCACCTCGATCATGATGTGATCGATCGCGGGGCGGCCCGACGGAGGCTGTGCCATGGCCAGCGTGTGATGGCGCTCGCCGGCTCTCAGGAACACGACTTGCAGCTGGCCGACGTCAGCGATTTCGGTGAGCTTGAGGCCTAGCGTTGTTTGATAGAAGGTCATGCTCCGGGCGATGTCGGCGACGGCCAGGGTCACATGGCCCATCCCGCTGTCGGCCGCGATGAAGGCGACATATTCAGGCGAACGGAACGGCGAGCGGATCGTCGTCCGCGCGCACCAGTAGAGTTCACCGCGATTGCCGTCCGGATCCTCGAACTCGGCGAGCTGCTGCACATTATGGAAGCGCGCGAGATCTAGGCGTTCCCTGGGCTGCGCTCCGGCCTGCTCAAGTCGCTTGACGATCGCTTGGAAATCTTCGGGAGAAGCCGCCTCCCAGCCGATGGCCGACAACCGCTCGCGCTCGCCTTCACGCAAGATGATGCGCGCCCACCGATCGGCATCCATGCGCAGACCGGTGGCCTGCTCGCGGGCATCGATCTCAAAGCCGATGAGCGTGGCGAGCCGCAGCCAGGATGGTTTGTCCGCGGTTTCGATCTCCAGATAACCTATTTGCGTGACGGCGGACTGCACGTCCCTCTCCTTGCCTTTCCGATTCCTCAGGTTGATTAGATATCTAATCGTTAGACGTCAAGCTTGAGAGGTTTCCTTGGCCTGCGATTTGTGGTGATACGGGCCCATCCAAACGGAGATTGGACGGCCGATGTCGGAACCGAATGTAGAAGAAGAGCTGAAGGCTTTGGCCCGGCTGTCCAAGACGTTCACGAAAGGACGTGGGAGCGATGAACGCAGCGCCTCACGAATCATCTGGCATATCATAAGGCTTGCGCGACATGCCGAGCAGCGGCTGGAGTTCGAGGTGCATCGACCGCTCGGCTGGAGCTGGGCGGGCTTCCGTATCATGGTCAACGCCTATGCGCTGGACTCGATCGAGCCCAGCCAACTGGCGTCCATTCTCGGCGTCGCCCGCCCCACCGTGACCAGCAATCTCGACCGGCTGGAACGTGATGGCTTGCTGGTCCGGCAGACCGATCCCGACAATCGCCGGCGCGTCCTAGTCGTTCTCACGGACAAGGGGCGCGCAGCGGTCGAGCAAGCCGTCCCGCTTCAGATCGCCGTGGAGAAAGAACTGCTGAGCTGTATTCCCATAGAGCAGCGTGCCGGACTGGAGCAGATGCTGAACATCATGCTGCGGTCATTTCGAGACTCCGGACTGAAGGCGTCTCCCGCATCCTAGCGACAACGAGAATATCCGATCGCTGCTCAAGCGCTGCCGATACTCGCCCGGATCGAATGACCCAGAAAATCCTGTATTTTCTTCCTGAGAAGATTAAGAGATAGGCGCGAGGTTGTCGAGCAGCAGAACGATCTGCGTCCGACGACCCACCGCTTCCAGTTCAGATCCAAGAGAGGGATGTTATGACTACCGACGCAAAGGATGTGGTGATCGGCTTCTGCGATGCGTGGGATCGAAGCAGTGTCGAGGAAGTGTTGGCCTATCTTGCGACGGACATTGTGTACCAGAACGTACCTATTCCAGCGATGCATGGCAGCGACGAAGCTGCCAAGTTTCTCATCCCGATATTGAGGAACACAATCAAGGTCGAGTTCAAGCTGTTGAGCATCGCAGCGTCCGGCGACGAAGTCCTCACCGAGCGGCTGGATCGGCTGCATTTCCCGACCGGCATCGTCGACATTCCGCTCATGGGAATTTTCAAGGTCCGGGACGGCAAGATCGCGGAATGGCGCGACTATGCGGATAACGCATCGGTGATGGTGGCGTTCGCCGACGCCAAGATCGATCTCACGAAGCCGGATTTGGGTCTCTCGTGACGGGCGGTCTTGATCGCAGCGTGTTTGCAGTATCCATTCAATAGATGAAGGACTGTCTCATGGTTGACGGTCAGGATATCGAGCGGTGCGCTCGCGAGCACCGCTGACCAAACATCTAGCGCCCGAAAATATCTGGCTTATGCGCAATGAGCCAGTCCCGCACGGTCATAGGCTTGCGGCCAAGCATCCGCTCGACAAAATCGTTGCGCGCCCAGACGACCTCATTGTCGCGTTCATATTCGAAAAACGCCCAGAGGAACTGCAAGCGCCCTTCACCCATATGCGCATATTCGCTGAAGAAAGCCGGCTTGCTATCGTCATAGGCTATCGGCTCGCCCCAGAGTTCCGACATCAGGGCGGCAACCTCGCCGAACCGGAGGATATCGTGCCCATTGTTCATCGTGTGGAACTGGCCGATATGGCGATGGTTGTCGGACAGGAACAACCGCCCTGCCACCTCCGCGATGTCCTTGGGATCGAGGTAAGGGATCAGCCGTTCCGGCCAGACGAGCGTCCTGCGCGCGCGCAGCGCGGGGGCCATCCAGCGGGCGAAATTGTCGATGAAGGTAGCCCCGCAGTTGAGATAGGTGACGGGCAAGAGGCTGTCGTCGAGAAGCCGCTTGGCGAGCGGATGCTGTATCGGCAGGCCCATGCCGTGGTCGGTTAGCCAGCGGCCGATGCGATGCGGGTTATATTCGGGCTGATAGCCAACGAGCCGGATGATATGCGGCTTGATGTTCGCCGGCCGGATTGCGTCGACCAGATTGCCCATGGCCTGCGTTTCATCGGTGCCGGCCGGCGTCAGAACGAAGATCCCCTCGATGTCGGTCACGGCGCGTGCGAGTGAAACGGGATCGGAATAGTCCGCCTGAACGACCTCGGCGTGGGGAAAGCGAGATTGGAGCTGTTGCGCCCTGGCCGCATCGCGCGATACGAGGCGCAACTGCATCTGCGGAGCTTCCCGCGATAGGAAATCGGCAAGCGGACCGCCGATATGACCTGCGGCTCCGAAGATCAGGACGCTGCGGGGAATCGCCTTATGATTATCGAACATGCTCGGTCCCTCTGATTGATGGCCACAGCCGCGAACGAGGTGATGTCACTCTTCCGGCGCCAGCTTCACCGTCATATGTTCCGCAACCGCGTCCGACCGGACCTGGCAGGCCAACCGCGACTCTGGAAGACGATGATCGGAAGAATCGAGCAGGCCATCCTCCTCTTCGGAGAGAGGATGATTGGGATCGTCGACAGGCGGGGTGAGATAGACGTGACAGGTGGCGCAGGAGCAACAACCGCCGCACAGCGCCAGGATGTCGTCGATGCCGCCGTCGCGAAGATCCTCCATGAGCGTGCTGCCAGGACGTAGCTGGATCTGCCGTTCGGTCTGATCGCGGCTGATGACGGTCACGAAACGCATCTACTTCATTCCTCTCCCCAAGCGATGCCGGCGCAGGCTTCCACCATGCGCCAGCATCGCCGCTCCCAAAGGTCAGCTATTGCACTCAGACGTGCGTGACCTTGTTCGACAGCCGCCCAAGCCCGTCGATCTCGATGTCGATCCGCGGGGTCATGCGGCTCATGTCGATCTCGTGGTGCGCCCGCGGAAAACGCGCATTGCCGAGCGCGGCGGTGCCGCAGGTGATGATGTCGCCCGGCTCCAGCGTAAAATAGCGGCTGGCATGAGCGATGATCTTGCGGACCGGGTAGCTGTAGTTGGCGGTCGTATCGGAGGCGAATTCCTCACCGTCGGCATAGCCACGCACGCCGAGTACGTCGGGATCGGCGATTTCGTCGGTGGTAGTTATATAGGGCCCCATCGGCCCGAAGGTGTCAGCACCCTTCGAGCGCGCATGGTAGGTGAAATAGATGCTGAGGTCATCCGCCCCATGCTCGCGGCGCCAGTCGAAATAACCTTCATAACCGGGCGAGCTTTTCTGTTCCGGGGTCACGTCCACCGCAATCGAATCGCCGCGTTTCAACCCCTGCGAGGTGATGTCATCGACGATCGTGTAGCCGAAGACATAGTCCAACGCCTCCTCGAGCGAGACCCGCTTGGCCCGCTTGCCGATGACCAGGCCCAGCTCGAGTTCCGGAAAGGTGAAACCATAATCCGATGCGATCTCGATGTCCGCCCCATGGCCGATCAGCGAAGAGGGCGGCTTCAGGAAGAACATTGGACCAGCCGGCTCGACATGGGCCGTGTTGTTGAGCCGCGTATTGTTCATGGCGACGCCGATGATCTTGGTGGGATCGGGCACCGGCGGCAGCCAGGCGATCGTGTCTTCCTGGACATAGGCTTCGCTTGCGGACGCCGCCTCCGCATAGTCCAGTGCGCGGCGGACCTGCGTCAGCAACTCCGGCCCGCCAGCGATCAGGGCCCGCATGGATGAGGGGGCCGTTCCCAAAGTAGCCGCGGAAAAGGCGGGATTGAGCAGGAGCATGCCGCGCCCGCCGGGGCTGGCGGCAGCGAGTTGCGTGACACCTTGATGGTTGATCGTGGAAACTTTCATGACTGATCCTTGATCCTATGCGGTCGCGTGAACTGGCAGGCAGCGGAAGCCGCGGAAGTTGAGCGACTCGACGCGAACCGCGTTGTTCAGGTCGAGCGAGAATTCGCCAAGGCGGGCGAGCAGCTTTTCGAACGCTATCCGCATCTCCAAACGGGCCAGCGACGACCCGAGGCAATGATGGATGCCCACGTTGAAGGAGATGTGGCGCTTTTCCTTGCGCTGGAGGTCGAACCTGTCCGGATCCTCGAAGCGGCGCTCATCGCGGTTGGCCGAAGACAGCAACAGCATCACCCGCGAATCGGCGGGGATCGTTACGCCATGCAGTTCGACATCGCGCGTTGTCTGCCGGCCGAACGACATGGTGCCCACGTCGTAGCGCAGTCCTTCCTCGATCATGTTGGGAATGAGGGACGGATCGTCGAGGACCAGGCGTTGTTGGTCGGGCGCCTTGAAAAGCCCGAGCAGAATGTTGCTCATCGTGTGCGCTGTGGAGGAAAAGCCGGCCGCCAGAATCGACCCGCATGTCACGGCGATATCCTGATCGCTCATCGTCACGCCATTGTCCTCGGCGGCGAGGAACGCCGACAGCATGTCGTCGCGCGGTTCGAGCCGGCGGCGCGCGACGAGATCCATCATGAACGCGAATACCTCGCCCAGCCCCCGTCCGTCGGGAAATTCGTCGGTCGGCACGAGGGACTCGTCGACCGCGACACGCAGTCGTTCGAGCTCTTCTTCCGGCACTCCGATAAGCGACCCGATCACCTTGCCCGTCAACGGCCCGGCAAATTCGCCCACGAAGTCGAAACCGCGCGGATCGGTCCTGGCGAGCAGTTCGTCGACAAGCTGTTCCACACGCGCTTCATGCGCCTTGACGCGGCCCGGCGTGTAGCCCGCGCCAATCAGGCGGCGGAGCTGATCGTGCCGGGGCGGATCGTTCGTGGTGAGCGTCCGGCCGATCCGCGCGGGATCCTCATAGATCACATTGCCCTTGGCCGATGAGAATGTGCGCCAGTCCATCATGCTGGCCTCGACGTCGGCATAGCGTGAGATGACCCAGATTTCCTCGCGAAGCAGCTTGTAGACCGGCGCTTCGTCGCGGAGCCGGCGGAAAGCCGGGAACGGGTCGTCGATCGTCGCGGGATCGCGCGGATTATAAAGCTCGGGTTCGGCCCGGACGACCCCCGGGGGTGGATGAAGCGTTTGCATCGTCTCTCCGTGCGGTTTTGCTGAAATGAGGTCGCTCTTTTGGAATGCAGAACGACCAATGCGCCATATGATTAGATGTCTAATCTTAATTCGTCAAGCCGACGATCCCGCTGTCAGCGGCCTGGTCCGTAGTGAGCAAAATCGGCGGTGAACGCCCTGCGACTCGACCAGCACGTCCCGTGATCGGCCTATTCAGAGATTATTGACAACACCTAGTTCGACTTCTAAGAGTTAGATGTCTAATCGGCTTGCGTCAATGACGAGCCTGGCTTCACTGAGCTGCATCACAAAGGAGGGGGTACTCATGAGACTTCGCACTTGGTTTCTCGTATCGATCAGCGCTGTTGCCTGTCCCTGCGGCGCTTTCGCCCAGACGGTGGGGACGGGTACTCCATCTGCCGAGGCGAGCGCTTCGGCGAATGCCATGCCGACCGATGACGGTGACATCGTAGTCACGGCGCGCAAGCAGAATGAGCGCATCAACGACGTTCCGATGTCGATCACCGCAGCGAGCGGCGAGACGCTGGCGCGTCAAGGCGTGACCCAGATCGCCGACCTCCAGAAGATCTCACCGGGCTTTTCGTTTCAGCCGAGCCAATATGGCAACCCGGTCTACAACCTTCGCGGCATCGGCAACCTCGATGATTCGATCGCAGCCGCCCCGACGGTCAGCATCTATCTGGATCAGGCACCGATTCCCTTTTCCGTCATGGCGCAGGGTGTGTCCTATGATGTCGAACGCGTCGAGATTCTCAAAGGGCCGCAGGGGACGCTGTTCGGGCAGAATTCAACCGGCGGTGCCATCAATTTCGTCGCCAACAAGCCGACGCGCGAGTTCGCGGCCGGACTCGACGTCACCGGCGGAAACTTCGACACGTTCAATGTAAGAGGGTTCGCCAGCGGCCCGATCTCCAGCACGTTGGCGGCCCGGGTGGCCGTCGCGGTCGACAAGCGCGGCGACTGGCAGCGGAGCGTGACGCGGCCTGACGACACGCTGGGCCAGCGCAGCTTCTGGGCTGGCAGGTTCCTGCTCGACTGGACACCCAGCGACCGGCTGCACTTCGAGTTGAACCTCAATGGCTGGCTGGACGACAGCGACTCGCAGGCGGCGCAATTCCTGTTCTACTCGCCGACCAAGCCGGCGTCCGCCGGCGGCTATACCGACCTCGAGCCGTTCCTGAGCACCTTTCCCCGCGCACCCGACAAAGCGCGGGCGGCCGACTGGAATCCGAACACGCGCCTCAAGCGCCACGACAATCTTTGGCAGGCCACATTCCGCGGCGAGTACGAACTGTCCGACACGATGACGTTGACGTCATTGACCGCCTATTCGCGGTTCAATCGCGACTTTCCCATCGATGTCGACGGCACGCCCGCGAACAACCTGCTGATGAATGTGATCGGGGACATCGAGTCCTTGTCGCAGGAGCTTCGCCTGAACGGAATATTCGCCGGCGACCGGGTCAAATGGATGATCGGAGCGAATTACCAGCGGGACCAGTCGCATACGCATAATCGCTTCACTTTCACATCGAGCAACAGCGGAGTCGGCCCGTTCCGTTACAACGGTGCGGATGGCGACTATGCGCAGGACGTGAAGACGAAAGGCGTCTTCGGAAGCCTGGACGTCCGGATTACCGATACGCTGACCGCGCAAGGCTCGATCCGGTACACTAAGTCGACGAACGACTTCGCTGGATGCCTGCGCGACTACGGCGATGGCGCGCTCGCGACCGCCTTCGCCATTGTCGCCGGACATCCGATCGCGCCGGGGGGCTGCATCACCATCAACGCGGCCAACGGAATACCCGAACTGATCTTCTCCAAGCTCGATGAAGACAATATCTCGTGGCGCGGCGGGCTCGATTGGAAACCGGTCGAGGGCACGCTTCTCTATGCCAACGTGACGAAGGGCTACAAGGCCGGCAACTATCCGACCCCGCCGGCGATTTTCTCTCCGCAGCTCGATCCGATCCCGCAGGAAGAACTGCTGGCTTACGAGATCGGCTTCAAGCAGGCGCTGTTTGGCCGGACTTTGCAGATCAATGGCGCGGGCTTCTATTATGACTACACCAACAAGCAGATTTCGGGTTTTCGTCCAGGCCCCTTTGGCAACTTGCCAAGCTTCGTCAGCATTCCGAAATCGAGCGTCCGCGGCGTCGAGCTGAGTGCGAGCTGGCGGCCGATCGACGGGCTGACGATCAACGCGGGCGGCGCTTATGTCGACACCAAGGTCGATCGCGACTTCCTCACGAACGACCCGTTCGGACGCCTCGTGAACGTCAAGGGCGAGCACTTTCCCACGACGCCCAAATGGTCTGCAACGGCGGACGTGGAATATCGCTTCCCGGTTTCAGGCGATGCCGAGGTCTATGTGGGCGTCAGCCCGCGCTATCGCAGCAGCGCCGTGGCCGCCTTCGGCGGCGATCCGAACTTCGTCATCCGCAGCTATACATTGCTTGATCTTCGCGCGGGCGTCGAACTTGCAAACGGGCGTTGGCGGGCCGAGGCCTGGGGCAAGAACGTGACCGACAAATTCTACGTCGCGACCGTCACGCACACCATCGACACCGTGAATCGCCAAGTCGGCATGCCCGCGACTTACGGCATCACCTTGTCGTTCCGTCACTGAGCTGGTCGCACGTTCCTCGTCGAGTTGGAGGGCATATTGGACCGACAAGCCTCAAACGGGCCTCGTGACCTGCCGGAATATCGGGCGGAGCTGTTTTCGCCCGCTTCCCTGCGCGATCCCTTCACGCACTATCGACATATCCGGGATCTCGGACCGGCAGTCGAACTTCCCGACTATGACGTCGTTGCGATCGGGCGATTCAAGGATGTGCAGGCGGCCCTTCGCCAGGCGGATGTTCTGATTTCCGGCCAAGGCGTCGGGTTCAACGCCTTGGCCAACCATCAGACCGAAGAGCGCGGCGTGCTCACCTCGGATGGAGAGCGTCATCGGCGGCTGCGCGGCGTGATCCAGCAGCCGCTCATGCCGTCGGCCCTCAAGGAACGCCGGGCGATGCTGAAGGCCCTGATGGAGGCTCGCGTCGCGTCTCTCGTGGGCCGAGACACATTCGATGCGGTGCCCGCCCTGGCTCAGCATCTTCCGATCGGCGCCGTCACGATGCTCGTCGGGCTGGCCGACGAGCATCGCAAGAAGATGCTCGACTGGGCGGCCGCGTCGTTCAACACGGTCCGGCCGCTCGACCTGGACGGGCTCGACCCGAAAATCACGGACGACCTGGCATTGCTGGCCGAATTGCGCGAATATTTTGCCACGGTCGATCCTATGGCACTGGTGCCCGGATCGTGGTCCGCGATGCTGTTCGATGCCGTTTCCAGAGGCAAGCTCTCCGATACCGAAGCTCGCGGGGCGTTGCGCTCGTACGTCATTCCCAGTCTCGATACGACGATCTATGCCAAGGCCAATCTGCTCTTCAACCTGGCAAGCGCTCCGGATCAATGGCGGCGGCTCAAGGCCGACCGATCGCTGGTCCCGGCCGCGGTGCTCGAAGGTGTCCGCCACAGCGCGGTCGCGCGATGGTTTTCCCGGGTCGCGGTCGAAGACTATGTGGCGGGCGACGTGGTCATTCCCAAGGGACGCCGGGTGATGATCCTATACGGATCGGCAAACCGCGACGAGCGCCACTATGCCGATCCCGATCGCTTCGACGTGACAAGAAATCCCGTTGACCAGCTTGGCTGGGGGACCGGGCCGCACATGTGCCTAGGCATGCATCTGGCCAAGCTCGAAATGGAAGTGCTGCTCGAAAGCCTGCTGGAACAGGTCGAGTTGCTTGAAGTCGATGTGCCGACGATTGGCATCAACGCCGGGCTCTATGGGATCGACAGCTTGCCTATGCGCCTGCTTGCGACCGCTTGAACGGCCGCGATCCGGGTTCTTCTGCACGGTCTGGACTCGTTCCGGTCCAGATTGAACCGGAACGAGGCTAGGTATCCTTGGTTTGCCGTGATTCCCGAGCCGGCAGGTGATGCCACCTGCCTCGATCACTCTAGGACGCAGCGTAGCAAAGTTGCCAGCAGCTCGGCGCCAATATCACGCTGGCTCGGGATCGAAACGCGTCCACGGAAATCCACGCGGCAAATTCTGTTCGAGCTGGGACGAAAACCGCGGGAGCCGCTTTTCCCTGAAAGCGCGCACCCCCTCTTTTCCCTCGGTCCGGCTAAGGGCGTGCACCGCAAGGGATTCCGTGAGATGGGCTCGCCAGGGAGTGGAGGCCGCGCCGTTGCCCCACATCAGTTCCCTGGTCACGGCCAAGGCGGCGGCAGACCGCGATCGCGTGAAGCGAAGGGCCAGGCTACGGGCTTCGGCCAGCAACTCGTCCTCGGGATGGAGCGACCTCAAAAGCCCGCCCGCCAAAGCCTCCTCCGCTGGGAATATCTCGGCCGCATAAACCCACTCAAGCGCTTTCTGCATCCCCACCAATCGGGGCAAATACCAGGTCGAACAAGCCTCTGGGGTTATCCCGAGTTTACCGAATACGAAGCCGATCCTTGTGCCGGGCGCGGCCAATCGAACATCCATGGCGAGCGTCATCGTAATGCCAATGCCGACGGCAACCCCATGGAGCGCCGCGATGACCGGCTTGCGGCAAGCGCGGATCGCCAGCGTCACGCGACCGCCGGTGTCACGGACGCCGCTTTTGACGCTGGGGTCGTCGCGGCGGGCGTCCAAAGCTTCGATAGACAGGTCAAGGCTTTCATCCAAACCAAAGACGTTGCCTTCTCTTGACAGATCCATGCCGGCACAGAAGCCGCGGCCGGCACCCCGCACGATCACCGCCCGAACACTCTCATCGGCGCTGGCCCATTCGAATGCGGAGACCAGTTCTTCGCACATCTCAGGCGTAAACGCATTGAGATGGTCGGGGCGGTTTAGAGTAATAACCAGAATTCCGTCTTCGTCGGTTTCGCAGAGCAAGGTTCCATAGCGGCGCATTCCATCTTCCCCTGGATCATTCAGCATCTAGCGGCCGACGAGGCGGCTATCAAAAGATAGAAGTTTGCTGACTATAAAGAGCCTGCATTGTTCTCAGGCAATCTTGAGGATCATCTTTCCGTCATTGGTTCCGTCGAATAGACGGAGCAGTGCGGAGAGCGCGTTGTCCATGCCCTCCTCGATATGCTCGTCCACGCGGAGCTTGCCCTGCTTCACCCAGGCCGCAAGCTCGGGGACCGCTTCACCGATGCGAGACATATGGTGGCTGAGAATGAACCCCTGCATTCGCGCACCCTTGACGATGAGCTGCCACAGGTTCCGTGTCGGGTGTGGATCCGAGTTATATTGGCTGATCAAACCGCACAGGACCACCCGAGCGCGGTCGTTGATGACCGTCAGGCCGGCATCGAGAAGCGTTCCGCCAACGTTTTCGAAGTGAACATCGACACCCATCGGAGCAGCGATCCGGATGGCCTCTATCAACTCCTGGGCTGATTTGCCCCGATAATCGATTGCCGCGTCGTAACGATAATCGCGCAGAAGCCGATCGCACTTGGCTGGACCTCCCGCGATCCCGACCGTGCGACAGCCCATCATCTTGGCGATCTGTCCGACGAGTGAGCCGACCCCGCCGGCCGCGCCCGTCACCAAAACGGTTTCACCTTCCTTGGGCTTTCCAACGTCCAGCAGCGCGAAATACGCCGTCAGACCAACCGTCCCGACAGCCGAGAGATAGTTCGTCACGGAAACAACCGCGCTGGGATCGATCAGCTTGGCAAAGCGATCCGGCCTGCCGACCGAGTAATCCTCGATCGCGTTCATCCCAAAGGCCCATTGCCCTATGGGAAAATCGGCATTGTTCGACTGGGTAACGAGACCAACGGTTGCGGCCCGCACCGGATCGCCAAGCGAGATGGGTGGGACGTAGGAAGGCCTGTCATCCATCCAACCCCGCATCGCCGGATCGATCGAAGCATAGTGATTGCGCAGAAGGAATTCGCCTTCGCCAAGCGAAGGCAATGGCTTCTCGACGATCCGGAAGTCCCCAGCCACCGGGAGGCCCTTCGGGCGGCGGACCAAGGTGAAACGGCGGTTCACGAGGTTCATTCCCGACCCTCCTGCTCGCGGAGGGTGTCGACACCATTCGCATGCCAGTTCAGACGACAGCCACGCGGGCACTTCCACGACAGAGAGGACACAGGCCGCATTTTCCCTGAAACTGGAGCGAGAACGCTTTCGAATGCTAACGAGCCGAAACCGACCCTGGACATAATTAGGTGTCTAACTAGATTGGTGAGACATTGCAAGGATCGGCGCGCGCAATCAGGGAATTGAACGCATTCGCGGCTGTGGGCGGCATGGCCCCGTTTTCGTATTTCTGGAACGCGCGCCGTCCGCCGCCGATCAACCGGCCAGCTTCTTCCTGCGTCAAGCCGCATCCGAGGTGTAGAACATTGCGTGCTGATTGGTAGCCGATCAGGTGTCTCCGTTCCAAATCGGCGGACGCCACGCGGACACCAATGAATATCGAGATCGGTCCGTTATAGACGGCGACCTCATAATACATTGATTTCGGTGAAAAACTGGAGCGGGCGAAGGGATTCGAACCCTCGACCCCAACCTTGGCAAGGTTGTGCTCTACCCCTGAGCTACGCCCGCTCTAGACGCCTTGAGGCCCACGCGATCTGGCGGTGGGCCGGGGTGAGGCGCGCGGTTAGCATCGGTCGGATAGGGCCGCAAGCGGAAATTGGGGAATTCGCCATCCCGCGCGGCAGACTGCCGATCCGGTTGCTTTCTCTCTTCACAAATGCACGCAAGGGCCCAAATTGGGCCGATTGCACCGAACCAGCCGAATGGGAGCGCACTTTGGCCAGCATGGGCTTGAATATCGACGAACAAAAGGCGGTGGACCGCTTCCGCCAGCAGGTGGCCGAACCTTCGATGACCAAGCTCGTCATCCTCGATTTCTGGGCGGAATGGTGCGGGCCATGCAAGGCGCTGACGCCGCTGCTCGAAAAGGTCGCGGCCGATTACGCGGACAAGGGCGTGGTCCTTGCCAAAGTCAACGTCGACGAGGAACAGTTCATCGCCGCGCAGTTCCAGGTGCGTTCGATCCCCACGGTCTATGCCCTGTTCCAGGGCCAGCCGGTCGCCGACCTGACCAACGCCCGCAGCGAATCGCAGCTGCGCGGGGCGCTCGACCAGCTGCTCGAGAAGCTGCCCATCCAGGCGGGCGCGGATGGCGCCGCCGCTCCCGACATCGCGCCGCTGCTGGCGATGGGCGAGGAAGTGCTGGAGGGCGGTGACGGCGAACGCGCCGCCGGCATCTTCGGTCAGATCGTCGAGATGGCGCCGGACAGCGCCGAGGCCCATGCCGGGCTGATCCGGGCGCTGGCGCTGGCCGGGCGGACCGAGGAAGCGCAGGCGGCCCTCGACGGGCTAGAGGTGACGCTGCTGGCCAATCCGGTCATCGAGCGCGCGAAGAGCGCGCTGGAGCTGGCCAAGGACAAGCCCGACGACAGCGAGCTGGCGGAGTTGCGCTCTGCCGCCGCTGCTGCCCCCGCCGACATGGACGCCCAGCTGGCCTATGCCAACGCCGCCTTCGCTGCGGGAGACCGCGACGCGGCGGCGGACACGCTGCTGCGCATGATCGCCACCGACCGCGAGTGGAACGAGGGCGCGGCACGTGCCAAGCTGCTGCGGATATTCGAGGTCGTGGGCCTGGAAGACCCCTGGGTCGCCGCCAACCGCCGGCGCCTCTCGACGATACTGTTCGGATGACGTGAGCAGGGCCCGCATCTCGATCTTTCCGCTGTCGGGCGCGCTGCTCTATCCGGGGCTGCAACTGCCGCTGCATATCTTCGAACCGCGCTATCGGGCGATGGTGAGCGATGCGCTGGTGCGTGATCGCCGCATCGGCATGATCCAGCCACACCAGGCGGTGGAGGGTTCTCCCCTGTTCGACATCGGCTGCCTCGGCAAGATCCACGAGGTAGAGGCGATGCCCGACGGGCGCTACAACATCGTCCTCGAAGGCGAGGCGCGGTTCCGCGTGCTGCGCGAACTCGATACGTCCACCTCGTTCCGTCAGGTGGAGGCCGAACTGCTCGAGGAGCCGCCCGACCAGCATCTCGCCGCGGTCGAGCGCGCCAGCTTCGAGCGCGAGGCCCGTCGCTTCGCCGATGCGCAGGGTTACAGCGTCAACTGGGATGCGGTGACCCAGCTCGACGATGCCTCTCTCATCAACGGCGTATCGCAGATCGCTCCGTTCGATCCGGCGGCCAAGCAGGCACTGCTCGAAGCACCCGACTTGCGAGAGCGTTGCGAACTGCTTGTACAGCTGATGCAATTCTTCGGCCGTCACTACGACGACGGCGACGAGGACGGCGTGACACTGCAATAGGATATGCGCCAGACTCGTTCCGGTCTGGATTGGACCGGAACGATTTCGGATATTCCTTGTCTGCCGTGATTTCCGAGCCGGCAGGTGATTCCACCTGCCTCGAAATCACTCTAGACCGCGCCTTCCGCAAGCTCCAACCCGGCATTGCGGTGGGCCGCGACGACGGTATTGCGCAAGAGCACGGCGATCGTCATCGGTCCCACACCTCCCGGCACCGGCGTGATCGCGCCCGCGACCTCTGCCGCCTCGGCATAATCGACATCGCCCACCAGCCGCGTCTTGCCCTCGTCCGTGGGGATGCGGTTGATGCCGACGTCGATCACAGTCGCGCCCGGCTTGATCCAGTCGCCCTTGACCATCCACGGCCGACCGACGGCGGCGACCACGATGTCGGCGCGGCGCACCACCTCGGGCAGGTTCCTGGTCCGGCTGTGCGCCACGGTGACGGTGCAGCTTTCCGCGAGCAGCAGCTGCGCCATGGGCTTGCCGACGATGTTCGAGCGGCCGATGACGACGGCGTCGAGGCCGGACAAGTCGCCCAGCCGCTCCTTGAGCATCATCAGGCATCCGAGGGGCGTGCAGGGAACGAAGCCCGGCAGACCTACGGCGAGGCGCCCGGAATTGACGACGTGGAAGCCGTCCACGTCCTTGTCGGGGGCGATCGCGGCGATGACTTTCTGCTCGTCCATGTGCCTGGGCAGCGGCAGCTGGACGAGGATGCCGTCCACGGCGGGATCGGCATTGAGGCTGGCCACGACCGCCAGCAGGTTCGCCTCGGGCGTGTCGGCGGGCAGCTTGTGCTCGAAGCTGGCCATGCCGCAGGCGAGCGTCTGCTTGCCCTTGTTGCGGACGTAGACCTCGCTCGCCGGGTCCTCGCCGACCAGCACGACCGCGAGGCCGGCCTTGCGCCCCGCCGCCTGCTCGAACGAGGCGGCAACGTCCGCAACCCGCGCTCGCAGGCCCTGGGCGAAGGCCTTGCCGTCGATAATATCCGCGCTCATCCGGCCGCCCCTCAGACAGACCGTGCGAGATTGGTCAGGACGATCAGCAGGATCTGAAGCAGGATGATCAGCACCAGCGGCGAGAAGTCGATCGAACCGGTGCTGGGCATGACCCGCCTGATCGGCCCCAAGACCGGCTCCAGCAGCGCGTTGATCGACCGGTAGATCGAGACGATGAACTGGTTGCTGGAGTTGACGACGTTGAACGCCAGCAGCAGCCCGATGATGAACTGCACGATGATGAGCATCACCAGGACGTTGATCAGAAGGTCGACGATCTGGATCAGGGTCACGAGAAGCAAGGATCGTTTCCTTCGGGAACTGGCGGCAGGCAGAGTGGCTGATAGACCAGGCATGCGCCTGTGGGCAAGGCCGGGCGAAGCACGTGCGCTACTCTGACGGGACAGGCGTGCTCGTCTCGATCCGCCAGTTGAGCTGCTCCTCGCTCGCGCCCGGCACGTCGTTGACGCGGCGCAAGGTAACCGTGCCCTTGACGCTCTCCCGCCCATCGGCGAAATCGACGGTGACCGGCGCTTCGTAGTAGAGCGAGCCGCAGGCGCCCTCCTGCTCGCCCCTGCCGAAAGTCAGCGTGGCCTTGTTCGCGCCGCCGTAGAGCGCCCTCAGCTTGTCGCCGGTCATCCCCGCATCGCCGTCCCATGCGCGCGCCGCGGTGGTGAACATGCTTTTGGCGATCATCTCGCCATAGAAGCGCAGCAGCGCGTCCGGATCGTCACGGTTGTCGAGCGCCGCGAAATCGAGCTGTGCCCCCACTTCGGCGGGCGGCCTGGGCTCGATCCCCGACGAGCCGGTGCGCGCGACCGGAGATCGGACCGGAGCCGGTTCGCTCGATGCCGCGCCTCGCGGCGCCTGATCCGTCGATGCCCGCTCGCCGCACCCCGCCACCGCCAGTCCGAGCGCCACCGCCGCCGACAAGGCACGACCCGTCATCCCCGCTCCCCGTGCTCCGGACATTCGCTCAGGCAGCCCTGATGAGAGTGCCCGCGCCTTCGGAAGTGAATATCTCCAGCAGCATGGCATGCGGCACCCTGCCGTCCAGCACGACGGCCGCCTCGCAGCCGGCCTCGACCGCATGGATGCAGGTCTCCAGCTTGGGGATCATCCCGCCCGAGATCGTGCCGTCCGCCTGCAGGCGGGCAATGTCGGCGGGACGCAGGTCGGTCATCAGCCGGCCCTGCTTGTCGAGCACCCCCGCCACGTCCGTCAGCAGGAACAGCCGCGACGCGCCCAGCGCCGCCGCCACCGCGCCCGCCATCGTATCGGCGTTGATATTGTAGGTCTCGCCATCCGCCCCCGGCGCGATCGGCGCGATCACCGGGATCAGCCCGGCGGCGGAGATCGTCTCGATCACGCTGGTGTCGATCCGTTCCGGCTCGCCGACGAAGCCGAGGTCGAGCACGCGTTCGATGTGGCTGTCGGGGTCCTTGGTGGTGCGGGTCAGCTTGCGCGCGGTGACGAGGCCGCCGTCCTTGCCGGAGATGCCGATCGCCTTGCCGCCGGCGCCCGCGATCCAGCCCACCAATTCCTTGTTGATTGCGCCCGACAGCACCATCTCGGCCACTTCGGCGGTCTGCCTGTCGGTGATCCGAAGCCCGTCCACGAACCGCGATTCCACGCCGACCTTCTTCAGCATCGCCCCGATCTGCGGCCCGCCGCCGTGGACGACCACCGGGTTGATGCCGACCGCTTTCAAAAGCACGACATCCTCCGCGAAATCCTCCGCCAGCGCCGGATCGCCCATGGCATGGCCGCCGTATTTGACCACGAAAGTCCGGCCGGCATAGCGCTGGAGATAAGGCAGCGCCTCCACCAGGGTTTGCGCCTTGGTCAGGCCCGATTGCTGCGCGGCGAGGTCGCCCGGATTCGATGCGGTGGACATGGCAGCGCTTTGGCCCAGTCTCGCCGCGAAGACAATCTTGGATGCGTTTGCGCTGCCCGGCGATTTCCCGCATGAACCACCGATGCAGACCGCCTACAGCCTGCTGGGAATAGCCGCCATCCTCGCCGTCGCGGTGCTGCTCTCGTCCGACCGGCGAGCGATCCGGCCGCGCGTGGTCCTGCCGGCTTTCGCGCTGCAGGCGGGCCTCGCCGCGCTCGTGCTCTACTTCCCGCCGGGCAACCGCGCGTTGCAGGCGGTCTCGTCCGGCGTGTCGCGGCTGCTCGCCTTCGCGCAGGAGGGCACGAACTTCCTCTTCGGCCCGCTCGCTTCGGACCGCCTGGGCCAGAGCTTCGCGCTGATGGCGCTGCCTAACATCGTGTTCTTCGCGGCGCTGATCGCGATCCTCTATCATCTCGGCGTCATGCCCGCCGTGATCCGCTGGATCGGCGGCGGGCTGCGCAAGATCACCGGCATCAGCAAGATCGAGAGCCTGTGCGCCGCCGCCAACATCTTCGTCGGCCAGAGCGAGAGCCCGCTGGTGATCCGGCCCTACATCGCGGGCCTCGCCCCCTCGCAGTTGTTCTGCGTGATGACGGTGGGGCTGGCCGGGGTCGCCGGGACGATCCTGGCGGCTTATGCCAGCCTTGGCGTGCGCATCGACTATCTCGTCGCCGCCGCGTTCATGTCGGCGCCGGGCGGCATCCTCATGGCCAAGCTGTTCATGCCCGATCCGCCGGGCTTTTCCGAGCACCAGCCGCCGGAGGATGCCATCGTTCTCGATCCGGGCGAAGACCCGCCCGCCAACCTCATCATGGCCGCCGCCCAAGGGGCGCAGACCGGGCTCAGGCTCGCCGTCGCGGTGGGCGCGATGGTGCTCGCCTTCGTCGCGCTGATCGCGCTCGCCAACGGCCTGATCGGCTGGGCCGCCGGACTGCTCGGCGCCGGAGAGGTCACGCTGCAGTCGCTGCTCGGCCTCCTGTTCGCGCCGGTGTTCTGGCTGCTCGGGGATCAGAGCTGGAACGGGGCGCAGGCGGCGGGCGGTCTGTTCGGCACCAAGCTGGCGCTGAACGAGGTGGTCGCGTTCATGAGCTTGGAGACCGCCCCGCTATCGCCGCGCATGGCGGCGGTGGTGACGTTCTCGCTGTGTGGCTTCGCCAACTTCGCCTCGATCGCGATCCAGCTGGCGGTGACCGGAGGGCTGGCTCCCGGCCAGCGTCCGGTGATCGCCCGCCTCGGCCTGCGCGCGCTGCTCGCCGCCAGCCTTTCCAACCTGATGAGCGGTGCGCTGGCCGGGCTGTTTGTCGGCCTGTAGGAACCGCCCCGCCCACCATCCGTTCCGCCTGCGACCAGGAGACTTCGCGATGACCGCCCGAGCACTGTTGCCCCTTGCCCTCGCCGCGCCGCTCGCCGCCTGCGCCACGCCGCAAGCGCCGGAGCCCAACCCGCCCGCGCTGTCGCGATCCGATGCCTGCCCCGAGACCCGCAACTGGACCGCGCACATCGACGCGATGCCCAAAGTCGGCGGCCATCCCGGTTCCCAGCCGACGCTGATCGTCACGGGCGAGGCGCTCGTGCCGCCGGGCATGGAGCTGTCGCTCGTCCCCGGCCCGCTCGATCGGATGATGCCGCCCGGCCAGCGCCTCAGCCTGCGGATGACGCCGGGTCAGGGCCCGACCGGCTGGCAAGGCATCCGCGCCGAGATCAGGCCGGCGCAAGCCAAATACCGCGCGGTCATGATCGGCTGCGACGGCGCCGAAGTGGCCCGGATCGAGGATATCCCGACCGCCTATTGACCGGCGCGCCGGGCCGTCCGTCTAACCCCCGGCCCCGATATGGGCGGTGAGCAGTTCGCGCAGCACGTCGACGCGCTTCCTCTGCTCGGTCCAGTCCCGCTCGGGATGCGCCTCCATCTGGTCGAGCAGCACGCGCAGTTCCTTGCGGCGGTTCTCGAGAACGGATTCCTGCATCGTCATCCTCACCTTTCAGGTTGTCCCGATCAAACAACGGCGCCGGTTAAGGGAGGTTCCCCGATCAGCCCTACTTCCGGGTAAACGCGGGCCTCCGTCAGCCCTCCCCTTCCAGCTCGTCGAAGGCGAAACGGTCGCGGATGCGG
>DATEEP010000013.1:0-5567 GCA_035281095.1 Novosphingobium sp. | reverse complement strand
TTTTTTTCGGGAACCAATGTCGGCGGCCCTCGTTTGGCACCTCGGATAGTAAATCTTTTGCCCCCCGCTCTTGCTATCCAACAACATGGGCCCGGAACGCTTTCTCCCCCCCCCCGACGGCGTTCCGGGCTCCAACTGTATGTGGGGCAGGTGATTTTCAATCGATCGTCAAGTTCCATGCGCTGGACGCTCGAAGCCGTTCCTGACCTCTACAAAAAAGCCGGCGAGGTTATCGCCGGCTTTATTTCATTCCCGCTTCAGCAATCAGAATTTCATGCCGATGCCGAAGGAAAGGCTGGTGCCGAGTTTGTAGCGGTTGATGACCACCTTGTTATCGCCTAGCTTCTGGAACTCTTCAAATTTCGTGCCCGTCAGGTTGCGCGCTTCCAGCTTGGCTTCGGCCTCTGACCCGAACAGGCGGAAGCCCTGACGGATGACGAGATCGAGACGCAAGCCCGGCTTTTCCATGATCGGCGGCTGTTGCGCCGTTCCGGCCTGAAGCCCCCTGCTGGTTACGCGGTCGCTGGCATAGGTCAGCAACAGCGTCTGCTGCGAAAGACTATCCTGATCCTCGAAACCAACCTGCAGGTTTACCAGGTGATCGGACTGGCCAGTCAAGGGATCGCCGTCATTAAACAGCCCGGAGGCAACACCGCTGAAAAGTGGCGTCACCACTGTGTCCCCGGCTCCGACCTTCAACTCGGACTTGCTGTAAGTATAGTTGGCGACGACCATGAAACGGCGAGAGGCCAAGAAATCGCTATCTCCCAATATATCGAGCGGGAAATATTTCTGTGCTTCTACTTCCGCGCCATAGAGCCGGGCTTCCGGAGCATTGGCAAAGCTGGTTACGATGCCGTTATTGAAAAATGAGAAAGTCTCGATCGGATTATCGATCTTCTTATAGAATGCGGCGGCCGTCAGCCGTTCCCCGCGACCGAAATAATATTCGTACCGCGCTTCGGCATTGATCAGTTCGCTGTCCTGCAAGAACGGATTGCCGATGAATTGCCTGTCGGAATCGACGTCCTGGTAAACCTGCTGCGCCAGTTCGCGGAACTGAGGACGGGCAATGGTCTTTGAAGCATTCAGGCGAAGCTGCATGTCCTCAGCGAAGTTCCAGGTGATCGTCGCCGCAGGCAGCCAATAGTCATTGTTGAGCTTGGTCGTTGCAAACGCTGCCGTAGGCAAGCCATCCAGGCCTAGCGGCGTTACGAACTGTTTTGCTGTTTCGTAGCGAACACCGACATTGATGCTTAGGCCCTCCATAAGTTCGGCATTGACCGATCCATAGCCAGCATGAATCTTCAGCCCCGCATCATAAGCCCCCGCGCCATCGGCACCAGTGGCCTCACGCAGGTATATACCAAAGAGAGAAACATTGGTGTCCGACAGGAGATAGTCAGGGCGCTCCTGCGCCACCGCGCTGTTCAAGCTGTCCAGTTCCGGAGCGAACTGGAAATCCCGGCGGTCAGACTGGCGTTTGGTATTGGTATAGCCATAGCCCGCCGACACCGTGACCGGCATTGCCGTCGGCAGTTTGTAGCTTAGATCCGCTCCGCCCGAATAGACATCCTCATTGAGGTCGCTGAAGGAAATGCGCGCGTCGCCCTGCTGGCTGAGATTATTGATGAAATCGCCGAGATTGGGATCAAGGACATATTCGAACGAACGTTCATACGGCGCTTCGCGTTGGGAATTGGCATAGGTGCCGCGCACGTCCAGACTGAAATCGCCGAACTTGAATTCACCGGTCAATTGCGTGTCGATAAGCTGGCGCTCGTACCAGGCAGTATTCTGGGTGATATAGTCCTTGGTTTCGCTGACGGTGCTAAGGCCCCGCTCCAGCCGCCCCTGCTTGATGGTGTCGCGGATGTAGAGATTGGTCCAGCGGACCTTGTGCTCTCCAAATTCCGCGCCAATGCCCAGCAGACCATTTACGACGATGTGATTGTCAGTGACAACCGCCCGTGCATCATTGACAAGGCTGCCAAGGTCGGGGTCGGTCGAAACCTGTTGGAGGGAGTCACGCGTGCGCCAGCTATTGTCATAGCCCGCACTGGCTATCACGCCGAAATGGACGTCACCGGCATCAAAGACGAGGCCGCCGTTGACCTCGGTCGAAAAATTGGCGGGTATGTTGCGGTTCCGCTGCAATACTGTCGTGGGCGCATTGATCAGGCTGGAGGTGATGGCCGCCATCTCCGCCTTGCGCTCCTCAAACGACAGTTCAGGCGACAAGCTGTCGAGAGCGACAGGCCGGCCGGTCGCGATGGCCGCCGCGAGGGGCGCAGGAATATCCCGGGTGCCGTCGTCAAAGCCGGTCCAGTCGGTGTCGCTGCCATAATAGGTATAGCCAGTTTGATCCGTCGTTTCGGTATTGCCCGAAATGGTGCCCTTTATTTCCAGGAAGGATTCCTTCGGCAGTGCGGTAGTGGTCAGATTGATGACGCCGCCGCCGAATTCACCGGGATAATTGGGCGAGTAGCTTTTCTGCACCACAGCGCTGGCGATAATACTGCTGGGAAAGATATCCAGTGGCACGACGCGCTTCAGCGGTTCGGGAGAAGGCAGCGGCGAGCCGTTCAATAGCGCCAGCGAATAGCGGTCGCCAAGGCCGCGAACATAGACGTAGCCGCCGCCGACGACGCTGAGGCCCGTTACGCGCTGCAAGGCTCCGGCGATGTCGCCCTCGCCCGTACGCGCAATATCGGCATTTGTAAGAACCGAAACCACCTGTGGCGTCGCACGGACTGGCTCTGGAATATATTTGCCGACGACAACGATGGATCCGACTTCGCCGCCGGGCGCGGAGACGTCGACTTCCTCCTGCTGCTGTTCTGTTTGGGCATCCGCAGCGGCGGGCGCCGTTTCTGATGCAACGGATGTAGACTGCGCTATCGCTGCCGGGGCAGTCAGCGCTGTGGATATCAGGAGCAAGCCTCCTAGGCCGAACGGCTTTTTCATGGCGAAACCTTCACTTCAAATGTGAATTGGGGACGGCGGGCAATTGCCGCCGCCCCCAAAAAAGTCCGGATGGATCAAAGAGCCGGAATGCTGAGGCAAGAGGACGCGCTGCCGAAATCCGCAGTAGCGGAGTCGCAGGTCCAGCCCCGATACCAAGTGTCGTTGGCATCCTTGACCGCACCGATATAGGTCGTGTTCACGAAGAACGAGCCGAGCGTCGAGGCGTTGAAAGGCGTAACCGCCGTTTCATTGGCGCCATTGACGAACACGCTCGCCAGGCTGGAGGTGAAGTTCGGATTGTTGTTGCTGCCCGACGCTTCAAACAGCGCCTGGATGTCGGAGGTAGCAACGTTGCCGTCATTGTTATAAGCGCCGCCGTCACAGCTAAAGACCACGGACTTGAACACCGGAGGTCCTGCCTCGTCCTTGGTCGGGTCAGCAGCCTGCATGGTCGTGTTGCCCGTCGCGTCGACATCAAGGCAGATGCGAGGCGAAACGACCACGCCGTTCACCATGGTATAGTCTGTGCCGCCGCGCAGCAGCATGGCATTGGCGGATGCGGCCAAGGTGCTACGGTGAATGAAGGTGAAGTTGGCCAGACGCGTGTTCTGACGCGGGGTCGCATCTTCGTTGCCGTTCGAGTCAGCTTCAACGATGGAGTCACCCGAGTTGCCGCCCGCCCGCTGAACAACCAGGACGAACTGCAGGAAGCCCTTGTAGCCGAGGTCGGTGTCAATATTGTCGTCGTCGTTGCCGGTCAGCACCAGATTCTTGGCGTTCACACGGCCCCCGAACCATTCGATGCCATCGTCAGAGCTGTTATGCACCTGAATATGGTCGATGGTCGTACCGGCGCCAACGCCAGCAAAGGTGATGCCGTTGATTTCCTTGCCTGGCGACAGTTCGAACCCGGCGTAGCGAACCTGGACGAATTGCAGCGCGCCGCTGTTGTCATTGATCTGGTCGCCGCCGAAAAGCGCGTCGGCTGAACCTTCGAACTGCTGCTGGCAGGTGGCAGTGCCGCCAGTTGCGCCGCCGATGCAGTCGCTGATGGGTGCGCGGCCAAGAATGACAACGCCGCCCCACAGGCCCTGGCTGTCGTTGGTGGCCGTACCTTCGACATTGCGACGGCCCGTGAAGATGATCGGCTGGGTGGCCGTCCCGACGGCGTTCAGCTTCGAACCGCGATTCACGACGAGGAAATCAAGTCCGCCTGAACCAAAGATCACAACGCCCGGATCGATCGAGAGCGTGACGGCGTTACCGCCCGCCGCCGCGCCATCGCCGCCGACGTCAGTGCCGACATCCACACGGCCCTTGAGAGAATAAACAGTGCCAGCGCGCTTGCCGATATTGAGGTTGGCGCTGATGCGGCCTGACAACTCGCAGTTGCGAAGATTGTTGATGACGCCAGCATTTGCGAAACCGGCGGGGCAATCGGCGGCAGGGCCAGTCGGGGTAGGCGTTGGCGTCGGCGTGGGTGTAGGAGTGGGCGTTGGCGTCGGCAGGACGATCTGACCCTCGCCCGGCGAGGCGATGTCGTCAGCGCCGCATGCGCTTAGGAGGGCGCAGGCGCAGCCCGCCATCAGAATGGATTTCATCTTGGAAATATGTGCCATATTGTCTCCGCCCCGGCGGTGCCGGTATCTGTTTTCAAACCAGACCGCCTTGAGAGGAGCAGAGCCCTTCGACTCGGGTGAGAGTGCCCCCCTTTCCGACGCCCTCGAAGGGGCGCCCTAGGCGGGACTTATGACGCGCAAATTGAGGTTGAGAGACAATTTGAAGAATCTTCTGTGACACTAATATTTCAAAAGAAAAGGCGGCCCAAAGACCGCCTTCAATTAATTGCGAAATGGCAGAGTGTCAGCGTGCAGCGTATTTGCCGCGCAATTCCATCAGCGCCAGGCGCGCGGCATCCCGGGACGACATGGTCCGCCCGTCCGTCAACAGCACGTCAAAGGATTCCCTGCTGTTCAAGGCCGCAATATAGGCCTGCTTGGCCTCCTTGTAGCGACCCGTGCGGGCATAGACCTGACCCAGATTGATGAGCCGGGCGGGATCGTTGGCCTCCACTCCCTGGAGGCTATTGAGCTGCGCCTCGGCTTTGGAGAGGTCTCCATGTTGTATCGCGGCCAGGCCGAGCGCGCCGTCGGGATAGCCGATCTCACTGGTATAAGGCTGCGCCTGCAACGCTGTGCCGCTCACCCCGAGAAGAGCCAAGGCGCACGCAAATCCGATCTTTCCGGCCATCTCAAACTCCTAATGAAAAATCTTTCTAATTTAGCGGTTATTATTTCACTTTTATGACATGCGTGCAATATGATTTTGACCAGCGAAAAAATAGCTTTTCTCTAGAGAATAGCTTGCGCAACAGTCAGGAGGCTGAAGGCCTCTAAGGGTATCGCAAAGCGTCAATATGAAGAAAAATGACCAGGGCGCCGAGCGTCCGATGGGCAGCGTCAATCCCGCCCTTGAAGCGCCGCCACCATGCCCCGATCTTCCGGGGGAATCAGTCCTTCCAGCACCCGCCAGAAGCCCGTGACCGACCCCTGCCCCGCCTGCGCATAAGCGGCGGAGACTTTTGCGCGCAGTTCGCGGAA
>DATEEP010000012.1:0-37340 GCA_035281095.1 Novosphingobium sp. | reverse complement strand
GCCGTGTGATTCCACCCCGCATGAATGGCTGCTCGTGCGGAGGAGCCTGCATCGGTTCACCGCACGACGCGCTCCAATTACCCCCATACCCGCCGGAGTCACCGGGAGTGTTCATGTGCCCGCAAGGTTGGTCTGAACACGCAGGAAATCCATGGTGTTCAGGTGCGGCCACATGCCGCACATCTTAGCTGGATGGAGGGGTTCCGACGGTCGGATGCGCCATCGCGGCGGCGGCGGTCGGACGAGAATCTGCGGTCACGCAGGCCCGGTTGGTCGCGTTCGAAGGAGTAGTGCAATGAGTGTCATTTCAAAAAGCCCAAGAGTTCTCCTGCTGCTTGCCATGCTTACAGGAACAGCGTCGGCCAGCCTGGCCGCGCAGCCGCAGGACCCGCCCGAGGCCGACCTCTCGGTCACCGTCACCGACACTTCTTCGCCTCAAGCGGCCGAGATGACCGAAGGGCCTGAGATCGAGGGCATCATTTCCGCGCGCAGCGGCGACAAGGTGCAAATCACGGCGGCCGATGGCAGCAACACGGTTGTCGCCATCAACGACAATACCCGGATCAAGGCCAGCGGGGGGTTTTTGGGCCTCAATCGCAATAAGCTTGCCGCGGCTTCGCTGCTCAACGGTCTGCCGGTGACCGTCGAGACATTGCAATGGGGCGGTGGCCTGGTGGCGAGCCAGATCGATCTCAAGAACAAGGACCTCAAGACCGCATCGATGATCCGTAACGGCACTGCCCAGGGCTTTGCCGAACAGACCGCGGCGACAGAAGCGCTGCGCGGCCGCATGGCGGATATCGATCAGTATAACGTCAAAAGCACGACGAACGTGAACTTCGACACGGGCAAGGCGGTGCTGTCCGCCCAGGCGAAAGACGATCTCTGCGCCACGGCAAGCGCGGCCGAAGGGATGGATAACGCCCTGCTGCTTGTCGTAGGCTATACCGATTCCACGGGAAGCTCCGATTTCAATCAGGAACTCAGCGAGAAGCGAGCCGGTCGCGTGGTCAACTATCTTCAGCAGACCTGCGGCTGGAAACCATACCGTATGCTTACTCCCACCGGGATGTCCGAAGCGGACCCGCTGGCGAACAATGACACCGTCGAAGGCAAGGCACAGAACCGCCGCGTTGCGGTGAATATCCTGGTCAGCAAGGGCCTCGACGGCCTGTGAGATGCGCGGGGTGGGCTTCGCCCACCCCTAATTCTCGGCCGGGTTCGCGCCCAGGTTCTCGGCCGGGCGCCGGACCCGACCGCGCACCTGTCTATTCCCTTTTGTGCCTCTGCACGTTGAAAGCAGCCGAGGCCTTACTGGCAATCGCCCCACACCGCGATCATGTCCGTTCGCGCAAAAGCGCGATCCGGCAAGACCTGCCGTGGGTGCTACTTTCCCGCTGGCCAGTGTTCCCCCACGAACCTGGCGACTTCGGCAGCCAGTTCCAGATCTTCCGGCGCGCCGTGGAAGCCGCCGTGGGGCATCGCTTCGAACACGTGCAGTTCCGCCTGGATCCCGGCGCGGCGCAGTGCGCGATGCATCAGTACCGTGTTGGACAGGAAGAAGTCGCGCGTTCCTGCCTGCAGGAAAGTGGGCGGAAAGCCCTTGGTGAAATCGCCGAACAGCGGCGAGAGATAGGGGTGCCGCAGATCGTGGCCGTTGGCATACAGCAAGTTGATCGGCATGAGGCCGTTCGGATAGGTCAGGTCGAGGCCATCGGTCACCGCGAAGCTGTCGCCACTTTCGGTCAGATCGGCTTCCGGGGTCATGAGCACAGCGGCTGCCGGCAAGGGCAGTCCTTCGTCGCGCGCGCGCAGGATTGTCGCGGCGGCGAGATTTCCTCCGGCCGACCCGCCGCCGATAATGATGTTCGTCGCCGGATACCGCTTGAGCAATTCACCGTACACGGCGACGCAATCGTCGAGCGCCGCGGGGTAGGGGTGTTCAGGGGGATTGCGGTAGTCGACGCCGTAGACTTTGACTTTCAGGTTGTCGGCCTGCTTGCGGGCGGAAAAGCGACAGAACTCGCCTTCACCGTAAATCAATGCACCGCCGTGAACGTCCAGATAGACGCAGTCCGGGCGCTGACTGCCGCCCTCGGGAGTGGCGAGCTGGACCTTCACACCGGCCATCTCCACGGTTTCGAGCCTTGCGTGCAGCCGCGCGGTCTCGTCCGCGAACGAAGCGGCTATTCCCGCATCGACCTGCCGCTTCAGTGCCGCCCAGCCCGCGTGGTCCGAGGCTGGAGGATAGTTCTGCGGCAGAGGTGGCCGCCGCCCATCAGGTCCTGCCAAAGTCTGGAGGAACGCCTGCGCCTCGGGGCTCGCCAGCTTCGGCGACGGTATCCAGCGATCACCCAGGAATGTCCCTTTAAACCCTTTGTCGGCAGTCGTCGCCGTTTCTCCCCCAATGTTCGCCGGATGCGGCTTTGCCCCGGCAAATGCAATGCGCGCGTTCAAGATGGCCGCAAAGGCTACCCATCCGGCGATCACCGCGCGGCGTGTTGTTGCCAGTTTCGACATCTCTCCATCCTCCCTGGTCATTTGTTACAATCGCCCCATACCGCGATCATGTCCGTGCGCTGGCGCTCGAGCGTCGGCACCACGTCGATCAGGCGGCAGTTCCTGCCGACGTAGGCCAGCACCAGCTTGTGCGTCGCCTCGTTCACGGGGGTGTTGCGCGGCGGGACCGCCATGGCGATCGCACCGGGCCGCAGAGCAAGGACGCGCCGGGTTTCTGCCAGCGTCGAAAGGTGGCTGACGTCCCTTTCGATCAGGTGCGCCAGATGCGTGGGGAATACGAGCGGCGTGACGAAGGGCTGGCCGGTGCGCACGTAGAGCTGCGGCGGGGCGTCGTAGAGCAGGAGCGGGCCGCTCCCGATATGGGTGCGCACCAGCTTTTCCAGGCGGTCGATGGCGGCGGCGGACCTGGCCGCGTGGCCGGGCTTGATCGGCGCGACCGTCAGCGACAGCGCCGCGAGCAGCGCCGTGGCGGCGGAACCGAGCGCGCCTTGTCCCAGGAACGCCGCCGCCGCGACACACAGCGGCACGGTCAGCGGCAGGGCATAGTGCAGGTAGAAATTCGGCACGGCGGCAAGTCCGAGCAGCGCGGCGGCGATCCAGGCCAGAACGAAGGTTCGCGCCTCTCCCTTCGTCCGCGCCAGCCCCAGCGCGGCGAACAGCGCGAGCGGGACGAGCGCGATGGCCATGACCTTGAGCCGCATGAGCGAGGTCGGCCAATGCGGCGGCTTGTCCAGGTTCGCCGTCACCATGGCGTGCCAGTATTCCGGCCAGTGGCCCATCGCGGCATAGGCGATGGCGATGGCGAGGGCGGGGGCCGCGCCGACCGTCGCCCAGCCTGTGGCGGTGCGCAGCACCGTCGAACCGTTCGATCCCGAGCGCCAGAGCGTCCACGTCGCATAGAGCCCGAGGAACGCCGCCTCGAACAGCGCGGACGTCTTCACCGTCACTCCGCAACCGGCGACCAGCATCGCGGTATATGTGCTCGGCGGAACGCGGCCATGGGCCAGAGCGCGCCGGGCCCTGAACACCAGCAGCCCCGCCATGGCGATGAAGAGGTTGTAGAATACCGGGCTCTGTCCGCCGAAGCCCTGGAGCGGGGCAAGCCACAGCAAGTAGGCCACGCCCGCCAGCATCGCGCCCCTGTTGCCCGCCCACTCCCGCGCCAATGCCGTGATCGCCCATGCCGTTCCCGCCGCGAACAGCGTCGCGGCTATCTGGAACGCCGGCATGCTCCCGGAAAATGCCGCGATCAGCCACGACAGCGCGAACAGGCCGAAGGGCTTGCGGTCCCACACGTCGACATAGGGCAGGGCGCCGTGGTGCATGGCGACGCCGACGGTCTGATAGAACACTTCGTCGCCATGGAGGTTGGGATCGCCGAAGGTATCCAGCCGCAGGGCGACCGCCACCGCCATCAGGATCGCGAAGCCCGTCAGGTGCTGAAGCGCGGTACGTTCGGCCACGGTGCGCGCCTAATGCAATGTCGTTGCAAGCCCGTTGCAACGGGTGGGAACGGCACGCCAGAAAGAGGGTGACAGGAGGGACCTCATCGGGTAACGGGCCGCCTTTCCATCAGCGCGACAAAAGCGAAAGCGAGTGCATCCTATGAAACTGAATGATCTTCGTGACAATCCCGGTGCCCGCAAGGACCGCATGCGCGTCGGCCGCGGTATCGGCTCGGGCAAGGGCAAGACCGCAGGCCGTGGCCAGAAGGGCGCCAAGGCGCGGTCGGGCGTCTCGGTCGCCGGTTTCGAAGGCGGCCAGATGCCGCTCCACATGCGCATTCCGAAGCGCGGTTTCACCAACGCCAAGTTCCGCAAGGACTATGCCGAGGTCAACCTGGGCCTGGTCCAGAAGGCGATCGATGCCGGCAAGCTCGATGCCGGCGCGGTGATCGACCATGACGTGCTCAAGGCCGCGGGCCTTGCTCGCGGCGGCAAGGACGGCGTGCGCCTGCTTGCCAAGGGTGCGTTCACCAGCAAGGCTTCGTTCAAGGTCGCCGGCGTTTCGGCCGGCGCGCGCAGTGCGGTCGAGAACGCGGGCGGATCGGTGGAAGTGCCCGAAGCCGGCCCCAGCGAGCATGAGAAGAAGACCGCGCGCCGCGATGCCAACAAGGCGGCGAAGTAGCGGCGAGGCGTATCGTCCCCGCTACCGCGGGGACGATTTGTGAACGGGGGTTCGACTTTGCGCGCGCGCCCTTATATGGGTCTGGCAGGCTGGTGCTTGTCCAGCGCCGGGACTAAGGCTCACTAAATCCGATGGCATCACGCGCAGACAACATTGCCGGAGCGCTCAGCTTCGCCAATTTCTCCAAGGCGACGGAACTCAAGAAGCGTATCTGGTTCACGGTCGGCGCGCTGATCGTCTTTCGCTTCCTCAGCTTCGTGCCGCTGCCCGGCGTCAATCCGCTGATCCTTGAATCGCTTTACGATCAGACGCGCGGCGGCATCCTCGACTTGTTCAACACCTTCTCGGGCGGCAGCCTGGAGCGGATGAGCCTCATCGCGCTCGGCGTCATGCCTTACATCACCGCTTCCATCGTGGTCCAGCTCGCGGCCTCGCTCCATCCGGCGCTGATGGCGCTGAAGAAGGAGGGCGAAGCGGGCCGCAAGAAGATCAACCAGTATACCCGTTACGGCGCGGTTCTGCTCTGCGCGGTGCAGGGCTGGTTCGTGGCTTCGGGACTTGAGGCCTATGGGGCGCAAAGCGGCCTGCAGGCGGTGGTCGATCCGGGCTACATGTTCCGCATCGGCGCGGTGATCAGCCTTGTCGGCGGCACCATGTTCCTGCTGTGGCTGGGCGAGCAGATCACTTCGCGCGGGATCGGCAATGGCGTCTCGCTGATCATCATGGCGGGCATCGTCGCGCAGATGCCGGTGTTCGTCTCGAACTTGTTCGAAGGTGGGCGCAGCGGATCGATCAGCCCGTTCGTGGTGGTGGGGCTCGTGGTCCTGATCATCGTGATGATCCTGTTCATCTGCTTCATGGAACGGGCGCAGCGGCGTCTGCTGATCCAGTATCCCAAGCGCGCCACCCAGCGCGGCGTGATGCAGGCAGATCGCAGCCATCTGCCCCTCAAGATCAACACTGCGGGGGTCATCCCGCCGATCTTCGCCAGCTCGCTCTTGCTGCTGCCGCTGACGATCACCCAGTTCGCGGGGAACTCGCTCGCGCCGGACAGCGCGATGGGCAGCTTCGTTGTCTCGCTCAACCAGTATCTGGGCCACGGGAAGCCGCTCTACATGGCGCTCTACGCGGCCGGGATCATCTTCTTCTGCTTCTTTTATACGGCGGTCGTCTTCAATCCGGAGGACACGTCGGAGAACCTGAAGAAGAACGGTGGGTTCATTCCCGGCATCCGTCCGGGCAGGAACACCGCGACGTATCTCGACTACGTGCTCACCCGGATCACCGTGGTGGGAGCGATCTACCTCACTCTGGTTTGCGTGCTTCCCGAATACTGGATATCGCAAACCGGGTTGCCGCTCATGTTCCTGGGCGGCACCAGCCTGCTCATCGTGGTCAACGTGACCGTCGATACGATCACCCAGATCCAGTCGCATCTGCTGGCGCACCAGTATGGCGATCTGATCAAGAAAGCGAAATTGAAGGGCCGGCTCCGCTAATGGCGTGAGGGGCAATCTTTGGGGGAAGTGCGTGAATATCATTCTTCTGGGGCCGCCGGGGGCGGGCAAGGGCACGCAGGCGCAGCGCCTGGTCGACCGCCACGGCATGCGGCAGCTCTCCACCGGTGACATGCTGCGCGCGGCCGTCAAGGCCGGGACACCGGTCGGCCTCGAGGCCAAGGCGGTGATGGAGCGCGGCGAACTGGTTTCCGATGAGATCGTCTCCGCCCTGATCGGCGAGGAGCTGGACTCGATGGCCGCGGATTGCGGTGCGATATTCGACGGTTACCCGCGCACCGCCCCGCAGGCGGAGGCGCTCGATGCGATCCTGGAGCAGCGCGGCCGTCAGCTCGACCATGTGATCGAGCTGGAGGTGGACGAGGACGCGCTGGTCGAGCGGGTCACTGGGCGCTTCACCTGCGCTTCTTGCGGCAAGGGCTATCACGACACCTTCGAGCGGCCCAAGGCTGAAGGCACCTGCGACAAGTGCGGGGGCCACGAATTCAAGCGGCGGCCCGACGACAATGCCGAAACCGTGCGAACCCGGCTTGTCGAATATCGCGCCAAGACCGCGCCGATCCTGCCGATCTACGAAGCGCGCGGGATCGTCGCCCGCGTCGACGGAATGGCCGACATGGATGAAGTGACGGTTCAGATCGAGCGGATCCTCGCATCCTGAACCCAGGGCGCGGTTCCGAGCCAACGGGGAGGTGAACGGATGATCCGCCATTTCAACGCGATGTCGATAGCCATCGTCGCGGGTGTGGCCGCGATGACGAACGCCGCGCCGGCCTCTGCCAATGTCTACGAACTCTCGCCCCAAGGTTTCGTCATACGGCATCAGGTCGAAGTGCCGGTCTCGGCGGACGCGGCGTGGGACGCGCTGGTTCGGCCGGCCAAGTGGTGGAGCAGCGGTCACAGTTATTCGGGGGATGCGAAGAACCTGTCGCTCGATGCGAAGGCGGGCGGATGCTTCTGCGAAGTGCTTCCGAACAAGGCATCCCCGAACGCCAGCCCCCGGGGATCGGTGGAGCATATGCGCGTCGTCTACGTCGAGCAGGCGCGTGCGCTGCGCATGTTCGGTGCGCTCGGCCCGCTTCAGGCCGAGGCGGTCAACGGCGCGCTCACCGTGTTCCTCAAGCCGGTCGGCGGTTCATCCACCCAGATCATGTGGGAATATGTGGTCGGCGGCTATCTTCGCACGGATGCGGAGACGACGGCCGCCGGTGTCGATCGGGTGCTGGGCGAGCAGGTAGCCCGACTGGCGCGATCGCTGGGCGCGAAAGGATCGACTTCGTCCGGGCAGGAAGGCGCCGCATCCTCGGGATCGAGAACCGAGGCGGCGCCTTCCGACGCCCCGCGGGAAGAGCCGGGAAAGACGGATCGACCCGTACAAGACCGGCGTTTCGACAGCAGGTAAGGCCACATTTTGACTGTTCGGACGAGATGGGGTACAGGGGCGCATCGGGCACGGGTGCCTCGGACCGGTAATTCACGGACCGCAAGCTTGGCCTTCGCGTTGTTGCGCTTTCGGGGCGCTGGTAATCGCTTGGCGTTGACACGCTTTGCGAATCGCCTTAAGCGCGCCTTTCACTCGACAGACGGAGTCGGTCCGGCAGGCGGCGAGAATCAGCGCGCGCCAACCGGACTTTTGTCATTTGGGCAAACGTCTTCGGTCCGCTCACAAGGCGGCTTGCTGTCGAGGGTGCAACGCGATGAGATAGAGAATCGCATCAGGTGGCTCCGATATTCGGAGCCGGTTCGGTGCCCTTCTCTGTGGAGCAGGAGAAACTAGTGGCTCGTATTGCAGGGATCAATATCCCCACGAACAAGCGCGTGATCATCGCGCTGACTTATATCCATGGCATCGGCCGCGCGAAGGCTGTCGAGATCGTCGACAAGCTCGGCATCGATCACGCTCGCCGCGTCCAGGACCTGACCGACCAGGAAGTCGTCCAGATCCGCGAGACGATCGACGCCGATCATCAGGTTGAAGGTGACCTCCGCCGCGAGACGGCGATGAACATCAAGCGCCTGATGGACCTGGCCTGTTATCGCGGCCTGCGTCACCGCAAGGGCCTGCCGGTGCGCGGCCAGCGCACGCACACCAACGCCCGCACCCGCAAGGGCAAGGCGAAGCCCATCGCCGGCAAGAAGAAGTAAGCCTCGGCTTTACGGCCGACCGGCTTTTTCCTTCTCGATCAGGATAGGACAGATATCATGGCACGCGAACCCCAGCGCATCAAAAGGCGGGAGCGCAAGAACATCTCCAGCGGCATCGCGCATGTGAATGCCAGCTTCAACAACACCATGGTGACCATCACCGACGCCCAGGGCAATGCTATCAGCTGGTCCTCGGCCGGCATGATGGGCTTCAAGGGCAGCCGCAAGTCGACTCCCTACGCGGCGCAGGTTGCCGCGGACGATGCCGGCAAGAAGGCGGCCGAGCATGGCGTGCGCACGCTCGAGGTCGAGGTCAAGGGACCCGGCTCGGGCCGCGAGAGCGCGCTCAGGGCGCTGCAGGCGGTGGGCTTCACGATCACGTCGATCCGCGATGTGACCCCCATCCCGCACAACGGCGTCCGCCCCTCCAAGCGTCGCCGCGTCTGATCGTATCGTTCGGCGGCGCGCCTGTCGTCGCCGGGTCATCGGATCGGCCGCGGCTCCGCAAGGGGCGTCGCGGCCGTCACCGCAATAAACCCTAGGGGAAGTCCATGACTGTCAATATCAAGAACTGGCAGGAGCTGAAGAAGCCCAACAGCCTTGAGATCAAGCCGGGAGCCGACCCCAAGCTCCGCGCCACTTTCGTTGCCGAACCGCTGGAGCGTGGCTTCGGCCTGACGCTGGGCAATGCGCTGCGCCGCGTGCTGCTCTCCTCGCTTCAGGGCGCTGCGATCACCTCGATCAAGATCGAGAACGTGCTGCACGAATTTTCGTCGCTCGCCGGCGTGCGTGAGGACGTGACCGATATCGTCCTCAACGTAAAGCAGATCGCGCTGAAGATGCAGGGCGACGGGCCGAAGCGTTTGCAATTGTCGGCCACCGGCCCCGGCGAAGTGACCGCCGGCGACATCGCCGTGTCGGGCGACATCGAGGTGATGAACAAGAAGCTCGTCATCTGCCATCTCGACGATGGCGCGACGCTGAACATGGAACTGACCGCGGACAGCGGCAAAGGCTATGTCCCTGCGGTGCAGAACCGTCCGATCGACGCGCCCATCGGCCTTATCCCCGTCGATTCGCTTTACTCGCCGGTCCGCCAGGTCTCCTACAAGGTGGAGAACGCGCGCATCGGGCAGGAGCTCGACTTCGACAAGCTCAACCTGACGGTGGAGACCGACGGCACCGTAACGCCGGAAGACGCGGTGGCTTATGCCGCGCGCATCCTCCAGGACCAGTTGGCGCTGTTCGTCCACTTCGAGGACGTGACGCCCACCGGTACGGCGCCGATGATCGGCATGGCCGCCGCGCAGCCGGAGGAGAGCGACACCAACCAGCTCAACCGCTACCTCCTCAAGAAGGTGGACGAACTGGAACTTTCGGTGCGTTCGGCCAACTGCCTCAAGAACGACAACATCATCTACATCGGCGACCTGGTCCAGAAGACCGAGGCCGAGATGCTGCGTACGCCGAACTTCGGCCGCAAGTCGCTCAACGAGATCAAGGAAGTGCTGTCCTCGATGGGGCTCCGCCTCGGCATGGACATCCCCGGCTGGCCGCCCGAGAACATCGAGGAAATGGCCAAGAAGCTTGAGCAGGAACTGCTGGGCTGACCGCGAAGTAATCACGATCTCCTCCCCGCGACGGCGGGGAGGGGAACCGCAAGGGTATCGGCGGCCGCCCGAAGCGTCGCCAGGTCTGGGCTACCTCACACGGGCCCACAACGAACGGAGTACAAGAAATGCGTCACAAACTCGGCGGCCGCAAACTGCAGCGCACCTCGTCGCATCGTGCGGCGCTGCTGCGCAACATGGCGGCGGCACTCATCAAGCACGAGCAGATCCAGACGACCACGCCCAAGGCCAAGGAACTGCGCCCCTACGTCGAGAAGCTGATCACGCTGGCGAAGCGCGGCGGCTTGTCGAACCGTCGCCTCGCCCATGCGCGTCTGCTCGACGAGACGCAGGAGAAGAAGCTGTTCGAGGTTCTGGCGGAGCGTTATTCGGGCCGCGAAGGCGGTTACACCCGCATAATCAAGGCCGGCATCCGCGCATCCGACGCGGCGCCGATCGCCATCATCGAGCTGGTCGATCGTGACACCGATGCCAAGGGTCAGGATTCGGGACCGGTGATGAACGAGGAAGAGCAGTACGCTGAAGCGTAAGGCATTTTCCCTCCCGAAATTGAAACGGCGGCCGCGAATGTCTACATTCGCGGCCGTTGTCTTTCGGAGAGAGGGAGATTGATGTTGCGCTTCCTGCGCGTGCTTGTGCCTGCGCTCCTTGCGCTGGCCCCGGTCGGAGTAGTCGCCCAATCCGTGCCTGAGATTGCCTATCCCCAAACACGCCGCGGCGAAGTGGCCGACACGCTTTTCGGCGAGCGCATTGCCGATCCCTATCGCTGGCTCGAAAACGACGTCCGCAGCGATCCTGAAGTCGCGGACTGGGTAGCGCGGCAGAACACGGCAACGCGTGCCTATCTGGACCGGTTGCCGCAGCGGGCATGGTTCGCTGCCCGCATCCGCACGCTGTTCAACTATGAGCGGTTTGGACTGCCCACGAAGGCGGGGGGATACTACTTCTACGAACGAAATTCCGGCCTGCTCAATCAGGCGCAGCTTTACGTGCGCAAGGGGCTTAACGGAAAGCCCCGGCTGCTGCTCGATCCCAATGCCTGGGCGTCCGACGGGGCAGCCGCGCTCGATGCCTGGAAGCCCTCGGATGATGGCCGCTACCTTCTCTACAGCGTGCAGGATGGCGGCAGCGATTGGCGCGTGCTCCATGTGCTTGACGCGCGCACGGGCAAGCGATTGGACGATGAAGTCCGCTGGGCCAAGTTCACGGAACTCGCCTGGGTCGGGACGGAGGGATTCCTGTATTCCCGCTTTCCCGAGCCACGGCAGGGCACGCAGTTCCAGGGCCTCAACTACAACCACGCGATCTACTTCCACCGGTTGGGGACGGATCAGGCGCAGGACGAACTCGTGTTCTCCACGCCATCGCGCAGGGAGGCCAATCATACCGCGCAAGTGACGCAGGACGGCCGTCAGGTCGTGGTTACCAGCTCGATCGGCACGGATGCGCGGTATGAAATGAACGTCATCGACCTTGTTCGCCGCGCAAGGGATGGTTGGAAGCCGCGGCCGCTCGTCAACGGCTTCGACTACGATTGGCGGCTGGTCGACGGCATGGGAGACGTTCTGTGGTTCGTCACCAACCGGGACGCGCCCCGTTATCGCCTGGTATCGGTCGATCTGCGCAAACCTGCCACGCAATGGCGCGAGCTGGTAGGGCAAAGCGAGGACATCCTGCAGCAGGCGACGATCATCGGGCGTCAGCTGGTGCTCAATTACTTGCGTGATGCGTCGACCCGTGCCCTGATCTTCGACCTCAACGGCAAGTCGGTGCGTACGCTTTCGCTCAACGGGATCGGTACGGCGTCCGGCTTTCGCGGCAAGCCGGGCGATCCCGAAACCTTCTACAACTTCACCAGCTTCAACCGGCCGGGCGGCGTTTACCGGATGGATTTGGAAACCGGGCAGTCCACCCCTTTTGCGGAGCCTAGACTGGCGTTCGATCCAAAGGACTATGCGATCGACCAGCAGTTCTTCCGATCGAAGGATGGCACACGGGTGCCGATGTTCATCGTGCGCAAGAAATCGGTGATAGCGGCAGGGCAACCTGTCCCGACGCTGTTATACGGATATGGCGGTTTCGATGTCGCGCTGACCCCTGGGTTCTCGGCGACGCGCATGGCGTGGCTGGAGGCGGGCGGAGCGTTTGCGCTCGCCAATCTCAGAGGCGGCGGCGAATACGGCAAGGAATGGCACGATGCCGGGCGGCTTGCGAACAAGCAGAACGTCTTCGACGATTTCATCGCGGCGGCGGAATTCCTGATTGCCGAGGGTATAGCGAAGCAAGACGGCCTCGCCATCCAGGGCGGCTCGAACGGCGGGCTGCTAATCGGCGCGGCCGCCAACCAGCGGCCCGACTTGTTCGCCGCCGCCAATCCCGCGGTCGGCGTGATGGATATGCTGCGTTTCGACAAATTCACCGCGGGTCGATACTGGATCGACGACTATGGCGACCCTTCGGTCGAAGCGGATTTCCGAAACCTGCGATCTTACTCGCCCTATCACAACATCCGGGGAGGTGAGCGCTATCCGGCCATTCTCGTGACGACGGCCGACACGGACGACCGGGTGGTGCCGGGTCACAGCTTCAAGTATGCATCGGCGCTTCAGTCCGCCGAGCTTGGCGAGCGGCCGAGGCTGATCCGCATCGAAACCCGCGCCGGGCATGGATCGGGGAAGCCCACCGACAAGGCAATCGAGGAAGGCGCGGACGTTATGGCGTTCCTGGCGCAATGGACCGGCCTGAAAATCGACGGCAACGACGTTCAGTAAATTGACCTATTTTATGAACAATATCTGACGGCGGGGTTCAGCCTCATCTCACACAGGGCACGCTAGAAAGCTTGTCGTGCCGGACCGTAGTCCGGATGAGAAGAGGATGATGCCATGACCAAGTTTTTCCAACCTGTCATTGCCTTGGCCGCCGCTGGCGCGCTTGCAGCCGCTTCTGCCGTTCCGGCGCAGGCTGCCGACCGCAATGGCATCGACGCCGGCGATGTGATCGCTGGTGCCCTCGTGATCGGCGGGATCGCTGCCGTGGCCTCGGCCGTGAGCGACAACGCTGGCGATCGCTACGACTATCGCGATCGCGGCCGCTACGATCGCTGGGGTGGCCGCTGGGGCCAAGGCAACTCGCGCGCGGCAGTCGATCAATGTGTCCGCGCCGCCGAAAATAGCGCCCGGCGTTATTCCTATGGCCGTGCCGACGTAACCGATATCCGCAGCGTGACGCAAAAGCGCGACGGGTACAACGTCGGCGGCCGCATCGCGGTCGAACACCGTGGCAGCGGCTGGCGCGGAAACGACTGGCGCCGCTATGGCCAGGATACCGGCAGCTTCACTTGCAAGGTCCGCTATGGCCGTGTGACCGACCTCGATTTCAGCGGCCTTCGCCGGCTGAGGTAATCGATCGCGAGGGGGCGGTGCTTGGCGCCGCCCCGATCCTTCAGATGTGGATCGGCCTAAATGTGTATGGGTTGGCCGGTCACCGCCATCGCTGCTTCCTTGATTGCTTCCGAATGCGTCGGGTGCGCGTGGCAAGTGTAGGCGATGTCCTCGCTCGTCGCGCCGAATTCCATCGCCTGCGCCGCCTGTGCGATCATCGTCCCGGCGACCGAGGCAATGGCCCAGACGCCCAGGACGCGGTCGGTGGTGGCGTCCGCGATCACTTTCACGAAGCCATCGGGTTCGCGATTGGTCTTGGCCCGGCTGTTGGCCAGCATCGGGAACTTTCCGACCTTGACCTGATGTCCTGCTTCCTTCGCGGCTTCCTCGGTCAGGCCGACGCCCGCGATCTCCGGCATCGTATAGACCACGCCCGGGATCACCTCGTGGTTGACGATACCGTGCTGGCCGGCGATGTTCTCGGCCACTGCGATGCCTTCGTCCTCGGCCTTGTGCGCAAGCATCGGGCCGGGGATCACGTCCCCGATAGCCCATACTCCGTCGACCTTGGTGCGGAAGTCGTGGTCGGTCTCGATCTGGCCGCGCTTGTTGAGTTCCAGCCCGATCGTATCGAGCCCCAGCCCCTGGGTATTGGGCCGCCGGCCGATGGCGACCAGGACGCAGTCGGCCTTGATCGTCTCGACCTCACCGCCCGCTGCGGGTTCCAGCGTCAGCGTCACCGCCTTGCCGCGCACGCTGGCGCCCGTGACCTTGGTCGAAAGCTTGAGCTCCATGCCCTGCTTCTTGAACAGCCTGCCGGCTTCCTTGCGCACTTCGCCGTCCATGCCGGGGAGCAACTGGTCGAGGAATTCCACGACGGTCACCTTGGCGCCGAGCCTGCGCCAGACCGAGCCCATCTCCAGCCCGATGACGCCGCCGCCGATAACGACCAGGTGCTGCGGTACGCGTGCGAGGGCCAGAGCGCCCGTCGAGTCGACGATCAGGCCCTTGTCGTTTTCGATCTCGACACCCGGCAGGGGGGTGACCGATGAACCGGTGGCGATCACGACGTTCTTCGCGGTCACGCTCTTGCCCGCCACATCGACGGTGTGGGCGTCCTTGAATGTCGCGAGGCCCTTTAGCCAATCGACCTTGTTCTTCTTGAACAGGTACTCGATCCCGCCGGTCAGTTCCTTGACCGCGCCGGCCTTCTCGTTCTGGAGCGCGGCGAGGTCGAGCGTGACCTTGCCGGTCTGGACGCCGAACTTCGCGAGGGTGCCGTTTGCGGCTTCCTCGAACAGCTCAGAGCCATGCAGCAGCGCCTTGGACGGAATGCAGCCGACGTTGAGGCATGTACCGCCCAGCGTCTCGCGGCTTTCGGCGCAAGCCGTCTTTAGGCCCAGCTGCGCTGCGCGGATCGCGGCGACATAACCGCCCGGTCCGGCACCGATGACGAGGACGTCGTAGTCGTATTCAGCCATTGTCATATCGCTCTTTTCACGCACTCTTGCACGATGGGCTTCAGTGCTTCTCGTTTCGCCGGATATTTCAACATCTCGAGTTTCTGCGTCAGCGAAAACGAGTTGTTCATCTCGCTGACCGCGCAATCGCAGGATTTGTCGGCGATTTGTGCCGGCATTCCCTTCCGCAAAGCGGCTGACACACATGATGAGCGAAAGCTCTTATCGAAACTCTCGCCGATCTGGTTCTCGGCAGCGTTGCTCGTGCCGACACTAAGCGCCATCAGGCCCATCACCGCCACCAATCGCAGATGCACCACCAGATTCCTCACAAGTCTATGAGAAGACGCGTCGGGTCCTCGATCGCTTCCTTGATGATCTTGAGCGCGGTCACCGCTTCGCGTCCGTCGATCAGGCGGTGGTCGTAACTGAGCGCGATGTACATCATCGGACGCACGACAACCTGGCCGTCGCGAACCACGGGGCGCTCCTCGATCCGGTGCAAGCCGAGCACGGCAGATTGCGGCGGATTGATGATCGGCGTCGACATCAACGATCCGAACACGCCGCCATTGGAGATGGTGAAGGTGCCGCCCTTCATGTCTTCCATCGTCATCGTGCCGTCGCGCGCGCGCTTGCCGTAGTCGGCGATATCGAGTTCGATCTGCGCGAAGCTCTTGGCCTGGCAGTCGCGCACCACGGGCACGACCAGACCGTTGGGCGCCGAGACCGCCACAGAGATGTCCACATAGTCATGGTAGACGATCTCCTCGCCCTCGATGTGAGCATTGACCGCCGGCACGTCCTTGAGCGCCAAGACCGAAGCCTTGGCGAAGAAGCTCATGAAGCCGAGCTTAATGCCGTGCTTCTTGGCGAACAGGTCCTTGTAGCGATCGCGTGCGTCGATCACCGCCGACATATCGACATCGTTGAACGTCGTGAGCAGCGCGGCCGTCTCCTGCGCTTCTTTCAGCCGGCGCGCGACCGTCTGGCGCAGGCGTGTCATCCGCACCCGCTCTTCGCGACGCTCGCCTGAAGACGCGGCGCCGGAAGAGGGGGCAGCGACGGTCGAGGCGCTCACGGATGGGGCAGGGCTGGTGGTTTCCTTTGCCTTCGCGGCGGCGGCGAGCACGTCTTCCCTGGTCAGTCGGCCGTCCTTGCCGCTGCCTTTGACGGTCGAGGGATCGATGCCGTGCTCCAGCACCGCACGGCGCACGGATGGCGACAACGTCGGGGTATCGGCCTGACCAGAATCCTTCGTCGCTTCCTTCGGGAGCGAGTCGGAAGCTGACGGCACAGGCTTTTCCTGCCGCTCCGCGACCGGCGCGGCGCCGGCGATTGCCGTCGAATCCTCGATTGTGGCGATCAGCGCGCCGACCGCCACGGTATCGCCGACCTTGACGACATGCTTGCCCATGACCCCGGCGGCGGGGGCCATCACTTCGATGGCGACTTTGTCGGTCTCCAGGCTGGCGATCGGCTCATCGAGCGCGACCTGCTCGCCGGGCTGCTTCAACCACTGGCCGATCGTCGCTTCGGAAACCGATTCGCCGAGCGTCGGGACTTTGACTTCGCTGGACATTCGCTTGTGCTTTCCGCGTTGAAAGGATCAGGACTTTTGCTTGCGACGGATTTCGGAACGGACCGACAGTCCGAGTGCATCGGCGACCAGCGCCGCCTGTTCGTTCTGGTGGCGCTTGGCGAGCCCGGTGGCAGGCGAGGCGCTGGGCGCGCGGCCGGCATAGCGGACCCGGTCGACCTTGCTTCCGGCCGCCTTGAGCGCTTCCTCGATCTGCTCGCCGACGAAGAACCATGCGCCGTTGTTCCGCGGCTCTTCCTGGCACCAGACGACTTCCTCGAGATTGGTCAGGCTGGCGATGCGGTCCGCCAGGGGATCGCCGGGGAAGGGGTAGAGCTGTTCGAGCCGGACCACGGTGACATCGTCCAGGCCCGCCGCGTCGCGGGCTTCCATGAGGTCGAAGCCGACCTTGCCCGAGCACAGCACCAGCTTGCGCACTTTGGCGTCCGGCGGCGGCGTCCGGTCCGACATGATCCGGCGGAAATGGCTGATGCCGACGAAATCCTCCAGCTCCGACTTCGCCAGCGGATGCCGCAGCAGCGACTTCGGCGTCATGATGACCAGTGGTTTGCGGAAGGGCCGATGCATCTGGCGGCGCAGGACGTGAAAGTAGTTCGACGGCGTGGTGATGTTGCAGACCTGGATATTGTCCTGCGCGCAGAGTTGCAGGAAACGCTCCAGTCGTGCCGAACTGTGTTCCGGTCCCTGGCCTTCGTAGCCGTGGGGGAGCAACAGGACGAGACCGTTGGCGCGCAGCCACTTGGCCTCGGCCGCGGCGATGTATTGATCGATGATGATCTGCGCGCCGTTCATGAAGTCGCCGAATTGCGCCTCCCACAAGACCAGCGTCTTGGGATCGGTCATCGCATAGCCGTATTCGAAGCCGAGCACGCCGTACTCGGACAGCGGGCTGTCCAGCACTTCGAACTTGCCATGTGGTACGTTCCACAGCGGTATGTACTTGTGCTCATCGGTCTGGTCGACCCAGACGGCATGGCGCTGGCTGAAGGTGCCGCGTCCGGAATCCTGACCGGAGAGGCGCACGTTGTAGCCTTCCGATAGCAGCGAGCCGAACGCGAGCGCCTCGCCGGTGGCCCAGTCGAAATCGGTGCCGCTCTCGAACATCTTGCGCTTGGCGTCGAGCACGCGCCCCAGCGTCTTGTGGATCGTGAGGTCCTCGGGAACCATGGTCAGCGTCCGGCCGAGGCTTTCGAACAGCTTGAGTTCAACGCCGGTATCGACGTTGCGCCGCGCGGTCTCGGCGTCGACCGGCTTGTTGAAGCCGCTCCAGCGTCCGGCGAACCAGTCGGCCTCGTTGGGCTTGTAAGTCTTGGCCGCCTCGAAGTGCTCGTCCAGCGTGGCGACGAACTCCTTGCCGCATGCATCGACGAAGCCGTCCTCGATCACGCCCTCCGCGACGAGCCGTTTGCCGTAGATCTCGCTGACCTTGGGGTGGGCGCGGATCTTGTCGTACATCAGGGGCTGGGTGAAGCTCGGCTCGTCGCCCTCGTTGTGGCCGAAGCGGCGATAGCACCACATATCGATGACGATGTCGCGGCCGAATTCCTGGCGATAGTCGACCGCCAGCTTGCACGCGAACGTCACCGCCTCGGGATCGTCGCCGTTGACGTGCAGGATCGGCGCCTGGACGCCCTTGGCGACGTCCGAGGGATAGGGGCTCGACCGCGCGAACTGCGGGCTGGTGGTGAAGCCGATCTGGTTGTTGATCACGAAGTGGATGCAACCGCCGGTGTTGTATCCCCGGATGCCGGAAAAGCCGAAGCATTCCCAGACGATGCCCTGGCCCGCGAAAGCCGCGTCGCCGTGGATCAGGATCGGCAGGACCTGCTTGTGCTTCTGCTTGCCTTCGGCATCGACGCCGACGTCGTCACGGAAGAACTGGGTGGCTCGCACTTTGCCGAGCACCACGGGATCGACGGTTTCAAGGTGGCTCGGGTTCGGCACCAGGCTCATGTGCACGGTGATCCCGTCAAACTCGCGGTCGGTCGAGGTGCCGAGGTGGTACTTGACGTCACCCGAGCCGCCGACATCGTCGGGATTGGCAGAACCGCCCGAAAATTCGTGAAAGATTACCTTGTAAGGCTTGGCCATGACGTTCGCGAGGACGTTGAGCCGTCCGCGATGCGCCATGCCGTAGACGATTTCCTTCACGCCCAACTGGCCGCCGCGCTTGATCACCGATTCGAGCGCAGGGATCATCGATTCGCCGCCGTCGAGGCCGAAGCGCTTGGTGCCCACATACTTGCGGCCGAGGTAAGCCTCATACTGTTCACCCCGGATCACGGCCTGAAGGATGCCCTTCTTGCCCATCACGGTGAAGTCGATCGACTTGTCGGCGCCTTCCATGCGTTCTTGCAGGAACCGGCGCTCGTTCACATCGGAGATGTGCATGTATTCGAGGCCGACGTTGCCGCAGTAGTTCAGCCGCAGGATATCGACGAGTTCGCCGACCGTCGTCCATTGCAGCCCGAGGTTGCCCCCAACGAAGACCTTGCGGTCGAGTTGTCCCGTAGGAAAACCATGGTACTCCGGCGTCAGGTCCGCTGGCAGCCGCACCTTCTGGATGCCCAGCGGATCGAGGTTGGCGCCCAGGTGACCCCGCACGCGATAACTGCGGATCAGCATCATCGCGCGGATCGCGTCGGCCGCGGCCTCCTCCACCTCGCCTTCGCTGATCGCCGTGCCGGCGTCCTGGGCGGACTTGCGGACGGCCAGCTTGAGCGCAGTCGGATCGAGCGCCTGCGTCAGGTCGTCGTCCTCGCCGACCAGCGGCCAGTTTTTGCGCTGCCAACTAGGTCCCGGCTGGGGATCCTCGGGAAGGAAGTCGTGGCTCTCGCTGCCCATGGGCGTCACCTTTCGTCGCGAGGAGCGGGTCCCGCGTTATCGAACGATCATGCCGGTCCATGCTTGGCGTCACAACGAACGGTATGCACAAACCGGTGAATAGTTGGCGCTTGCGCCGGAATGCGGCTCAGGCAAGCTCCTTGAGCAGCGCGTCAAGTGTCGTACCGAGTTCGCTGGGTGACGGTGAAACACGGACGCCTGCGTCCTCCATCGCCGCGATCTTGTCCTCGGCGCCGCCCTGACCGCCAGAGACGATCGCCCCGGCATGGCCCATGCGGCGCCCCGGAGGGGCGGTGCGGCCGGCGATGAAGCCGACCACCGGCTTCGAACGGCCGCGCTTCGCTTCGTCCTTCAGGAACTGCGCCGCCTCTTCCTCGGCCGAGCCGCCGATCTCGCCGATCATGATGATCGAGCGGGTCGCGTCGTCGGCCAGGAACAACTCCAGCACGTCGATGAAGTTGGTGCCGTTGACCGGATCGCCGCCGATGCCGACCGCGGTGGTCTGGCCAAGGCCGGCGTTGGTGGTCTGGAACACCGCCTCGTAAGTCAGCGTTCCCGAACGGCTCACGACACCGACCGAACCCTTCGAGAAGATCGAGCCGGGCATGATGCCGATCTTGCATTCGCCGGGGGTCAGCACGCCGGGGCAGTTGGGGCCGATGAGGCGCGACTTGGAGCCCGAGAGCGCGCGCTTGACCCGCACCATGTCGAGCACCGGAACGCCTTCTGTGATGGCGACGATCAACTCGATCTCGGCATCGATCGCCTCGAGGATGGCATCGGCGCAGCCGGCCGGCGGCACATAGACGCAGCTGGCGGTAGCGCCGGTCGCGGCCTTGGCTTCGGCGACGGTATCGTATTGCGGCAGGCCGAGGTGGCTCTGACCGCCCTTGCCGGGGGTGACGCCGGCGACCATCTGCGTGCCGTAGTCCAGCGCCGCCTGGGTGTGGAAGCTGCCGGTGTTGCCGGTCATTCCCTGAGTGATGACCTTGGTGTTCTTGTTGACGAGGATCGACATCTGGATGCTCCTGGGGAGGAAAAGTTCAGGCGAGGCTGCTGTCGATGCCCTTGCAGGCGACCAGCAGTTCCTTGACCGCGTCGACCGAGACCTGGAGGCCGGCCTTGGCTTCGGCGTCGAGGTCGATCTCGATCACCTTTTCGACGCCGCCGGCGCCGATCTGCACCGGTACGCCGACATAGAGGTCGTTGAGGCCGTACTCACCCTGCACATAAGCCGCACAGGGGAGGATGCGCTTCTGGTCGTTGAGGTAAGCTTCGGCCATGGCGATGCCCGAGGCGGCCGGAGCGTAGAATGCCGAGCCGGTCTTGAGCAGACCGACGATCTCTCCGCCGCCGTTGCGGGTGCGGTTGACGATGGCGTCGATACGCTCTTGCGTCGACAGGCCCATCTTGACGAGGTCGGGCACCGGAATGCCGTTGACGGTCGAATACTGCACGACCGGCACCATGGTGTCGCCGTGGCCGCCGAGCACGAAAGTGTTCACGTCGCGGATCGAGACGTTGAACTCGTCGGCGAGGAAGTGGCTGAAGCGCGCCGAATCGAGGACGCCGGCCATGCCGACGACTTTGTTGTGCGGGAGTCCCGAGAATTCGCGCAGCGCCCAGACCATTGCGTCGAGCGGATTGGTGATGCAGATCACGAAGGCATCGGGGGCGTTGGCCTTGATGCCTTCGCCGACAGCCTTCATCACCTTCAGGTTGATGCCCAAGAGATCGTCGCGGCTCATGCCCGGCTTGCGGGGTACGCCGGCGGTGACGATGATGACGTCCGCGCCCGCGATGTCCTTGTAATCGTTGGTGCCGGTGATCTTGGCGTCGAAGCCTTCGACCGGGCCGCACTGCGACAGGTCGAGCGCCTTGCCCTGGGGCACGCCGTCCACGACGTCGAACAGGACGACGTCGCCCAGTTCCTTCTGCGCGGCGAGGTGGGCGAGGGTGCCGCCGATGTTGCCGGCGCCGATCAGTGCGATCTTCTTGCGAGCCATAGAGATGAAGAGCCCTTCAGGTTGGCGGAACAGCCTGTCGTTCACGCGTCGCCTGCACTGCTCCGCTGAAGGCAGGCGCCGGAATTTCCGCGCAGCCCTAGGCGTCTCGATCGGTCATTGCAACCGCGAAGACGAGTTTTTGGAGCGAATTTGACGAACTATAATATAATGGTTCGCAATAGCAAATAATGCTTATGCATGCCGTTCAGCAGACGGATCAACCGGTGGTGGCGATCTTCGCAAGACGCGCGACCATGGCATTGGCCATGCGCCGGTCGAGCGTCCGGCAGATGGCCAGCCACCATTCGTACGCCTCGGTATCGGCCGCGGCGAATGCGCCCTCGGCGTTGTCGCGAGCGACGCGCGCCGCGCGCATCCCGTGACGCGCAAAGTGACGCAGCGCTTCGGCCAGCACGGGATCGGCGGTTCGGGCCAAACCGTTGTCATTGGCGCCGAGAAACAGCGGACCCATGCGGAAGGTGTGCGCAATCATCGCGTTGTACCCGGTCCTCGCAGCGGCGAAGCGAATGGTCATCGTCTGGAATCCTTCCGGGCGTTGTCGATGCCGGAAGGTTTAGCGGCCAGGGTCTAAGCCTTGATGATGGGCTATGGTTGCCGGGGTGTTCATACTTTCGAAGGGCCCTGGCGGAATTCAAGGGCACGGACGAAAATATCCCGATCAATCGGTCGGCTGCGTGATCCAGCGGCCGCTGTTGAGGAATTCCGGCTTCACTCCCGTCGTTTCCGGCAGTTTGCTGCCACGATAAAGCGCCTCGCCGCCGTGCGATTGCACTTCCTGCGAATAGACCGGTGCGGCGGCCGAGGATTGTGCGCCCGCGGTGAGCAGCGAAGCCGCCTCGGCCCGGCGCAGCCCTTCGTCATAAGCCAGCTGGAGTTGGACTGGATCGAGCGCTGCTTCGGGCGTCCGGGCTTCAGGGGCTGTCATCCGGCCCGTGACGGACGGCTCCCCACCCAGATAGGCGAAGCGGAACGCACCGCGACGGCCGGCGGCTCCCTGGAAGCTGTAGAACCGGTGCGCGCCGATCGTGCCGAGGTAGTGCAGGCTGGGTGCCCAATACGGATTGACCGCTACCGTGTGGTAGTGGGTAGCGAGGCCGATGGGAGTGTAGACGTAGCCCGCCAGCGCATCGCGCGCGACATTCTCCGCGCGCAACCAGAACATCCGGTTCGGACGGCGCGCCAGCGATCCGTCGCAAGTGAAGGTGAACTGGCACCCGGTCCGGCGCTGTGATCCCTGATAGACAACGCCGCACACGGTATCGGGATAGGCCGAATGGGCGACACGGTTGAGCACGACTTGCGCGACGGCGCGCTGGCCGGAGTCGGCCTCGCTGGCGGCTTCATAATAGACGGCGGCGGTCAGGCAATCGAGCGCACGGGTGCGGTCGATGCCGCTGTTGTCGATACGGAACGGACTGGCGAACTGGGCGGAAGCGCTGGGGGCCTTGTCGGCGGGAAGGGGATTGTCGGCATCCGAGTGAATGCCTTCGCCCATCCGCGCCTTCGGCACTTCCAGATCGAGGTAATAGAACGCCGAGCCGGGAAAGCTGCCGCCGGCCTGCTCGAAGGGCATCGGCCGCACTTCGGCCCGCGCTTCGCCGGCATTGCCGATTTGGAACCGGTCCCAGTCGGCGGGTGCGGCAAACGCCGGCAGCGCCACCGCGCCCAGCAGCGCGAGCGCCTGTTTGCCTTGCGCCTTGCGGCGTGCGCCGACGAGCATTTCGCGCTGGCGCGAACGCTTGAGCCGCGCGGTGAAATCGCGCGGTCGTGGTTCGTGCAGGGCGGTCTGGTACGTGGCCATCGGGTTCCTTATGCGGGGCGGCTGGTCGCGCCTTCGCGCGTAACCCCGGCAGGGCGGCGTTGCAGCCGCCAAATTCCGCGCGTCCCGCAGCGGCACAGCATTCGGAAATAGGCTTAATCCGTTAACAATTCCTGCGCGCCGGCCGTGGGGAGCGGCCGGGACTAAACACTTAGGGAAGGATATCGATGGTCGTGCCGTCCGGAACGGACTGCCACAACGCCTCGATTTCATCGTTGCCGACCGCGATGCAACCGTCGGTCCAGTCACCTTGCAACCGCATTGCAACGCCATTGGGCTGGCCATGGATGAAGATTGCACCGCCCGCGCTGCGACCGTACGAACGGGCGAGGGCTTCGTCCGCCGCGTTCGGATACGAAATGTGCAGCGACAGGTGATAGGAGCTTCGCGGATTGCCGTAATCGATGATGTAACGGCCTTCCGGCGTGCGCTCATCTCCCTGAAAGCGTTTCGCTCCTTCCGGCACGTCGCCGAGCTGAATACCGGTGATCACGCGCACCGGTTCACCGGACATGTAAACCGTGAGCGTGCGGTCCGACTTGTCGACGACGATGTGATCGACGAGTTGTGGTTGCGGTTGTGTCTGGGCCTCCGCCGCGCCCGCCGCCCAGACGAGGGCGACCGAGGCAAGGCGCGGCAGAGTCACACCATCAATCCTCGAACGGGTCGCGAACCAGGATCGTATCCTCGCGTTCCGGGCTGGTGGAGACCAGCGCGACCGGCGTCTCGATCAATTCCTGCACCCGCTGGATGTATTTGATCGCCTGCGCCGGCAGGTCGGCCCAGCTGCGCGCGCCTTCGGTCGATTCGGCCCAGCCGTCCATTTCCTCGTAGACCGGCTCCACCCGCGCCTGGTCGGCGGCATGGCTGGGCAGGTGATCGAGCACCCGGTCATCCAGGCGATAGCCGGTGCAGATCCGCACGGTCTCGAAGCCGTCCAGCACGTCGAGCTTGGTCAGCGCGATTCCGGTGACGCCGGAAATCGCGCAGCTTTGCCGCACGAGCACCGCGTCGAACCAGCCGCAGCGGCGCTTGCGGCCGGTGACGGTGCCGAATTCATGGCCTCGTTCACCGAGACGCTGGCCGGTTTCGTCCTCGAGCTCGGTGGGGAAGGGGCCGGAGCCGACGCGGGTGGTGTAGGCCTTGACGATGCCGAGCACGAACCCGGCGGCCGAAGGGCCCAGGCCCGAACCCGACGCCGCCGTGCCGCTCACCGTGTTCGAGGAGGTGACGAATGGATAAGTGCCGTGATCGACGTCGAGCAGGACGCCCTGAGCGCCTTCGAACAGGATGCGCTGTCCGTCCTTCTTCACTCGATTGAGGCGGCTCCAGACGGGCTCCGCGAATTGCGAGACGAAGGGCGCGATTTCGCGCAGTTCGTCGAGCAGTCCGGCGCGGTCGACCGGCGGCTGGCCGAACCCGGCGCGCAACGCGTCGTGGTGGGCGCAAAGCCGGTCGAGTTGGGGGTCCAGTGCATCGAGATGCGCGAGATCGCACACCCGGATCGCGCGGCGGCCCACCTTGTCCTCGTAAGCCGGGCCGATGCCGCGTCCGGTCGTGCCGATCTTGCCCGCGCCGGCGGCGGCTTCGCGCAACCCGTCCAGTTCGCGGTGGATCGGCAGGATCAGCGGGCAATTATCGGCGATGGCGAAGTTGTCGTGCGTAATCGAGACGCCCTGGCTCTCAAGCTTGGCGATTTCCTCGCGCAAATGCCACGGATCGAGCACGACGCCGTTGCCGATGATCGAAAGCGTGCCGCGCACGATTCCCGAGGGGAGGAGCGAAAGCTTGTAGGTCGTGCCGTCGACCACCAGCGTGTGCCCCGCGTTGTGGCCGCCCTGGAAGCGCACCACGGCGTCGGCCCGGCTGGCGAGCCAGTCGACGATCTTGCCTTTACCCTCATCGCCCCACTGGGCGCCGATCACCGTTACGTTGGCCAAGGTAGGCGGCCTTTCCTCGAATTGTCATGAAGTCAGCGCGCGCCCTAGGACATGGCGCGGGGAAGGGCAACATGGTGCGCGGTTCAGCGCGCGTGCATCGGGATGATCTGGTCGGCGAGCCGCTCCACCTCTTCCCGATCGTGGCTGACGTAGAGGATCGGCAAGCGCAGCTCGTCACGGATACGCTCGATCACCGTCATGATCTCCTCGCGCCGGGCTTCGTCGACCGAAGCCAGCGGCTCGTCGAGCAGAAGGAAGCGCGGGCCCCCAAGCAGCGCCCGGCCGATCGCGACACGCTGCGCCTCGCCACCCGAAAGCGTGCGTGGCGTGCGGCTGAGGAGGTGGCGGATGTCCAGGAATTCGATGACTTCGTCCGGCGAAATCCACCGCCGCTCAGCGGGCGCCAGCCGCCGCCCGTAGTTCAGGTTCGCCTCGACGCTAAGGTGCGGAAACAGCCGGTTGTCCTGAAACACATAGCCGCAGGCGCGGTGCTCTGGCGGGAGGTCGATCCCCCGCTCACTGTCGTAGAGCACGACGCCATCCACCGCGATGCGGCCGCGCTCCGGCCGGAGCAGGCCGGCGACGGCTTCCAGCACGCTGGTCTTGCCCACGCCCGAGGGTCCGAACAGCGCGGTGATCCCTGCCGGAGCCTTGAAATCGCCGGAGATCCTTCGGGCGCCCCGGCGCAGGAGGACATCGATCTCAAAGGACATGCGCGCCCTTTCCACGGGCGCCGCGCCGGGCGAGCCATTCGGACAGCACCAGCGAGCCCAGCGACAGCGCCACCGAGATCAGCGCCAGCCGCGTCACCGTCGCCTCGCCGCCGGGGAGTTGCAGCGCCGTGTAGATGGCGAGGGGGAGCGTGCGCGTCTCGCCTGGAATGTTCGAGACGAAAGTGATCGTCGCCCCGAACTCGCCGATCGAGCGCGCGAACCCCAGCACCATCGCCGCCACCACGCCGGGATAGCAGAGCGGCAGCGTGATCTCGAAGAATGTCCGCCATGGCCCGGCGCCGAGCGTGCGGGCGGCCCCTTCGAGCTTGCGATCCACCGCCTCCAGCGACAAACGGATCGCGCGTACCATCAGCGGCAGCGACATGACCGCGGCCGCCAGCGCCGCTCCGGTCCAGCGGAACATCAGCTCGATCCCGAACAGGTCGGCCAGCAGCCTTCCCGCCGGGCCGTTCGCACCGAACAGCAGCAACAGGACCCAGCCAGTGACCACGGGTGGCAGGACCAGGGGAAGGTGCACGACTGCATCGAGCAGCACTTTTCCGGGAAACCGCGTGCGCGCCAGCACCCACGCGAGCGCGAACGCGAACGGCAGCGTCAGGACGATGGCGAGCAGGCTGACCCGCAGCGACAGCTCCACGATCTCCCATTCGGCTGCGGTCAGTCCCATCGGGGGCAGCATCACTTCCCCGGCAAGGACTGGAACCCGAACTTGCCGAAGATCGCCTGGCCCGCGTCGGACAGAAGAAACGCACGGAATTGCACCGTCTCCACGTTCGTCGACGCTTTCAGCACCGCGATGGGATAGACGATCGGCTTGTGGCTGTCCTCGGGGAAGCGCGCGACGATCCGCACTTTCGGTTCGGCCCTGGCGTCGGTTTCGTAGACTATGCCCAGCGGCGCTTCCTTGCGCGCGACCAGCGCCAGCGCGAGCCGCACGTTTTCGGCCACGGCGATCCGCTTCGATACGGCCGGCCAGACGCGCAAGTTCTCCAGCGCTTCCTTGCCGTATCGTCCGGCGGGTACCGTCTCGGGATCGGCCATGGCGAGACGGCCGGAGCCGAGCGCCTCGGCAAGTGGGAAATCCCGCTTCGGTTCAAGCGCGAGGGTACTGCCGACCGGAGCGATCAGCACCAGCCCATTGCCGAGCAGGACCGTGCGCGTCTCCGGGCGAATCATGCCCTTGGCGGAAAGATCGTCCATCCACTTCTCGTCGGCGGAGATGAACAGGTCCGCGGGCGCCCCGGCGATGACCTGCCGCGCAAGTTCCGACGTGCCGGCGAACGAAAGCGTCGGGCGGGGGTGACCCTGTCTTTCCCATTCCGTGGCCGCTTCATTGAGACCATCCTGGAGGCTTGCCGCGGCAAGCACGAGCGGGCCCTTTGCGGTTACGCGCGCTTCAGGGTCGCCGCCGCACGCGGCAAGCGAGATGGCAAGAACCAGTCCGGCAATCGCGGCAAGAAGGCGCTGCATCGAGGAGCTCCCGAAAAAGATATCTATATTTCTCGGTATATATCCTGCTCGCGTCACGCAACGGTTCTTGGCGCGGGAACGTCTTCGCCGTGCCAACATGCAAGAGGGCTTGCGCTCGTCGGTGGGACATGGTTCCGGACAAGTCGGAACAGAAGGGCAGGAGCGAGGAATGGAAAGGCGCACGCTTGGGCGCGGACTGGAAGTTTCGGCCGTCGGCCTTGGTTGCATGAACATCAGTGGCACTTACGGCGCCGCGCTTTCGCCTGATGAATCCACTCGATTGCTACGCTCCGCCTTCGACCGGGGGGTGACGTTTTTCGATACCGCCGAGGCCTATGGCGAATTCACCAGCGAAGAAATGGTCGGCCAGGCGCTGGCGCCGATCCGGCGGCAGGTGGTGATCGCCACCAAGTTCGGGCTCGATGTGGGCCCGGACGGCAAGGTGCGGCCAGAGCCCGGGGCAAGGCGTCCGGGCCGCGACAGTCGTCCTTCGCGCATCCGGCAGGCTTGCGAAGGTTCGCTTCGGCGGCTGCGGGTGGACTGCATCGACCTGCTCTACCAGCACCGGCCCGATCGCAACGTGCCGATCGAGGATGTCGCAGGAACGGTGGCCGACCTTGTCCGCGAAGGGAAGGTCAAGCACTTCGGCCTGTCCGAAGCCGACGCCGCAACGATCCGTCGCGCCCACGCGGTCCAGCCCGTCAGCGCGTTGCAGAGCGAATATTCGTTGTGGTTCCGCGACATCGAGGACGAAGTGCAGCCGACGATCCGGGAACTGGGCATCGGCCTCGTTCCGTTCAGTCCGCTGGGCCGTGGATTTCTGACCGGTGCGCTGAGCCCCGGATCGATCGCCAGCGACGATTTTCGCGCGCACATCGAGATGTTCACGGGGACCGCCGGCGAGAAGAACTATGCGCTGGTCGTGGCGCTGGAGGCACTTGCCGAGAGCAAGGGCTGCACCGCCGCACAGCTTGCGCTGGCATGGGTCCTGCACAAGGGCGAAGATATCGTGCCGATTCCGGGCACGCGCAGTGCCGAGCGGCTGGCGCAGAACGTCGCCGCCGCCGGGATCGCGCTGACTGGCGACGATATCGCCGCGGTCGAGCGGGCTCTTCCGGCGTCCGAAGTCGTCGGCGCCCGCTTCATATGAGCCAAGCCGTGCTGACGGAACAAGCGGATCCCGCCGAGCGCATCGCCTCGCTCGAAGCGCGCGCCCGCCGCGTCGAGACGCCTTGCGGTGACGGGTCGATGGTGTGGCATGTCTGGGGGGAGGCCAACAAGGGGCGGCCCCCCCTGGTGCTCGGCCACGGTGCCGGAGGGAGCTGGCTGCACTGGGTCCGCAATGTCGAGGCGCTGTCGCGAGACCGGATGGTGATCGCCGCCGACCTGCCGGGGCAAGGCGATTCCGCGATGCCTTCGTCCGAGACCCATGCCGGGATGTGCGCGCCGCTGGCCGAGGGGATCAGGAGCATCATCGGTCAGGGCGTCGCCGCCGATCTCGTCGCGTTCTCGTTCAGCAGCGTGATCTTCACGTATCTGGCGGTGCTCTATCCGGACCTCGCCCGGCGACTGGTCGTGATCGGGTGCGGCGGGATCGGGACCGAGCACGGGGAGACTTTCCGCAAGCGGCTCGCCGGAACGTCGGGCGAGGAGCGGCGCGAGGCGATCCGCTACAACCTGCTCGGCATGATGTTGCACCATGCCGAAAGCGCCGACGATCTCGCCATCGAGGTCCAGAAGCGCGATGGGCCGCGCGGGAGGCTGACCCGGATCGCCGAGCTGATCGTGCCGGACCGCCTCATACAGGCGCTACCGCGGGTTTCATGTCCGGTCGGTGCGATCTGGGGAGAGTGGGACCGGCCTCATCCCGACCCGGCCTTCCAGGAAGGCGCCCTGCGCGCGGCGAAGCCCGAACTCGATTTCCGCGTCGTGGCGGACGCGGGGCACTGGGTGATCTACGAGCGTGCGGAAACGTTCAACCGGACATTGATCGAGATGCTGGACGCCCTGCCGGACAGGTAGTCCTGGCCTTGCGTTGCAATGTAGGCGCTGAAACGCGACAGGCCCGCCGGCCCAGGGGGTGGGCGACGGGCCTGGCTTTCCTCCCCAGGAAAGGCGTTCAGTCTTGCGCGGCGGATCCGCCCCGCGCGCTTCCCAACCGATGGTACAACGCGGAATACTTGGACGAGACGGGATCGTCCTCATGGTGTTGGATGTAGAACCGCACCGCTTCCTGGAGCAGCTTGAAATCCTCGTTCGAAAGGACGGCGCGGGAACGGGCAGGCTCGCTCATCTTGGTTCTCCCAATGCTGCCGCCGGCGTTCACCGGCGGCGTGCCGATTACAACGTTCAGGCGGCGAACTGGTTCATCGTATTGGCCGAGCCGCCGGCCTTGAGCGCGGCTTCGCCGGCGAAGTATTCCTTGTGGTCGTCGCCGATGTCCGAGCCCGACATGTTCTGGTGCTTCACGCAGGCGATACCCTGACGGATTTCCTGGCGCTGGACGTTCTTGACGTAGCCCAGCATGCCCTGTTCGCCGAAGTATTCCCTGGCGAGGTTGTCGGTCGAGAGCGCCGCCGTGTGATAAGTCGGCAGGGTGATGAGGTGGTGGAAGATGCCGGCCCGCGCGGCGGCGTCGCGCTGGAACGTGCGGATCCTCTCGTCGGCCTGGGCGGCAAGCTCGGTGCCGTCATAATCGACGCTCATCAGCTTGGCGCGGTCGTAGGCGGACATATCCTTGCCCTCGGCCTGCATCGCATCGAACACCTGCTGGCGGAAGTTCAGCGTCCAGTTGAAGCTGGGCGAGTTGTTGTAGACCAGCTTGGCATTGGGGATGACCTCGCGGATGCGATCGACCATGCCGGCGATCTGCGCGATGTGCGGCTTCTCGGTCTCGATCCACAGCAGATCGGCGCCGTTCTGGAGCGAGGTGATGCAATCGAGCACGCAGCGGTCCTCGCCCGTTCCGGAACGGAACTGGTAAAGGTTCGAAGGCAGCCGCTTCGGACGCATCAGCGTGCCGTCGCGATTGATCAGGACGTCACCGGGACGGCCGGCGCCCTCGATGGTCTCGCAATCGAGGAACGCGTTGTATTGGTCGCCAAGGTCGCCCGCCTCGCGGGTGAAGGCGATCTGCTTGGTGAGCCCGGCGCCGAGCGAGTCGGTGCGGGCGACGATTATGCCGTCCTCGACGCCCATTTCCATGAAGGCGTAGCGGATGGCGCGGATCTTCTGCAGGAAGTCCTCGTGCGGGACGGTGACCTTGCCGTCCTGGTGGCCGCACTGCTTTTCGTCCGAAACCTGGTTCTCGATCTGCAGCGCGCAGGCGCCCGCCTCGATCATCTTCTTGGCGAGGAGGTAAGTCGCCTCGGCATTGCCGAACCCGGCGTCGATGTCGGCGATAATCGGGACGACGTGCGATTCGTAATTGTCGATCGCATGCTCGATCCGCTTCACTTCCATCTCGTCACCGGTGTCGCGCGCCTTGTCGAGATCGCGAAACATCATGCCCAGCTCGCGCGCGTCGGCCTGCTTGAGGAAGGTGTAAAGTTCCTCGATCAGCGCGGGAACGCTCGTCTTCTCATGCATCGACTGGTCGGGCAGCGGACCGAAGTCGCTGCGCAGCGCGGCGATCATCCAGCCCGAGAGGTAGAGGTAGCGGCGCTTGACCGTGCCGAAGTGCTTCTTGATCGAGATTAGCTTCTGCTGGCCGATGAAACCGTGCCAGCAACCCAGCGACTGCGTGTAGTTGGCCGGATCGGCGTCATAGGCGGCCATGTCCTCGCGCATGATCTTCGCGGTATGGCGCGCGATGTCGAGACCGGTGCGGAAGCGATTCTGCAACTGCATGCGGGCGACGGATTCGGCGTCGATCGCGGCCCAGTTGCGATTGCCGTCGATGGTGTTGCCGGCCTCGATGATCTGCTGCTGATAAGTCATGACTGCTTCCCTGACGGTGTTCGATGATGGACACGGTCTATGCCGGGTTTGTGCAGTGCGGAATGGGCGGCGGAGTCGATCTGTAAAACTTTACAGAAATTCTTTGTAAAGCTGTGAAGCGTATGACAAGCTGATGGCGATGGCTGAAACACGTCCTCTTTTCATCGGCCCCCGGTTGAGGAGGCTGCGGCGGGAACTGGGCCTGACGCAGCAGGCGATGGCGGACGACCTGGGTATCTCACCCTCCTATGTTGCGCTGCTGGAGCGCAACCAGCGCCCGGTCACCGCCGACATGCTGATCCGGCTGGCGCGCAGCTACGATCTGCCGATCGGCGAGATCGCCAGCGAGGACAGCGAAGCCTACTTGCGCCGAATCGCGGTGATTCTTCGCGATCCGATCTTCGCGGACATCGATCTGCCGTCACTGGAAGTGGCCGACCTGGCCACGAGCTTTCCCGGCATCTCCGAGGCGCTGCTGCGGCTGCACGGCGCCTACACGCGCGAGCAGCAGGCACTCGCGGCGCAGCGCACGTCGGGTGTTGTCGAAGGCGTTACCGATCCGGTGGGCGAAGCGCGGCAGTTCGTGGGCGAACATCGCAACTATTTCCATGCGCTCGACCTGCGGGCGGAGGCGCTCTCCGACGAGGTCGAGAAAGCGGGAGGGATGGCGCGGTGGATAGCCGCCCAAGGGGTGCGTGTGCGCTTCCTGCCGCCCGATGTCATGGTCGATTCGATCCGTCGCTTCGATCGGCATAACCAGCAGCTGCTCATCGACGACACGCTCGACGGAGAGAGCCGCTCCCACCAGCTTGCGATCCACGTCGCCTATACCGCCATGCGCATTGAAATCGCGCAGGAAATCCGCGCTCGGACGTTCACCAGCAAGACCGCCGAGAACCTCGTGCGCCGGGCCTTGGCCGGATACGCCGCCGCCGCGTTGCTGATGCCGTACCAGCGCTTCGCCCGCGCGGTGGAGACGAGGGGTTACGACATCGTGGCGCTGGGCCGCCAGTTCGGCACCAGCTTCGAGCAGATCGCGCACCGGCTGACGACGCTCCACCGTCCCGGCATGGAGCGGGTGCCGTTCTTCTTCATCCGGGTGGACGAGGCGGGCAACGTCTCCAAACGGCTCGACGGGGCGGGATTTCCTTTCGCGGCGCACGGTGGGGGATGTCCGTTATGGAGCGTCCATTCGGCATTCCGGCGGCCCGGGGAGATCGTCACGCAGTGGCTCGAACTTCCCGACGGGGAGCGGTTCTTTTCGATCGCGCGCACCGTCGTCTCGGGAGGAGGGAGCCACGGCAATCCCGAGGTCATGCGGGCCGTCGCGCTCGCCTGCGCCGCCCAGGATGCGCCGCGGCTGGTCTATGCGAGCGGGATAGAGCCCGCCGCCGTGGCCGCCACGCCGATCGGGGTCACTTGCCGTCTGTGCAGTCGCGCCGATTGCCGCGCCCGGTCCGAGCCGCCGATCGGCCGCGAGATCCTGCCCGACGACTATCGCCGCACCACGCAGCCGTTCGGTTTCGCGGAAAGTTGAGCGCGATGTCGCGAGGGAAACGTCTCGGGATCGCCGCGCTGGTCGTGGCGATCCACGTGGCTGCCGTGCTCGGCCTGATCCGGGCTTTCGCGCCCGATTTCTCGACTGCGGTGGTTGAAAGCGTGACATCGGCGTTCGAGGTGACGATCACCGCTCCGCCCGAGCCCAGCCCCACGCCACCTCCCGCACCGGACGTCGCGACCAGGGCCGAAGGCGAAGCCGCGCCGCCGGGAAAACGCGCGACACCCAGAGAAGCCGCGGCGCCCCGCGCACGCGTCGTCCTTAGCGAAGAGGCCGCGCCGCGCATCGCCTCGACCGGGAGCGCGCAATCCGCCGGTGCCGCCCAGAGCGGGGAAGGGAGCGGCGCCGGGGGCGGCGGCGATGGTTCGGGCGGCGGGGGCAGCCGCGCGGCCAAGGCCGTCAAGGTGGCGGGAGACATCAACTCTTCGCGCGACTACCCGAAGAAGACGCGCGAGCTTCGGCGCGGTGACAATGTCGTCATCGTTGTCACGGTCGGCACCGATGGTATTCCCAAGGGGTGCCGCATCCATCGCGCCAGCCGCGACCCGGAAGCGGACCGCATAACTTGCGGGCTGGCGATCGAGCGCTTCCGCTTCCGTCCGGCGCTCGATGCCAGGGGCGAACCGATCGAAGCCGAGTACGGCTGGCAGCAGCGCTGGTTCGCACCGCAGGAAAATTGACACGAGGTCTTAAACAGAATGCCATTTTCCGGCACTATCCGCGCCACATGACCCAAATCGTTCCCGTGATTCTGTGCGGCGGCAGCGGCACGCGGCTGTGGCCGCGCAGCCGTGTGGCCAAGCCCAAGCCCTTCCTGCCGCTCATCGGCGAGACCACTTTGTTCGAGCAGACCGTTGGTCGCTGCCCGCCGGACCGGGGCTTCTCGCCCCCGGTCGTGGTGACGGGCGCGAAGCATCTGGAGCACGTCGAGGCGCAACTGGGGCACGGCGACGCCCAGATCGTCGTGGAACCTTCAGCAAAGAACACCGCCGCCGCGATCGCTCTCGCGGCTCACCGGCTGCCCGGAGACGCCGTGATGCTGGTCTGCCCGAGCGACCATCATATCGGCAATGCGGCAGCCTTCGCCCAGGCCGCGCTCGCCGCCGCCGAACTGGCCGAAGCCGGCTGGCTCGTCTCGCTCGGCATCGAGCCGACCGCGCCGGAAACGGGCTTCGGCTATCTCAAGCGCGGGGAGGCTATTGGCGAAGGGGGCTTCCGCACCGCGCAGTTCGTCGAAAAGCCCGATCTGGAGCGCGCCAAGGCATTTCTCGCGCAAGGAACCTATGCCTGGAACGGCGGCATCTTCGCCTTCCGCGTCGACCGCTTTCTGGAGGAGTTGTCCGCCCACCGCCCGGACATCGCGGACGCGGTGCAAGCGGCGGTCTCGGCGGGCGCGGCCGATGGCCGGCGCTTCCATCCCGAAGCCGGTTCGTTCTCCCGGATCGAGGGCGAATCGGTCGACTATGCCGTGATGGAGAAGACAGACCGCGCGGCGATGGTGCCCGCGGACATGGACTGGTCCGACATCGGCAACTGGGACGCGCTCCACGCCGCCCGCGACAGCGACGCGGCTGGCAACAGCATGTCGGGCGAGGTCGAACTGGTCGATTGCCGCAACGTTCTGGTCGACAGCGACGGGCCGCGCGTCTCGGTGATCGGGCTCGAAGACGTGATCGTCGTGGTCGACGGGAACGACGTGATGATCACCACCCGCAAAGGGGCGCAGAAAGTCGGCAAGTTGTCGGGCGCGGTCAACCAGTAGCGCGATGAGCCAGCTGCCCATCCGCATGGTAGAGAAGCCCTGGGGCAAGGCCCTGCTGCCCGCGCCCTTCGTCGCGCCCGCCGGGCAACGGATCGGGGAGATCTGGTTCGAGCCGCCGGCCGAGTTGCCGGGCCTGTTGATAAAGTACATCTTCACCAGCGAGAAGCTGTCTGTGCAGGTCCACCCCTCGGACGCGCAGACGCTTGCCGGGGGGCTTGGCCGACAGGGCAAGGAGGAGTGCTGGCTGATCCTCGACGCGGAGCCAGGCGCGAGCCTGGGCATCGGGTTTCGCCAGCCGCTGACGCCCGAGGCGATGCGGGCGGCCGCGTTGGACGGCAGCATCGAGCATCTCCTGGAATGGCACTCGGTCCAGCCTGGCGATTTTTTCTATATCCCCGCAAATACAGTGCACGCGATCGGTGCGGGGGTCAGCCTGATCGAGGTCCAGCAGAACAGCGACATCACCTATCGCCTGTTCGATTACGGCCGACCGCGCGAACTGCACCTCGACAAGGGTATGGAGGTGGCGCGGGGCGAGCGTTATCCGCGCGAATGGGTGAAGGAGGTTGCTCAGCGCGGTTCGATGACCCTCGTCGACGGCCCGCTGTTCCGGCTCGATCAGGTCGAGGGCGTGCCGGACAAAAGCCTTGCCGCGCGCTATCGGGGGCCGGTTCTGGTCATACCGCGCGAAGGCCCGGTTCACGTCGCCGGGCGCGAGATTTCCGCCGGCGGATGCGGGCTGGCCCGGTCGCTGGACCAAGTGGATTTCTCGTCATCCGGCGTGTGCCTCATCGCGGAGGATTGCGCCCCTTGATCGCGGGAGCGGGGCGGCGCTAATAGGCGCGTCCCGAAGGAGAGGCGATCCAGTGTCCACCATCCATCCAGTTCCCGCAGAGTGGGCCGCGCGCGCCTATGTCGATGCCGCCGGTTATGCCGAAAAGTACCGGAAATCGATCGAGGAACCCGAGGCGTTCTGGCGCGAGGAATCGGCGCGGCTCGACTGGATCAGGCCGTGGACGCAGTTCTCCAGTTCGAGCTTCGACGAAGCCGATTTCGGCGTCGAATGGTTCGCTGATGGGACGCTCAATGCCTCCGCGAACTGCCTTGACCGGCATCTGGACGCACACGGCGACACCCTTGCGATCATCTGGGAAGGCGACGACCCGGCCCAGCAGCGCAAGCTGACCTATCGTGAGCTTCATGAGGACGTCTGCCGCTTCGCCAACACGCTGAAGAAGCTTGGCGCCAGGCGCGGCGACCGCGTGACCATCTACCTGCCGATGATCCCGGAAGCGGCGGTGGCGATGCTCGCTTGCGCGCGGATCGGCGCGATCCATTCGATCGTGTTCGGCGGCTTCTCCCCTGAGGCTCTGGCAGGACGGATACAGGACTGCGACAGCAAGCTGGTCGTCACCGCGGACGGAGGCATGCGCGGCGGCAAGTTGGTGCCCCTGAAGGCCAACGTCGATGCGGCGCTGGCCCATTGCCCCGATGTAGAGGCGGTGCTGGTCGTCGGCCACGCGCGCAACGCGGTGGAGATCAACCAGGGCCGCGACTATCGCTGGGAGGACGAGCGTGAACTCGCTTCGGCCGATTGCCCGGCGGAGGAAATGGGTGCGGAAGATCCGCTGTTCATCCTCTATACCTCGGGATCGACCGGCAAGCCCAAGGGCGTGCTGCACACCACCGGCGGCTACCTGACATGGGCGGCGATGACGCACCATTACGTCTTCGATTACCGCCCGGGCGAAGTCTACTGGTGCGCGGCCGATATCGGCTGGGTCACCGGGCACAGCTACGTCGTTTACGGCCCGCTCGCGAACCGGGCGACGGTGTTGATGTTCGAGGGCGTGCCGAACTATCCCGACCACAGCCGCTTCTGGCAGATCGTCGACCGGCATCAGGTCAACATCTTCTACGGAGCCCCGACAGCGCTGCGCGCGCTGATGCGCGAGGGCGACGAATGGGTGGAAAGAACCTCACGCAAGTCGTTGCGCTTGCTGGGTTCCGTGGGTGAGCCGATCAACCCCGAGGCATGGGAATGGTACTGGCGCGTCGTCGGCGACGAGCGCTGCCCGATCGTCGATACCTGGTGGCAGACCGAGACCGGAGGCGCGATGATCACACCGCTTCCGGGCGCGACCGATCTCAAGCCCGGTTCCGCCAGCACGCCGATGTTCGGCGTGGTGCCCCAACTCGTCGACGCCGAGGGTGCGATTCTGGACGGTGCCACGGAAGGCAATCTGTGCATCACCCAAAGCTGGCCCGGCCAGATGCGCACCGTGTGGGGCGATCACGAGCGCTTCTTCCAGACTTATTTCAGCACGTACCCCGGCAAGTACTTCACCGGCGACGGCTGCCGCCGCGACGAGGAGGGGTACTATTGGATCACCGGCCGCGTCGATGATGTCATCAACGTGTCCGGCCACCGCATGGGCACAGCCGAGATCGAAAGCGCGCTGGTCGCGCACGACAAGGTGGCCGAAGCCGCCGTCGTCGGCATGCCGGACGATCTCAAGGGGCAGGGCATCTACGCCTACGTCACGCTCAACGCCAACGAGGAGCCGAGCGAGCAAGTGCGACAGGATCTGACGAAATGGGTCCGCACCGAGATCGGCCCCATCGCCAAGCCCGACGTCATCCACTTCGCCCCCGCCCTGCCCAAGACCCGCTCGGGCAAGATCATGCGCCGCATCCTGCGCAAGATCGCGGAAGGCGATACATCGAACCTGGGCGATATCTCGACACTGGCCGATCCGAGCGTGGTGGAGACGCTGATCAGGACACGGGGCGGGTGAGGGCTCCAGGGTGCGAGACCCAGACGGTCGATAGCCTTGCGGGCAAAGGCCGGGTTTAGAGCATGA
>DATEEP010000011.1:0-24005 GCA_035281095.1 Novosphingobium sp. | reverse complement strand
CGAACTCGAAGCCGTCGAGGCCGAGGGGGTTATCATGCACGTTGGCGGGGGCGTTCATGAACCTGCTCTCTCGGGAAGGGGCTGAATGGCGCGGCTCATATCAGGGCGCCCGAGTCCCGGCAAATCGGCCATTGCGCCCGGGGGAAGGGGCCCCTAACTCGCACGGATGACCGCGACCCACAGCTCCCGCATGATCATCCTCGGCTCCGGCCCCGCCGGGCTGACCGCCGCCATCTACGCCGCCCGCGCCGGCCTCGCGCCGATCGTCGTCCAGGGCATCCAGCCCGGCGGCCAGCTCACCATCACCACCGATGTCGAGAATTATCCCGGCTTCGCCGACGTCATCCAGGGCCCCTGGCTGATGGAGCAGATGCAGAAGCAGGCCGAGCATGTCGGCACCAAGATGGAATGGGACCATATTTCGAAGGTCGACCTCACCCAGCGCCCGTTCCGGCTCGAGGGCGACAGCGGCACCGTCTATCTCGGCGACACGCTCGTCATCGCCACCGGCGCCCAGGCACGCTGGCTGAACATCCCCACCGAGGAGCATATGAAGGGCAAGGGCGTCAGCGCCTGCGCGACCTGCGACGGCTTCTTCTACCAGGGCAAGAAGGTGGTGGTGATCGGCGGCGGCAACACCGCGGTCGAGGAAGCGCTCTACCTCACCAACCATTCCGACGACGTGACCCTGATCCACCGGCGCGATTCGCTGCGGGCCGAGAAGATCCTGCAGGACCGCCTGTTCGCGCATCCGAAGATCACCGTCGTGTGGAACAAGGTGGTCGAGCGCTTCCAGGCAGGCGCCGACGGCACGCTCGAGTCGCTGCGGCTGATCGACACGCATACTTCGCAAGAGAGCGATTTCCTGACGCAGGGCGCGTTCGTCGCCATCGGCCACGCGCCCTCGACCGAGCTGTTCAAGGGCCAACTGGAGACCGATGGGAGCGGTTACCTGATCGTCGAGCCCGGCACGCCCAAGACCGCGATTCCCGGCGTCTTCGCTTGCGGTGACGTCATGGACCACACTTATCGCCAGGCGGTGACGGCGGCCGGCACCGGCTGCATGGCCGCGCTCGATGCCGAGCGCTACCTGGCGGAGAAGGAATTCGCGGAGAGTGCGGCGCAGGCTGTGGGGTAAGCTTCGCCTGGATTGCCGCGCGACCTTCGGCCGCTCGCAATGACGAACTACAGTCGCAGCACTTTCAAGACTTCCTCCGCCAGCCACTCCCGCGCATGCGGCTCGACGAAGCTGTGTGTCGCGCCGGGGCATGTCCGGACGCGCGGATCGCTCTTGTCCCATGTGCACAAGAAAGCTTGGGCGGTCCGGTCTCGTTCGGCCAGCAAAATCGTGGCCGGCCTGCCGAAATCCACCAATCCGCGCGCGATGTCCTGCGCCAGCGTACTCGGTGGCGGCGCGGGACGCAGCGCGTCGCGCAGGCTGGCGATGAGCCTGCGCGGCGACACCTTGCCGCTCAGCAAGCGCCGGATCGCCGCTTGATCGGCCAGCCGCCGCCTGTAGTGGTCGCGCAGGGCCTCGGGCGGCGGCGGAGTATCGTCGTTCTCGATCGTCCAGGGATTGGACAGGACCAGCGCGTCGAATCCCGCGCCGCCGGACAGCATCAGCGCGGCGGCGGCGTCGCAATTGCCCATGCCGACGATCCTCGTGGCGTGCGGACACTCGCGCCGGAACGCGTTCAGCGCGGCGGCGATGTCGGGGGTGGAGGAGCGGAACGCGCGGTTCTCACCCTCGCTGTCACCCACGCCGCGCCGGTCGAAGCGGAACACGGGAAAGCCCTCGGTGGCGATCCTGGCGGCGAACTGTGCCTGCCCGTTCCATGCGCCCGCACGGATCTCGTTGCCTCCGGTGACGATGAGCAGGCCGGTTGTCCCCGCGGCGTCGTCCAGCGTGCCCATCAGGCTCGCGCCCTCGCAGGGGAAAGCGAGGTGGCGGCGGGTCATGCGCCCATTCCAGCCACCAGCAGGGCCGCCAAGGCGTCTGCCTGTTCCGCGCTCTCGCCGGGCTCGGCGCGCAGCCACAGGCCGGGGCCGAGGAAACCGGCGCCGAGTGCGGGCTGTTCGATGACGTTGCCCGGTTGTACCTCCAGCGCGTTGAATGTGCGTACGAATTCCGCGCCCAGCCGATAGCCTATCAGATCGATGCCCTCGGCTTCGGCAACTGCCGCAAGGTCGGCGGTGGTCTCCTGGGTCCCCGCCTCACGCGAGGCGATGACCCGCGCCCGCATCATCTGGCGCAGTACGCTCGCGCCCTTGACCGGGACATAGTGCCAGCCCGGAAGCGCGTGCGGCGCGAACAGGCAGCCGCCGCGAATGCCCAGCGTGTGCGTGGCGCCGAAATGCCGCGCCGCCGTCACCATCGCTTCGCCCCAACTGCCGCAGGTCTGCGCTTCGGGGGGCTGGAGACTTTCATTCGTTCCGGGCAAGTCGGGCAGCACGCTGTCGATCCCCGCCGCGTCCAGGCGCCGCATCGTCTCGACCGTCAGCCGCCGCATCCGGTTGCCCTCGTCGAACAGTGCGGGCACGATCAGCAGGCGACGGCCGCGGCCGCGATCGACGGCAAGGGCGTACTCGGTCCCGTCGCCCCAAGGCCAGAGGATCGGCCCCATCAAGCCCCGCGCTTGGCTTCCGCAAAGGACAGCAGCGCACCGTAAGTGCTCATCAGGTCGCCGTCCATGTCTTCGTCCTCGATCACGATGTCGAGGCGGTCTTCCAGTTCGGTCAGCAGGCCGGCCACCGCCATGGAATCGAGTTCGGGCAGATCGCCGAACAGGCCGGTGTCGGGCGTGAACGCGGCCACCCGCTCCGGCGAAAGGCCGAGCACGTCGCTCAGTATCTGCCGTAGCAGGGTGTCGGTCTGATCGGTCATCGGGTCCTCGGCTTGTCGTGCATCGCGTCTAGTTGCACCGGCCCCGTCGGGCAAGGCGGCGAAGCTCGGCCTTGGCGATCGACAGCCAGTTGCGCGGATGCATCGGACGCATCAGGTCCAGGCGCCAGCGCGGCCGGACTTGTTCCATCCAGTCGCGCTTGTAGGCATCGTCCCCCGTGCCGAAGTCGATCAGCGACACTTTGTCCATGTCGATGACATGGCGGAAAAGCACGGCGCTCAGCACCGATCCGGGGGACAGCGCGCTCGCGTCCTCCCTGTGGGCAAGCTTGTGGATAAATGCGGTAGAGCCTTCCACGGTCCACATCTGCGCGGCGATCGGCTCGCCTTCCGGCGTGTGCGCCACCGCCAGCCGCAGTCGTCCCGCCGCGCCCTCGGCCTTGGCGAAGGCGCGCAGGAACGCGGGGGAACCTTCCTCGGGCTTCCAGCTTCGGGCATAGATCGCCTCATAGGCCGACCATGCATCGGCGTCGAAACGGTCATGCACCCGGCATGCAACCTTGTTGCTCTTGCGTTTGAGCGTGGTGCGCAGCGTGCCCGGCAGTCCGGCGTGGTATTGCTCCCAGGACCGGCCGTTGACCGGCAGCACGTGATTGACATCGCCCTGCTCGCGCCGGACCAGCCAGCCCGAAGCGGCGAAGGCCTCGGCCAGCATGGTGGCGCTGCCGTCCTCGTCGGGCACCCCGGTCAGGGTCAGGCGATGGGAGCGGCTGGCGAGGTCGCCCGCGATCGCCTTGAGGAGTTGCGGAGCATTGCTCCCCACCAGCAGCGGCCGCCAGCGGAAGGTGTACCAGTTGGCCAAGGCCCCGAGCTTGTTCCCGTCGCGGGCCAGCGGCAGCACCGCGATGCCCCCTCCGTCGCGCGCCACGGCGATCAGCGGATCGAGCCCGCAATGCTCGGCCAGCGCGCGCCACCATTCGATCCGGTCGAACGGGGTATCCCGCGCGTCGGCCGAAAGCGCGGGGCCCAACAGGGGGTCCGATTGCACTTCCTTAAGATCGGAGTGATATTCGACTGCGACCACTGACTCTCGTTCCCCGGATGGAGCTTTCGATCCCCGATGCCCGGCCAGCCTGACCTCTCGATCCGCCCGCTCGACCATCTGGCCGAGCGCGGCGAGCCCGATGCGGCGGCGCTGGCGCTTCGTGGCGAGACGCTTAGCTACAAGGACTTAAGATCGCGTGTCTCCCGGCTTGCGGGTTGGCTCACGGCGCAAGCGCCCGAACCGGGCGCGCGGGTGGCGACCTGGGCCGCGAAGGGCGAGCTGACTTGCCTGATGCCGCTGGCGGCGGCGCGGGCCGGGCTGGTCCATGTGCCGGTCAACCCGCTGCTCAAGCACGCGCAAGTGCGCCACATCCTGGCCGACAGCGGCACGCGGCTGCTGATCGCCACGCCTGCGCGCCTGGCGACGCTTGGGCCGGACGATGTGCCGGGCCACGTGCCGGGCCACTGTGCCATCGTGGCGGAGGAAGCGGCGACCGCCGCTGCCGCCGCCGCGCCGGAACTGCCGCCTTCCGCCGCCGATCCGCGCGATCTGGCCGCGATACTCTACACCAGCGGCTCCACCGGCAAGCCCAAGGGGGTGATGCTGAGTCATGCCAACATGTGGCTGGGGGCCGAAAGCGTGGCGTCGTATCTCGGCCTTTCGGCGGACGACCGGACTTTGGCGGTGCTGCCGCTGTCGTTCGACTATGGCCAGAACCAGTTGCTGTCGACCTGGCATGCCGGCGGCTGCGTCGCCCCGCTCGACTACCTCGTCCCGCGCGACGTGGTGCGGGCGGTGGACCGGCACCGGATCACCACGCTTGCCGCCGTCCCGCCGCTCTGGGTGCAACTGGCGGAGATGGACTGGCCGGCTGACGTGGCCGCGAACCTGCGGCGGCTGACCAACAGCGGCGGCGCGCTGACGCCCGGCCTCGTGCGGCGATTGCGCGGGCAGTTCCCGTCGGCGCGGCTTTTCGCGATGTACGGACTGACCGAGGCGTTCCGCTCGACCTACCTCGATCCCGCGCTGATCGATACGCATCCGACTTCGATCGGCAAGGCGATCCCCCATGCGGAGATCCTTGTGATCGACGATGCGGGCGTGGTGGCCGCCGATGGCGAAGAGGGCGAACTGGTGCACTGCGGCCCGCTGGTGGCGCAAGGGTACTGGCGGGACGAGGCACGCACCGCCGAGCGCTTCCGGCCGGCGCCCGCCGCTTCGCTCTATGGAGGCGTGGCGGTGTGGTCGGGCGACCGGGTGCGGCGCGATGCCGAAGGGCTGCTCACTTTCGTCGGCCGACGCGACGCGATGATCAAGAGCGCGGGCAACCGCATCAGCCCGCAAGAGATCGAGGACGCCGCGCTCGCCACCGGCCTTGTCGGCGAGGCGGTGGCGCTGGGCGTGCCCGATGCGCGGCTGGGGCAGGCGGTGCACCTGATCGTGCGCGCGATCCCCGGAGTGTTGGACGCGGCGGTAGAACTGCCGCGCAAGCTTATGGCCGAATTACCGAATTTCATGCAGCCCAAGATGATCCACTGGCGCGAGGAGATGCCCAAGTCTCCCAACGGCAAGATCGACCGCACCGGCCTTCAGGCGGAGCTGGCGGCTTGAAACCGCTTGGGCCGATCCCCGCCGGCTTCGATGCGGTGGACGGCGTTCTCGCCGTTGACGGCTATCCGGTGATCGATCTGGTGGAGCAGGCCGGATCGACTCCGCTGTTCGTCTATTCGGGCGCGCATATCCGGCGGCGGGTGGCGGACTTGCGTGCCGCCATGCCCGCGCGGCTGGGCCTGCATTACGCCATAAAGGCCAATCCCTTCATACCGCTTCTTGAGCTGATGTCGGAAATTGTCGACGGTTTCGACATCGCCTCGGGCGGTGAGCTGCGGATCGTGCGCCGTGCCGGTATCGCCCCCCGCGATGTCAGCTTCGCCGGGCCCGGAAAGCGCGATGTGGAACTGGACATGGCCATCCGCGCAGGGGTTACCATCCATCTCGAATCCGAACGCGAGGCGGAGCGGGCGCTGGCTCTGGCCGAAGGGACTGGAATAACCCCGCGCCTCGCGATCCGGGTCAATCCCGATTTCGACCTCAAGGGCTCGGGCATGAAGATGGGCGGCGGGGCCAAGCAATTCGGCCTCGATGCCGAGCGGGTGCCGGCACTGGCGCGCAAGCTGCTCTCGGCCGGGGCGGAGTGGCGCGGGTTCCACATCTTCGCCGGAAGCCAGGCGCTGGACGCGGAGGCCATCGCGGAGACCCAGGCGCGGACGCTGGCGCTTGCCGCCCGGCTGGCCGAGGAAACGGGCGCGCCATTACCTTACTGCAACCTCGGCGGCGGGTTCGGCATCCCCTATTTCCCCGGCGACGAGCCGGTCGATGCGACGCTCGTGGGCGAGCGGCTCTCGGAGCGGTTCGAGCGCCTTCCCGATGTCCTGGCCCAGACCGAATTCGTGATCGAACTCGGCCGCTATCTCGTTGGCGAATCAGGAGTTTACCTCACCCGGATCATCGACCGTAAGGTCAGCCACGGCGAGGTTTTCCTGGTGACCGACGGCGGCCTCCACCACCAGCTCGCCGCCTCGGGCAACTTCGGCACGGTGGTGCGCCGCAACTACCCGGTCGCCATCGCCACGCGCTTCGATGCGCCGGTCGAGGAAGAAGCCTCGGTCGTCGGCTGCCTGTGCACCCCGCTCGACCGTCTGGCCGAGAGGGCCGGGTTCCCGCGCGCCGACGAGGGCGATCTCGTCGCGGTGTTCTGCGCCGGGGCCTACGGCGCCTCGGCCAGTCCGGCGAGCTTCCTGGGGCAGGGCCCGGCCGCCGAAATCCTGATTTAGAAGGTGATGCCTTCAAGTCGCTTCGTCATTGCGAGGGGCCCTTCGGTTGGCTGTTTTTCAACAGCCGCTCAGGATGAACCGCAGCCTTGGCCGCAGCCCCGCGGCAATCTAGACCATGATGACTTTACACTGCTTCGTCATTGCGAGCGGCGAAGCCGCGCGGCAATCCAGGGCGGTGTCTCACTGCCCTGGATTGCTTCGCTCCGCTCGCAATGACGAAGCAACTTGAAGGCATCATGCTCTAGGAATTCGTCATAGCGACCCCGGTCGAGTGCGGGGTCGCAATGACCATTCAGGGGGTGCCGAACATACGAATAGGCCCCGCTAACGCCCTCCGTCCCATCTGTCCCGTTACGGGATGGGTGGAACATCTCTGGTCAGGGCTAACGGTATGTTCACCCTTTTCTTCGATAGCGATGGCACAATTCAGCCAGTTCCAGCACGCCGGAAGACTTGTTCCTCCGACGTGCCGGCCCGGTGCAAACGAGGACGTGCCCATGTCGAACCCGCTTCCCGCCCGGCTCCTGCTCGGATGCGCGACGGTCAGCCTGCTGTTGACGGGCTGCATGGGGGCGGGCGGAGGTGCGCAGCTTCCTCCCGCATCGTTCGTGTCGCTGCAGGAAGGTCCGGGCGAGGAATACGTGATCGGCCCGCTGGATGAGCTGACGATCTTCGTCTGGCGCAACCCGGAACTTGGCGCGAAAGTGCAGGTGCGTCCGGACGGGCGCATCACCACACCGCTGATCACGGACATGCCTGCCGTCGGCAAGACGCCCTCGATGCTCGCGGAGGACATCAAGCTCCAGCTGTCACAATATATCGAGGCCCCGCTGGTCTCGGTCATCGTCAACCAGTTCGCCGGCACTTTCAGCCAGCAGGTCCGCGTCGTCGGCGCCACCGAGAAGCCCGCTTCCATTCCCTACCGCGCCAACATGACGCTGCTCGACGCGATGATCGCGGTGGGCGGGCTGTCGGAGTTCGCGGCGGGCAACAAGGCGCGGCTGATCCGCTTCGACAAGGAACTGGGCAAGCAGCGCGAGTTCGCCCTGAGGCTCGGCGACCTCCTCAAGAAGGGCGAGAGCAAGGCCAACGTGATGCTTCAGCCGGGCGATGTGATCATCATCCCCGAAAGCATGTTCTGAGCGAAGGACCGGGGGCCCATACATGAATTCGCTCTACGACGAAGTCCTCTCCGCGATCTACGCCGTCTGGCACCGCCGCTGGCTGGCTCTGGGCGTCGCCTGGGCTGTCTGCCTGCTCGGCTGGCTGGTCGTGGCGATGATCCCCAACAGCTACGAATCGCGCGCGCGCATTTTCGTGCAGCTTGACGATGCGCTGGCCGAACAGGTCGGCATCGGCGTCGCCGACCGCAAGCGCGACATCGAGCGTATCCGCCAGACGCTGGTGAGCGCGGTCAACCTCGAGAAAGTGGTGCGTTCGACGCGCCTCGGCGACACCGTGACGTCGCCCAAGCAGCTTGAGGCGACGGTGCTGGACCTTGCCGAAAACATCAAGGTGGTGAGCCAGCAGGACAACTTGTTCGAGATCACCGCGACGTCCAGCAAAGGCTCGTTCTCCGATGCCGAGAACGCGGTGCTGGCGCAGGACGTGGTGCAGAAGATGATCGACATCTTCCGCGAGGAGAACCTTGCCGGCAACCGCGGTGAGATGACCGAGACGCTGGAGTTCGTGGACCAGCAGCTTGCCCAGCGCGAAAAGCAGCTTGAAAGCGCCGAACGCAAGCGGCTCGCCTTCGAAGCACAGCATCCCGAGATGATCCAGGGCGGTGCGGCCAACCAGCAGCGGCTGGAGTCGGCGCGGGCGGAATCGCGCGGGGTCGATGCCGATCTCGCGGCGGCGCAGAGCGCGCTGGCGGCGATCAACGGCCAGCTTGCCGGAACCCCGCGCACGATGGCGGGCGGCGGCAGCGCCAAGGGCTCGCTCGCGGCGGCGCGCGCCGACCTTGCGGCGATGCAGGCGCGCGGGCTGACCGACAACCATCCCGACGTCATCAGCGTCAAGAACCAGATCGCGGCCTTGCGCGCTTCCGCCGACCAGGAAGGCGAGGGCGGCGGCATTCCCAACCCGGCCTATACCTCGCTGCTGTCGATCAAGGCGGACCGCGAGGCGACCGTGCAGGGCCTGATCTCTCGCCAGGCGGGGCTGCGCGCCGACGTCGCCAGCTTTACCGCCAGCGCGATCAGCAATCCCGAGATTTCCACCGAAGCCCAGCGCATCAGCCGCGATTACGACGTGCTGCGCAAGCAGTACGACGAGCTTCTGCAGGACCGTGAGGAACTGAAGCTGCGCGGCGAGATCAAGACCGAGCGCGAGGCGGTGAAGTTCGAAGTGGTCGATCCGCCGACGACGCCGCGCTCTCCCGTGGCGCCCAACCGCCCGGTGCTGCTGCTCGGCGTCATCATGGCCGGGATCGGCGCGGGCTGCGGCGTCGCTTTCGCGCTGTCGAAGCTTCGCTCCACCTTCGCGACCACCTCGGGGCTTGAGCGGTCGACCGGCCTGCCGGTGCTGGGCGCGGTGTCGCGCACGCTGACCGCTGCGGGCAAGGCCGCGCGGCGGCGCAAGCTCAAGCTGTTCTATGCGGCATCGGCCGCGCTTGGCGGGGTGTTCGTGGTGCTGCTCGCCGCCGAATTCATCCAGCGCGGCATGGTGGCGTGAAGGGACCCGGAATGACCGATCAAAGCAAAATCCCGGTTCCGCCGTACGGCTCCGACGATCCGGCCGCGCGCCGCACGCTGATCGAGCGGGCGCAGTCCGGTATCGGGGCCAAAGGCGCGGGCTCGGTCGATCTCAACCGCTTCCTGCCGCCGCCGATCCCGCTGGATGGCGATCCCGCCGTGCCGCGCCATGTGGCCCGGCGTCGCCAGCCCGAGGCGGAAGCGGCGCCGCAGCCGCGTCCCGAGCCCGAAGCGCGCCCGGTCGTACCGCCGGTTGAAGCCCTCCCGGTGCAGGCGCAGCCGGTCGTGCCCGCGCCCGTCGCGCCGGCACCGCGTCCCGCCGCCGCGCCCGTCCGCTTCGGCGGCGAGGTCCATCCCATCGACCGCGAACACCTTCGCGAGCAGGGGCTGATCGTGCCCGAAGGCAAGGTCACGACGCTTCTGGAAGAGTTCCGCATCGTCAAGCGCCAGTTGCTGCTTCAGGCGGCCGACTTGCGCCGTCGCGGCAGCGGGCCCGCTTCGCAGCGCGTGCTCGTCAGCTCGCCGCATCCCGGCGAGGGCAAGACTTATTGCGCGATCAACCTCGCGCTCTCGATCGCGGCGGAGAAGGAAAGCGATGTTTTGCTGGTCGATTGCGATTTCGCGCGGCCTTCGATCGCCCGCGTGCTCGGTCTGCCGGCCGAGAAAAGCTCCGGCGCGCCGGGGCTGATGGACGCGCTCACCGATCCGTCGGTCGATGTCGCGAACCTTGTCATCGGCACCGACATTCCGGGCCTGTGGGTCCTGCCTACCGGCAACATCACCGCCTCGGACGCCGAATACCTCAGCTCCTCGCGCACCGGGCAAGTGCTGGAGCGGCTGACCGAAGGTGCGCCGGGCCGCATCGTGATCTTCGATTCGTCGCCAGCGCTGGTCGCCTCCGCCGCCGCCGAACTGGCTCGCCATGTCGGCCAGACGGTGATGGTGGTGCGCGCCGACCAGACCGGCAAGGGCGCGCTGGAAGACGCGGTCTCGCTGCTTTCGGCCTGTCCCAACATCGAGCTTCTGCTCAACGCCGTCCACTTCAGCCCGTCGGGGCGGCGCTTCGGTTCTTATGGATACGGTGGATGACGATCATGTCGCGCATACCTGTAAAGCACGCCCTGCTCGCCGCCGGGATAGCGCTGGCCGCGCCGCTGCCGGCGAGCGCTCAGTCGATCGGCTACGACAACGTCTCGGGCGGAGGCGACAGCGCCGCCGCGCCGGCGAAGGAAAACCGCTCCAAGCGCACCAGAGTCCTTGGGGGCGATGGTGGACCGCGCGTCGACATCACCCCCTATATCGAGGCCATGCAGGTCGTCACCGCCGAGCTTGAGCCCGGCGACGACGTGTTCACTTACTCCCGCCTCGCCGCCGGGGTGGACGGCCAGGCCATCGGCCGCAATAACGGCGTCTCGCTGTCGGTCCGCTACGAGCGCCAGATCTCGTGGGACGACCACACCGACGACGGCGACGTCATCAGCGGCGTCCTCAACGGCTACACTACCGTCGCGCCTGGGGTCATCATTCAGGCCGGCGCGCTCGCCACCCGCGCGCGGGTCGACGAATCCGGCGGGGCGCTGCCCAATCCGTTCGGCCAGGACGATTCGATCACGCAAGTCTATTCGGCCTATGCCGGACCCTCGGTCTCCACTTACGCGGGCGATGTCGGCATCAACGCCAGCTACCGCATCGGCTACACCAAGGTCGAGCAGCCCGACGCTTTCGCCGTGATTCCCGGCGGCGCGCCGGTCGACGTGTTCGACGAAAGCGTGGTCCACGTCGCCGACGTGCAGGCGGGCGTGGCGCCGGGCACGGTGCTCCCGGTCGGCCTGGGCGTCGGGAGCAGCTATTACCGCGAGGATGTCTCCAATCTCGACCAGCGGGTCGAGGATTTCTCTGCGCGCGCGATGGTCACCGTGCCCGTGACGCACACGGTGCAGGCGACCGGCGCCGTCGGCTACGAGAAGGTGGAAATCTCCTCCCGCGACGCCCTGCGCGACGGCAACGGCGATCCGGTGATCGGCGGCAACGGCCACTATGTCACCGACAAGAGCGCCCCGCGCGTGCTGGCTTACGACGTCGACGGCCTGATCTGGGACGTCGGCGTGATGTGGCGGCCTTCGACGCGCACTTCGCTGACCGCCCATGTCGGCAAGCGCTACGGCTCGACCAGCTATACCGGCACCTTCAGCTACGCGCCCAGCCGCCGGAGCGCGATCAACATCGCGGTCTATGACAACGTCGCCGGCTTCGGCGGCCAGATCAACCGCGCGCTGGCCGACTTGCCGACCGACTTCGAGGCGATCCGCAATCCGTTGACGGGCGACCTCGGCGGCTGCGTCTCCTCGCTCGAAGGCGGCAACTGCCTTGCGGGAATGCTCGGCTCGCTGCGCTCTTCCACCTTCCGCGCGCGCGGCGTCGTGGCCACTTACGGCTACGACTTCGGCCGGCTCGAGACCGGCATCGGCGCGGGTTACGACCGCCGCAAGTTCATCGGTGCGACCGGCACGATCCTGGGCGCGTCGAACGGCGTGATCGACGAGAATTACTGGATCGCCGCCTATCTCAACGGGATCATCGACAACCGGTCGAGCTTCGGCACCAACCTTTACGCCAACTGGATCGAAACCGGCGGCGTCTTCGGTGACGATATCTCTTCGATCGGCGCAACCGCCTCGTATTACCGCGATCTGATCGCCGGGCTTTCCGCCACCGCGGCGGTGGGCGTCGACGGGGTGAACCGCAGCGCGGCGCTGGAAGACTATTGGTCCGCATCCGCCCTGCTGGGCGTGCGGTACAGCTTTTAAAGGGACGATCAGGATGTTCGACGATTTCTACGGGCTGAGCGCCAGACCCTTCCAGCTGACTCCCGATCCGGCATTCTATTTCGAGAGCCTGACTCACCGCAAGGCGCTGTCCTATCTGGGTTACGGCCTGGTGCAGGGCGAGGGCTTCGTCGTCATCACCGGGGAAGTCGGCGCGGGCAAGTCCACGCTGGTCGCGCACCTGATGGCGACGATCGACCCGTCTCGGCTGACCGCCGCGCAAGTCGTCACCAGCAGGCTCGACGGCGAGGAGATCGTCCATGTCGTCGCGCAGGCTTTCGGGCTCTTGATCGAAGGGCATGACAAGGCCAGCGCGCTGGGCGCCATCGAGGACTTCCTGCACGAGGAAGCCCGCGCCGGCCGCCGTTGCCTGCTGATCGTCGACGAATCCCAGAACCTCGAGATCGGCGCGCTCGAAGAACTGCGCATGCTCTCGAACTTCCAGCTTGGCGCGCATCCGCTGTTGCAGACGCTGCTGCTGGGCCAGCCGGAATTCCGCCAGATCCTGGGCGAAGACCCGGCGCTGGAGCAGCTCCGCCAGCGCGTGATCGCGATGCACCACCTTGAGCCGATGCAGGCCAAGGAAGTGCAGCCCTATATCGAGCACCGGATGAAGTGCGTCGGCTGGAGCGGCAACCCCGCGTTCGACCAGCGCGTCTTCGCCGAGATCCATGCAGCGACGGGCGGCGTGCCGCGCCGCATCAACCAGATCGTCAACCGCCTGCTGCTGCTGGGCGCGGTGGACGAGCGCACCCGGATCGACGGGGCGATGGTGAGCCAGGTCCTGCGCGAGATGGTGGACGACGGCGCGGTGGGCACGGTGACGCAAGTCGCGGCTCCGGCGTCCGAAGTCGCCAAGCCGCTGGAAGTGCCGTTGTCCGCTCCCGTGGACCATGCGCACCTGGGCGCGATCGAGGCTCTCCGGGCCGAGACCGCCGCGGCGCTGGCTGAACTGCGCTCTGTCCTATCAGCCCGCGATGTGCAGCTCGAGGAGCTTCAGCAGGCCGTTCTCGAAGTCGCCGGCAACGCCGAGCGCGACGAGGACCGGGACCGGGAGGCCGCTCGCCAGATCGCCGCGCTGAACGCGCAGGTTTCCGCGCTGGAAGGCCGCCTGATCGAGCAGGAACGCACCATTCGCCATACGCTGACCATGCTGATCGAGTGGATCGAGACCGGAGAGGGGGCTCGCGCAGCCGCCTGACCGTGAACACGCGCGACGTCATCAATGGTACTGTCGTCAATGGCCTTTCGGTGGACGTCGAGGACTGGTTCCAGGTCGGCGCGTTCGAGGGTGTGATCGACAAGCAGGATTGGCCCACGCTGTCCGACCGGGTCGAACGCAATTGCGATGCGATCCTTTGCATGTTCGCCGATGCCGGGGTCAAGGGTACGTTCTTCACGCTCGGCTGGGTGGCGCAACGCCATCTCAAAGTGATGCGGCGTATTGTCGCGGAAGGGCACGAACTGGCCAGCCACGGCTGGGACCACGCACGAGTGTTCCGCATGGATGCCAGGGCTTTCGCGCATGATCTCGAGATCAGCCGCAAGGCCATTGAGGACGCGGGCGGCGTCGCCGTCACCGGCTATCGCGCGCCCAGCTTTTCCATCGACGCGCGTACCCCCTGGGCGCATCTGGTGCTGGCCGAGCAGGGCTATGCCTACAGCTCCAGCGTCGCGCCCATCGCGCACGATCACTACGGCTGGCGCGAGGCGCCGCGCTTCGCCTTTCGCCCGGTGCCGCGTTCGGACTTCATCGAGATTCCCGTCACGACCGCGACGTTCGCGGGCAAGCGGCTGGCGGCGGGCGGCGGGGGGTTCTTCCGCGTCTTGCCCTACGGCTTCTCGCGCTGGGCGATCCGGCAAGTCAACCGCCGCGACGAGCGCCCGGCGGTGTTCTATTTCCATCCGTGGGAGATCGACCCCGGCCAGCCGCGCGTGGCGCGCGCGCCGCTGAAATCGCGGCTGAGACATTATACCAATCTCGACGCCATGTCCGCCAAGCTGCGCGCCCTGATCGGCGAATTCCGCTGGGGCCGGATGGACGAGCTGGCGGCGCGCGAGGTGGATCGCGCCGTGCTGCTGGCCGACGCGTTGGCCGCATGAACGCGCCGTTCTTTCCTTCTCAGCTCTCGGTGCGGCTCGCGGATTTGCGCGATCCCAACGAGCACGCGCGGATCGAACGCTTCGTCGCCGATCACCCCGCCGCGACGCCGTTCCATCGCCCGGCCTGGGTTCTGGCGGTGACCGAAGGCACCGGCAACGCTTCGCTGGCGCTGGTGAGCGAACGGGGCGGAGAAATCGCCGCCTATCTGCCGCTGAGCGAAGTCCATTCGCCGGTGTTCGGCCGCGTGCTCGCCTCGTCCGGCTTTGCCGTGGACGGTGGCGTGCTCGAAGCGCGAGCGGGTGAGACCGCAACGCTGATCGCCGCCGCCGAGGAGCTGGCCCAGCGCCGCTCGTGCCCGACCATAGAGCTGCGCGGCGGTGTGCTGCCCCAGGCGCGGGACGGCTGGTTTCTCAAGACCGAATCCCACTGCGGTTTCGTCTTGGCGCTCGCCGGTGACGACGAGGCGCAGCTCAAGGCGATCCCCCGCAAGCAGCGCGCCGAAGTGCGCAAGGGCCTTGACGCCGACTTGACCGTTTCCATCGGACGCGACCCCGCGGAACGCGACGCGCATTACGCCGTCTATGCCGAATCGGTGCGCAATCTCGGTACGCCGGTATTCCCGCGCGCGCTGTTCGAGGCGGTGCTGGACCGTTTCGGCGATGACGCCGATATTCTGACCGTGCGCCACCAGGACCGCCCGGTCGCCAGCGTGCTCTCGCTCTACCATCGCGGCGCGGTGATGCCGTACTGGGGCGGCGGCACGCAGGGGGCGCGGCGGCTGCGCGCCAACGACCGTATGTATTTCGAGCTGATGCTCCACGCCCGCCGCCGTGGCTGCGACCGCTTCGACTTCGGCCGCTCCAAGACCGGCAGCGGCGCCTATCATTTCAAGCGTAACTGGGGTTTCGAGCCCGAGCCGCTGACTTATGCCACCTGGAACGCGCCGGGCCTTGAAGCGCGCGATGCCGATCCGACCAGCGCCAGGCACCGCCTGCGGATCGCGGTGTGGCAGCGGCTGCCGCTGCGGGTCGCCAATCGGCTGGGACCGCTGATCGCGCGCGGGCTGGGCTGATGTCGGAGATCCTGTTCCTTTCGCATCGCATCCCGTTCCCGCCCGACCGGGGCGACAAGATCCGCTCGCACCACATCCTCAAGCGGCTCGCCCGCATCGCGCCGGTCCATGTCGCGACGTTCGCGGACGACGAGGAGGATGCGCGGCACGAGGCGGCGCTGGCCTCGGTGGCGAAGAGTCATTGCCTCGTCCGCCGCTCGAAATCGCTGACATGGGCGGGGATAGAGGCGCTCGTCACGGCCAGGCCCGTTAGCGTGACCGCGTTCCGCCATCGCGCGATTGCGCGGTACGTCGCCAGGCTTCTCGTCACCCGGCCGATTGCCGCGATCTACGTGTTTTCGGGGCAGATGGGCCAATATGTGCCCGCATCGTTCACCGGCAGGGTCGTCGCCGACTTCGTCGATGTCGATTCCGCCAAGTTCGATGCCTATGCTGAAAAGGGCAGGGGCCTTCGCGGCTGGATCGATGCGCGGGAAGGCGTTTTCCTGCGCGCCGAGGAGGCCCGGCTGGCCGGGCGCGCCAACGTCTCGTTGTTGATTTCCACCGACGAGGCCAGGCTGTTCAAGTCCCGTCTGCCGCATTCGCGCAGCACCCGCTACGCGGTGCGCGCGCTGGCCAACGGCATCGACAGCATGCTGTTCGATCGCGAACTGGTCGGGCGAGAGCCGCGGGTGCTGGCCAGCTCCGGTCCGCGCCTGATCTTCACGGGCCAGATGGACTATGCGCCTAACGTCGATGCGGCGATGCGCGTGATCGGCTCGATCCTGCCGAAGATCCGCCAGAGCTTTCCCGACGCGACGTTCCATGTGGTCGGGCGCAGCCCCACGCCCAGGCTGCTTGCGCACCACGGTCGGGATGGCGCCTATGTCTGGGGCCGCGTACCCGACATGCGCTGTTGGCTGAAGGCGGCCGACGTGGCGCTGGTCCCGCTCGATATCGGTCGGGGCGTGCAGAACAAGGTGCTCGAAGCGATGGCGATGGAACTGCCGGTCGTGCTCAGCCCCGAGGCCGCCACCGGCATTCCCGCCGATCATGGCCGCGACTTCCTGATCGGTGAGCATGACGATGCCCTCGCGGCGCATGTCGCCGAAGTGCTCCGCAATCCGGATCGCGCCGGCGCTTTGGGCAGGTCGGCGCGCAAGTTCGTGGTCGAGCAGGCAAGCTGGGACGCGGCGCTCGCCTCGCTGCCCGAAATCATCGGCATGGCGACCAGCTCGCAGCCGCGTGGCCAGACAGATCTCAGCCGCAATGCCGCCTGACATCGCGAGCGCGCACCCGCCGGCTCGGTCGCGACGCCGCACACTGACGCCCGAGTGGCGCGCGGCGAGCTTGGGCATGGCGCTGGTGTGGCTCGCGCTGATCGCCACGTTCTTCGGCGACTGGCTGGCGATGGCGCGCCAGTGGTGGGACATCTCGACCTACAACCACGTGCTGCTGATCCCGCTGATCCTCGGCTGGCTGGTCGCGCAGAGATTGCCGGAACTGCTGAGGTTGTCGCCCCGTCCGTGGTGGCCGGGCCTGATCCTGTGCGCGGGCGCCTTGTTCGTCTGGTTGCTCGGTGCATTCTCCGGGCTGAACCTTGCGCGACAGCTGGGGGCGGTGCTGCTGTTGATGGCGGCGGTACCGACCCTGCTCGGCCCGAAAGTCGCGGTCGGCGTGCTGTTTCCGCTTGGCTACATGCTGCTGATGGTGCCGTTCGGCGAGGAGTTCGTGCCCGATCTACAGATGGTGACGGCGGAAATCACGATCGCGCTGGTGCGCCTCAGCGGCATACCGGCGGTGATCGACGGGGTGTTCATCGATACGCCCGTCGGACTGTTCGAAGTGGCCGAGGCATGCTCGGGCGTGAAGTTCCTGATCGCGATGATCGCCTTCGGTCTGCTCGTCGCCAATGCCTGTTTCGTTGGCTGGACCCGGCGCGCGGTGCTGATGGCCGCATGTGTCGTGGTGCCGGTCCTGGCCAACGGCGTGCGGGCGTGGGGCACGATCTATGCCGCGCAATTCTTCGGGATCGAGGTCGCGGCCGGGTTCGACCACATCGTCTATGGCTGGGTGTTCTTCGCGATCGTGCTGGCGCTGGTGATCGCGGGCGCGTGGCGCTTTTTCGACCGGGCGGTGGACGATCCGGTGATCGACGCGGGGCGGATCGAGCGCTCGCCGCTGATGGCGCGGGTCCAGGGGGCGACGGTCTCGGGGGCCCGGCCGACGCTGGCGGTGCTGGGCGGGATCGCGCTGCTGGTGATCTGTGCGCAAGGCTGGGCCTATGCGGCGGCGACGATGAGCGCGCGGCTGCCGCGCCAGATATTCCTGCCGCAAGTCCCCGGCTGGCACCGTGTCGACTATCGTCCGACGGTGTGGTGGGAGCCGCGCGCCCAAGGCGCAGGCCACCGCCTGCTCGGCCGCTATGCGAACGCGCGGGGGCAGCAGGTGGACGTGTTCGTCGCGGTCTATGCCGAGCAGGGCGAAGGGCGCGAGGCGGGCGGCTTCGGCCAAGGCGCGTTGATGCCTGCAAGCGCCTGGGCGTGGCGTTCCGATGGTCCGGTGATCGGCCAAGGCAAGAGCGAGCGGCTGGTCGCCAACGGCCACGTCGATCGGCTGGCGGTGACGTGGTATCGCACCGGCGACCTCCTCACCGGCAGCAACGCGCGGCTCAAGCTCGCCGTGATGGCCGACCGCCTGTTGCTGCGCGCGCGGCCGACGACCTTGCTGATCCTCTCCGCCGAGGACCGGCGCGGCGCCCCCGCCGAGCAGGCCGTCGTGAATTTCCGCAAGGACGCCGGCCCGCTCGATCGCTGGATGGACCGGCTGGCTTCCGTGCAGTAAGGCCCGCGACGATGTGCGGGATCGCCGGAATTTTTCACCCCGAAACGGCCAAGCCGGTCGACGCCGCGCGGGTCGAGCGGATGTGCGACGCGATTGCGCATCGCGGCCCCGATGGCCACGGCGTCTGGACCGCGCAAGGCGTCGGGCTGGGCCATCGCCGCCTCTCGATCATCGACCTTGCCGGATCGCCGCAGCCGATGCAGTCGGCTGACGGCCGCGCGGTACTGGTGTTCAACGGCGAGATCTATAACTACCGCGAGCTGCGCGCCGAATTGCGCCGCGAAGGGGCCGAGTTCCGCACGGACGGCGACAGCGAGGTGATCCTCGCCGCGTGGCAGCGCTGGGGCGCGGAGTGCCTGCCGCGCCTTCACGGCATGTTCGCCTTCGCGATCTACGACCTGGAGCGGCGCACGCTGTTCCTCGCCCGCGACCGGCTGGGTGTCAAACCGCTGTTCCTGACGCGTTTGAGCGATGGTAGCATCGCCTTTGCATCCGAGTTGAAAGCGCTTTGCAAGCATCCGCTGCTGCGTCGGGAGGCCGATCCGCTGGCGGTGGAGGATTTTCTGACCTGGGGCTACGTGCCGGACACGCGCTCGATCCTGAAGGGTGTCGAGAAGCTGCCCGCCGGCCATTCGCTGCTGCTCGGCCCCGGACCGGGACAGGGCGCGGCGGACGCGCGGCCGGTCAAATGGTGGGACGTCGATTTCTCGACCAGGCGCAAAGGGTCCGCCGCCGATCTCGAGGCCGAACTGCTGCATCATCTGCGCGAGGCGGTGACTTCGCGGATGGTCGCCGACGTGCCGCTGGGCGCGTTCCTGTCGGGCGGGGTCGACAGCTCCAGCGTGGTCGCGCTGATGGCGGAGGCCAAAGGGGGTATGGGCCGCGAGCCGGTGCGCACCTGCTCGATCGGCTTCGACGTCCGGGCGCTCGACGAGAGCGACTACGCGCGCCAGATCGCCGAACGCTTCGCCACCGACCACCGCAGCCGCACGGTCTCGCCCGACGACTTTTCCGCCATCGACGCGCTGGCCGACATGTTCGACGAGCCTTTCGCCGATGCCTCCGCCCTCCCGACATGGCGCGTGTGCCAGCTTGCGCGCGAGACGGTGACGGTGGCACTTTCGGGCGATGGCGCGGACGAGGCGCTGGCGGGTTACCGGCGCCATGTGTTCCAGCGCAACGAGGATCGGCTGCGCGGTGTCCTTCCCGCCGCGATCCGCCGCCCGGTGTTCGGCGCCCTGGGCGCGATCTATCCCAAGGCGGACTGGGCACCGCGTCCCCTGCGCGCCAGGGCGACGCTGCTGTCGCTCGCCGCCTCGAGCGAGCAGGGGTACGCGCGCGCCATATCCTTCGCGCCCCCCGAACTGCGCGACACGCTTTATTCTCCCGATTTCCTCAAACTGCGCGGCGACTACCGCGCCGAGCATGAACTGGAAGCGCTGATGCGCGCGGCCCCCGCACGGTCGGGGCTCGACCGCGCGCAATATGCCGACCTCAAGTTCTGGCTACCCGGTGACATCCTCACCAAAGTGGACCGCACCAGCATGGCGGTGGGTCTGGAGGCACGCGAGCCGCTGCTCGACCATCGCCTGATCGAATTCGCCGCCAGCCTGCCGGAGAAGCTGCGCGTTCAGGGCGGGCAGGGCAAGTGGCTGATGAAGAAGACCATGCGCCGTTACCTCCCCGACCAGATCCTCTATCGGCCCAAGCAGGGCTTCGTCGTTCCCATCGCGCAGTGGTTCCGGGGCCCGTTGGCCGAAGCGGCGCGCGGCATCGGCGCGAGCGCCGCGCTGGCGCGCACCGGCTGGTTCGACCGCAACCGGCTGTCGGCGGTGGCGGAGGCCCATATCGCCGGCGTCTCGGACCATTCGCGGCTGCTGTGGCAGCTGCTCATGCTCGATAAGTCATTGACCCGGCTTGGAATAGCTTAGGGTGGGATGCCTTTGGTTTGAATAATTCGTCATTGCGACCCCGGACTTGATCCGGGGGAAGCAATCCAGGGCCGCGTTGCACCGCCCTGGATTGCCGCGGGGCTGCGGCCAAAGGCCGCAGTTCATCCTGAGCGGCTGTTGCAAAACAGCCAGCCGAAGGGCCCCTCGCAATGACGAAGCAATGCAATGACGAAACAACTGGAAGGCATCACGTTCCGGGCTTCACCGGCGCTCGTCGTTGTTTCGTCGGGCGTCGCCGCCTCCATTCAGGCGCCATCACTCCGCCCGCGCGCCGGTAGCGGCTTTCCGGCCAGTCTTGACCGAAAATTAAGCATCGCGCGCTAGCTTTGCGCTCGAAACCGTTCGCGCGGCACGGGGCGATGTCCTGTCGGTTTCGCGTTCGCTTTCTGATTGAGAGTGGCTCGCAAGTATCGGGCCAAGGTAAACGAAAAGCTAAAATCCTCGGTCAGTTGCATCCGATATCGAGAGAAACAGGGGTTCAGTTCCACATGGTCGTAATTTCGAAGAACGCTTTGGCCCAAAAAGCCCTGGTGAAGCACATGCTGGCGGGCGGCAGCAGCCTCGCCGCGCTGGCGCTCGCGGTTCCGGCAACGGTTCAGGCCCAGGAGACGGTTGCCACGCCCGCCAGCGCACAGACCGCCGAAGAAGCCGAAATCGTCGTCACCGGCACACGCATCGCGATGCCGGAAGCGGATCAGGCCTATCCCGTGCTGACCGTCACGGACGAAGCGATCCAGCGTTCGGGCGAGACCAACCTGACCGAGCTTCTGGCCGAACTGCCCGCGCTGACCGGATCGCTCACCTCGCAACGCACCGCCGGGTCGCTTCCGGCCGCGGGCGAGGCGGGCATGAACTTCCTCAACTTGCGCAATCTCGGCGCCGACCGCACATTGGTGCTGGTCAACGGCCGCCGCCATGTTTCCAGCTCGGCCGGCACCGCCGCCGTCGATATCAACACCATCCCCGTCGGCCTTGTGGAACGCATCGACGTGCTGACCGGCGGCGTCTCGCCGATCTATGGCGCCGACGGCGTTTCGGGCGTGGTCAACTTCGTGCTCAAGCGCGACTTCGAAGGTATCGAGGCCAACCTGCAGAACGGCGTCTCCTCGCGCGGCGACGCCGCCGAGCGCTATGCCTCGATCGTCGCGGGCAAGAACTTCGCGGGCGGCGCGGGCAATGTCGCGCTGTCCTACGAGTACCGTCATTCCGGCCGCGTCACCGGCGATGCCCGCCGCTCGGGCCGGCCCAACGACTTTTTCGTGTTCCGCCCCAATCCCGCCGACCGGCCGGACAGCCCCGGTCTGCCCGACCGCATTCCATTCAACGACTTGCGCTATTTCGGCTTCTCGGCCGCCGGCGCGGCGGACGTGAACATCGATGGCCTGCCCGATTTCCTCGGCACCGGCGGCGTCTACAGCCGTGGCACGATCATCCCGAATGGCGGCGGCCTTGCCCAGGGCGGCGACAGCACGCCGGTCGCGGCCTACGGCGGCGATCTCCAGCCCTCGGTCTCCACCCACAATATCAATCTGCTGGCCAGCTATGAGGTGAGCCCGGCGCTGCGCCTTTACGCCGAGGGCAAGTTCGTCTCGGTGCGTTCGTTCACGCAAAGCCAGCCGACCCGCGACGCGGGCATCCTGATCGTGGCCAGCAACCCCTATATTCCCGACGCCATCCGCGCGGCGATCATTCCCGGCCGCGTGGCCGCCGCATTGGGCGCCCCTCCGGGCGCGGTGCCGGACGGCTTTGCCTATTCGCGCGACAACTACGACTTCGGCCTGCGCGGGCAGCGCAACAAGCGCGAGACGGTGCGCGGGGTAATCGGCGTGGACGGTGAGATCAGCGACCATGCCCGCTACGATCTGTCCTATACCTACGGCCGGACGACCAACGATTTCACCGACTTCAACTACCGTATCACCGACCGCTATTTTGCCGCGCTCGATGCGGCGCGCGCGCCCGATGGCTCGATCGTCTGCCGTTCGACACTCAATGCCAACGCGACGCGGGCGGACCTCAACTATCGCGCTCCGGCGGTGACGTTCACTCCCGGCGCCGGCAGCGCCTGCCGTCCGGTCAACCTCTTCGGCGGCAACACCGCGAACCAGGCAGCGCTCGACTTCTTCCTGACCGACCTCAAGAGCCGTGTCCGGCTGACCCAGCACGTGGTCGGCGGATCCGTGTCGGGCGACTTCGGCGAGTATTTCGAGCTGCCGGGCGGCCCGGTCGGGTTTGCGATCGGCGGCGAATACCGCAAGGAATCGTCGAGCTTCACGCCCGACGCGCTGTTGGAGGCGGGTCGGATACTCGATCGCACCGCGGTGAAGGCGCTCAGCGGTTCCTACGACGTGAAGGAAGGTTTCGCGGAGCTTCAGGTTCCAGTCCTGCGCGACCGCCCCGGTGCCCAGCTCCTGCAATTCGGGGCGGCTATCCGCGTCTCGGACTATTCGACCGCCGGGTCCACCACCACCTGGAAGGTCGATGGGACATATGCGCCCGTTCGCGACGTGCGCGTTCGCGGCACTTATTCGCATTCGGTGCGCGCGCCCAACATCGGGGAGCTGTTCAACCCCGATACCGGCAGCACCGCCACCATTCTCGACCCGTGCTCGACGTTGCGAACCGCCAACGGCACGCAATATCGCGCCGCGAACTGCGCGACGCTGCTTTCCGGGCTGGGGATCAATCCCGCGACGTTCAACCCCGACGCCAGCCCCGCCTCGCGTGCCAGCATTCCCGGCATTGCTTCGGGCAACGGCGACCTCCGGGAAGAAACCGCGAAGACCTGGACGGCGGGAGTGGAAGTGCGGCCGAGCATGATCCCCGGCCTCGTCGCCAGCATCGACTGGTACGACATCAAGCTGACCAATGCCATCAGCACCCCCACGGCGCAGCAACTGGTGAACCTGTGCGTGGACCAGCCGACGCTCGCCAATCCCTTTTGCGCAAACGTCACCCGCAATACAGCGGCGGGAGCGACCGCCGGCTTCATCACCGGCTTCAGGGTGAACCCCGAGAACGTGACGCGCTTTTCGTCGTCCGGCGCGGACTTCAAGATATTCTATGCCTTCGAGCCTGACGCGCGGTATGGACGCTTCGACGTGCGGCTGGCGGGCGGATACCTTGACAAGTCGACCACGATTTCCCTGCCCGGCGCACCCGAGGTGGATGAACTGCGGCAGCGTTATCGGCCGAAGTGGAGCGGCAACCTCGATCTCGCCTGGACGCTGGACAATGTCACGGTGAACTACGGCATCAACTATTTCGGCAAGACCTTGCGCTTCACCGCGCAGGAACTGGCCGCCCAGCCGGATCTGGTCGCGCCCGAATACCGTTTCTGGAACGAGCGCTGGGAACATGATCTGCAGATCGCCGTTTCCGCCTACGAAGATCGTGCCACCTTCTACGCCGGGGTGAACAATCTGTTCGACCGTCAGCCCGATTTCGATCAGGTGAACTACCCGGCGAGCTTTCGCGGCCGTTTCCTTTACGCCGGGATCCGCGCCAGGCTCGATTGATCGCGCCTGACGGCGACCGCGCGGGCACTCCCTAGACCATGATGACTTTACATTGCTTCGTCATTGCGAGCGACCGGAGGTCGCGCGGCAATCCAGGGCGGTGCGGCGCGGCCCTGGATTGCTTCCCCCGGACCAAGTCCGGGGTCGCAATGACGAAGTGATTCAAACCGTAGTCATCACTCTCTAGAATGATTTCGAGGCGGGTGGAATCACCTGCCGGCTCGGAAATCACGGCGAACCAAGAATATCCGGACTCGTTCCGGTTCCATCCGAACCGGAACGAGTCCAGGCGCG
>DATEEP010000010.1:0-5711 GCA_035281095.1 Novosphingobium sp. | reverse complement strand
AACGCGGCTTCGACGCGGTAGATTTGGTAGCTGTGTTCCTCGTTCGCTTTGCTCAGGAACCCGAAGTCGCAGACCGCCTGCTGTAGGGCACGGCGGCGTAGATATTCGGTGAGCCGGGCGTCCCAGGTTGAATCGGTGCCCATTGTCGCGAGGGCAGCCGTATTGATCGCGCATTCCCGCGCGGGTAGGTCGTTGGTAGCCATGTCGATCTCCTAACGATCGGTTGTGGTTAGGACTGGTGGAAGATTGCCGTCTTTCATCAGTCCGTTTCGTTACGTAACGAAATGGGGCATTGTGTCAATAGCCGTTACGTAACGGATTGCCGCTCTTCCGATTTTTTGTTACGTTCCGGAGATGGTTAAAACACCGGCAGAGCGGCAGGCGGAATTTCGTCAGCGCAAGCAGCAACGACTGGATGAGTGCGTGACCCCGGATGATGTTCGCCGGGCAATACGGCTGATCTACGAATATTGCCGTTCTCAGCCTGGGGATCGGTCGCCGCCATGGGATGAATGGCTTGCACACTGCCAAAGCCGGCGAGGCGCGAATAGCTGGTTCCAGATGGTTCCGGAGAGCGACGATCCGGCGGATTACGATGATTTTGCGCTGATTGATGCGGTTCTATTGGCCAAAGTCGGAGCCGTATTCAAAGCGATGAAAGTTCCCGTCCAGGCAGATTGACCCCTGCTCGTGCTGCGCGATAATGTCGTGACCGCGAACTGGGGGCGGGCACTATGCCAGAGATCTACGGCGACACACTATCATCCGCGTTTCGGGACTTGGTGATCGGCTTTGTGATTTTCATGGCCTACAGTCTGGCCAAGGATGCCTCAGACAAAAAAGGCCGGCTTATCGCCCTTCGGAGCGGCGCGGGCTGGTGCGTGGGTATCGCACTTGCGGGGGCTTTGCTACTCGGCCAGCCTTCATGCGCCACCTATGATGATGATCCGATCCGGGGTTCTTGTGTCGACTATCGCGAAGATGGGTTTGTTCCTTCAACCGATCAACGGCTTGCCAAATTCTTGCGCTATAGTCTGTTGCTGTTCGTGCCTGTTATCTTCGGCGTGATGAATGGGGGGAAGAATAAGGTGAACCCATGGCGCCGTCCGGAGGCGAAGGGGTAGTCGTTCAGTCGATTGTTCAACCGGCGGACTAGCTAGATGAGCTTCAAACGACCCTTTCGCGCCAAGCCTATCAAGCCAGGTGTCGTGTATCTCGACAAGATCAGGCGGCGGAGGCGTGGGAGCCTAATGCGCACTCTCCTGACTGCATCGGTCGTAGCGCTCGCCGTGTTCGGCATCGGCATGGTGGTCACGAACTGGGATCGGCTCAGCGCCACTCCGATTGTCGGCAGGCTAGCCGGCACGCACTTCGCGATCTGCGGGACCATCGCACGCTGGAACTGTGTCGTGGATGGCGACACCTTCTGGCGCAACGGCAGCAAGATCAGGATCGCGGATATCGACACCCCGGAGGTATTCAGCCCGCAGTGCCCAAGCGAATACGATCTGGGAATGCAGGCGACCCGCCGGCTGCGTGATCTGCTGAACGAGGGTCAATTTGATCTGCAACCCATCGGCGACCGAGACGAGGACCAATACGGGCGCAAGCTGCGGGTGGCTGTGAGGAACGGCCAGTCGATCGGTGACCAGCTCGTCAACGAAGGGCTGGCGCGCACGTGGTCAGGTCGGCGGGAGCCGTGGTGCTAGGCTAGGACGCCAGCCACATGGACCTTCACGTTACTGATCGGTAATTGTGCCATTCGACTTATGCGGCTTGCGAAAGGCTATACTTGGGCACGTTCCTGGCGCCGATCCGGTTTCTCGTATTCATCGCCACATTCGCGGCGGTTGGCCTAGCGGCAAGATCGACGGGTATCAGCGCCGGTAGTGCGGACGCGGTCGTGGTCGGGTTCGATGCCGCTGCGGCCTTGTTTCTCGTCTCCCTGCTGCCATTGTTCCGGGATCGCGGTGCCGACGTGATCCGCCGACATGCCGACGCCAACGATGCAAACCGAGTGCTTGTGCTGCTGGTCGCCGGCACGATTACCGTGGTGGTCATGACCGCCATCGCCGGAGAACTTCCCGCCGCACGCCATGGTGATCCGTTCGCCATCGCCAAGCTCATCGCCACACTGCTGCTGGCGTGGCTGTTCCTGAACATGGTGTTCGCGCTGCACTATGCCCACGACTTCTACCGGCGAGACGATGCGACTGGACAGGATGCTGGAGGCATCGAGTTTCCTGGCACCAAGGAACCCTCTTATGGGGACTTCGCTTACTTCGCGCTCACCATGGGCATGACCTTCCAGACGTCGGACTGCGAGATAACCGATCGGGGAATGCGCGCCGTGGCGGTGCTGCATTCCTTCGTCTCGTACCTGTTCAGCATCGGCGTCATCGCCTTCACGATCAACGCCCTCGGCGCCGGAGGCTGACGGAACGGTTCTGACATCTGCCCGTTTTGCCCCCATGTCCTTCACACAGCTTGCCACGCCCTTGCCTGTCGCCATCGAAGGAAAGGGCAAGGGTCTGGCCTTCGCCGTGATCGATTACGGCCCCGAGCATAACCTGATCTGGGTCACGGCGCTGGATGACGGGGGCGAAATCTGGTGCGCGCCGAACCCGTTGGTACGGATGCGGGCCAACTGGACGATGGGGCGGCCCTTGGACGCGGGAAGTGCCTCAACATAGCCAAACGATGCTCCCAGGCTGCGTCAGCCGACCACGAAGCCGCTATCGCTACCGACAATGCCATTCGCGCTCTCGCCGGGCTTGTGTTCAACAAGCAGATAAGGGTTGTCGTCCAGCGCCTCGCTAAGCGCCGCAGCCGGAACCGTCGTGGAGGTTACCGCACCTGGCGCCGACGTTGGAACCGTGCCGCCGCCGATCTGCATCACGCCGGCCACCAGCTTGGCCGATGCTGAAGCACTGCCGAAGATCAGTTGCGTACCGTTCACATCATCCTGGATTACGATTGTGGTGATCTGTGCCTGTCCGGAGAAAACCTTGAGCGTGTTGCCGGCCTGCTGGAACAGGTACGCCGACGCGTTCCCGTTGAAGCTGACGGTTTCGATGTTCTGATCGATCACTGTCCCGGTCGCTGGCCCACTGAAGGAGATTCGTTCGCTGCCGCTCCCGCCAAAGTACTCACCATTGGTGAAGCCAGGCGCAGTACTATCTGCCCCTAAGAATACCTTGATGGTCGTGGGCGTGGGAGTTGGAGTGATGAGATTCTCCGATGCTACATTGCCGTCAGAAAAACGGAACACCTCGATACCCTTAACAAGGTCCTCGCCGTCGTTGGTGGCAACCCGTTGATCCTTTATCCGAAATCCATCTGCTGCAAGCGAGACAAGGTAATCTGCCCGCTTTCCACCGAAAATGGCTAGGTCTGCACCGGCGCCACCATCTATCGTGTCGTTACCGGTACCACCCTCGATCTCGTCGTTACCCAGTTGCCCGTCCAAACGATCAGCGCCGCTTCCGCCAAAGATTTCGTCCGCGCCACCGGCAGCGGCTATTTGGTCGGCCTCGTCTGATCCTATGAGAATGTCAGAAAGCGCCGTGCCAATCAGAGTTTCGATTTTGCCAAGTACCCAAATCAGCTCGGTCGGCTCGTCGCCATCCTCAATTCGCGAGAAATCGAAGACCGAGGTCACGATGCCGAATGGGGCGACCTGATGTTCGGAGATTACGATATTAGGAAGTTCTACGTAGGCTCCAACTTCATATTCCGAGAGGTCAATTGTATCGTTGCCCGATGCATCATATGCGGTGAGATAGGTGTCGGTGAAATATGTGAACCTAAAAAGGCTGTCACCGGCGTTCGTTTGCGTGTCGGGGCCGTAGAGATACTGAAGGGCGATGACATCTAGGATCATGGGAGTGGACGGGTCCCACGGGTTAATTCCCCACTCGAAGTCATCATTATAAGACATTACTGTCAGCCAGTCGATGTTCAGACCAGCAATTTCGGATTCATCGAAAGTGGGGCGGTCTGTTCCGCCGTGGTCATGCGGGTGCTTCAAACCCAAGGTGTGTCCGATTTCGTGAAGAGCCAAGGCAAACCCCTCTTCACCAAGATCGTAGCCGTAGGCGTTGGCCGGACTGTTTATGTTAAGGTAAATGTCTCCGGCTGCGCCTGGATAGTAGATGTCGTCGAGGTAAGCTGCAGCAAACGCATTGTTTGGGAATATGCCGATTGCGAGAACGTTGTCGCCCAGAGCCTCGCTAATCAAGACGCTCTCAGGTGCCAGGTTTATGTTCGACCCGCCGCTTGCTGCCTTGATGGGATCATCAAAACTGCCGACCGATGAGAAATCGGCTGCAATGTAATAATCGAAGATTGAGAAAATCGTATCGAGTTGGTTTAGTACGTAATCTGGATCATTCCAGGTTTCGCCATCCAAGCCGCCCGAAATTGAATAACGAATTGGCTGAGATGAGGCGTTCCACCGATAGCCTGTCGTCATCGAGTCGATTAGACGATCGCCAGTCTGTGGCAAGATGGTCTCAAACGTCAGTGCCATTGTACGCCCCCTGTTATCAGCAAGATACGAAGCTGCCCCATAGGCGCAATCCATTTCTGGCCTCAGTCACTTCGCCTGGCACGAAAAGGTTGGGGTTGCGCTCATCGCTCACTGCTTGCAATTGAACACTGTTCAGTGTAACGTCTGGAACACTCAACGTCGCGATGACAGTGGAGCCAGACATGCAGGACGTTCACGTCACTTTCCGCGCGAATGACGCGCTGATCTCCGCCCTCCATGAGCGCGCCCGCCGCGCGGGTTGCTCCGTTTCCGAATATCTTCGTTCAGTGCTGCGCCAGCACGCGGGGCTCCAATGACGGCGGCCACCAACAGCGAAACCTGCCTGCGGGTATCGGCTGTTGTCCTGTTCGAGCCCCTGCCGGGCATGAACATGTGCCTGTACGACGCGGCGCGCGCGGGTCTCCACTTCATGGACGCCGACTGCACCGATCCGATGCTGCTGCTCGCCAGAGCGGCGGGCGGCGATCTCGTCGCCCAGCGCAACATCGCCGCCGCTTCCCTGCAATTGGTCCTTTCGGAACGTCCGGACGTGGATGCGCATGTCTGCCTGTCGGAAGGCCTCATGCTGGCCCGGATGGCTGCAACGCACGGTGATCCGCTGGATGAGCTGCTGGCGATTGCGATGCTGTCGTGGGGTGCGATGATCTTCACGGGCGATGCCGCCACCGATCTGGCGGGTGAAGCACTGGCCCGGATGGAAGTGCTGGCAGACGGAACCCACCGATATGCCGAAGCGGGGGCGCATCTTCTCGCGTCCTACGCTGCGCAGGAATCCCCCGAAACCCTCGAGCTGGCGAAGGAGTACCGCGCCCGTCTCGTTTATCAGGAGCCCCAAGCATGATCCTCGGCACATCTCTCGGCAAGAAGAAGCGCGGCCTGTTCGATCCGCCCGAGCCGTGGCAGACGCCTGGCATTGGCGACGGGCTACCGGGCAACCAGACGGCCGTCATGCCGGCTGGCCCGCTTGGTGCGGTCCAGACCACTCCCGCGCTGCCTGATTCCAATAGCGCCCCGGAGATGGACCCGATGGTGCGGGCGATGATCGGCAACGCACCGGAGCAGCCCAAGCGCTTCTGGCAGGGCGGCAACAAGTTCCGCGCGCTGGATGGAGTCGCTGCGGCGCTCGCGGTGATCGGTGACACGCTCGATCCCCAGAAGA
>DATEEP010000009.1:0-13189 GCA_035281095.1 Novosphingobium sp. | reverse complement strand
CGCTGGCGGCCGGACACCCGGTGACCGTCGAGCGAATCCCGAGCTTCGTCGACGGGATGGGGAGCACGCGGGTGCTCGACGCGATGTGGCCCTTGCTGGAGCGGCTGATCGACGAGGTTGCGGTGGTCTCGATCGCCGAGGTGGAGGCGGCGATCCGGGCCTTGTTCGGCGCACATAAGGTGATCGCGGAAGGCGCGGGGGCGGCGGCGGTCGCGGCGGTGGCGAAGCTTAGGCTGGAGCGATCGGTCGCGATCGTTTCCGGCGGCAATATCGATGCGGCGGAGCTCTCGCGCATTCTGGTGACCCCTACGGGACTCGAACCCGTGTTTCAGCCGTGAAAGGGCCGCGTCCTAGACCGCTAGACGAAGGGGCCTTGCCGCGCACGCGCCAAAGCAGGCCGCGCACTTAGGCAAGGGCGCGCGGGCGGTCAACCCCCGCGACGGGTTTTGTGGAGACCACGGCGTTCAATCGGCCCCTGGACTCATTCCGCTTCTCATCGGACCGGAATGAGTCGGGAATTGCCTGTGTTGCCGTGATTTCCGAGCCGGCAGGGGATTCCAATCGCTTCAGTCGGCCCAGGCGGCGTCGTCGAGCAGCAGCTCGGCCTGCGGACGGCTGCCCCAGTCGTCGATCTTGGCGCGTCCCGCCAGCCACAGCCGGCGATCCCGCGCCCCATGCAGGAGCGTCTGGCCCATGTCGCTTTCGGCGGCGCGGAAGGCGATCGCCTTGAACCGCGCGCCGTCCTCACCACGCACGATCAGGCGCACGTGGCCGTTGCCCACCGTATCGGCCTTGACCAGACGCACGGGCCCCACCGCGATGCGCGGGCCGGGCCAGCCCATGCCGTAAGGCCCGGCGCTTTCTAGCGTTTCCACCAGTTCCGGCGTCAATCCGCCCGGCGCGAGCGCGAGATCCAGCCGCATCGATTGTTCAGCCATGGCCGCTGTCACGTCTTGCCCCAGCCGCGTGTCCAGCCAGTCGGACAGCGCGTCGAGCTTGTCACCCGCGATGGTAAGGCCGGCCGCCATCGCGTGTCCGCCGCCGGCGACGAGCAGGCCATGCTCGCGCGCGGCGATGATCGCCGCGCCGAGGTCGACGCCGGGTATCGAGCGGCCCGAGCCTTTCCCCAGATTTCGGTCCGTTCCATCGTGATCGTCGAGCGCGACCACCAGAGCGGGCTTGCCGGTCTTCTCCTTGATCCGCCCGGCGACGATGCCGATCACGCCAGGATGCCAGCCCCGCCCGGCCAAGACGACGACCGCGCGATTGTGCTGGCCGGCGATCTGCGCCTCGGCCGCTTCTTGCACTTCCGCCTCGATCGCGCGGCGCTCTTCGTTGAGCTGCGAGAGCTGTTCGGCGATCGCGCGCGCTTCTTCGGGATCGTCGGTGGTGAGCAGGCGCACGCCGAGCGTCGATTCGCCTACGCGCCCCCCCGCGTTGATGCGAGGGCCCAACGCATAGCCGAGATCGCGGCAGGTGGGGGCGTTGCTCAACCGGCTGGCATCGATCAGCGCCGCCATGCCGATGTTGTCGCGCCGGGCCATGACCTTCAGCCCTTGCGCGACCATCGCCCGGTTGAGACCGCGCAAGGACGCCACGTCGGCAACCGTACCCAGCGCCACCAGATCGAGCAGGCTGAACAAGTCGGGCTCGGCGGCGCCCTGGAAGAACCCGCGCTGGCGCAAGCTGCGCACCGTCGCCACGGCGAGCAGGAACGCCACGCCGACGGCGGCGAGGTGGCCGTGCGCGGCGCCGATCTCTCCTTCGTCCAGGCGGTTGGGATTGACCAGCGCGGCGGCGATGGGAAGCTCGGCCGCGCACTTGTGGTGATCGACCACGATCACGTCCACACCCGCGTCGTGGGCCATCGCCAGCGCCTCATGCGCCATCGCGCCGCAGTCCACGGTCACGATCAGGCTGCTGCCCTCGCTCGCCAGCCGCACGAGCGCCTCGCCCGAGGGGCCGTATCCTTCAAGCAGGCGGTCGGGAATATAGTACCGCGCCTCATGGCCCAGCATGCGCAGCAGGCGGATCATCAAAGCCGCGCTCGTCGCCCCGTCCACGTCGTAGTCGCCATAGATGGTGACCGTCTCATCGGTCATGACCGCCTGTGCCAGCCGGTCGGCGGCGGCGTCCATGTCGCGGAATTCCGACGGATCGGGCAAAAAAGCGCGCAGCGACGGGGTGCGATGGCGGTCGAGATCGTCGCGGGCCACTCCGCGTGACAGCAGAAGTTGCGAGACGATGTCGTCCTGCCCGGAGCCGTGCTGGCTGAGGTCCATGTTGCCGCCGCGCCAATGCCAGGCCTTTCCGCTCAGGGATTTGTCGATACCGAATTGGAGCGTCGCGCGAAAAGTCATCTCCGGTCGCTAGCCCATTAACCGTGCGCGCGCAAAGTCCGGGAAGGACGGGCGAGGGTCTGGCCAAGCACCCTTGACGATACGGCAAGCAGGCTCATTCTGGTGTCGGATCGATGAACAAGAGGCGCCACGATCGAGCGGGCCACGGGAGACAGGGATGACGACTGTATTGGTGACCGGCGCGACCGGGATTCTGGGATCGAGCGTGTGTGAACTGCTGGAGGGGCGCGGTGATCGCGTGCGTGCGTTGGTCCGCCGCGTCGATTCGGTCGACGCGCGGGCGCTCGCCGCAGCCGGAGTCGAGGTGGTGGCGGGCGACGTGACCGACAGGGCCAGCGTCGATGCCGCCACGCAGGGGGCGGAAGCCGTGGTCCACTCAGCGGCGGTGCTGGGTCGACCCGGCGTGACGCTGGAGGACTGTTTCGCCGCCAATGTCATGGGCACGATCCATGTCCTCACCGCCGCGGCGTCCTTCGGCAACATTCCGGTCGTGCAGGTGCTGACCTCCACATTCTTCGATCGCGGCAGCGGGCCGTTTACCGAGCACTCTCCGTTCGACTTGCTGTTCAGGCACGGCGACGTCTATTCGCTGACGAAACGGCTCGCTTATGCCGAAGGTTTCGCCCGCGTCGCCGAAGGCCAGGACATCCGCTTCATGTGTCCCGGCGCGATGTACGGGCCTTCGATCTGCATCGAGAAGACAGCGCAGCCCAACTCGTTCAACGGACGTCTGGCCCGCGCCATCCGGGGCGAGATGCCGCCGCAGCTGCCGATGACCGTATCCTATGTGTGGACCGAGGACTGCGCACGCGTCTGCATCGGGGCGCTGGACAAGGGCAGGGCGGGGGAACGCTTCATCTGCCAGGGCGATCCGGCGGATAGCGCGACCATCGCCGAGAACTGCAACCGCGCCTGCGAGATCGCGGGCGTGCCGCACCGCGTGAGCGAAATCCCGCGCGATCAGCTCGACAGCCCGGAAGTGATCGCGCAGTTCGGCACGACGATGCCGGCGCTGGCCAAGCACAAGCCTGCAGGGCCCGGCGTGGATGATTCGATTACCCGCCAGAAACTCGGCACCGCATTGACGTCGACCGGAGTCGGCTTCCCCAAGACGATCGACTGGTTCCGCGCGAACGGGTTTATCTGACCGTCAGCTTTGTACCCATTCGCTGCGCGGAATGCCGAGCAACTGGAGGATGGCGGTGAGATCCCCGCGGTCGATCCATCCATCGGCGGCGGCGCGCGCGAGGGGCTTGGCCCGGTAGGCGATCCCGTAAGTCGCGGCCTCGATCATCGGGATGTCGTTGGCGCCATCGCCCGCCGCAAGCGTGACGGCGTTTTCGCCCAGAGCCTCCGCTTCCGCCAGCAGCGTGGCGCGCTTGACGCCGCTGTCGGTGATGTCTCCCACCAGCGTGCCGGTCAGCTTGCCGTCGGCGACCTCCAGCCGGTTGCCGACGACACGATCGAAGCCGATTTGCTCCGCGACGGGATCGGCGAAGTGATGGAACCCTCCCGTCACCAGCACGGTGCGGCAACCCCTGGCCTTGAGCGTCTGCACCAGCGTCCGCGCGCCCGGCATCGGCTGCACCCGAGTGGCGAGGCACTCGGCGATGGCGGTTTCGGGCAAGCCCTTCAGCAGGCAGACCCGCTCGTTCAGGGCCGCGACGAAATCGAGCTCGCCCTGCATCGCCCGCTCGGTGATCGCGGCGATCTGGTCCTTGATGCCCGCGAAATCTGCCAGTTCGTCGATGCATTCGACGGTGATCATGGTCGAATCCATGTCGGAGACGAACACGTGAGGCAGTTCGGGCTCGCGGTCGGCGATCAGACAATCCGAATGGGGAAAGTGCGCGTCCAGGATCTCCCGCATCGCCGCCGCATCGTCGTCGGGGGAGCCGATCTGGAGCGTCTGTCCGCAAAAATCGAGCATTGCCGCCGACGCGACGCGCACGCCGTGCTCCGTCAGTGCCGCGGTTGCCGCTTCGAGTCTTGCGGACAGGCCGTCCGGTTCTGCTATCAGCCGGGCAATGAGCACCGATATTTCCTCTGAGATGTGGAGCGGGAAGCCGCCGCTGGCGCTCATTGCAGGGCCGACCGCCAGCGGCAAGAGCGATCTTGGGGTCATGCTTGCGCTGCATTTGCAGGAGCGGGGGCAGCAGGTGGCGGTGATCAATGCCGACAGTGCCCAGGTCTACCGCGATCTCGCGGTGGTCAGCGCCCGGCCGACGCATGACGAGATGCGCGGGATCGAGCATCGCCTGTTTGGCGGTTGGGACGGTTCACGGGCTTGCTCGGCGGCGGATTGGGCCGGGGCGGCGCGAACGGAGATCGCCGCCTGCCATGCATCCGGAGTGATGCCGATCCTTGTCGGCGGCACCGGGCTTTACTTGCGCACGCTGCTTGAGGGGATCGCGCCGATCCCGCCCATCGATCCGGAGATAAGACGCGCGGTGCGAGACCTGCCGGTCGGGGCGGCTTACGCGGCGCTTGCCGGCGAAGATCCGGGGCGCGCGGCTCGCCTTGCCCCGGCCGACATATCCCGGATAGCGCGCGCGCTGGAAGTGGTGCGTTCGACCGGAAGCTCACTCGACATGTGGCAGACGCGGCGCGAAGGAGGGATCGGCGGGGGTGTGGGACTGTTCGCGGCCGTCCTCCTGCCGGGACGCGATGCATTGTACGCCAGATGCGACGCTCGCTTTCGCCGGATGATCGGGGGCGGCGCCATTGCCGAAGTGGAAGCGCTTCTCGGCCGCGGTCTCGACCCCGCGCTCCCGGTGATGCGGGCCATCGGCGTACCGGAAATCGCAGCGTTCCTGCGCGGCGAGATCGACCGGGAAGGCATGATCGCGCGCGGCGCCCAGGCAACCCGTAACTACGCCAAGCGACAATTCACCTGGTTCCGCCGTCAGCCACCGGCGGAATGGACGCGGCTTGAATACAAAGATTTCGAAATAGAGGATTTATTAGAAAGATTATTACGTCAATGGCTGTTGACATGATATTTTTCGCCGACTAGAGCGCCCCTCGTGTTCGTCCGCAGGCATGGGCGACGCAACACGAAAGACCCGGCGCGGCCATTGCCGTGCCGGGTCGCTTTCATTAGTAGAGCGTGCGATTTTGAGAAGGAACGGACTGTGAGCGAGGAGCGCAGCGGCGCCGACATACTGGTCGAAAGCCTGAAGCGGCAGGGCGTCGAATTCGTGTTCGGCTATCCCGGCGGTGCGGTCTTGCCGATCTATGACGCGCTGTTCGGCCAGGAAGGCATCCGCCACATCCTCGTCCGGCATGAGGCGGGCGCGGCGCATGCCGCCGAAGGCTATGCCCGCTCCACCGGCAGGCCCGGCGTCGTCCTCGTCACCTCCGGCCCCGGCGCGACCAATGCGATGACGGGTGTTGCCGACGCTTTCATGGATTCGATCCCGCTCGTCGTCATCACCGGGCAGGTCCCGACCGCCGTGATCGGCACCGACGGGTTCCAGGAAGCCGACACCATCGGCATCTCGCGCCATTGCACCAAGCACAACTACCTGGTGCGCGATCCGGCGGAGCTTGCCGCGACGATCGACGAGGCGTTCCAGATCGCCACCACCGGCCGGCCGGGCCCGGTGCTGATCGATATCCCCAAGGACGTGCAGATCGCGTCGGCCCTGCTGCACGAAGGCGCTCCCCAGCGCCGCAACCGCTATTTCCCGCGCACGGAAGCCAGCGAGACCGAGATCGCCCACGCTATCGAACTGCTCGCCAACGCCAAGGCGCCGATCTTCTACACCGGCGGTGGGATCATCAATGCCGGCCCGCGCGCGACCGAACTGCTGCGCGAGCTGCAAAGCCTCACCGGCGCCCCCGTCACCTCCACGCTGATGGGCTTGGGGGCATTCCCCGCCGACCACGCCGACTGGCTCGGCATGCTGGGCATGCATGGCACTTACGAAGCCAATCTGGCGATGAACCAGTCTGACCTGATCCTGTGCCTGGGCGCTCGCTTCGATGACCGCGTGACCGGCCGGCTGGACGCTTTCGCTCCGAACTCGACCAAGATTCACGTCGATATCGACCGATCCTCCATCAACAAGACGGTTCCGGTCGACCTGCCGATCGTCGGCGACTGCGCGACCGTGCTTGCCCAGTTGGTCGAGGCGTGGGGTTCCCGCAAGCCGCAGGACCTGACTGCATGGAAGGCGCGGATCGACGAGTGGCGCGGGCGCAAGAGCCTGTCGTTCCCCCTTTCTCCCACCGCGATCATGCCGCAGTTGGCGGTTCAGCGCCTGTTCGAGCTGACCCGGCATCGCAACCCGATCATCTCCACCGAAGTCGGCCAGCACCAGATGTGGGCGGCGCAGCATTTCCACTTCTTCCAGCCGAACCGCTGGCTGACGTCGGGCGGCCTCGGCACGATGGGCTATGGCCTGCCCGCCGCGATCGGCGCGCAAGTGGGCAACCCGGACGACCTCGTCATCGACATCGCCGGCGACGCTTCGATCCAGATGAACATCCAGGAGATGGGCACCGCCACGCAATACCGCCTGCCGGTGAAGGTCTTCACGCTCAACAACCGGTGGATGGGCATGGTCCGCCAGTGGCAGGAGCTGACGTACGAAAGCCGCTACTCGCAAAGCTATTCGGACAGCCTGCCCGATTTCGTGAAACTCGCCGATGCATACGGCTGGAAAGGCATTCGCATCGAGAATGAAAGCCAGTTGGATGACGGCATCCGGGCGATGATCGAGCATCCCGGCCCGGTCTTCGTCGATTGCCTGGTCAGCGACGCGGCCAACTGCTTCCCGATGATCCCCTCGGGCGCGGCGCACACCGAGATGATCCTCCACGGCGACAGCGTTGCCGGGACGATGGCCGACGAAGCCAAGGCGCTGGTGTGATGGGGATGCGAACGTGTTTTCCCCTCTCCTTCAGGGGAGGGGCAGCGAGACTTGGGTTTGCGCAGCAATCCCTAGTCGCAGCGGGGTGGGGCATGGAGGCTTGTGCCGCGCTTGCCGTACACGCCCCCACCCCCGGCCCCTCCCCTGAAAGGGAGGGGGGAGAAATATGATGAAGATCAAGCAAGAAACCGGCGAGCGGCACGTCCTGACCATCACGGTCGACAACGAGTCGGGCATCCTCGCCAAGATCGCCGGGCTGTTCACCGCGCGCGGCTATAATATCGACAGCCTGACGGTGGCCGACATCACCGAGAACCATTCGGTCAGCCGGATCACCATCGTCACTCACGGCCCACCGGCGCAGATCGACCAGATCCACGCGCAGCTCGACCGGCTGGTGCCGGTGCACAAGGTCGTCGATCTCACCGAGGTCGGCCCTTACGTCGAGCGCGAGCTGGCACTGATCAAGGTGGAGGGCACCGGCGACATCCGGGTCGAGGCGCTGCGCGTGGCCGACATCTTCCGCGCCAAGGTGGTGGACACCTCCACCCGCAGCTTCGTGTTCGAGCTGACCGGCCCGCCGGACAAGATCGACAGCTTCATTGCCCTGATGCGCGATCTCGGCCTCGTCGAAGTCGGCCGGACGGGCATTGTCGGCATGATAAGGGGGCCGGAAGCGGCCTGAAAAGTTTTGTAAGTTCAACACCTCGTCACCCTGAACTTGTTTCAGGGTCCATCTTCCCGCATGGCGCTGCGCAACCGGCTGGATGGATGCTGAACCGAGTTCGGCATGACGAACTAGGCCATGACGAACCAGGCAAGGAAAAAACGGAAGATGAAGGTCTATTACGACGCCGATTGCGATCTCAACCTGATCACCGGCAAGAAGATCGCCATCCTTGGCTACGGCAGCCAGGGCCACGCCCACGCGCAGAACTTGCGCGATTCGGGCGTCCAGGAAGTCGCCATCGCCCTGCGCGAAGGTTCGGCGACCGCGAAGAAGGCGACAAGTGCCGGCTTCAAGGTGCTGTCGAACGCCGAAGCCGCCAAATGGGCGGACATCCTCATGATCCTGGCCCCCGACGAGCATCAGGCGGCGATCTATGCTTCCGATATCCATGACAACCTCAAGCCCGGCGCGGCGCTGGCCTTCGCCCACGGCCTCAACGTCCACTTCGGGCTGATCGAGCCGCGCGCCGACATCGATGTCATCATGATCGCGCCCAAGGGCCCCGGCCACACCGTGCGGTCCGAATATCAGCGCGGCGGCGGCGTGCCGTGCCTCATCGCCATCGCGCAGGACGCCACCGGCAATGCGCACGACATCAGCCTCGCTTATGCCTCGGGCGTCGGCGGCGGCCGTTCGGGCATCATCGAGACCAACTTCCGCGAGGAATGCGAGACCGACCTGTTCGGCGAGCAGGCCGTGCTCTGCGGCGGCGCCACCGCGCTGGTGCAGGCCGGGTTCGAGACGCTGGTCGAAGCCGGCTACGCGCCCGAGATGGCCTATTTCGAATGCCTCCACGAGCTGAAGCTGATCGTCGACCTGATGTATGAGGGCGGTATCGCCAACATGCGCTATTCGATCTCGAACACCGCCGAATATGGCGACATCACCACCGGTCCGCGCATCATCACCGAAGAGACCAAGAAGGAAATGAAGCGCGTGCTCGCCGACATCCAGTCGGGCCGTTTCGTGAAGAACTTCGTGCTCGACAACCGTGCCGGCCAGCCCGAGCTGAAGGCCGCGCGCAAGGCCGCGCAAGCCCATCCGATCGAGGAAACCGGCGCCAAGCTGCGCGCGATGATGCCCTGGATCGCGGCCAACGCGCTGGTCGACAAGGCCAAGAACTGACCCGCGGTGGAGGGGGGCGGTCGGCCGCCGCCCCCTCCGAGCTTAGAATCGTCATTGCGAGCAGCGATGCGCGCCGATCCGGACATCGTTCAAGCCGCCCTGGATTGCTTCGCTGCGCTCGCAATGACGAAGACGGTTTGTATCCATTTTGGTTTTCTTCGTCATTGCGAGGAGCGAAGCGACGAAGCAATCCAGAGCGATGCAGTGCGACTGCCAGCCAGCCGTCTACATCGTGGCGAACAGACGGAACGGCACGATCTACGTCGGCGTCGCTTCAGATCCGATCCAGCGCGCATGGCAGCATCGGGAAGGCACGATCGAAGACTTCACCAAGCAATACGGCTGCAAGCTGCTGGTCTGGTACGAACTTCACGCGACGATGGAATACGCCATCACCCGCGAGAAGCAGATCAAAGGCGGGTCAAGGCGACGCAAACTGGCGCTGATCGAAAGTGCCAATCCGCAATGGCGCGATCTCTACCCCGACGTAGTGGCCTGACACCCTGGATTGCCGCGCGGCTTCGCCGCTCGCAATGATGAGATGGTTCGATCCATTGTCCTCATGCTCTACAGGATATACTTCGACAGATCGCTGTCCTGCGCGAGGTCCGTCAGCCGTTCGCGCACGTAGGCGGCGTCGACCGTCAATATCTCGCCCGCGCGGTCTTCGGCTTCGAAGCTGAGGTCTTCCAGGAGCTTCTCCATCACCGTCTGGAGCCGCCGCGCGCCGATGTTCTCGACGCTTTCGTTCACTTGCGCGGCGATCTTGGCGACTTCCGAGATCGCGTCCGCCGTCACCGTCAGCGTGACCTTCTCGGTGCCGAGGAGAGCAACGTATTGCTCCACCAGATTGGCGCGCGTGTCCGAGAGGATGCGCACGAAATCAGCCTCGGTCAGCGCCTTCAGCTCCACCCGGATCGGCAGGCGGCCTTGCAGTTCGGGCAGCATGTCCGAAGGCTTGGCGACATGGAACGCGCCCGAAGCGATGAATAGGACGTGGTCGGTCTTCATCGGGCCGTACTTGGTGGCGACCGTCGTGCCCTCGATCAGCGGCAGCAGGTCGCGCTGCACGCCCTCGCGGCTGACCGAGCCGCCGCGTACGTCGCTGACCGCGATCTTGTCGATCTCGTCGAGGAAGACGATGCCGTTGGTCTCGGCGTTCTGGAGGGCGACGCGGGCGACGTCGTCCTGGTCCATGCGCTTTTCCGATTCCTCGTCGACCAGCTTGTCCCACGCATCCGGCACGCGCAGCTTGCGGCGCTTGAGCGGCTTGCCGCCGAACGCCTTGCCCATGATGTCCGACAGGTTGATCATGCCGACCGAGCCGCCCATGCCGGGAATCTCCATCGGCATGCCCGGCGCGTCCTCGACCTCGATCTCCACCTCGGTCTCGTTCATCGCGTCCTCGACGATCCGCTGGCGGAAGCTCTCGCGCGTCGCTTCCGAGGCGCCTTCGCCCACCAGCGCGTTGAGCAGCCGCTCCATCGCCGCGTGGCTGGCGGCATCGCGCACGGAATCGCGGCGGCGGTCCTTCTCCAGCCGGATCGCTTCCTCGACCAGGTCGCGCGCGATCTGCTCGACATCGCGGCCGACATAGCCGACCTCGGTGAACTTGGTCGCCTCCACTTTCACGAACGGCGCGTCGGCCAGCTTCGCCAGGCGGCGGCTGATCTCGGTCTTGCCGCAACCGGTGGGCCCGATCATCAGGATGTTCTTGGGGGTCACCTCGTCACGCAGCTCGGCGGGAAGGCGCAGACGCCGCCAGCGATTGCGCAGCGCCACCGCGACCGCGCGCTTGGCTTCGGCCTGGCCGACGATGTGCTGATCGAGCGCGGCGACGATCGCTTTGGGGGTAAGTGCGTCTTTCATGTTTTCCTTCGAAACTCTCTCCCCTTCAGGGAAGAGAGCTTATGCAATCGTCTCGACCGTCACCCGGTCGTTGGTGAAGACGCAGACTTCCGCCGCCACCGCCATGGCGCGACGGGCGATCGTTTCCGCGTCCTGTTCGTAATCCGAGAGCGCCCGCGCGGCCGCCAGCGCATAGTTCCCGCCCGAACCGATCCCGGCGATCATCGCGCCGTCCGGCCCCGCCTCGGGTTCCAGCACGTCGCCGTTGCCGGTGAGGATCAGCAGCGCCTCGGCATCGGCGACGATCATCAATGCTTCCAGGTTGCGCAGATACTTGTCGGTGCGCCAGTCCTTCGCCAGTTCCACCGCCGCGCGGGTGAGCTGGCCGGAATACTGCTCCAGCTTGCGCTCCAGCCGCTCGAACAGGGTAAAGGCGTCGGCGGTGGCCCCGGCGAACCCGGCGATCACATTACCGCCGTCTCCGATCCGTCGCACCTTTCGCGCGTTGGGCTTCATCACCGTGTTGCCCATGGAGACCTGGCCATCGCCGGCGATGACGGTCTTGCCGCCCTTCTTCACGCCGATGATGGTTGTTCCGTGCCACTGGAGAAGGCCGTGGCTCGCCCCGCTATCGTTCATGGCCGCGATATATGTGCCAAATTGCGCGGATCAAGCGGCCCCATCAACTCGCCGAACGCGTCAGCTACCGTTCGGGCCCGAGCCCGCCGCGCCGCCGCCCGCGCCGACCGAACCGACATTGCCGAACAGGTCTTCCAGGAAACTGCGGTCGCGGCCCAGCGTCGGCGTCTGGTCGCCATCCGGATCGATCCGCGCCACCTGCTCCATGCCCTTGCGGTCCACGGCGATGACGTTGCCGGCGGCGTCGAAGCGCACGCGCAGCACCGTCTGGGCCTCGGTCCGCGAGCTGCGGAACGCCGGCTGTGTCACGTCCTGCGAGATGTAGTACCAATCCTTGCCGCCGAACTGGCTGGCAAAGGTCGGACGGCCGAGCGTGCGCTCCACCGACTCGCGGTTGTCGACGCCGGGCTGGATCGCATCGAGCAACGCCTGATCGACGATGTAGCCGCGATGGTTCTTGATCGAGGCACAGCCGCCCGTCGCGGTCGCCAGTCCCAGCGCCACGACGATAAGTGCCCGACCGCTCATCCGCCCAAGAATCCGCATATGCCTCAATCTGCCGTTGCCTCTGGGCCATGCGCCCATATATCGGAGCCAGCCTTAGGCCGCCGCGCCGCCTATCGCAATCCAAGTTCCGTGGCATAATCCACCGGGGCCGCTGAATATCCGCTGACGAAAGGTCTTCCCCGTGTCCCTCCTCTCCACGATCTTCGGAAAGCGCGTCGACGATACCGTGCGCCCGCTGTGGCACCGCGTGGTCGAGATCGCCCGAGAGCGGCACTGGTACGCGGACGATGGCGTCGCGGATACCGTATCGGGTCGGTTCGACGCGATCGTGCTGGTGCTGGCGCTGGTGATTTTGCGCATGGAGCGTGAAGAGCGGCTGATCGGCCCTTCCGCGCGGCTGACGGAGCTGTTCGTGGAGGACATGGACGGTCAGCTGCGCCAGTCGGGCGTCGGCGATCTGGTGGTCGGCAAGCATGTCAACAAGCTGATGGGTACGCTGGGCGGCCGGCTCGATGCGTTGCGCGCGGCGCTGCCCGGCGGCGAGGTGGCTCTGGTGCCGGTGCTGGAACGCAACATGACGCTGATCGACGGCGCCGACGCCGCCAGCCTCGCGCGCGAAGCCCTGGCGCTGGCGCGGCGGCTGGAGCGGTCCGACGGCGGCGACTTGCTGGCGGCGAAGATCGCCCCGTGACCCCCGAGCCCGCCCCCGAGTTCTCGCGCCCGATCGACGTGCGCCAGTGCGAAGGCAAGGCGATGACGCTCGTCGCCAACGAAGCCGAACGCGTGGCCTTGGCGGAGCGGTTCGGGCTGGTGCGGATCGACAGCCTCGAGGCGGAGCTGCTGCTCGCCCGCAAGGACCGCTGCGTCAATGCCGAGGGCAGGCTGCGGGCCGCGATCGTCCAATCCTGCGCCGTCTCGGCCGACGACCTCGACGTCTCGCTGGACGAGCCGCTGTCCCTGCGCTTCGTGCCCGAGGCGAGCGATCATGCTCCCGACGCGGAGATCGAGTTCGACGCCGACGATAGCGACGAGATCGGATACAGCGGCAGCCACATCGACCTGGGCGAAGCCGTGGCGCAGAGCCTGGCGCTCGCCATCGATCC
>DATEEP010000008.1:0-30133 GCA_035281095.1 Novosphingobium sp. | reverse complement strand
AACGGTCCCGACGGACCGCTCGGAACAAGGCGGTGGTGGGCCCGGCAGGATTCGAACCCGCGACCTAGCCGTTATGAGCGGCCAGCTCTAACCGCTGAGCTACAGGCCCCGTCCGCCGCGCCTGCCGGGCTGGTCTCCGGCATGCAGGTTGCCGTTACCGCGCGCGGCTCGCCGAGGCAAGCGCGGGCTGGACGGCGGCGACCGAGTCGAGGATATCCGCGACACAGGAAGGCGCGATGCCGCGCCTGTCGAGGTAGCCGAAGACATCGCGCCACCAGTCATAGAGCCGATCGAGGTCGTCCTCGTTCTGGACGTAAGGCGTGAAGCCGGGCGCGAGCGACGGGCTGTGGAACGAGAACACCAGCACCGGCAGGCCCTCGTCGATGGCGATGTCGATGCCGCGGATCGCCTCTTCCGAGGTGATGCCTTCCGGGGTCAGCGGGATGCGTTCGAGCAGCCCCGCGCGCGCCAGCGCGCCGCGCAGCGAGGGCATGCGCCACAAGTGCGGATAGATGAACCAGCCCAACCGGCGCAGCGGGCCCCAGTAGACGGTGGTCAGCGGCAGTTCGAGCAGCCGGCGCTCGCGGTCGATCCAGTAGGGGCGCAGCGGATGCTCGCGGAAGTTCGGCCCGCCGGAATGCGCATAGTCGAAGTTGGCGCGCACGGACGTATCGATGGCCAGGCCGTTGTCGCGCAGGATCCCGGCGGTATCGGGCCCGATGCCATAGCGCCCGGCGCGGTAGATCAGCGGCGCGGCCCCGAAGTTCCGCTCGATGGTATCGCGCAGCCGGCGGAACTTCTCCGCCTCCAGCGCGCGCGGCAGATTGCCGGCATAGCTGTTGAACTCGCTGATGGCCTCCTCGAACGGCGGGCTGACCCACGGGTGCAACTGCACGCCCACTTCGGCGCGGCCGCCGGCGACCGCGTCGCGGAGCAGTTCCGCCGCGGCCGGATCGCTCGCCACCGGATAGTCGAGCAGGTAGATCGGGACGATCCCGAATCCTTCGCAGAACTGCTGGAACTTGCCGAGCTTGGGCACCGACTCGAGGCTGTGGCCGGTGCGGTCGAGCGGGGCGCCCCAGTCGAACTCCTCCTCGGTATCGACGGTCAGGATGAAGCGCTGGCCGGCGCCTTTCCCAAATTCGACGAAGTCCGCCGCGCGCGGCAGGGCCAGGATGTTCGCGCCGGACAATGTGGCTCCTCGTTTCCCGCCGATGGACCGCGATGTCCATCCCGTGTGATTACCCTGTGTCGCTAAGTCCGCCGGTGGAGCGGGTCAAGCTCGGCATCGTCAATTCCAGCCCGTCGTCGTTGCGTGTCAGCGATCCGGCGGCCGCCAGCGCTTCCGCCGCGACGAGACGCAAGGTGAAGCCGAGGCCGAACATCCCCGCCGAAAGCGCGTGCTGGCGGCCTTCCGCGCGGGCCTGGAACAGCGCGTCGTCGTCCAGCGCCGCGAGCGCGGCGGGAAGCCGGGCGGAAAGCCTGACCGCGCCGCCGCCGCCGGCGCAAGTCAGCTTGAGCACTTCGCCCGGCGCCGCCGCGCCGGCCAGGGCGGCCAGAAACCGCCAGACCATGCGTTCCAGTTCGCCCCGGTCGAGAGCGACCAGCAGATCGCCGCTGGCGCTCGCCACCGCGAAGCCGCTGTTGCGTGGATCGGTGTGCGCCTGGAGCTGGGCGACCACGCCGGTCACCACCTGGCCGAGGTCGCTTTCCCCCGGCTCCGGCACGATCGCGCCGGCATCGAGCTTCACCAGCCGCTCAAGCTCGTCGAAGCCCGCGAGAATCGTCGCCGCGTCGCTGGCGATCGTCGCGGCGAGCGCGCGATATTCGTGCGGCACCGGCCCGAACAGCGATTGCTGGATGATCTCGGCGCCGCCCTGGATCGCGGTCAGCGGCGTTTTCAGCTCGTGCAGGATCTGACGCATGGCATCGGCTTCGGAAGGAGCCGCGCCGCCGTCCCCGCCGCCGTCCCCCTCGTCATGCCGCTGCCCGGGCGCTCGCCGCAGGCGGCCGACGTAGCCGAGGAAGCGCCCGCTCGCCTCGTCGAAGCGGGGGGCGGCGTCCGCCAGCCAGGCGCCGCTGATCGCCGGCGCGCCCTCGATGGCGAGTTCGCCCGCCGTCACCGGCTGGCGGTGGCGCAGCGCGCGCAGCAGCGAGGGCGAGGCGCCGGCCGCACCGTCCTCGGGGCGCGAGGCGAGCGCCATGCCGACGATCATCGGCGCGGCCGCCGCGTCCGCCCAGGTGACGCGGCCATGGGTGTCGGTGGAGAAATCGACCGATCGCAGGACGATCCAGCCCGCGTCGTTCTCGTTGTCGCCCAATGGCAGGCGCGGCGCCGGGGACTTGCCCGATGGCTCGCGCGATTTGCGGAACTCCTCGATCCGGCGAACGATGGCGCCGATCGGGCCCACCGGATGCGGTTCGGGCACGTCCCGGCGGGGCACCGCGACCAGCACCGGTATACGGGCCTCGGGAACCGGCGCGCCAGCCGCCGGGGCGTCCTCCGCCGGGACCTTGGCCGCCCGCGCTTCCGCCGCCTGCGCTTCCGCCCCCCGCGCTTCGGAGGGAGGCAGCCCGCGATCGCCGATCCCCAGCTTTTCGAGCAGCCTCTCGACTTTCGGCCCCAGTCCGCGACGATGCCGCAGGATGCCGCGCGCGCGCACCGGGAGCGCGGGGACAAGCTCGAGCCAGCCCTGCTCGCCGAGCTGCGCCGCCATGATCGCCGCCGTCGCCACCGGCGGCTCCGCTTCGGCGAGCAGGGCAAGCAGGCGCAAGTCGCGCAGCCGCAGCGCCGGATCCTGGATCATCGCGCGCCGTTCGTTCGCGGGTATGGCCGACGACAACTGCGACAGCAGGCGATAGCCGGCCTCTATCGTCGGGCTCGACGCGCCGCGCGGCAGCGTGCCGAGAAGGTCGAGCAGCTGCCGATACTGCACGCGCGCGATCGTCGGCCCGGCATGCGGTTGCCGAAGCACGGTGGCAAGGCGATCGTCGTAATGCATTCGAGGGGGCAGCGGCCTTGCGAAGCGATGGAATCGAAAAAGAGGCGTAGTCTGCGTCCTAGCAATTCGACGCGCCAGCGAAAGCGGCGACTGGACCCGCGTCGCAAAGCGGGACGATTGCGCGTTCAAACAATATTGTTATCGAACGCCAGCCGAATCGCGCTTGCAAAACCGCTTTCGCGGCACAATTACGAAAAATTCCGTCGTCAGGGCCCAGCACATGATCAATCTCGACAATACCGATCGCCAGCTTCTGGCCGAACTGCAGGACGAGGGCCGGGTGACCAATGTCGAGCTGGCGCAGCGCGTCGGCCTGACTGCTCCGCCTTGCCTGCGGCGGGTGCGGGCGCTGGAGGAAGAGGGCGTGATCCGGGGTTATCATGCGGAGCTGGACCCGTCGAAGCTGGGTTTCACCATCACCGTGTTCGCGCTGGTCAGCCTGAAAAGCCAGGCCGAGGAATCGCTGCGCCAGTTCGAGGATCACATGCGCACGCTGCCCGAAGTGCGCGAATGCCACATGCTGAACGGCGAGATCGACTTCATCCTCAAGATCGTCAGCCGCGACTTGCAGGGCTTCCAGGAGTTCCTGACATCCAAGCTGACGCCCGCGCCGAACGTGGAAAGCGTCAAGACCTCGCTGACGATACGGACGGCCAAGAACCTGCCGGGCGTGCCGTTGCGGTAGTCCGTAGGTTGGGAAGATGGCGTTGGCGGCCTTGTCATTGCCATCGGCGTTGCGGCGATAGACCATGATGACTTTACATTGCTTCGCCTTTGGCAATGACGAGGTGGTTCAATCTGAAGTCATTGTGCTCTCTCTAGCTGGCATGGCGATCAAGGCGATCACACCTTGAATTCGCTAGAACGTGATGCCTTCAAGTTGCTTCGTCATTGCGAGCGTAGCGAAGCAATCCAGGGCCGCGTTGCACCGCCCTGGATTGCCGCGCGGCTTCGCCGCTCGCAATGACGATTCAATGTGACGATTCAATGTAAAGTCATCCCGCTCAAAGCCCCGCCGCCGCCTCCAGCGCCAGCAGGTAGCTGTTCGGGCCATGCCCCTGGAACGTGTCCTTCGCCGCCATCCCCACATAGGACAAGTGGCGGAACGGCTCGCGCGTGGTCGGGTCCGAAAGGTGTACTTCGAACACGGGCGTGCTGATCGCGCGCATGGCGTCGAGCACGGCGACGCTGGTGTGGGTGTAGGCGCCGGCGTTGAGCAGCACCGCGTGCGCGCCCTCGGCCTGGGCCTCCTGCAGCCAGTCGACCAGATGGCCTTCGTGGTTCGACTGGCGCATGTCGATTTCCATGCCGAGTTCGCGGGCGCGATCCTCCAGCATGGCGGCGATGTCGTCGAGCGTGGCGGCGCCGTAGATGTCCGGCTCGCGCGTGCCGAGCAGATTGAGATTGGGGCCGTTCAGGACGTAAATCAGCTTTTTGGACACGGTGTTCCTCGCGAATGATGAGCCCGCCGAACAGACTCGTTCCGTTTCGGATTGAACCGGAACGAGTCCGGAAATCACGCTAGAAGATTATGATCTACATTGCTTCGTCATTGCGAGCGGCCGAAGGTCGCGCGGCAATCCAGGGCGGTGTCTCACTGCCCTGGATTGCTTCCCCCGGACCAAGTCCGGGGTCGCAATGACGAAGTGCTTCAAACCGAAGTCACCACGCTAACGGTCGGTGCCCTTGGCCTTGCCCCACTGGCGCACCACCGAATAGCCGAGATAGCCGGTGCCGAACAGGGCATACAGCGATTCCGGCAGGCCATTGAGATAACCGCTCATGCCCTGGGAAATGGCGCTCGCGGTGGTCGGGTTCAGCGCGGCGATCAGCCCCATCGGGACCGCCCAGAGCAGCAGGGCGTACATAACGTAGAGAAAGCTCGGCCGGGCGCGGCTGGTCCAGGGGTCCTTTGCCTCGGCCTCGGCGATGATGGCCGACAGCCGCGTCCGCAGCAGTTCCATCTCGCCCGCGGATTCGAGCTTGAGCAGTTCCAGCTTGGCGCGGTCGCGCGCGGCGGGGTCGGGAATGACTTTGTCGATGATCGAGGCGATCGGGCCGACGAGCGATTCGAGAAGCGGCATGAGCGGTTCCTTATGGTGATGGATTGCCCGCTATATAACCGATATGGTTCGTGTAGGAAATACCCGAATGCGATGCTATTCGTGGTGGAAAACGTAGAAGCGCGCCTCGAAGCTCGCGCGCGGCACGGCATCGCGCGCCGACTCGTCGTGAAAGGCGCTGTGCAGGCAGCCGGGGATTGCGTGTTCGTCGTCGTTGTAGTTGCGGAACACGATCACTTCGTCCGGCGTCATGTCGGAAAAGAAGTACCAGCGGTGGCCGGCATTGGGCACGGCGACGATGTGTTTCATCTCCTCGGTCAGCTGGGGCTCGCGCGTCAGGCAGGTGATCCAGTCGGCGCGGTCGTTGGTGCGCTGGTCGCAGAACGCCAGCGGATAGTCCTGCGGCGGCGGGGTGAGCGAGCGCCAGACGTTGATCACCTCGAAGCGCGGATACTGGCTCCACACCGCCTCGTCGAAGTGGCTGCGGACGAGCTGGCGGCAATTCTCGTACTCGCGGTCCATGTGGACGTAGAGCGCGGCGGGCGCCGCTCCCTCGCGGCCGGTGTCGCGATAGACCCAGCTTCCGGGGTAGGTCAGCGCCTCCGCGCCGCCGGTGGCCCGAAGGACGAGCCGCCGGACGCGCGGCAAGTAATGCGCCCGCACCCAGTCGTCGTTCTCCCAGTCGGGATCGGCGACCGGCAGCGCGTGGATCTCGAACCCCTCGCGCCCCAGCGTGGGCGCCTCGGCCAGATCGCGCGCGTCATGCATGTCGACCGCGAGCGGCGCGGTTTCGAGCGTGCGCCATGCCGGACGATAATTGCTGAAGACATAGTCGTCGCGCCGCTCGCGCGCGAAATTGAGCGTGGCTTTCAGGCGCGCGGGCAGGCGCGCGGGGGCTTGTGCTGGCGGCATCCTTCGACGTCCTCTCCCTTTTTGCCGGGATGTTTACGACAGGCTGCACATAAAAGCCAGAGCGGCGCGGAAGTTCGCCGGCCTCGACTTAAGGAGCCGCGCTAAGGGAGCCGCTTCCGCCATCGTGCCGCCAGTGCCGTGAACGAACCGGGCGGAGGGGGAGGCCGCGATCCGAAGGAAAATTGGTCGGGACGAGAGGATTCGAACCTCCGACCCCCACACCCCCAGTGTGATGCGCTACCAGGCTGCGCTACGTCCCGACCGGAGCGGTGCCCTATAGGCATGCGGCTCCCCCGTGGCAAGGGTGATGCGGGGGTGATGCGGGCGCGATGCAATGGCGTTTCGGACGCGTTGCAAAAGAGCGCCGTCGCCAAGGCAGCCGCCGCGTTGCCAGCCCCGCGCTTTGTTGCTAACCGCGCCCAATTCCTGAAAGAACGAAGGCGGTTTTCCCGATGTCCAGCCAGACTTTGTCGATCCTAGCCGCTGCGGGCGGCGCTGGCGCGGCGCCGCCCGCCTGGCTGCAGTTCCTGCCCCTGGTGGCGATGGGCCTGATTTTCTGGTTCCTCATCATCCGCCCCCAGATGCGCCGCCAGAAGGAGCAACAGGCCAAGATCGGCGGGATAAAGCGCGGCGATCAGGTGGTCACGGGCGGCGGCCTGGTCGGCAAGGTCACCCGCGTCGATGACACCTATGCCGACATCGAGATCGCGACCGGCGTGAAGGTGAAGGCGGTCAAGTCCACCATCGCCGAGGTGCTGGATTCCTCGGCATCCCAGCCGGCGAACGACTGAGTCTCAATACCGCCGCCAGGTTCTGGCGCGGTTCGAAAGAGTAATCGGGGATGCTTGATTTTCCGCTCTGGAAACGGATCTGGCTTTGGGGCCTGACGCTGGCGACGGCCGCCGCCGCGCTGCCGTCGATCTTCTCGCTCGCGGGCGTGAACTGGCCGGCCGTGCTGCCGAGCCCGATGATCAACCTGGGGCTCGACCTCGCCGGCGGCAGCCACATCCTGCTTGAAGCCGATCCGGCCCAGGTGCGCGACCAGCGGCTCGAGAACATGGAGGAGAGCGTGCGCTCGCGCTTCCGCGCCAGCGAGCCGCGCATCCTGATCGGCGATATTTCCAGCAAGGGCGGGCGCTTGTCGTTCATGCTCAAGGACCCCGGCCAGGTCGACGCCGCGCGCGAGGCGATCCTGCCGCTGACCACCGGGGCCGGGATGACCGGCCAGCGCGACTGGGACATCAAGGTGGAGGACGGCAGCCGCTTCGTGCTGACGCCGACCCAGGCGGGCATCGAGCAGGCGGTGACGCTGGCCATGGACACCGCCACCGAAGTGGTGCGCAAGCGCATCGACGCGCTCGGCACGCGCGAGCCGACGATCATCCGCCAGGGCGATGACCGCATCGTCGTGCAGGTTCCGGGCCTCGACGATCCCGAAGCGCTCAAGGCGCTGCTGGGCCAGACCGCCAAGCTCGAATTCAAGCTGGTCGACACGACCGCGTCGCCCAGCGATCTCGTCCAGGGAATAGCCCCTCCGGGCAGCGAGATCGTGCCTTACGCCGAGCCCGCGAAGAACGGCGGCGTGCCGGTCATCGCCGTCAAGCGCCTGGGCGGTATCAAGGGCGATCAGCTCACCGACGCCAAGCAGGGGTTCGAGCAGCAGACCAACCAGGCGATCGTCTCGATTCAGTTCGACCAGCAGGGCGGCGCCAAGTTCGCCAAGCTGACCAGCGAGAACGTCAACCGCCCGTTCGCCATCATCCTCGACGGCAAGGTGCTTTCGGCACCCAACATCAACGAGCCGATCCTGGGCGGCAGCGCGCAGATTTCCGGCAGCTTCACGGTCGAGACCGCGAACCAGCTGGCGATCGCGCTGCGTTCGGGCGCGCTGCCGGTGGACCTCAAGGTGATTGAGGAGCGCACGGTCGGGCCCGATCTCGGCGCGGATTCGATCGAGAAGGGCATGATCGCGATGCTGGTCGGCACCGTGGCGCTGATGACGTTCATCTTCGCCACTTACGGCCGCTTTGGCGCCTATGCCTGCATCGCGCTCACGCTTAACATGCTGATGATCCTGGGGGTCATGGCGGTGGCCAACACCACGCTGACGCTGCCGGGCATTGCCGGCTTCGTCCTCACCATCGGTGCGGCGGTGGACGCCAACGTGCTCATCAACGAGCGAATACGCGAGGAGCGCGCCAAGGGACGCCGCGTCATCCAGGCGGTCGAAATGGGCTACAAGGAAGCGAGCCGCGCGATCTTCGACGCCAACATCACCAACGTCATCGCCGCCGTGCTGATGTTCCTGTTCGGCTCGGGACCGATCCGCGGGTTCGCGGTGGTGCTGATGATCGGCATCGTCACCTCGGTGTTCACGGCGGTGACGCTGACCCGCATGTGGGTGGCCACATGGCTGCGCCGGACCCGGCCCAGCGACATAGTGTTGTAAGGCGAACGGCGATGAAACTCCTCAAGCTCATTCCCGACAACACCAACATCCAGTTCCTCAGGTGGCGGGTGCCGTTCTATGCGGTCAGCCTGCTGCTGATGGCGGCCTCGGTCGGGCTGGTCCTGACGAAGGGCCTCAACTTCGGCGTCGACTTCGAAGGCGGCCAGATGATCCGCGTCACCTTTACGCAGAGCGTCGAGGCGCCAGTCGGGGAACTGCGCGAAAGCATCGACGGCCTCGGCTATGGCGAACCGACGATCCAGCGCTTCGGCAAGCCCAACGAGATCTCGATCCGGATGAAGCTGCCCGAAGGATCGGAAAGCAATCCGGAACTGGCCGATGCCATGACCAAGAAGATCACCGCGCAGATTCGGCAGGATCATGCCGATGCGCGATTTGATGGCGTCGACTCGGTGTCGGGCAAGGTCTCCGGGGAACTGTGGAAGACCGGTGCGCTGGCGCTCGGCCTCGCGATGATCGCGATCTCGATCTACATCTGGATCCGCTTCGAATGGCAGTTCGGCGTCGGCGCGCTGTTCGCATTGCTGCATGACGTGACGCTGACGGTCGGCCTGTTCGCGCTGACGCAGATGGAGTTCGATCTCAACATCGTCGCGGCGCTGCTGACCCTGATCGGCTATTCGCTGAACGACAACATCGTCGTCTATGACCGGGTGCGCGAGAACCTGAAGAAATACCGCCGCATGCCGCTGCCCGAACTGCTCGACTTGTCGGTGAACGAGACGCTGTCGCGCACCATCGTCACGTCGACCTCGCTGCTGATCACGCTGCTGGCGCTGCTGGTGCTCGGCCCCGACGTGATCTTCGGGTTCACCGCCGCAATCACGCTGGGCATCTTCGTCGGCACCTACAGCTCGATCTATATGGCGACGCCGATCCTGATCTGGCTGAAGGTCAATCCCAACAGCTTCGTGCCGCAGGAAACCGAGATCGAGCGTCAGGACCGGCTGGCGCGCGAGCGCTAGGACGTGATGACTTCGGCTTGAACCACTTCGTCATTGCGAGCCCTTCGGCTGGCTGTTTGCAACAGCCGCTCAGGATAAACTGCGCGCGGCAATCCAGGGCCGCGCTGCGCTGCGCTGGATTGCCGCGCGGCTTCGCCGCTCGCAATGACGATTCAATGTAAAGTCATCAGGCTCTAAATAACGCCCCGCCAGATATCGACGATCCGCGCGGCGTTTTCCCGCCAGCTGAATTGGGCGACGTTTCCGGCTGCGTCGGCTTGTGAAGGGGGCGCGGCCAGCAGCTCCGACAAGGCGGCCGCGATCCCGGCTGGGTTTCGCGGTGCTATCCTTCCGGCGCTTGGTTCTTTCACGACCTCGCGCGCGCCGCCGATGTCGGGGATGACGATCGGCGTGCCGCAGGCCAGCGCCTCGACCCAGACGTTGGCCAGGCCCTCGCTGGCCGAGGGCAGGACCATGACGTCGGCCGCGCGCAGCAATTCCGGCAAGTGGTCGTGCGAGACCACTCCGAGGAAGTGAACGCGGTCGGCAAGGCCGAGTTCGGCGGCACGGCGACGCAGCAGGCCCTCGTCCTCGCCGCTGCCGACCAACGCGAGCCGCGCCCCAAGGAGCCGCGCCCCAAGGAGCCGCGCCAATGCCTCGATCGCCAGCCTCTGTCCCTTGCGTTCGATCAGCGCGCCGGCGGCCAGCAGCAGCGGGCCTTGGGGCGGGATGCGATAGACCCGTTCGACCCCCGCACGCGCCGCCGCGCGATCCGTGGGCCGGAAGCGGTCGCGGTCGAGCCCTGTGTAGTGGACGTGGATCTTGTCGGCCGCCATGCCGAGCGCCGCCATGTCGCGGCCCAGCGCTGCCGACACGCTGAGCAGCGCGGCTGCCCGGTCTGCGGCGGCGAGCATCTGGACAAGCGCCTTCGGCCGGGCACCCCAGTGATGGATATCCGCGCCGCGCGCCTTGATCGTCAGCGGCAGCCCAAGTTCGCGCGCCACCCTCGCCGCTGCCGGACCATCGGGAAAGAAGAACGACGCATCGATCAGGTCGAACGGCTTTTCGCGATGCAGCCGCCGCGCCAGCGGCAGGATCGCGCGGGCGATGCGTCCGGGATTGCTGTCGCCGCCGATCTTCGGGATCAGCGTGAAGCGCGGATAGTGGACGGTCGGGGCGTCCTCGCTCGCGCTGTCGGGAATCGCCTTGCGGCCATGATAGGGTTCCCGCGTCGACAGTGGCCAGGGCGGGATACCGATCGGGCTGATCACCGTGAGATCGACGTCCCCCCGCGCCGCGACGGCGCGCATCTGGTTGCCGACGAACACCCCGAAACTCGGGCGCGCGGGGTAAGGATAGAGCGTGCTGATCGAAAGGACGCGCATGAGATCAGAGCGAGCGCACCAGCATTTCCGCCACCGCCAGCCAGGCCGGGTTCTCGATCACCACTTGCCGCTGGCCGGCGCCGGTCGGCAGCACGCCGATGCGGCGTTCGTCCCGATCGATAAGCCGCCCGAAGGCGTAGCGTCCGCCGGGGCGGGGGACCAGCACGTCGCGATTGAGCAGCCGCGCATGGTGCTCCGGCGCGACCTTGCGCAACCAGATCTGGTCGCCCGCGCGATATTCGCCCGCGCTGACCTCCACCAGCACGGCCACGCGCTCGCCTTCGCCGGACAGCGCGGTCGGCAGGATCGCATCGCGCGGGCTGGCAAGCGCCTGCGCGCCATTGGCTTCGAGCGTGGCGACGATGCGCGGGCTAGTCTGCTCAACGCCTTCGCCGCGCAGCAGCAGCTCCGGCTCCACGCCCAGCGCGGCGGCGATCCGGTTCATCCATACCAGCGACAGGTTGCGCGTCCCGGTCTCCAGCCTGCCGATCGTCTGCGCGGTGGTCGACGGCGAGCAACGCGCCGCCACTTCGGCCAGCGTAAGGCTCTTCTCCTGGCGGATGTCGCGGATGCGGTTGATCATAATGGCGCGCGTGCTCCTAACCAGATCGGTTTATGCGCGAACGCGGGCGAAGGCTACCCCTCGACCGTTTCCGCCAGCGCGAGCCAGCGTTCCTCGGCCGCGTCCTTCTCGGCCCGGGCCTTGTCGAGGGCGGCGGTAAGCCGCGCGAATCCGGCCGGATCGCGGGCATAGAGACCCGCGTCCGCCAGAGCCGCCTCGTGCGCGGCCATCACGCCGTCGAGTTCCTCGATCCGCTTGGGCAACAAGTCGTAGTCGCGCTGGTCCTTGTAGGAGAGCTTGGCGCTTTTGGGCTTTGGCGGGATGGCCGCCGTCGCCTCGGCCTGCGGCTTCGCGGCTTTGGCGGGTCCGGAGCGCTGCCGCCGTTTCGCCTCCCAATCGGCATAGCCGCCGGCGATCACGTCGATGTGCCCCGACCCGTCGAGACCCAGCGTCACCGTGACCGTTCGGTCGAGGAAGTCGCGATCGTGGCTGACGATCAGCACGGTGCCGTCGTAATCGGCGATGGTTTCCTGAAGCAGGTCCAGCGTTTCCAGATCGAGGTCGTTGGTCGGCTCGTCCAGCACCAGCAGGTTCGACAGCCGGGCAAACTCGCGCGCCAGCAACAGGCGCGAACGCTCGCCGCCGGACAGCGTGCCGACTTTGGCGTCGGCCAGGCCGGGGTCGAACAGGAATTCCTTGAGATAGCCGTGCACGTGCTTGCGCACTCCGCGCACGTCGATCCAGTCGCCGCCTTCGGCCAGGACGTCGCGCAGCTTCTTCTCGGGCGAGAGCAGGCTCCGCTGCTGGTCGATCACCGTGCCCTGGAGCGTGTTGGCGAGGGTCACCGTGCCCTCGTCAGGCTCCATTTCGCCGGTAAGCAGCTTGAGCAGCGTCGTCTTGCCCGATCCGTTGGCGCCAACCAGGCCGATCCGGTCGCCGCGCTGGATGCGCAGGCTGAAGTTCTTGATGATCGTGCGGTCTTCGAACCGCTTCGTCACCTTGTCCGCCACGATCACCGACTTGGTCTTGGAATCGTCCGCCGCGACCTTGAGCTTCGCGGCTCCCTGCGGCGCCAGCATGGCCGCGCGCTGGGCGCGCATCTCCCACAGCTTCTCCAGCCGGCCCTGGTTGCGCTTGCGCCGCGCGGTGACGCCGCGTTCCAGCCAGTGCGCCTCGATCTTCAGCTTGGCGTCGAGCTTGTCGGCTGCGCGCGCCTGTTCGGCGTAGACCTGCTCTTCCCACGCCTCGTACCCGCCGAAGCCCACGTCCTTGCGGCGCAGCCCGCCGCGATCCAGCCACAGCGTCGCGCGGGTGAGGCGGGTAAGGAAGGTGCGGTCGTGGCTGATCACCACGAACGCGCCGGTGTAGCGTTGAAGCCAGGTCTCCAGCCAGTCGATCGCGGCGAGATCGAGGTGGTTGGTCGGCTCGTCCAGCAGCAGCAGGTCGGGTTCCGAGGCCAGCGCGCGGCACAGCGCCGCCCGCCGCCGCTCGCCCCCCGAAGCGCTGGCCGCCTCGCGCATGAGGTCGATGCCGAGCTGGTCGGCGATGGCCTCGACGGCGTGCCGCGGCGGGGGGTCTTCCCCACCGATCGCGAAATCCAGCAGCCGGTCATAGCCGGTGAAGAACGGGTCCTGTTCCAGCGTGACGATCTTCGTTCCCGGCTGGACCGAGCGCTTGCCGCGATCCGCTTCCACCTGACCGGCGATGAGCTTCAGCAGCGTCGTCTTGCCGGCGCCGTTGCGGCCGATCAGGGCCAGCCGGTCGCGCGGGGCGATGGCCAGGTCGATGTCCTGGAACAGCCAGCCCGACCCCTGGATCAGTCCCAGTCCTTCCCAGCTCAGTATCGGTGCGCTCGCCATGGCCGGCCCCTACCTGCCGCACGCCCGGATTGACAAGCTTCGTTCAGGCGGAACCTGCCAGGAAGCGAAGCGTTCGTGTGCGATAGTGCGCACAATGAGAGGGAGTGCCCGACCATGTCCATGTCCCGTACACTGATTTCCGGCGCCGCGCTGGCGCTGCCGGTGACATCCGCCTTTGCCGCGGAAATCCAGATCCAGGCGCAGAACCCGGTGGTCGAGCTGACGATCAACGAGGTCGTGCAGTCGGAGCCCGACAGCGCCCAGGTCGGCGCCGGGGTGCAAGTCCGCGCCCAGACCGCCAGCGAGGCGCTGCGCAAGAATGCCGAGCAGATGGAGAAGGTCATCGCGCGGCTGCACGCGCTGGGCATCAAGGCCGCCGATATCCAGACCGCCAATTTCAGCCTCAACGCGCAATACCAGTACCGCAATGACGGCGAGGCCCCGACATTCCTGGGCTACGACGCTTCGAACCAGGTGAATGTGATGCTGCGCGATCTCACCAAGATCGGGCGCACGCTCGACGCGCTGGTCGAGGCGGGGGCGAACAACGTCTACGGGCCCAACTTCATGCTGCAGAAGGACGAGGCGGCGCGCTCGGCTGGGCGCAAGTCGGCTTTCGAGAAAGCACGGGTGCAGGGGCTCGAATACGCGAAAATGGCCGGATTTTCGGGGATAAAGCTGCTCGAAGTGTCCGAGAGCTATAACGCGATGGGCCCGGTGATGATGGCGCAGGCGGTCACGGTATCCGCCAGGGCCAACGGCAGCGCCAAGACGCCGATCGAGCCCGGAATGGTCGGCACCGGCGTGAACGTCACCGTGAAATACGAGATGACGCGCTGAGGGCTCGATCGGGGCAAAACCGCGCATTCACAGCTTGTTCAAGCCGGCGGGTTTAGGCACGCTGGCATGATGAGACGGAACGCTGCCCTTGGCGCCTTGGCGACTGTGCTGTTGTTCGGAGCAGGGGGCGCTGCTTCGGCCGATCCCCGGCACGAGCAGGGCGAGGTGCGCGAGCAGCGCCGCGCCGGGGCCGTGCAGTCGCTGCGCGAGATCGAGCGGCGGGTGCTCCCCAGGATGGAAGGCATGCAGTACCTGGGTCCCGAGTACGATCCGGCGGCGATGGCCTACCGTCTGAAGTTCATCAACAAGGGCAAGGTCTATTTCGTCGATGTCGATGCGCGGTCGGGCAAAGTCATCGCGCTGTCCCAGTGAGGCGGCGAAATGCAGGAATCCGGCGCTTCGCTTGACCCTCCGTCGCTTTCACCCCATGTCATTGCCATTACAGAGGGGAGATCGCATTTGCGCGTCCTGATCGTCGAGGATGAGCCCACGCTGGGCAACCAGCTCAAGTCCACGCTTGAGCAGACGGGCTATGCCGTGGACTTGTCCACCGATGGCGAAGACGGCCACTTCATGGGTGCGAGCGAAGAGTACGATGCGGTGGTCCTCGACCTTGGCCTGCCCGAGATCGACGGGCTCACCGTGCTGGGCATGTGGCGCAAGGAAGGCCGCACTTTCCCGGTGCTGGTGCTGACGGCGCGCGATAGCTGGTCGGACAAGGTCGCGGGGCTCGACGCCGGGGCGGACGATTATCTGGCGAAGCCGTTCCAGACCGAGGAACTGATCGCCCGGCTGCGCGCGCTGATCCGCCGCGCCTCGGGCAACACCTCGTCGGAGCTGGTCGCGGGCGGCGTCCGCCTGGACACCCGTTCCGGACGGGTGACGCTGGCCGGAGAGCCCGTGAAGCTGACCGCGCAGGAATACAAGCTGCTGTCCTATCTCATGCACCACAAGGGCAAGGTGGTCAGCCGCACCGAATTGATCGAGCATATCTACGATCAGGATTTCGACCGCGATTCAAACACGATCGAGGTGTTCGTAACGCGCATTCGCAAGAAGTTGGGTGCCGATGTCATCACCACCATCCGTGGGCTCGGCTACAGTCTCGACGATCCCGCCGACGCCCCGAGAGGCTGAATCGGCTCAGGCTGATTCGATAACCGTCGGTTCGGCGGCCCGGAGCGTGTTCGAAGCTGAAAGAAACGCACCGCCGCCGCCGCGCCGGCGCGACACGGGATCGCTGGCCCAGCGCATGATGCTGATCGCGGCGGGCTGGATCGGGATGCTGCTGCTGGTCGGCGGTGTCGCGCTGGACCGCACGATAACCAACCTCATCACCCGCAGCTTCGACGAGCAATTGGGCTACATGCTCACCGGCATGATCGGCTCGGCCGAGATCGGCCCGGACGGCGAAGTGTTCTTCAACCGCCCGCTCGGCGACCAGCGCTTCCTGGAACCCAATAGCGGGCTCTACTGGCAGATTCGCGGCAAGGGTCATCAGGATTTCCCCTCGCGCTCGCTGTGGGACCGCGCGCTCGAAGTGTCGGACAGTCACTTCGACGAAGATGCCCATGTCTACGACAGCGACCAGTTTTCCGGCGAACCGCTCAGGGTCATGGAGCGATCGATCATCCTGCCGGGCAGCGAGACGCGGTGGATGTTCACCGTCGCCGCCAGTCGCGAGGAACTGGACGACCAGATCCATTCGATCCGCTCGATCCTGACTTATAGCTTCATCATCCTGGGCGTCGGCCTGCTGTTCATGGCCGGGCTGCAGACGTGGTACGGCCTGTTCCCCTTGCGTCACGTGCGCCGCGGCATCAAGAAGATGCGAACCACCGGCGGCGGCCGGCTGAGCGAGCCGCTCCCGCTCGAAGTCCAGCCCTTGGTCGAGGAGTTGAACGCGCTGCTCGCCCATACCGAAAAGCAGGCGGAAGAGGCGCGCACCCACGCGGGGAACCTCGCCCACGCGCTCAAGACGCCGCTGACCGTGGTGATGAACGCCGCGACCGCCCGCGCGCCCGACCTGGGCGACACCGTGATCCGCGAGGCGGCGGTGATGCGCCGCCAAGTCGACCACCACCTTGCACGGGCTCGGGCGGTCGGCCGCCGCGCCTCGGGCATGTCGCGCGCGAGCGTATGGACCAGCCTGGAAGCGGTCCTGCGCGCGGTCGAGCGGCTCTATGGCGAAACCCGTTTCGACGCGGACGGGAATCACGATGTCCTGGTTTCCGTGGAGCGGCAGGACCTTGAGGAGATGCTCGGCAACCTGATCGAGAACGCGGCGAAGTATGGCGGCGGCAGCGTTTTCGTGACCGTCGATGCGGGGGACGACGAGGCATTGTGCGAGATTTGGATCGAGGACGACGGAGCAGGCATCCCCGCCGCCGAACGCGACCGCATCTTCGATCGCGGCGCGCGGCTCGACACCGGCAAGCCGGGAACGGGGCTGGGCCTCGCCATCGTGCGGGACGTCGCCGAGATCTACGGGGGATCGGTTTCGCTGGCGGAGAGCGAGGACCTGGGCGGGCTGCTGGTCAAGCTCGACCTGCCCCGAGCCGCTGGGGAGGAGCCGTCCCAGAATTCGTGGCGACAGGGGCGTTCATAATCCCACGATCATCACTGCGACCCGGGACTTGATCCGGGGGACGCAATCCACGGCAGCGCCGCCCCGCCATGGAACGTGATGACTTCAAGTTGCTTCGTCATTGCGAGCGAAGCGAAGCAATCCAGGGCGGTGAGACCCGCCCTGGATTGCCGCGGGGCTCCGCCCCTCGCAATGACGAAGCAACTCAAACCGAAGTCATCCCCCTCTGGATTGCCGCAGTTCATCCTCAGCGGCTGTTGCAAAACAGCCAGCCGAAGGTTCGCTCGCAATAACGGATTCAGGTCGGCGAGTTCGCTCCGCCCCGCGCCTGCTCGTGGTGGCGGATCACTTCGTCGATGATGAAGCGCAGGAACTTCTCGGAGAACTCGGGATCGAGCTGGGCATCCTCGGCGAGCCGGCGCATGCGGGCGATCTGCCTTTCCTCGCGGCCTGGATCCGATGCCGGCAGGTTGTGCTCGGCCTTGTAGGCGCCCACCGCCTTGGTGATGCGGAAGCGTTCGGCGAGGATGTGGATCAGCGCGGCGTCGATGTTGTCGATGCTGCCGCGAAATCCGGCCAGAACCGGGTCGGAGGCGGCGGGAGCTTCGGGCGCGTTCTGGGTCATGGCCTCAGCCGCTAGCATGCGCCGCCCGCCATGCCAATGGTTCGGGCGGATCAGGGGATTTGCACTTGCTTAAGCGGTCGCCAACGCGCAAGGCGCGCGCGATGAGCGCCGAAGTCGTAACCCTGCGTCCGCGCGGACACGAACCCTCGCTGGCCCCGATGCTGGCGCTGACCGCGCCCGGCCTCAACAGCGTCAACACCGTCATCCTGGAACGGATGCAGAGCGAGATTCCGCTGATCCCGGCGCTTGCCGGGCATCTCATCTCGGGCGGCGGCAAGCGCGTTCGCCCGATGCTGACGATCGCCGGGGCGGAACTGTGCGGCTATCAGGGCAACCGCCACCACAAGCTCGCCGCCGCCGTCGAATTCATCCATACCGCGACGCTGCTGCACGACGACGTCGTCGACGGATCGGACCTGCGGCGCGGCAAGGCCAGCGCCAACATCGTGTTCGGCAATCCGGCGACGGTGCTGGTCGGCGACTTCCTGTTCAGCCGCGCGTTCGAGCTGATGGTGGAGGACGGCAGTCTCAAGGTGCTCAAGATACTCAGCCGCGCCTCGGCGGTGATCGCCGAGGGCGAGGTCGACCAGCTCAACGCCCAGCGGCATATCGAGACGAGCGAGGAGCGCTATCTCTCGATCATCGGCTCCAAGACCGCCGCGCTGTTCGCCGCCGCCACTCGCATCGCCGCCGTCGTCGCCGAACGCGGCGAGGGGGAGGAGCGGGCGCTCGACGAATACGGGCGCAACCTCGGCATCGCCTTCCAGCTCGTCGATGACGCTATCGATTACGATTCCGAAGCGGCGGAGTCGGGCAAGGGCAAGGGCGACGATTTCCGCGAAGGCAAGATGACGCTGCCGGTGATCCTCGCCTATGCGCGCGGCAGCGAGGAGGAGCGCCGCTTCTGGCGCGATGCCGTGGCCGGTTTCACCAACGACGACACCGATCTGGCCCACGCCATAGAACTGATCGGCCGCCACGGCGCGCTGGACGCCACGCGCGAGCGCGCCCGCCACTTCGCCCAGCGTGCGATCGACGCCATCGCCGGCTTCCCCGCCGGCGCCGCCCGCGCCGCCATGGCCGAGGCCGCCGAATTCGTCGTCTCGCGGCGGTACTGATCCCGAAAGTCCTCCCCCACCGGGGGAGGATTGCGAAAAGCCGTGGCAGGGGACATGGCATACGATCATGCCCGACCTTCCCATCCACGCCGTCCTGCCGGATCTGCTCGCGGCGTTGCGGGCGGGCTCCGGCGCGGTGCTGATCGCGCCGCCGGGCGCGGGCAAGACAACCGCCGTGGCTCCGGCGCTGATCGGCGAGCCGTGGTGCATCGGCACCGTGATCCTGCTCTCGCCCCGACGCGTCGCCGCCCGCGCCGCCGCCGAGCGCATGGCGGAGCTGCTGGGCGAAAAGCCCGGCGATACCGTCGGCTACCTCACCCGGCTCGACAGCAAGCGCTCGGCGAGAACGCGCGTGCTGGTGATGACCGAGGCGATCTTCGTCTCCACCATCGTCGCCGACCCCGAGCTTTCGGGTGTGGGCGCGGTGCTGTTCGACGAAGCGCACGAGCGCCATCTCGACAGCGACCTCGGCCTCGCGCTCGCCATCGAATGCCGCGAGGTGCTGCGGCCCGATTTGCGGCTGGTGGTGATGTCGGCGACGATCGACGGCGCGCGGTTCGGCGACATCCTGGGAAACGCACCGGTCGTCGAAAGTGAAGGCAAGGCCCATCCGCTCACGCTGCGCTGGCTCGGCGCATCCCCTGAAAAGCGCATCGAAGATGCGATGACGTCCGCGATCCTGACCGCATGGCGTGAAGAACAGGGCGACATGCTCGCCTTCCTGCCCGGCGTCGGCGAGATCGAGCGTACCCGCGAGCGGCTGGCCGAGCGTCTGCCCGATGCGCTGATCCTGCCGCTGCACGGCCAGTGCGAGCCGGCCGCGCAACGCGCTGCGCTGCGCCGCGATCCGGCCAAGGGAGGTGTTGGGGGCCGCCGCCGGATCGTGCTGGCAACCGCGATCGCCGAAACCTCGCTGACGCTCGACGGGGTGTCGGTGGTCGTCGATGCCGGCCTTTCGCGCCGGGCGGAGTTCGACAAGGCGGCGGGCGTCACCCGGCTCGTCACCCACCGCGCCAGCCAGGCATCGGCGGCGCAACGCGCCGGACGCGCGGCGCGTCAGGGGCCGGGCGTGGCGTACCGGTTGTGGGAGGAAGCGGCGCATCCCGGCCGCCCGGCGTTCGATCCGCCCGAGATGCTGACGTCCGATCTGGCGCCGTTGCTGCTGACGCTGGCGAAGTGGGGCGTGCGCGATCCGGGGGCGATGGCCTGGCTCGATCCCCCGCCGAAAGCCTCGCTCGACGCGGCACGGGCGCGGCTGGAGGCTTTGGGGGCGCTCGATGGAGAGGGCGCGATCACCCCGCTGGGCCAGCGCATCGCCGCCCTGCCGATGGATCCGGCACAGGCGGCGATGGTGCTGTTCGGCGCCGAGGCGGGGCAGGCGCGCGATGCGGCGAGACTGGCGCTGCTGCTGCAGGAGCGCGGGCTGGGCGGGCGGTCCGACGATCTGATCCACCGGCTCGACCGGTGGAACGCCGACCGCTCACCGCGCGCCGATGCCTCGCGAAAGCTGGCGGAGCGGTGGGCCCGGAGCGCCGAAAGACTGGTCGCGCGAGCGGCAGCCAGCGCATTCGATCCCGGCGTGTTCCTCGCCCGCGCCATGCCGGACATGGTGGCGAAACGGCGCGACGCGGTTGGCGAGAACTGGCTGTCGGCCGGCGGGCGCGGTTATCTGCTCGATCCCGCATCGCCGCTGGCGCGCGCCGAGTGGCTGGCGATCGGCGATGCGCAAGGGCAAGCCAAGGGCGCGCGGATCACGGCGGCGGCGGCGTTGACCGCGCAGGATGTGGAGACGCACCTTGCCGGTCTGGTGGAGAGCGGCACCACGATCGGCTGGAACGCCGTCGAGGGCCGGGCGGAAGCGCGGCTGCAGCGGCGCATGGGCGCGATCGTGCTGGCAAGCGGCCCCGATCCCAGGCCCGACACCGCCGCGATGGCCGCGTTTCTGCTGAAACGCGCACTGGACCGGCTGGACGATCTGCTGCCCGGGACGCTGGTCGCCCGCGCGCGCCATGCCGGGATCGAAGCGCTGTCGCCCGACAGCCTGCGCGCGGAGGCGCGGACCTGGCTCGCGCCCCTGCTCGATCGCCGCCGCGATCTCGAACTGCCCAAAGGCAAGGTTGCCGAATCGCTGCTCGCGCTGCTTGACTGGGACAGCCGCAAGCGGCTCGATGCGCTGGCCCCGCGCGAATTCGTCAGCCCCGCCGGAACCCATCATCCCATCGATTATGACGATGAGGGCGGCCCGTCGGTGGAAGTGCGGGTACAGGCGCTGTTCGGGCTCGACCGGCATCCCACGATCGGCCAGCCCGCGCTGCCCCTGCTGCTCAAGCTGACCTCGCCCGCCGGCCGCCCGATCCAGTCCACGCGCGACTTGCCCGGTTTCTGGCGCGGCTCATGGCGCGACGTGGTGCGTGACATGAAAGGGCGTTATCCCAGGCATCGCTGGCCCGATGAGCCCTGGGCCGAAGACCCCAGCCTCAAGACCCGCAATGCATTCGAGGCATCGAAGCGATCTTGATTTTCCGCTCGTTTGGGGACAAGCGCTGGGCATGACCGCACGCATCTTTCAGAAGCCGAAAAACGCCATGCAGTCCGGCAAGGCGCGGATCGACCAGTGGATCCTGGAATTCGTACCGGCCGAGGCGAAGAAGCCCGATCCGCTGATGGGCTGGGCCGGCTCGGGCGACATGCAGCAGCAGGTCAAGCTGACCTTCGGCTGCGCCGACGAAGCGCGGGCCTACGCTACGCGCTACGGAATCGAGGCGCGCGTCCAGCCCACGCCTCCCCGCCGGTTGAAGCTCCAGACTTACGCCGACAATTTCAAGTAGAGCTCTCCACCTTCGGGAAAGAGGCGCGGGAGAGGGGGACGTGTGACCGCAACTCCTCTCAACTTCGGCCCCTCTCAACTTCCGCTAGACTCTGATGACTTTTGAAACACTTCGTCATTGCGAAAGGCGAAGCCTTGAAGCAATCCAGGGCAGCCTCACACCGCCCTGGATTGCCGCGCGACTTCGCCGCTCGCAATGACGAAGCGATAGCAAAGTCATCATGCTCCAGCAGGCGGAGCCGGCAAGCCTTGGTATCTCACCCCTCTCCGGGGGCGACAAAGTCATCGCCTTGCTTTTCCCGCGTCCCCCCGCCATATGCGCGGCCGGGAGTCGGGCGGGCGTTTGCGTTCGCCAACCTGGTCAGGTCCGGAAGGAAGCAGCCACAACGGATTGCGGCGGGTCGCCCGGCTCCTTTATCCCTCCTCGCTGGAAACGGAGACCCGCATCCTCGATCGCGCCTCGTTGCGCGAGCCGGTGGCCGGAACGACGCCTCCGACTTTGCCCAGGCCCCAAAGGGGCATGTTGGCGTAGATCGTCTCATGGGCGCCCGCCTCGACCGAATAAGTCTCGTGGAATATGCCGACAGTGCCGTTCGTGCCGACCGCCTTGTTGAAGGCGGTCCATGCGGGCCAGTGGCGCTGCTCGCGGTCGCGGGCATAGCGTTCCAGAGCGTCGAAGCTGGTCCAGTATTGCAGGGTAACGATCGTGCGCGATCCGTTCAGCATGGTCTCCGCGCCAAGGAAGCCGCTGTCCGGGTTCGCGGCAAGCTCGCGGATCATCGGCCCCATGGCCCGCACGACCGGAAGCCATTTGTCGATGCGCAGGAAGCGGTTGATCCGCATGCCGATGACGAAAACCACGACCGGCCCCGGATGGTCGGCCGAGAATCTTCCTTTGTGCGTGCCCATTTCCTGCTATCCCAAATTGTGCCGGCTTGCCGCATTATCCCACAACCATTGCAGTTCGACATGACGGGGCGTCGCGCTTAGATTAGCCGCGAATGGACGATTCCCGCGATATGTTCGGCAATGAGACGCCTGAGGCCCCTCCTTGGGAGGAAGAAGCCGACGCGCCCACCGCCGCGGAGCTGGAGGCGGCGGGGCAATCGGCGTTGTTCGGAGATCCTGAACCGCGCCCCGCTCCGAAACCGTCCGTGCCCGTCCCCTCGACCTCGTCACCGGCGTCATCACCGGCAGCCCCAGCATCAGGCCCGATGTCGGCGTCGTCGGCCAAGCCCTATCGCGTGCTTGCGCGCAAGTACCGCCCGCAGACCTTCAGCGAACTGATCGGGCAGGGGCCGCTCGTCCAGACGCTCGCCAACGCGATCCGGCGTGACCGGCTGGCACATGCCTTCCTGATGACCGGCGTTCGCGGGGTCGGCAAGACCTCCACCGCGCGGCTGATCGCCAAGTCGCTGAACTGCGTCGGCTCGGATGGGCAAGGCGGTCCCACCATCGATCCATGTGGGTTGTGCGAGCCTTGCATTGCCATTGCAGAAGGCCGCCATATCGACGTGATCGAGATGGATGCCGCCAGCCACACCGGCGTCGACGACGTGCGCGAGATCGTCGAGGCGGTGCGCTATGCGGCGGTTTCGGCGCGTTACAAAATCTACATCATCGACGAAGTCCACATGCTGTCTCGCAACGCTTTCAATGCGTTGCTCAAGACTCTTGAGGAACCGCCGGCGCATGTGAAGTTCCTGTTCGCCACCACCGAGGTGGACAAGCTGCCGGTCACCGTCCTGTCGCGCTGCCAGCGCTTCGACCTCAAGCGCATTGCGACGCCGCTGCTGACCGAACATTTCGCGATGGTCTGCGAAAAGGAGCAGGTCGCCGCCGATGTCGAGGCGTTGGCGATGATCGCGGCGGCGGCCGAGGGTTCGGTGCGCGACGGACTCTCGATCCTCGACCAGTCGATCGCCCACGCCGATCTCGAAGGCGAGGGCAGGGTGAGCGTCGACCAGGTGCGCGACATGCTCGGCCTTGCGGACAAGACCGCGCAACGCAGCCTCTTTTCCGCGCTTCTCGATGGGGATGCGCCGGCGTTGCTCGACGCGGTCGAGCGGCAGTTCGCGCTCGGCGTCGAGCCCCTGGCGCTGGTCCGCGGGTCGATGGAACTGACCCACAAGATCACGGTCACGCAGATCGCCGGGGGCACGTCCGACTCGCCTTCGGAAGAGGAGCGCGCGGCGGTGGAGGGCTGGGCGGCGCGGCTTTCGGCCGGGCAATTGCACCGGCTGTGGCAGCTTCTGCTCAAGGGTTTCGAGGAAGTGCGTACCGCGCCCGATCCGCTGATCGCGGCGCAAATGGCACTGCTCAGGGTCATGCACGCCGCGGACATGCCCGATCCCGCCAAGCTGGCGAAGCAGCTCGAGGCACTGGCCGCCAACCCTGGCGCTCTGGCGATTTCCGGCGCTTCGGTTCAGCCCGGCGCTCCGCAGGCGGCCGCACCGCTCGATTGGGAAGCGCTGGTCGAGCGGGTCGAGCGCGACAAGCTCGGCCTGGGGAGCAAGATGCGGATGCAGATCCGCGTGGTCGAGCTGGCGCCCGGCACCTTGCGCTATGCCCAGCCGGCCCAGTTCAGCGAGGACCTCGTTCCCGAACTGCGCGCGGCGCTGCTCTCCCTCACGGGTGAGCGCTGGCAGGTCGAGCGTGTCGAGGCGGATGGCGCGCCGACTCTCGTCGAGCAGGCCGAGGCGCGGATGCGCGCCGACGAGGAGGCGATGCGCCGCTCGCCGCTGGTCGAAGCGACCTTCGCCGCCTTTCCCGAGGCGCAATTCATAACCGAAGAAGACGCTCCGCAAGGCCGGGGCGAGCGCAAATGGAGCCATAACCGATGAAGTCGATGGAAGAGATGATCCAGGCCGCCCAGCAAGCCGCCGAGACCATCCAGAAGCAGATGACCGAAACCCAGGCGAAGCTCGACAGCGTCGAGGTGGAGGGCGTCTCGGGCGGCGGGTTGGTGAAGATCCGCTGCTCGGCGAAAGGACGCGTCATCGGGGTCGCGATCGACGACAGCCTGATGCAGCCTTCCGAAAAGCCGATCCTGGAAGACCTCATCGCCGCCGCCTACAATGATGCACGCGCCAAGGCCGATCAGGCGGCGGGCGAGGAAATGGCCAAAGTGCAGCAGGGCATGGGTTTGCCGCCCGGCTTCAAGCTGCCGTTCTGATCGACGCGCGCTCCATGCCGCCCGTCGCTTCGTGCGTTGTAACGCGGGCGGCGCGGCACTAAGTCGGGTGTATCGAGGTGAAAGGACCAGTACCCGATGCGTGTCGTGATCTATGACGAGGAAAGCCTTGAGCCGATCACCGTCGTCAACCTTCCCGGCCTGACCGAGCGCAACCTGGAAGAGCGCCGCCACTGGCGCGTCTCGATCCATGACGGGCGAAACCTGCCGCGCCACGATTTCGCCGATCGCAAGGTGTCGGACACCTATCGCTTCGTCGATCTGGAATTCGAGAAGATAACCCGCGTGACCCTCACGTTCGGCGAGCAGATCACTTGGCTGTGCCTCACCCGCGCGACCGAGCTGGCGATGTTGCTGGCGCCTGATTGGCTGCCCGGCCAGCGCCCGGCGATCGAGCAGCTCCAGCTGGAGAACGAACGGCTCGCCAGCCTGATGATCGCCTCGCTCACGTCGCGGGATGTGTAGTTTCCTCGTCATTGCGATGAGGTGACGCCAACGAAGCAATTCAGCGCGGTCGGCGCGGCCTGGATTGCCGCGCGATCTTCGGTCGCTCGCAATGACGAAAAAAATATGGCGGTTGGCCCGAATTCGGAGGCGCGATCCTCCACAATCTCCTGACCTGCCGCCATTGCACCGCCCACGGCAAGGTCCCATATTCGCCCTCGTGAGCCGGAAAGCCCCGGCAGGCGCGCTTTTCGCGCTTCAACTATGGACATGCCCGTGAACCAATTGCCCCTGCTTCCCCTGCGCGACATCGTCGTGTTTCCCGGAATGGTTGTCCCCTTGTTCGTCGGCCGTGAAAAATCGGTCGCCGCGCTGGAGGCGGCGATGGCGGGCGAGAAGGACATCTTCCTGCTCGCCCAGCTCGATCCGTCCTGCGACGATCCCGATCGCGACGACCTTTATGAAATGGGCGTGATCGCCAGCGTGCTTCAGTTGCTGAAGCTGCCCGACGGCACCGTCCGCGTCCTCGTCGAGGGCAAGGATCGAGCCCAGTTGCAGACGCTGCACGCCGAAGGCGGCGGCGCCGGTGAGGCCGGCGGGGCGATGCTCGTTGCGGATGTCGAGACGATCGATCCGATCGGCGCTTCGGGCACCGAGGTCGCGGCCATGATGCGCAGCGTCGTCGAGCAGTTCAATGAATACGCCAAGCTCAACAAGAAGCTGTCGCAGGACGCCGGGGAGCAGCTTGGCGACATCGACGACGCCGCGCGGCTGGCCGATGCGGTTGCCGCGCAGCTGGTCGGGAAAGTCGCGGACAAGCAGGCGCTGCTGTCCGAAGCCGATCCGATGAAGCGGCTGGAAATGGTCTACAGCTTCATGGAGGGCGAACTCGGCGTGCTCCAGGTGGAGCGCAAGATCCGTGGCCGCGTCAAGCGGCAGATGGAGAAGACCCAGCGCGAGTATTACCTCAACGAACAGCTCAAGGCGATCCAGTCCGAGTTGGGCGGGCAGGACGGCGATGACGCCAACGAGCTGGCCGAGCTGCACGAGAAGATCGAGCGGACCAAGCTCTCCAAGGAAGCCCGCGCCAAGGCGCGCGCGGAGCTCAAGAAGCTGCGCTCGATGCAGCCGATGAGCGCGGAGGCCACGGTCATCCGCAACTATCTCGACGTGCTGCTGGGACTGCCGTGGGGCAAGAAGTCCAAGCTCAAGATGGACATCTCCGGGGCGCAGAAGGTGCTCGACGATGACCATTACGCGTTGGAGAAGGTCAAGGACCGCATCGTCGAATACCTGGCGGTGCAAGCCCGGACCAACAAGCTGAAGGGGCCGATCCTGTGCCTCGTCGGCCCTCCGGGCGTCGGCAAGACCTCGCTCGGCAAGTCGATCGCCAAGGCGACGGGGCGCGAGTTCGTGCGCCAGTCGCTGGGAGGCGTGCGTGACGAGGCCGAAATCCGCGGCCACCGGCGCACCTACATCGGCTCGCTGCCGGGCAAGATCGTCACCAACTTGCGCAAGGCCGGCAAGTCCAACCCGCTGTTCCTGCTCGACGAGATCGACAAGCTCGGCCAGGATTTCCGGGGCGATCCGGCCTCTGCGCTGCTCGAGGTGCTCGATCCCGAACAGAACGCCAAGTTCCAGGACCATTACCTGGAACTCGATTACGATCTGTCGGACGTCATGTTCGTCTGCACCGCGAACAGCCTCAACCTGCCGCAGCCGCTGCTCGACCGCATGGAGATCATCCGGCTCGAAGGCTACACCGAGGACGAGAAGGTCGAGATCGCCGAACGTCACCTGATCGCCAAACAGGTCGAGGCGCACGGCCTGAAAGAGGGCGAGTTCACCCTGACCCAGGAGGCCTTGCGCGACCTGATCCGCTACTACACCCGCGAAGCCGGGGTGCGCACGCTGGAGCGGGAGATCGCTCGCCTGGCCCGCAAGTCGCTGCGCAAGATCCTCGATGGCGAGGTCACGGCGGTCACGGTCACGCCCGAGAACCTCGGCGACTTCGCCGGGGTGCGCAAGTTCCGCCACGGCGTGTCCGAGGAAGAGCATCAGGTGGGCGCTGTCACCGGTCTCGCCTGGACCGAAGTCGGCGGCGAGCTGCTGACCATTGAAAGCGTGACGGTTCCCGGCAAGGGTGCGATCCGTTCGACCGGGAAGCTGGGGGAAGTGATGAGCGAGAGCATCCAGGCGGCCTTCAGCTTCGTGAAGGCGCGCAGCCCGGCTTACGGGATCAAGCCCTCCGTGTTCCAGCGCAAGGACATCCATATCCACTTACCCGAGGGCGCGGTGCCCAAGGACGGACCGAGCGCGGGCGTCGGCATGGTGACGTCGATCGTCTCGACCCTGAGCGGAATCGCCGTGCGCAAGGACGTGGCGATGACCGGCGAGGTGACTCTGAGGGGGCGTGTGCTGCCGATCGGCGGGCTCAAGGAAAAGCTTCTCGCGGCTCTACGCGGCGGCATCACCACGGTGCTGATCCCGGAAGAGAACCGCAAGGACCTCGCCGAGATTCCCGCCAACGTGAAGGAAGGGCTGGATATCGTTCCGGTCAGCCACGTTGATGAGGTTCTGGCGCGTGCCTTGGTCGAGCCGCTGAGCGCGATCGAGTGGACCGAAGCGGACGAACTCGCCAGTCAGGCAGTGGCGCCGCCGGCCGCGACGCCCCCGGTCTCGCCGACCGCACACTGATCCATGTTGCAATGCGGCGACTCGGGGAAGGCTTGACCGCCTTCGTTGGGTCGTTGCTCGGCTTTGCCATGTATGGGCTGTCTACTGCGTCCAAAACCACGGAAAATGCGGTGAAAATCCCGCTTTGGAGCGGTTTTTGGCCTTTACTCTCCGGATAAAAACGTCTCAATTCGGCGACCATTCGAGAGGCGATTCCAAGTTTCCGGATATACTGAAAGGTAGGGGGTACCCACACATGAACAAGAATGATCTGATCAGCGCCGTTGCCGATTCGAGTGGCTTGACCCGCGGCGATGCGACCAAGGCCGTAGAAGGCGTGTTCGACGCCATCTCGGGTGCGCTGAAGAAGGGCGATGAAGTCCGTCTCGTGGGTTTCGGCACGTTCTCCGTTGCCAAGCGCAAGGCGTCGACCGGCCGCAACCCGCGCACCGGTGAGCCGATGCAGATCAAGGCGTCGAGCCAGCCCAAGTTCAAGGCCGGCAAGGGCCTCAAGGACTCGGTCAACTGATCTGACTCCATCCGCCTCGAGGATATCGGGTTTCTAAGTGCCGCGCCTGCTTATGCAGGCGCGGCCTTTTCATAAGCGCACGATTGCCGCCGCCACCCGGGCTAGAGTGATTTCGAGGCAGGTGGAATCACCTGCCGGACCGGAATGAGTCTAGGAGGCGATAGCGATCAGCGCGCTGCCGCCGCAGCCGCCAACCTGATCAGAGCCGTCGGTGTCGCCACGGTGCGCGTGTTCACCGTCCAGCCCAGCTCCTTGCCCGTCGCGATGTCCTTCGGTCCGGCATCGGTATTGTTGGCGAGAACTTCACCATCCGTGCGGATGGTGAACACGCCGTCCAGCACCGGAACCGACTGGCCCTTTGCCCCACCCTTGCGCTCCTCGGCCGCGTTGGCGAGTGCCGCGGCCTGCATCATGCCGCCGAACGGCGATCCGCCCGCGCCGGGCCCGAAGCTCGGCGCATCGATGCGCACGGTGCCGTCCTGGTGCACTGCGATCTGCACGAAGGCGTTGGCGAACGGGAACCGCTCGATAGTCGGGAAGGCGAAGTCGTGGTCGAGTGTGCCGCTGATCGCGAAATCGACGTCGAACAGGCCGTTGCCGCGATAGTCCACGCGCCGCCAGCCTTTCTGCTTGCGCAGGCGGTCGGCCAGTTCCTGCGCCGCCTTGGGGTCGCTGGGATCGATGCCGCCCAGGAACGCCTTGGCCGATTCGGCGTCGCTGCGCTTCTTTTCGGCGTTGCTGGCCTGCTGTTCCTGCCACTCTCTTTTCTGGTTGGCGATCTCGGCCTTGGTGCATGGCCGCTCGTCCATGCTGTTTTCCTTGTAGCAGCTCTGCGGTGCGAACTTGTCCTCCTGCCGCGCCATTTCGCTCAGCGGCAGCAAGTGCATCTCGCCACGGTAGCTGAACCGGAACGTGCCGTCCGTGCGGATATCGAGATCCGAAACGAACTTGCCCGGCGCCAGCAGGCAGGCGGAGAGCGCCAGGCCCAGGGCGAGCAGGAGCGCGCCCGCCGCGAACTTCATCGGTCGTGTCATCGTCCGTCCTCCCCCTGCCTCGTCGCGACCGCATAAAGCGCGATCGCGGCGGCGTTGCTGACATTGAGGCTTTCCATCGCTTGCGCGATCGGCAGGCGGGCGAGGGCGTCACAGTGCTGCGCGATGTTGTGGCGCATGCCTTCGCCTTCGGCGCCCAGCACCAGCGCGACCGGGCCGGCCGGGAGAGCGTCGGCCAATGCGGTTTCCGCTTCACCGGCAAGGCCGATCCGCCAGTACCCCGCTTCCGCGACGTCCTCCAGCGCCCGCGCCAGGTTGACCACGCGGATCCAGGGCACGATTTCCAGCGCGCCGGACGCCGATTTCGCCAGCGCACCCGATTCGGGCGGGGCATGCCGGTCCTGCGTCAGGATCGCGCAGGCGTCGAACGCGGCGGCGGAGCGCATGATGGCGCCGACGTTATGCGGATCGGTCACCTGGTCGAGCACCACGAGCGGCCGCGTGGCGTCGCCCTGAAGCACGTCGTCGAGGAACAGATCGGGCAGGGGATCGCATTCGAGGACCAGGCCCTGATGCGGCGCGTCGCGGGCGACGAGGCGGGCCAGATCGACGCCCTCGGCCCACTCCACCGGAAAATCGGCCGGCAACTCGCCATCAAGGGAGGCGACACCCTCGCGCGTCGCCCACAGTTTGCGATGCCGCCGTTCGGGGTTCATCAGCGCCGCTTCGACCGCGTGGCGGCCCCAGAGGCGCACGGCTCCCTGGCTCGCCCGCCCGCTGCCGCGCCCACCCTGCATGCGGCCGGCACGCCCACGCAGTGCCTTCGCCGGCCTGGCTTCACCACGCTTGCTCATAAGTCCCCTTGCAATACTTCGTTGAATCGATCGTTTCGAGCCCGCTGTGCCAGCCACCCCATTGACAGGCAAGGTCACGTTCGCCATTAGCGCGCCCTCTCGGCCGGAAGGCGCGTAGCCGCGCACTCTTTGGGAGCGATCCCGACACCGGCAGCACTGGTGTGGACAGGTGGCCGAGTGGTTAATGGCAGCAGACTGTAAATCTGCCCGCGAGAGCGTACGCTGGTTCGAATCCAGCCCTGTCCACCACC
>DATEEP010000007.1:0-19044 GCA_035281095.1 Novosphingobium sp. | reverse complement strand
AGCAGTTGCGCGTCGATGTGCCGGAGGCGACGGTGATCGTCGCCGAGGACGAGGCTGGAGCCATCGCCCAGATCGCCGATGCCGAGGCGTGCTACGGCTTTCTCACACCGCCGATCCTTGCCGCCGCGCGCAAGTTGCGCTGGTTGCAGGCGCCTTTCGCGGCGCCGCCCGCCGGGTTCTATTATCCCGCGCTGATCGAGCATCCGGTGGCCGTCACCAACTTGCGCGACGTCTACAACGATCACATCGGCGCGCACATCCTGGCGCTGGTGCTCGCCTTCGCGCGGGGCCTGGATTACTACGCCCTCGCCCAGCAGCGGGGCGAGTGGCTGGCGGCGGCGCCCCGCCCGACCGTGCACTTGCCCGAGGCGACGGCGCTGATCGTCGGGCTCGGCGGCATCGGGGTCGAGGCGGCGCGGCTGCTCGCGCCGTTCGGCGTGACCGTGCTGGCGACCGACGCGCGCCGGACCGAACCGACCGAGGGCGTGGCCGAGCTGCATCCGGCCGAGGCCCTGGCGGAGGTGACGCCGCGCGCCGACTTCGTGATCGTCACCATCCCGCACACGCCGGAGACCGAGGGCATGTTCGATCGCGGCTTCTTCCGGCGGATGAAGCCCGGCGCGTTCTTCATCAACATCGGCCGGGGCATGACCACGCGGCTGGACGACGTCGCGGCGGCCGTGGATGCCGGCGGGATCGCCGGGGCCGCGCTCGACGTGTTCGAACAGGAGCCGCTGCCCGGCGATCACCCGCTGTGGCGCATGCCCAACGTCATCCTGACGCCGCACGCGGCCTGGCGCGGCCCCTATTTCGACGAGCGCCGCTACGAGATCGTGCGGGACAACTGCCGCGCCTTCGCCAGGGGTGCGCCGCTGCGCAATCCGGTCGACAAGGCGCGGTGGTACTGACGCGGCCCGCTCAGGCTTCGGCGCGGCTCTCGGGGGCGCGGCTCTCGGGGGCGCGGCTCGCCTCCACGTAGAGCGCCAGCTGATCGAAGATGCGCGTCGCCACCCGCGAGGCGGCGCCCGAGAGCATGTCCTGCTCCGAAGACACCAGGCCCCACTCCATATCGTCCACCGCAATGCCCGTCGGCAACGCCACGAGGCCGAGTTCGGGCCGGGCCGGAGGCAGGAGCGTCGTCGCGATGACGATGAAGTCGGTATCGCGCGCCAGCGCCGCGAGCATCCCGTAATCGTCGAGCTCCACCGAAGGCTGCCGCAGGCCGAGCCGCGCCAGACGGGCCGACGAAACGACCTCCCGGAAAAACGTGCCGCAGGCGGTGGGATACGAATGGAGCACGGACGGGTCGGGACGGATGCCGAGCAGCGGGTGCCCCCGCCGCACCAGCAATCCCAGGCCCGAGAAGGGAATGCGACGGATGCGGAACCGGGCCCCGGCGGTGCGTTGCTCGAGACCCAGGGGCAAGCCGCTGACGTAGAATTCGATCTCCCCCTGGCGCAGCAGCATCTGCAAGGTGGCGACCGACTCGACGCGGACGCGAAGTTGCGTGCCGTCCGCGACGAGATCGCGCAGCACCGCAGGCAGCACCACGCCCGCCGTGATCGGGCCAAGGCCGAAGCTTACCGGCCGCCCCTGCCCCGAAACGATCTGGCGCAGCTGTTCGTCCCCGGTCATCGCGCGGTGCACCAGGTTCTGCGCCACCGAGATGAATTCAGCGCCGACCGGGGTCAGCTTTGCCCCGCCCCGTCCGCGCTCGAACAGGCGGATGGCGTAGTCCGCCTCGAGCGACTGGATGCTGCGCGAAAGCGCCGGCTGTGAGAGATTGAGCTTGGCGGCCGCAGCGCCGTAGCTGCCTTCGCGGGCCACCGCGATAGCATGCCTGAGTTTGACGAGATCCATGCCCTTTGATGCATCACAGGCATTATTAGGTCAATGAAATGCATTGGACGTATGGATTCTCCGGGATTATCCCACTGCGAGAACCGCGAGAGGACCCTGCGTTGAGCACCGAACCCCAGACCCCGTCGGATGAGGCCGCCGCGCCGCTGAAAACCTCTCCGGACATCGCGGCGCGCTGCCCGTTCTCGATCCCGATGCACCAGGACGAAGTGCTCATCGAGGGGCTGGACGACCAGTTCGACGCGATGCGCAAACAAGGCTCGCTGGCGTGGACGCAATTCCCCTATGGCACGGTCAACGACGGCAAGGGCTGGGTGGCGACGCGGTTCAAGGACGTCAAGGCGATCCTCAACGATCCGCGCTTCAGCCTCGCCAAGCAGGCCGACGATGACTATCCGCGGGCCCGCGTGATCGAGGTCGGCGGGCCCTTTCCGCACAGCTTCGTCGTCATGGACCCGCCCAGCAATGCCGAGCGGCGGCGGACCCTGCTCAAGCACCTGACGCCCGAGCGGGTCAAGGCGCTGCGCCCCGTTACCGAGCGGCTGGTCGACGAATGCCTCGACGAGATCGAGGCCGAAGGCCAGGGCGCCGACCTGCTGCCCGGACTGGTGCGGCGGGTGCCGCTGCTGCTGCTTTGCGAACTGCTCGGCGCGCCGCCGGAAGAACGGCACATCTACGTGGATTACGCGCACAACTACGTCTCGTCGAAGTACAAGACCGTCGATGACGCGATGGAAGCGCTCGACGTCATCAAGACCTATTTCGCCGAGCTATGCCGCCGCAAGCGCATCGAGCCCGGCGATGACCTGATCAGCGCCCTGCAGCATGACATCGAGGTGAAGGGGCTGTGGACCAACGAGGAGCTTGAAGGCTTCGGCTTCGTGCTGCTGACGGCGGGCCATGATTCCACCGCGTCGTTCATTTCCGCGACGCTGTTCTGGCTGCTCCATAATCCGGAAGTATTCGCGCGGCTGCGGGCCGAGCCCGATCTGGTGCCCAAGGCGGTGGAGGAATTCCTGCGGCTGATCCCGATCGGCGTCCCGGGCACCCGCGCGCGCGTCGCGCTGGAGGACGTGCAAGTGGGTGACACGCTCGTGCGCCGGAACGAATCGATCCTCGCGGTGCCGCACGCCGGCAACCTGGACCCCTCGGTCTACAGCAATCCGCGCGAGTTCGATCTCGATCGCAAGGGCGAAGCGCAACACATCGGTTTCGGCTTCGGGCCGCATTTCTGCGTGGGCTCGCTTCTGGCCAAGATGGACATCGAGATGGTCATCCGCGGCCTGACCCGGCGGTTCGCGACGCTGAAGCCGGCGCACTTCGACCCGAACTGGCAAATCCGCGCCCGGACTCGCGGCCCCGTGACGATGAAAGTGCGCTGGACGAAGTAGGGCGTCCCCTCAGGGCAGCTTGGCCAGCCCCTGCCTGTGCGCATCGTGCTCGTGCGGCAGTGCATGGCCCCCGGTCCTGAGGAACCGGCCGTCGATCTCGCGCAGGAGTTCCTCGGCCTTGTCGCCGGCCTGAAGCTTCAGGAGGACGTCGATCTTCGCTTCGAGCCGGTCGTCGTTCTCCTTCGAACTCGGCGAGCCCAGGTAGAGGAAGTAGGCCAGGCCCACCACCTGCCACAGCAACTGGAGGAATTCCGACTGCCAGTTCTCGAACGTGTCGCGCAGCATCTCGTCGAGATATTCCGCGATCTGCGGCGCCTGAGCATGCTCCTGCGCATCGGCAAGGTACGAGCGCCAGCCGAAGTACCAGTGCAGCACGAGCGATCCCAGGAAGAAGGCCAGCGTCAGCCAGCCATAGGCGTACTTCCCGAAGATGCCGTAGCGGGCGGCATGGCTTTCCTGCGCGCCTTCCAATTCATCAGGCATGGCCTTCATCCTCGTCCAGACCGCTACCCCGCTCGTCCGATATTCAGCAACGCCGGCCCAGGTTGGTGGTTCCGTCCGCTCACAGTGAAACGCGGCCCGACCGCCGGCACGGGAACACGCGATATTCGGGAACCTTGCGGCAAGCTGTGCATTGTAAGGGACAGGATGGTAAACAGGGAGCTTACGATGACTTCAACCGTGTTCCGCAGCAGCCGCCCGACCGAATGGGTGCTCCCCCGTCCGCATACCGACGCGCACATGCGCTATCAGAACTACGGTCCGATCCAGCCTATGGACGAGCCGGGTCTGCTTGAGCGCATTTTCGGCTTCTTGCGCTTCGGCCGCTAGAGTGATTTCGAGGCAGGTGGAATCACCGACTCGGGAGAGCCGGCAGCTTGCCGGGGCCATGTCTCACACCCTGAATGTCGCCGCCTGACCGTGATGGATGCCCTGATCGTCGATCAGGTTCCAGACGGTGGCGCCCTCGATCCGGAAATGGCGTCCGGTCGCGGTGATGCGCGTCCCGGCATAGTCGGCGATAAACCCATCCACCGCGACGCGGGAGAGCAGCGCTTCGCGCTCCGCGCGGTCGGGAGCCTCGGCCGACAACCGCGATGGCATGCCGACGAACCGGCCGACATCGCACTCGAACGCCCGCAACGCGGCGAGATTGCCGAAGAAGAACAACGGATCCTCCTGCGTTCCGTGAGCGACGATCGCGGCCTCGGATGTCCACAATGCGGCGGTCACGTCTCCATCAGATGGAACGGTGTCGACGAGGCGGCGACCCAGTAGGTACGCGAAGCTGCTCGCGATCAGGCCGATCCGGGAAGCCCGTTCAGGCTCGCGGTATAGCACGGGAACGGGCTCGATTTCGCGGTCGGCGGGTGTCATGGTCATGGGGCGCAAGGATCGCATGTGCGATTTCGCGACGCAATGTGCGATATGCATCTTGCAATCACATTATGATGTGATACCTCTGGAAAATGTCAAACGCAGTCATCGAAAAAGTTCGCACCCTCATCCTCGATAGCGGGATGAGCAAGGCCGGCCTCGCCCGCGCCGCCGGTCTCCACGCCAACACCTTGCGCGATTGCACCGAGGAGGGCTGGAACCCCACGGCGGAGACGCTCAGCAAGCTGGAGCGCGCGCTGCTGTCGAACGACGATCGCGAAGTGCTCGTCCCGATCGAGGAGATCATCGACGAGGCGCGCAACGGGCGCATGTTCATCCTGGTCGATGACGAGGACCGCGAGAACGAGGGCGACCTCGTCATCCCCGCGCAGATGGCGACACCCGCCGCGGTCAACTTCATGGCGACGCATGGGCGCGGCCTCATCTGCCTCACCCTCGCCTCGGATCGTTGCGCCCAGCTTGGCCTCGAGCCGATGAGCCGCAACAACGGCACGCGGCACGAAACCGCCTTCACCGTCTCGATCGAGGCGCGCGAAGGCGTGACCACCGGCATCTCCGCCGCCGACCGCGCCCGCACCATCAGCGTCGCCATCGACGGTTCCAAGGGCAAGGACGACCTCGTCACGCCAGGCCACGTGTTCCCCTTGCGCGCCCGCGATGGCGGCGTGCTGGTCCGCGCCGGACACACCGAGGCCGCGGTCGATATCTCGCGCCTCGCCGGTCTCAACCCCTCGGGCGTGATCTGCGAGATCATGCGCGAGGACGGCACGATGGCGCGGATGGACGACCTCCTCTCGTTCGCGCGCATGCACGATCTCAAGATCGGCACGATCCGCGACCTGATCGCCTATCGTCGCAAGCATGACCGCATGGTCGAACTGCGCGGGGAAATGACCTTCAACAGCAAGTGGGGCGGTCAATGGCGGGTCCGCGCTTACTACAACCGCGCGACCGGCGAAGAGACGATGACCCTGGTCAAGGGCCACGTCGATCCGTCCAAGCCGACGCTGGTTCGCATGCACGCGATGTCGATCTTCGCCGACATCCTGGGCGAAACCGGCACCCGCGCCGAAGTCCTCCAGCGTTCCATGGAGATCATCGCCGAGAATGGCGCCGGCGTCATCGTGATGCTCAACCGTCCGGTGAAGGACGCGATGGTGCGCACTTTCGACCTGAAGGCGCAGGCGCGCGCGGGCAAGGCGGTCGATCCCATGCATGACATCCGCGACTACGGCGTGGGCGCGCAGATCCTGGCCGAACTCGGCATCCACGACATGATCCTCCTCACCAACTCACAGCACTCGCTGGTTGCGCTCGAAGGCTATGGGCTCAATATCGTCGCCGAACGGCCCATCCCTCCCGCGGAATCCCATGATGACCAAAATCCTGATCGTTGAAGCCCGATTCTATGACCATCTGAACGACATGCTGATCGCCGGCGCCAGGGCGGCGATCGAGCGGGCGGGCGCGCAAGCCGAAATCGTCACCGTCCCCGGCGCGCTCGAGATTCCGGCCGCCATCGCGCTGGCCGACCAGTCGGGCAACTACGACGGCTATGTCGCCATCGGCGTCGTCATTCGCGGCGAGACCTATCATTTCGAGATCGTGGCGGGCGAAAGCGCGCGCGGCATCATGGCGATGACCATGGACGGCCTGGCGATCGGCAACGGCATCCTCACGGTCGAGAACGAGGCGCAGGCCATCGTCCGCGCCGATCCGGCCCAGAAGGACAAGGGCGGAGAAGCCGCGCAGGCCGCGCTGGCCCTGCTGGCGCTCAAGGAAAAGTTCGGTGGCTGACGATCCCATGGCAAATCATCCCGCGTTCGGCGGGCTGCCGCTGATCTTCGGCGGCAACGTCTTCGGCTGGACCACCGACCGGGATCGCGGGTTCGAGATCCTCGACGCCTTCCACGAAGCGGGCGGGCGGATGATCGACACCGCCGAAGTCTATGGCCACGACATCAAGTCCGAAGCGGTCATCGGCGAGTGGATGGAAAGCCGGGGCGTGCGCAAGGACATGCTGATCGCGACCAAGACCGGCATCCCCGGCATCCCCGGCGCGCTGGCCCCGGACAAGGTCAGGACGGCGCTGCAAGGCTCGCTGGAGCGGCTGCGCACCGACTACGTCGACCTCTACTACGTCCACAAGGACGATGAGACGACGCCGCTGGACGAAGTCGTCGACGTCTATGACGAGGCGGTGCACAGCGGCAAGGCGCGCGAGGTCGGCGGGTCGAAGTACACGGTCGACCGTCTGAAGGCCATCGTCGCCCTGGCCGAGGAACGCGGCAAGACCCCCTTCACCTGGTTCCAGCCCAAGTACAACCTCGTCGCCCGCGCCGAGGAATACGAAGGCGAATTGCAGGACTTCTGCCTTGCCAAAGGCATCGCCGTCGCCCCGTTCTACAGCCTGGCCGCCGGGTTCCTTACCGGCAAGTTCCGGTCGGCCGGCGACTGGAAGGGCTCGACGCGCGACTATGCGCTGGAAGCCGCGGCGGCGGACGGCGGATGGCGCGTGCTGGATACCGTGCGCGCGGTCGCGGCCGATATCGGCGTGCCGCCCGCACAGGTCGCCATCGCCTGGGTCAAGGCCCAGCCCGGCATCGCCGCCCCGCTCGCCAGCGCGACCAGTCCGGCGCAGCTGGCCGATCTGGTCGCGGCGGTGTCGCTCGCACTGTCGGCCGAGCATCTCGCCCGGCTGGACGCCGGCTGAGGCTTACCGCGCCAGGCGTCCGAACGCCGCCTCGCCGGCATAGACCGCCGCCTCGCCCAGCTCTTCCTCGATGCGGATGAGCTGGTTGTATTTGGCGAGCCGGTCCGAGCGCGCGAGCGAACCGGTCTTGATCTGACCGCAGTTGGTCGCAACCGCGAGATCGGCGATGGTCGCGTCCTCGGTCTCGCCGGAACGGTGCGACATGACCGCGGTGTATCCGGCGCGCTGCGCGATGGAAACCGCTTCCAGCGTCTCGGTCAGTGAGCCGATCTGGTTGACCTTCACCAGCAGGGAGTTCGCCAGCCCCTTGGCGATGCCCATCGTCAGGCGCTTTGGATTGGTGACGAACAAATCGTCGCCCACGAGTTGGACCTGGTCCCCGATCTTGTCGGTCAGCGCCTTCCAACCCTCGAAATCGTCCTCGCTCATGCCGTCCTCGATCGAGCGGATCGGATAGGCCTGGGTCAGGTCGGCGAGATAGTCGGCGAACTGCACCGGAGAGAGCGACAGGTTCTCGCCGCTGATCTCGTACTTGCCGGCCCTGAAGAACTCGGTCGAGGCGCAGTCGAGCGCCAGAGCGATCTCGCTGCCGGGCTTGAAACCCGCTTTCTCGATGGAGGCCATGATGAAATCGAGCGCGTCGCGCGTGCTGGCAAGGTTGGGCGCGAAGCCGCCCTCGTCGCCGACCGCCGTCGCCAGGCCCTTTTCATGCAGCCCCTTCTTGAGCGTGTGGAACACTTCCGCGCCCCAGCGCACCGCCTCGGCCAGCGAATCCGCGCCGACCGGCACGATCATGAATTCCTGGAAGTCGATCGGGTTGTCGGCATGTTCGCCGCCATTGATGATGTTCATCATCGGCACCGGCAGGACGTGCGCGGAAACGCCGCCGATGTACGAATAGAGCGGCAGCCCCCGCGCATTGGCGGCCGCCTTGGCGACCGCGAGGCTGGTGCCGAGGATGGCATTGGCGCCGATGCGCGCCTTGTTCTCGGTCCCGTCGAGCTCGATCATCAGCAGGTCGACGTCGCGCTGATCCTCGGCATCGCGGCCGAGCAGCGCTTCGGCGATCTCGCCGTTGACGGCATCGACGGCATCCAGCACGCCCTTGCCCAGATAACGCGACGGGTCGCCGTCACGCAGTTCGACCGCCTCGTGCGCCCCGGTCGAGGCGCCCGAGGGCACGGCGGCCCGGCCGAAGCTGCCGTCTTCCAGCAGGACATCGACTTCCACGGTCGGATTGCCGCGGCTGTCGAGGATTTCGCGGCCATGAATGTCGATGATGCCGGTCATTGTTGCGGAACCTTCTGCTGGTTAGACTGTCTTGTTTGTAACGGGCTCGTAATTGGCTTGTAACGGCCTTGCGCAGGCTCTTAGCAGGGGAACTTTCGCTGACAAGTTGCGTTGCAGCACTGAAGGCAACTTGTGTTACCCTGTGGCATATCGATTCCCTTCGCCGGTCTGTCGCGGCGGCGAAGGCCGAGGCATGAAAGGAAGAACAGATGGCCGACACGATCACGCCGAACGCCGATACCACGCCGGAACCCACCTCGGTATCGAAGTCGCATTTCACCAAGGCGATCGAGGAAGCGAAGGCTGGCGCGCAGGCTCTGCGCGAAGAGGCCGCCGGCCGCGCCGGCGAGTACAAGGAGCGGCTCAACCAGAAGAAGGGCGACTGGACGGACCAGGCGAAAACCAGATCGGGGGACGCGATGGACAAGGCTTATACGTACGCGAACGACGGCAAGGCGAAGGCGAGCCAGGCGATCTCTTCGCTCAGCCGCCTGATCGACGACAACTCGGCGACCCTCGATGAGAAGCTGGGGCCGAAATACGGCGACTATGCGCGCAGCGCCGCCGCCTCGATCCAGGATGCGGCCGCCCGGCTCGACGAGAAGTCGCTGGAGGAACTGGGCGAGGACGCCAAGCAGTTCGTCCGCGAGAAGCCGGTGGTCGCGATCGGCATCGCCGCCGCCGCGGGATATGCCATCGCCCGGCTGTTCAGCCGCAAGTAGGCGCGGGAGGCGCCGCCGGGCTTCGGCCCGGGTCGCCGCCAGTGTCGCGATCCATGATCGACGAGCAACAAGCATATGCCGCTTCGTTTTACGAAGCGCGGGACCGGTCGCTCCCCGACGACCTGCGCGAGCTGGCTGCCGATGCGCGCCAGCTCGCGGAAGCGGAACTGGCTTATCAAAAAGCCAGGGCGGCCTACGTCGGGGCCGAGGCCCGAGGGATCGCGATCTTCGGGGTCGTGGCGGCGGTGCTGGCGTTCTTTACTCTCATGGCGCTGATCGTCGGGCTGATCGGCGCGCTCACGCCCGAACTGGGCCCATGGGGCGCGATGGCGGTGGTGACCGGTACATTGCTGGTTCTCGTGGCGATCTGCGCGCTGGGCGCCCTGTCCCGGTGGAAGCGGATGATGGCCACCCTTGCGGAATCCCCGGAGACGCCGAAATGACCCGCGCCGCCCGTCACTTGTTGGCCGTGCGAACCGCACGCGACGCCGCACGCACCCGTTTCGACGACCACCTTGCGCAAGTGCGCGAGGATCTGGACGCACGTGGAGTGGGCGGAAGGATCGCGGACTCCATCGAAGAACAGGCCAGGGGCGCATGGCATACCACGGTCGAAGTAGCAGAGGAGAACCCGGGTATCATTGCCGGAACCATTGCCGCCCTGGCGATTTGGTTGCTGAGGAATCCGATCATCGCTCGCCTCGATGAAGTGCTGGGCCGCGATGGAGCGCATAAAGGGGAACGATGATGAACAAGGCTGAAACAGGCGCCAAGACCGCCGGCAACAAGGCGGCGGAAAAGGCCAATGTCGTCAACCTGCCGGTGAAGGCCGACGCCACGCGGACCGAGCAGGTGTCGCGCTTCGTGAAGGACCATCCGGTCATGGTGATCGCCGGCGGGCTGGCGCTTGGCGCCCTTGCCGCCGCGCTGCTGCCGCGTCGCAACCGCGCTTATGTGGCCAAGCGTTCTTCCGCTGTCGCCGACGCCGTGACCGCCGCCAGCCTGGCGATCGCCAAGCAGGTGCTGGACCGCGCCGAGCATCTCGGCGGCGACGTGCGGCGGCAATCGGAACGCGTCGGGCGTTCCACCGCATCGGGTTTCGAGCGGCTGGCCGACGTCGCCGTCGACGCGCTCGGGCGCTTCAACCCGCCACCCGGAGCCCAGCCCGCCAACCTCGCCGATCACTTGGCGGCGCGCGCGGAGCGGCTGAAGGACCGGTTGTTCCATTGAGCATTTGCCCCACGGCGCCGGGATACGGTGCCGGGGGCTTGCTCTTCGCACATGCACAACGCTAAGTGGATGTTCCTCCAGTTCAGGGAACACCGATAGACATGCAGAAACTTCACCTCGTCATGGGCGGCCGCGTCGCCGATCCTCAAGGTCTGGAGTTCGTCGATCTCAAGGCGCTCGATCTTGTCGGCGTGTACCCCGATTTCGACAGCGCCGAGGATGCATGGCGCGCCAGCGCGCAGCGCACGGTTGACGACGCGGAGATGAAGTATGTCATCGTTCACCTGCACCGTCTGCTCGAGCCCGACCTGCCCGGCGCGTGATGCGGCAATTCGCTGAGGCTAGGGCATGATGACGTGGGTTTGAATCACTTCGTCATTGCGAGCACGGTAAAGTCATCATGGTCCAGATATCCTTGGTTTGCCGTGATTTCCGAGCCGGCAGGTGATTCCACCTGCCTCGAAATCACTCTAAGCCCCCAAGCGGCAGCGCGAAAGTTCAGATGAATTCGATCTTCTTGACGAGGTAGAAGCGGTCACCGGAGGGTACGGTGACCTCTATCTCATCGTCGACCTTGCGACCGATCAGTCCCTTTCCGAGTGGCGAGTTGTAGCTGATCCGGCCGACTTTCGCGTCGGCCTCGTAGGGCCCGACGATCTGATACTTCACCGGCTTGTCATCATCGTCCAGCAAGGTGACGGTCGCGCCGAACACGATCTTGTCGCCGCTGAGCGTCGTCGGATCGATGATCTGCGCGCGGCTGATGCGGTCCTCGAGATCGCCAATGGACGCCTCGACCTGGCCCTGACGTTCCTTGGCGGCGTGGTATTCCGCGTTCTCGGACAAGTCGCCATGCGCGCGTGCTTCCTCGATCGCGTCGACGATCCGGGGGCGCTCCTCGCGCAGGGCCTTGAGATCGGCGGTCATCCGCTCGTACCCTTCGGCCAGCATCGGCAACTTCTCGACAGTGGACATCATGCGTCTTTCGTTGTGTGGGCCTCCCGCATTTCGCGACTAGGACACTGTCCCGTTCCTTGGAGAACGAGCCGATCTGTCGCGATGTGGGGAGGCTAGATCGATTTCAGCTATAATAATCTTGTAACGATCTCACTTCAAGCTCGCTGCCGCGCATGGCGGAAATCGCCTGCACGACCGCGCGGCTGGCGGCCGCGGTGGTGAAGTAGGGAACCTTCCCGGCCAGCGCCGACGTGCGGATCGAGTGCGAGTCCTTGAGGCTCTGCCACCCCTCCGTGGTGTTGAAGATCAGCGCGATCTCGCCATCGACGATCTTGTCGACGATATGCGGGCGACCTTCCGCCACCTTGTTGATCCGCTCCACCGGGAGCCCGGCGTCGGCGAGGTATTTCTGCGTCCCCCCGGTGGCGAGCACACGGAAGCCGAGTTCGATGAGCGACTTTATCGCCGGTACGATCTGCGGCTTGTCGCCGTCCTTGACCGAGACGAAGCAGGTGCCGCTCTCGGGGATGCGCGTCCCCGCTCCGAGCTGCGACTTGGCGAAGGCAGTGGCGAAATCTCCATCGATTCCCATAACTTCACCAGTGGACTTCATCTCGGGACTCAGGATGGGATCGACGCCGGGGAACCGCGCGAAGGGGAACACCGCCTCCTTGACCGCCATATAATCGAGCTCGCGCCTGAAGGGCGGGAACGTATCGAGCTTCTCGCCGGCCATGACCCGCGCGGCGATCTTGGCGACCGGCTGGCCGATCGCCTTGGCGACGAATGGCACGGTGCGGCTCGCGCGCGGATTGACCTCGATCAGATAGACTTCATCGTCTTTCACCGCGAACTGGATATTCATCAGCCCGCGCACGCGCAGCGCCCGCGCCAAGGCGTCGGCCTGCCGCTCCATCTCGGCGACGATCTCGGCGGAGAGGCTGTAGGGCGGCAGGGTGCAGGCGCTGTCGCCCGAATGAATGCCCGCTTCCTCGATGTGCTGCATGACGCCGGCAACGACGACCTGATCGCCATCGCTCAAGGCATCGACGTCGCATTCGATGGCGTCGCGCAGATACTGGTCGATCAGCACCGGCGAATCGCCCGATACCTGCACCGCGGAGGTGATGTAGTCATCGAGCTGCTGCTCGCTGTCGACGATCTCCATCGCCCTGCCGCCCAGTACGTAGCTCGGCCGCATCAAAACCGGATAGCCGATCCGCGCGGCGATGGCGGCGGCTTCGTCGCGGTTGCGGGCGATGCCGTTGGCGGGCTGCTTGAGGCCCAGCTTGTCCACCAGCGCGGCGAAGCGCTCGCGGTCTTCGGCAAGGTCGATCGCATCGGGCGAAGTGCCGAGGATCGGAATGCCCTCATCCTCCAGCGCCTGCGCCAGCTTGAGCGGGGTCTGCCCGCCGAACTGGACGATCACGCCGACCAGCTCGCCGTTCTGCTGCTCGACCCGCAGGATCTCCAGCACGTCCTCCGCCGTCAGCGGCTCGAAATAGAGGCGGTCGGAGGTGTCGTAGTCGGTGGAGACGGTCTCCGGGTTGCAGTTGACCATGATCGTCTCATATCCCGCCTCCGACAGCGCGAAGCAGGCGTGGACGCAGCAGTAGTCGAACTCGATCCCCTGCCCGATCCGGTTCGGCCCGCCGCCCAGGATCACGATCTTGCGCCGGTCGCTCGGGGCGGCCTCGTCCTCGGGTGCGTCATGGAGCGGCGTCTCGTAGGTCGAGTACATGTACGGCGTCACCGCCTCGAACTCGGCGGCGCAACTGTCGATGCGCTTGAACACCGGCACCACGCCCAGCTTGTGGCGCAGCTCGCGCACTTCCTCTTCGCTGGTCGCGCCGGCCATGGCGCGCAGGGCATCGTGCAGCAGGCCCGAACGCCGCGCCTGCGTCTCCGCCAGCCCGCCCGCGACATGGACCGAGCGCACCGCCAGCGTCGCCAGTCGCTTGTCCGAAAAGCCCATGGCCTTGAGCCGCCGCAGCCCGGCCGCGTCTATCGGCAGGCCATCGGCGAGGATCTTCGCTTCCTCCGCGAGGATCTCCTCGATCTGGCGCAGGAACCACGGATCGTAGAAGGTGATCGCGTGGATTTCCTCCACCGAGAAACCCTCGCGCATCGCCTGCGCCACCACCAGCAGGCGGTCGGGCGTCTGCCTGGAAAGCCGCGCGGTGATCGTGTCGCGCCCGGCGCCGGCGAGTTCCGGCACGCCGTTGAAGCCGTCGAGCCCGGTCTCGAGACCGCGCAGCGCCTTCTGCATCGATTCCTTGAAGTTGCGGCCGATGGCCATGACCTCGCCGACCGACTTCATCGCGGTCGAAAGCTCGGCCTTGGCGCCCTTGAACTTCTCGAACGCGAAGCGCGGGATCTTGGTCACCACGTAATCGATGGTCGGCTCGAACGCGGCCGGGGTCGCGCCGGTGATCTCGTTGGTGATCTCGTCCAGCGTGTAACCGACCGCCAGCTTGGCGGCGACGCGGGCGATGGGGAACCCCGTCGCCTTGGAAGCCAGCGCGGACGAGCGCGAGACGCGCGGGTTCATCTCGATCACGATCAGGCGGCCATCGGCGGGATTGACCGCGAACTGGACGTTGGAGCCGCCCGTCTCCACCCCGATCTCGCGCAGCACGGCGATGCTGGCCGAGCGCATGATCTGGTATTCCTTGTCGGTCAGCGTCAGCGCCGGGGCGACGGTGATCGAATCGCCGGTATGGACGCCCATCGGATCGACGTTCTCGATCGAGCAGATGATGATGGCATTGTCGGCGCGGTCACGCACGACTTCCATCTCGTACTCTTTCCAGCCGAGCAGCGATTCCTCGATCAGCACTTCGGTGGTCGGAGAAGCATCGAGGCCTGAGCGCACGATCGCCTCGAACTCGGCCTTGTTGTAGGCCACGCCGCCGCCAGTGCCGCCCAGCGTGAAACTCGGCCGGATGATCGAGGGCAGCCCGGTGCGCTCCAGCACCGCGAACGCCTCGTCCACCGTGTGCGCCACGCCGGAGCGCGCGCTTTCAAGGCCGATCTTGTCCATCGCCTCGCGGAAGCGCTGGCGGTCCTCCGCCTTGTCGATGGCGTCGGCGTCGGCGCCGATCATCTTGACGCCGTATTTCTCCAGCGTGCCGTCGTTGAACAAGGCCAGCGCGGTGTTGAGCGCAGTCTGGCCGCCCATCGTCGGCAGGACGGCGTCCGGCCGCTCCTTCTCGATGATCTTGGCGACGATCTCGGGCGTGATCGGCTCGACATACGTCGCGTCCGCCATGTCCGGGTCGGTCATGATCGTGGCGGGGTTGGAGTTGACGAGGACCACGCGATAGCCCTCCTCCTTAAGCGCCTTGATCGCCTGGGTGCCCGAATAGTCGAACTCGCAGGCCTGGCCGATGACGATCGGCCCGGCGCCGATGACGAGGATCGAGGAGATGTCAGTGCGTTTGGGCATTGTTATTGAGCCGCTTTCAGATAAAATGATTGCAGTGCAATCACTGGAGTGCGCCAATGGGCAGCATGACCATCAGGCAGATCGATGACCAGTTTAAGGATCGCCTGCGCCGCCGCGCCGCCGCCAATGGCCGGTCGGTCGAGGGAGAGGTGCGCCATATGCTCGCGACCCAGCTCGAACGCGATGATCCGGCGAATTATCCCGCCGGCACCGCGCCCCGACCCGGTGAGAGTTTTGTTCACCACCTGATCCGGATCACGCGTCCCGGATTCGACCTTGAACTGCCCGAGCGGCAGGTCGACGAGCGCGATCCGATCGATTTCGGATGATCGTGATCGACACCAACGTGCTGAGCCAGCCCATGCGCGCGAACGGCGATGCGCGCGTGAATGACTGGCTGGACCGGAATTTCGATCAGGTCGGCATTCCCGTGCTGGCGCTGTCGGAAATTGTCTATGGAATAGAACTGATCGACGACTGGGAGCGGAAGATCCAGTTGACCAATGCCTGGGCGACGATCCGCATGCGCTTCGAGGATCGGTTCGTCCCGTTCGATATGGCGGCCGCGGACGCCCACGGCTGGCTTCAAGCGAAGATGAAGCGGAATGGCGGCCGGTTGCCGGAAATCGACAGTCAGATCGCGGCGATAGCCATCTCGCGCGGCGCGAAGGTCGCCACGCGAAACATCCGCGACTTCGCGCCGACCGGCGTGGAACTGATAAATCCGTGGGAAGATTGATGGCGCGCATGGGGGTTTAGCCTGCGAACCGCTTGGGGCAATCGAACACCCAGGCCCGGCCGATGGTGTTGAGTTTCTTCCCGCCGTTTAAGACATGATAGCTTCCCACTGTAACGATGGCGAATATGGAATGAACCTTTCTCACCCCAACATCCCCACGAACTTCTCGAACAGATAAAAACTGTCCTGCGGCCCAGGGCTGGCCTCGGGGTGATACTGCACGCCGAACGCGCGCTTGCCCTTGATCGCGATGCCGCAGTTGGAGCCGTCGAACAGCGAGACGTGGGTTTCCTCCATATTCTCCGGCAGCGCGGTGTTGTCGACCGCGAAGCCGTGGTTCATCGAGGTGATCTCCACCACGCCGTCCGCCAGCCGCTTGACCGGGTGGTTGGCGCCGCGGTGGCCCTGATGCATCTTGCTGGTCCTGGCCCCCGCCGCGAGGCCGAGCATCTGGTGGCCCAGGCAGATGCCGAACACCGGGATGTCCTTGTCCAGCAGCGCCTTGATCACCGGCACCGCGTATTCGCCCGTCGCCGCCGGATCGCCGGGGCCGTTGGACAGGAACACGCCATCGGGCCTGAGGCCCAGCACCGTATCGAGCGGCGCTTCGGCGGGAACCACCGTCACTTTCGCGCCGGCCTTCACCAGATTGCGGAAGATGTTGTCCTTGGCACCATAGTCGATGGCGACGACATGCGGCCTGTTGTCATAAGGCGAACGGCCATAGCCCTTGCCCAGCGTCCAGGTGGAACCTTCCCAGCCCTCCTCGATCTGGCGGCTGACGAGGCGGGCAAGGTCCATGCCTTCCAGTCCCGGCCAGTCCCGAGCGCGCTTCACCAGCGCGGGAATGTCGAACTTGCCGTCGGCATCATGCGCGATCACCGCGTTGGGCGCGCCGCAGAGGCGGATGCGGCGGGTCAGCGCGCGGGTATCGACGCCCGCCAGCCCGATCTTGCCCTTGGCCTTGAGCCAGTCGCCCAGCTCGCCGCGCGAACGGAAGCTGGAAGGCGCGGTCACGTCCTCGCGCACCACGCAGCCCACCGCGCCGTCGACCTTGGATTCGAGATCCTCGTCATTGACGCCGACATTGCCGATGTGCGGGAAGGTGAAGGTCACGATCTGCGCCGCGTAGGACGGATCGGTCATGACTTCCTGGTATCCGGTCATCGCGGTGTTGAAGCAGACTTCGCCCACCGCCTCGCCGGTCGCGCCGAATCCGCGCCCCCAGACGACCGTGCCGTCGGCAAGGACGAGGACGCCGGTCGCCCCCTGGGGCTGCGGCGCGTGCGTTGTTGCGGGGTCGGCCATGGGGTCGCTCCGTTGGGGAATCTGGACGTTGAGTGCTAAGCCGCCCGGCTAGGCTTCATAGCGCCATGCGTCAAGAGCGCCGGGGGTGCAAAACCGGGAATGAGTCGCTAGGGCCGGGCAAGCCGACGACGAAACTCCAGGACAGGGATACGACACATGCTTCGCGATACGATCAAGGCCGCGCAGATCGCGGCGATGAAGGGCGGCGACAAGCCCCGCAGCGCGGCGATCCGCCTGATCCTCGCCAAGATCAAGGATCGCGACATCGAACTGCGCACTTCCGCCAACCCGCCCGAGGACGGCGCGCTGGTGATCGAGGTGCTCCAGAAGATGGCGAAGCAGCGCAAGGAATCGATCACGCTGTTCGAACAGGGCGGTCGCCAGGACCGCGCCGACGAGGAACGCGCGGAACTGGCCGTGATAGAGGAATTCCTGCCTTCGCAGATGAGCGAGGAGGAAACCTCCGCCGCGATCGAGGCGATCAAGGCGGAACTCGGCGCCTCGGGCATGAAGGACATGGGCAAGGTCATGGCTGAACTCAAAGCCCGCCACGGCAGCGAGCTGGACATGAGCCGGGCCAGCGCGCTGGTGAAACAAGCGCTGGGATGATCGTCGCAGCCCGCTCGGTGATTTGCCGGTAAACGCTTCTCGACTTCGCTCGAAGCGAACGGCATTCTGCAAATTGGTTCCGTTCGTGTCGAGCGCAGTCGAGACACGCAGGCAGGGTGCCCGCACATGGCTTTCTGGTGCTACATTCTCCGCTGCGCGGATGGAAAATGCTATACCGGCCACACCGAGGATTTGGAACGACGTATGGCCGAACATGCTCACGGCGCGTTTCCTGGATTTACCTCCGCCAGACGTCCGGTGACACTGGTCTGGAGCCAGGATTTTCCAACCCGCTACGAAGCATTGTCCGCTGAGCTTCGGGTTGGAAAATGGTCGCGCGCAAAGAAGGAAGCGTTGATTGCCGGTGATTGGGCGCGGCTTTCCTTCTTCGCCCGCCCGCCGAGAGAACGTGTCTCGACTGCGCTCGACACGAACGGGTACGAGGAGCCATGACCCTCACCCCGCAATGGCTTGACGAGTTGCGCTCGCGGATCACGCTTTCGGGCGTGATTTCGCGCACCACGCGGCTGACCAAGGCGGGGCGGGAATTCAAGGCGTGCTGCCCGTTCCACAACGAGAAGTCGCCCAGCTTCACCGTCAACGACGAGAAGGGGTTCTACCACTGCTTCGGCTGCGGCGCGCATGGCGATGCGATTCGCTGGATGACCGACCAGCGCGGCCTCTCGTTCATGGACGCGGTGAAGGAGCTCGCGACCGAAGCCGGGATGGAAGTCCCCGCCCCCGATCCCCGCGCGGCGAGGCAGGCAGAGCAGCGCGACACCCTGCTGGACGTGACCAGGGCGGCGCAGGACTGGTACGTGGCGCGGTTGCAGGGGCCGGAAGGCGCGGCGGCGCGGGCCTATCTGGCGACGCGAGGGTTCAGCGCGGCGACCCTCGCGCGGTTCGGATTCGGCTTTGCTCCGGACAACCGGCAGGCGATGAAGGCCGCCCTCTCCCGCTTTCCCGAAGCGATGCTGATCGAGGCCGGGCTGCGGATCGCCGTGGACGGGCCGGAGAACAGGCCGGAGAACAGGAAGGAACCCTACGACCGCTTCCGGGGCCGCCTGATGCTGCCGATCGAGGATGCGCGCGGGCGGCCGATCGCGTTCGGCGGCCGCATCCTCGACAAGGCCAAGACGGATGCGCCGAAATACCTGAACTCGCCCGACACGCCGCTGTTCGACAAGGGCCGCACGCTCTACAACCTGCACCGCGCCGCGCCCGCAGCGCGCCAATCCGGCAGGATGATCGTCGTCGAAGGCTACATGGACGTGATCGCGCTGGCCGAGGCGGGGATCGGCGAATGCGTCGCGCCGATGGGCACCGCGCTGACCGAGACGCAGATCGAGCTGTTGTGGCGCCATGTCGAGACGCCGATC
>DATEEP010000006.1:0-9176 GCA_035281095.1 Novosphingobium sp. | reverse complement strand
TCGAACCACCGTGCCATATAGGCGAGCGTATCCACTGCCTCGGGTGTGCCACGTTGCCCGACGACGAAGGCCCCGTGCTGGCCGTTCTCCTGGATGTACATTTCCGAATCGACCCCCAGTTTGAGGAAGCGGGCGTGCGCCACCACAACCGGGCTCAGATCGGCCGCGCGTGTTCCCGAATACAGCAGTACCGGGGGGAACTTTGCCAACGCTTCGTCGGAAGCTGCCGGGAAGGCGCGGGGGTCGGACGGATCGGCGCCCGCCATATAGCCTTGCGGCGTGGCAGGCATGGGACCAGTGCCACCGCCCCAAACGCGGGAATCCCCGCCTTTACCGAAGGGGACCGGTGCCGAGCAGAATATCCCGGCCGCGCCGAGCCCAGGTAGCTTCTTCGACGCCAGCCATGTCACCGTCTGTGCGGTCAGTGCTCCTCCGGCCGAACATCCGAACATACCGATTGCCTTGGGGCGATAAGTCCTGAGCAAGCGCCGATATACCTTCTCGACGTCCTCGCTCGCGGCTGGAAAGCGGAAATAGGGGGCCATCCGGTAGTCAATCGTCACTACCTTCATCCGCGCGAAATGGGCCATCGGCAGCGCCTCGACCAGGCCGCCAACCAGGCCACGTCCGGCGAAGAACCCGCCGCCATGAGCATGAATGAGAACCCTGTCGCGATTTTCCGGCGCGATGCCGTTGTCCGGTGTGACGATCCCGACCCGGACCCCATCGATCATCTGTTCCTCGACCTTCGCCGGATAGAGCTTTTCGATATCGGCCAGCGCCGGGCTAGCGACCAGGCGGTCGTAGTCGGCGTCGAATTTGTCCCAGGCGGGTTTGGGGGCGTCGAACGCGGGCGCCGGAAACGGCCATGACGCTTCGTCCCGCAGCGACTTGAGGTAAGCATCGCGGTACCCTTGGCTGACGAGGCTCGAAGGCGGCAGCTTGCTGGCCGGAAGATTGAGGGTTCCGTCGGCCTGGAACCGCTGGTTGGTTTCCTGGGCCTGCGTGGCCGAAGCGAAAAGTGCGGCGAGTGCGAACGCGCCTCCTAGGATCCTGGCATTCATGGCTTCTCTCCTTGCGGCAGGGTGTGGCTTCGGATTGCGCCGTCGCCGGTGAAGTAGGGCAGGCGGCTTCGATCCGGCGACTTCATTGGAACCCAAGCCCCTGACTCAACGCGTATGTCACGAATGTCGCGACGCACAGCGCCGCGATGGCCCGGCTCACCGGTGCCCTCCTCACCTGCGGCACCGGGTCCTGGGCGGGAACCTCGGCGTAACCCGTGATCATCGGCGTGATCAGATTCCGACGCTTTACCAGCAAGTAAAACGCCACCGCGAGGATATGGAGCGCGATCAGGACAAGCAGGATGTCGAATATGAGCGCGTGCATCCCGGCTGCCGTGCGCCCCTGATCGAAATCCACCAGATAGGACAGCGGCCCCGATTCCATGCCATCGACATCAACGGCGAAGAATCCGAGCGCCACCTGAAGCGCCGTCAGCCCGACCAGCGCCACGACGCTCCAGCCGCCCAACGGGTTGTGCCCCGGCCTGTCGAATGCTCCTGACCGGCCTAGCGCGTAGGCGAATACCTCTCGCGGTTCTCGTACGAAGCGGGCAAACCGCGATGTCTCGGTCCCGACAAAACCCCAGATCAGACGAAACAGGACAAGCACACATATCGCAAGGCCAGATCGATAGTGCCATTCCATCTGACGAAATTCGGCACTCCACCAGGAGGTGCCGACAAGCATGATCAGAACCCAATGAAATATTCGAGTCGGCAAGTCCCAAACAAGACTCCTTTTCCAGATCATCGATGCATCTTCATTTTATACTTACCTTTTATTATTATATTGACACACAGTTTTTTAAAAATATGTTTTATACCTCGGAGGAAGGATTTGTATTATTATGGTCGAACGAAACCGAGACAAGCGCACGTCGTCATCCCACTGGCGCTATGCCGGCCTGCTGTTGGTGGCTGGAATGATGAGCGCGCCTCCACTTCTGGCGTCGTCGCGGGACACGATCAAAGATCGGGCGGTCGGTTATCGGGCGATCGGCGCCGCGTTCAAGAAGGCCAATGACGAACTGCGGTCCGGTTCTCCCGATATCGCCGTGGTCCGTAGCTCGGCGTCGGCGATCAGCAAGACCGTGGCGGGCCAACACCTGTGGTTTCCGGCTGGCAGCGGTCCCGCGGTGGGCGTAAAGACGCGCGCCAAGCGCGACATCTGGACGAATCCGGCAGACTTCAAGGCTGCGCAGAACGCGATGGCCGCCAGAGCGAATGCCTTTCTGAAAGCCTCCCGCGGCCGCGACGCGGATGCCATGCGGCAGGCAGCCAAGGAGCTGGGGGCGACATGCACCGGCTGCCATCGCAGGTTTCGGGAGGAATGAGCCCACGGGGAGACGCCCGACGACACTAAAGGCCAACCCCTTCAACGCCCACGTCCCGGCAGATGGAGTGCGTTGAATGCACCGCCAGTGGGGGCGCGGGATCGCGTCCCGCTTCCCCAGATGTCGCCCGGCTCCTTATCCTGATAGTAGGTGTAGAGCGGAGCGCCGCGATAGGCCCATGCCTTCACTCTAGGTGATCCCGGAGGAGCAAGGACGCCTTGGGGGTCTGAAAACATGGGGTAAGCAACTTCGACGACTGACCAGTCACCTAGAGACTTGGAACCTTCAGTTGCCAGGTACGGCTTCCAACGACGTGCGCACTCTTCCGCCACCCCGCATAACAATGTCCAGAATCCAGCAGGATCTCCCGGGTTGTCACATATGGTCGCATACGGACCGCGGCTGGGCGCGCGCGTGGCGCAGGAATAGACATACAGAGAACGGCCATCGGTCGTCGAATAAACGTCGCCATCGAGGGACTTCTGCTCACCGATCTGCGACGGTCGCCCTTCAGTGGGGTGGACCACCACCGATTTCCACCCGTCCATCCGCCGCACCTCGGCTTCGGTAAGGGCGGAAGACGCTTCATAAAGCGGCATTTTACGAAATGCGTACTGCCGTAAGCCCCGTGCGCCTTCGACAATCGACCAGTCTCCCGACGGTGATGCCATGGCGGGTGCCAATATCGGCTGGAACAAGGCAGTGGACGGCTCATCGCCCGTCGTCGTATATAGCGGCGCTGAATTGCTAGTCGCCAGGACCGCACCCTCCTCCCGCAACAAGACCTTCATACCCAGCGGGTATGGCGGAGGAACCACCGCTAGATCGACGATGTCGGTCCGGAAACCTCTAAGAAGTCGGCGGAAGGTACCGTTACGCTCGCCTGGTTTTTCGTCCTTAGTCGAAAAATGCAGCGGGCGCCCCTTCCAGGCCCATTGCCGGCCCTCGGGGCGATCGACCAGAGTGAAGTCTCCCACAGGTTGATCGTCGACGCCCGCCAGATACGGGGGATAGTACGTCGCGCAGGACTTCAGATACGCCGACCCGGTAATCGGCCGGTCACCGAGATCCGTGACCTGATCCTCGTTCCATCTCCTTTCAACTTCGTTGGTGCAGGTTGATCGCCCGTCTTTTCCCGCGAAGTAGAGCGCCATGCCGTTGGGTGCGAACAGAACCTGCCCGTCCACCGTCATCCGCACCTCCGCCGGACCGTCCGACGGCACCCGCGCTCTGGCGTCCGCTCCGGTGGGTCCGAGCGACGCCAGGACGATGGCGATCAACCCGAATGTTGAACTGACATGACCCATCGGATCCCCCCCTTGCGAACCGCGCCGGATGCGTCTTCGCGACCGGCGCGGTTGTTCCTCAGTTCTAGGCGACAATCTCGCCGATCGGCGACGTTGCGACGTTGGATCCCGCGCCCCAGCTCCCGACAGGAAGGCCCATCAGCCTTTGCACCGTAAAGCCGAGGCGTGTCGCGGTCTGGCTCTGTCCGTCGATGTGCTGGCCGGTCTTTACCCTGCCGTTCAACCGGCCCGCCGTCATCATCGGGATTTGCGTGAGCGAGTGAATCTTCGCGACGGAGCAGTCCGTGTGTGCGTAAATCAGGCAACGATCGAGCAAAGTTCCGTCGCCTTCGGGCGTTTCCGCCATCTTTTCGACGAAGTAAGCCCACTCCTTCATCGCATCGTTCACGAATCCCGAAGCATGGGGTTGATAGCCCTTGATGCGATCGACAGGTTCCTCGTGGGTGAAGGCGTGGTGCGATTTTTCCAGGCCCTTGCGGGACAACGCCGAGAAACTGTCCGAATAGACCATGTTGAAAACCTTGGTCTGATTGCACACGAGGGCCATGACCAGGAGATCGGTCATGGCACGATGCCTCGCCGACACGAGGTCGGCCTCCAGGCCCAGGGGAATGTCGGCCGGCTCATTCGGAATGCGGCAGGTCGGCGCGTCCGCCGGTTTCTCGAGTTGGCTCGTCAGGCGATTTTCGATCTCTCGGATCGAGGTGTAGTATTGGTCCAGCCGCGCCTTGTCGGCCGCCCCGACCTTCCGCACCAGTTCGTTGCGCTGATCCGCCACCGCCGAAAGGACGCTCTTTTTCAGCATCAGGCGCGCGTCGGGTACGAACCTGGGTGAATTGGGATCCTGGAAATCTGCCCCGAAAATCTTACGGTAGAGTTCAACCGCCGAGATTTCCGGAGGATTGACGCCATTGAAGTTCTGGAAGCTGTAGCTGTCGCGAGGGCGACCGGTGGCGGCCATCTCGAGCGACCGGAAGCGCGTCCCGCCGCCGATGTGGTCGGCGATGGCGATGTCCAGGCTGGGATCCGGCAAGATGTCCCTGGTCGGCGGCGGTGTGCCGCTTCGAAGCACGACCCAGCCCGTGAAGTGGCACAGATTGGGCTTGCCGTCGGTCAGCACGTCGAAATTGGAAAAGACGTTGACGTGGCTCTTCACCTTCTCGATGCAAGCGAGTTGCGGGGGCAGGTCCACGAGAGCGCCGACCTGCTTGGGGCGCCAGATGCCAGGATCGACGCCCAGTCCCCAGAACCACGTCCCAAAGCGCTCCGGCAATGGTTCGCGCGTCGCGGCCAGAGCCGTCCCGCTATCGTTCAGCAAGAACTCCAGGAACGGTAGCGACACGGTCACGGCTGCCCCACTGAGCACGCCGCGCAGCATTCGGCGTCGATCGATCTGCGAGGAATTTCTGGTCATGGAAGCCTCCAATGGCGGCTGATTTCAGCGTTCCGTTCGCGTGAAGCGGGACCGATTTGGCGACGAAAAACCCGGGGTCGAATATGAAGCGGCGCAACATATCCTCGAAGCGGTACCCGCTCCGTTCGAAGATCACCTGGAATCCGGCCAGCGTGTCGCGATCGGCCGGGTTCATCTCGCGCCCGACACTGTAAGCATAGAGACGCTTCACAATGCACGACTTGAGCGACCGGTTGTCCCGCAACGCCTTGCCCAATCCGACCGCGTCTTCGAAAGCGACGCCATCGAGCTTGCCGGCGGTGCTTATCACGACACCGTTTTCTGTCCGGCGGAACTGACCCGCTCCGTCGAAGTTTTCGAGCGCCAGACCTATCGGATCGGTGATCGCATGGCATCCCGCACAGGCCGGGTTCTCCTGATGCGCCTTCAAACGCTCCCGGGCGGTGGCCGCAGGATTGGTCGGATCCTCGAAGTTGGAAAAGTCGACATCCGGCGGCGGTGGCGGGACTTTTTGGCACAGCATAGTTTCACGGATGGCTTTGCCCCGGATCGTCGGCGAGCTTCGCCCCGCATGGGCGAACTGGCTGGGAAATCCGATGAGGGTGAGAAGGCCTCCGCGCGGGTCTCCATCGGGCAGGTCATAGGCGGCCCACCCATGCGCGCCCCGATCGACGCCCAGCCGGTAAAGCACCGCCAGATCCGATGTCAGAAAGATGCGCCGCGTGGTGAACAGATCCCGATAGTCGCCCTTTTGAGCAACTAGGTGATCCACCACCATGCGCAGCACTTGCTCCTTCGCCTCCTCCGCGACTTTGAGAGTGTAGGCCGGGTAGATGACGGAATCCTTCGAAAGCGAACTGAAGGCTTCCAGCACCAGGTAGTCGGTGAAGAAGGCGCGCACCCCATCCTCGTAGAGCGAGGACGAGATCATCCGATCGACTTGCCGCTGCAGCCGCACGGGATCGTTCAGGTCACCGCGCTGCGCTGCCAGCAGCAACGCATCGTCGGGCGCTGCATCCCACAGCAGAAAGCTTAGCCGCGACGCCTTTGAATAGCCGTCGAGCTCCCAACCACCTCCTGCCCCCTTCTTGGGCCGCACATCCTCGGAGATGAACAGGAATTGGGGTGAGACGAGCAATCCCGACAGCCCATAGGCAAGACCCTCATAGAAGCCCCCACTCGGCCCTGCCGCGGTTCCCGAAATTCTGACGGCAGCTTGCAGTTCATTGTCGGTCAGTGGTCGGCGAAAGAGCAGGCGGCCGGCCTTGGCGAAGAATTTGCGAGCGCAGGTGTCGTCGCGCTTTGCCGTGTCGGCGGGCCTGCAAGGTATCCGGTCGTGACGCGAAGGATCGACCACCTGTTTGGAAATCAACGGCGCCATCATCACCAGCTGATCGACCGCCCCGGGCGTAGGCAGAACCGTTCCGGCTCCCACGGCGAGGAGACCATCCACCCGGGGAACGGGAGGAAATCGTACACGGACGTCAATATCGCCACCGAATACTTGATGAATAACGTTCACGTACTGGCTCTGGCTCAGCAAGCGAAGCCGCGGCTGCCAGGCCAGATCGATTGACGCTGCTTCGCGACCGACATCTGCGGCGGGATTCGCTGGGATCGCGACCGCCGGAACAGTCCGGCTTTCATCTGGGCGAGCCGGTGCAGCGCCGAGAGCCAGCAGCGCCAACGCCGGCAGGGCAATGCGAGCACTGATATTCCGGGGGGCCGGGCCTCTTCTCGTTGTCTGCGCCGCCCGACCGATCATCGATTCCCCCCCTTGGCCGAGGCCGTCGCCACCACCGCATTCTGGGCTGTGCCTGCGCCACCGGCTTTTGGTTTGACGATGATGGCGCGTGTTGCCTTGATTTTGAGCGCCATGGAAATGTGGCTGTACCGACCGGTCTGCGGATGGGGATACGCGTCTGCGTAGCGCAGCAGTGCCCGGTAAAGGTTGGGATTGCTGTATCCGCCGGGTCCGATGACCTTGCTGTGCACTTCCCACCAAAGCGCGGTGTCCTGATAACCGCCTATTATCCCCTCGGCACCGTTTTCGGTAAGCCTCAACCGCACCCCCATGTCCTTCATCACCCAGTCGGCAGCCTTGCCTTCCAGTGTACGCGGCATTCGCGCTTCGGGGATCGGCGCGGTCGTCAGAATGCCATCGACGATCTTCCCGTGGGTCCGCAAAATGTATCTCGGCAGTTCCGTGTCAATGCGATGGCTCTGATAAGGAATGAACTCATCGCCGCCTCCCATGCGTACGAGCCGGTCAATCCCCTTGTAGAATGTGACATCGACCGAGGGATCATTCTTGACGTCGTCTACGCCGGTAATTTCGATAAGTTGGCGCGATACCGTCTCCGACCACAGGATCGTGAGGTACCAACCTTCCATGTATCCGCTCGTACGATATCCGTGCACGCAGCCGATGACCCGGGCGAGCTCGTTGTCCACCTTCTCGTTTTCGGGACTGATGAACTTACCATGCTGGCGGGTCTTTGCCGTTGCGTGGCCATCGGACGTGCCATCCAGGTTCAGACCGAACCCTTTGGGCGTGATCACTTCACTGAATGGGAGCGGGTCAACCGCAGACATGGGGATGTATCCGGTTGCCTCACCATTGGGACCCCTGGTGTCGTAAGTTCCGCCGATCCGCTGCAGACGCTCACGATAGCCGGGTTCTGCCTTGTACTGGGCAAGCTCATCCTTTTGGAGACCCAATGAGCACTCCTTGGCCATGGGACTCTCGACGAGCGCATAGCGGACGTCGGTGATCGCCAAGCCGATCGTCCTGCCGTCCGGCTTGAAGGCAGCGTTCGCATCCTCCAAGTTGTTCGCTCGTGCAGGCGCCGACCAAAGAAGAGCAGATGCAACGATCAGCCACAGGCCGGACTGCGAAGCTGCTACTCCTGTGGCATTAAGGCGACGCTTCATCATGATCATACCAATATGTTCGGTCTATTTGCTTGACGACATCCGTTCATCTATTCTTGCGTCCGGATGCGATTCATCCAGACTGCCGCAGTGACCAGCTATCGCATGTCCCTTTCCTATTTGCGGGGCCGGTGAAGATCACGCAGGTTCCACATGCTTGCCTTTCTTCAGCGAAATAGGCGCAGGCGGCGCATCGCCGCTCGGGCGCTGGTCCCAATTCCGAATAGTGGAGCGACTGGCGCAGGCCCTCCTGGGCTTCATGATCGGGGATGCAAACCGGATCAGACGCGCTCACCCGCGTCGCAAGAATCGCGCTTCCAAGAACGAAAATGCCGCCTCTCAAGATCGATCGCCGGCAGATTGCATCCGCTGCCATCACCAACATCCTCTCACCTATCAGAAGTAGTAAGTAATATTAATCCGCCAAAGTCTAGAAGTCGTCTTCCTTATAAAGATCGTGACATGCCTTGCATGGCATAGCCGAAACCATCATCTGGCCAACCGCGGTCAAATCGCCAGTCGCTCCAGCCTGCGCCATCTGTTCGGTCTTCAGGGAAAATTCCTTCATGCGATTGCGGAAATCTTCCGAATTCCATACTTCCGGCTTCGCGGATCCCCCCGGGACTTTCGCCTCGAACGCCAGGGAAGCTGCCTTTGCCCCGTTGGCCAGAGACCGGGTGTGCAAGTCAAGCGTGTCGGGGGGAACCTGCCCCGACATGATCATGCCAAGGGCAGTCGCTTCAGCATTGAGACTCTTCATCACCACCTGCCGGTATTCTACCGCGCTTTGATCATCGGCACGGGCCGGCGATTGCGAGGCAAGGCCGAGGGCGATGGCGGCCCCGCCCCCCACCACGAACAGCGACAGAAATCGGACGGGGGCCGCCGGCTTTGCAGTCTTAGAGACTTTTCTCATTTCGTTGGTTCAACCCTTGATCGAAACAGTCTTTGGGATAACCGGCAGACCCTGTCTCCTCTTCCTTAATTTTAATATTCGAAGACGAGGTCCATTCCGAAGGTTCTGGCTTGCTGGTAGTTGGTAGCGCCGAGGTATGGTGGTCTTCCGAAGGCGATGGGGAACATGGGTTCGTCGTTGTCGGTGAGGTTTCGGACCCATCCGGCG
>DATEEP010000005.1:0-5264 GCA_035281095.1 Novosphingobium sp. | reverse complement strand
CCGTGAAGCTCTCGCCCTCGGAGACCTCACGCAAGAGTTCCGAAAAACGCTGATTGGCATCGCTGGCGCTGATTGCTCGTTCCATGGGAATCAATCTAGTGGATAACACTAAATTTTGCAACCCTGCCGCGATCGCACGCTATGCTAGACGCAACAAGCTGGACTGAAGCGGCGGTCTTGGCGAGAAGAAGATCATCGTCAAGGAGTTCAGCACAGGAACGAGCGACCGCGACGCTGTGGCCCATCTCATGGCTGAACATGAAACAAAGCTGCGCCATCAGCTGATGTTCGGTCCGGCAGCCCTCGTTGCCCAAGGGACCATCGCACAAGCCTTCGACAGCTACCTGACGAAGGCCAAGCCGCCCTGCGCGTCCGACGTCCTACGCATCGGCAAGCTCAACGGCCTGATCGGAGACCTCAGCCTGCGCGAGCCCAAGCAAGCCTGGGAACAGTTCCGCCGCGCCTATCTGACTGGGCATGACCCGGCAGGTCAGGACCGCTACCGCGCCGTCTTCCAGGCCGCAATCAACGTTCATCACGAACTGCATGACCTGCCGCCCCTGCGGATCAAGGCCATTCCGTTCAACAATGAACGCGTGCGCTTCCTCAGCAAGGAGGATCGCGACCGGCTGATGGCATCCTATGCGCCCTACATTCAACCGATCATAACCATGCTCGCCTTCCACGGCCCGCGCATCCAGACGGCGCTGCAAATTCCGTGGGGCGTCGACGGCGTGGACATGCACGAAGGCTCGATTCGGCTCAATCACAGCAAGAATGCCGTCATCCGGTCCGTGCCGATGCACCCTCGCGTCATGGATGTGTTGCGCCCAATCTGGGAGGAGCGGGGCCAGCCGACAAAGGGGCATGTCTTCCTCAACCGCTTCGGCAAACCCTATCAGGACACCCGGCAGGCCAAGATCCCCGGCGGCAATCCGATCAAGAACCAGCACGCCACCGCCTGCCAACGAGCGGGTATCGAGGATTTCACCGTTCATGACTGGCGCCATCACTGGGCATCCCGCTGCGTGATGGCGGGTATCGACCTCATCACCATCATGAACATGGGCGGCTGGAAATCGCTGCGGATGGTTCAGCGCTACTCCAGCGTCAGCGTCGATCACATGCGGGAATCCATCAATAAGCTGAACTGAATGCAGTTATCGGTTGCCAGGCAGAGCGCCCGAGGCCTGGCAACCAGTTTGACCTTGAATAGGCTTTTTCGCAGCCGGCGGATCACCGACGCTTACCCCCCTTCCAATGGGCAACATAGGGGGTAATGTCCAGCCCCGCGCTGCCTCTTAAGACAGCAATCTTTGAAGATATCGGCCATAGTCGGACTTACCGAGCTTCGCGATGGCATGCTCCAGTTCTGCCCCACCAATGAAGCCCTGCCGAAAGGCAATCTCCTCCGGGCTGGCGATCTTGAAGCCCTGCCGTTTTTCCAGCACGCGAACGAAGTCAGCCGCGTCCAGCATGCTATCGGGCGTGCCGGTATCCAGCCAGGCATAACCACGCCCCATGATCTCGACATTCAGTTGACCACGCTCCAGATAGGCGCTGTTGACATCGGTTATCTCCAACTCGCCACGGGCCGACGGCTTCAGGTTCGCGGCGATGTCCACCACCTGCTCGTCATAGAAATACAGCCCGGTGACAGCCCAGTTCGACTGGGGTCGTTCCGGCTTCTCTTCAATCGAGACGGCCTTCATCCTTTCATCGAAGCTGACGACGCCATAGCGTTCGGGATCGTTGACGTGATAGGCAAAGACGCTCGCGCCTTGTCGACGCGACGACGCGCTGGCGAGGATGTCCGGCAGGCCATGACCATAATAGATATTGTCGCCCAGGATCAGCGCCGACGGCTGCCCGGCCACAAAATCCGCGCCGATGATGTAGGCCTGCGCCAGCCCATCAGGGCTCGGCTGCTCGGCATAGTCGAAGCTCATGCCCCATTGCGACCCGTCGCCCAGCAGCGCCTGGAACGCAGGCAGGTCACGCGGGGTGGAGATGATCAGCACCTCGCGAATACCCGCCAGCATCAGGGTGCTCAGCGGATAATAGATCATCGGCTTGTCATAGACCGGCATCAACTGCTTGGAGGTCGCCAACGTCATCGGATAGAGGCGGGTGCCGCTGCCCCCGGCGAGAATGATCCCCTTCATAAATCCTTTTCCCGTTGCTGTGGGCCGGTCAGACCTTACGGATCGGCCCCGGATATTGACCGACAAGGCTGTCCGCAGTGAGCAGAGCGATCCCTTCGACCGTCGACTGAGCAATCAGCAGCCGATCAAAGGGATCCTTGTGAATGGGTGGCAGCCCGTCGCTTGCAACAGCATGTTCGCTAGCCACCGGCAGTTCACGATAATCATTGTCCAGTAGCCCGCGCCGCAACAGCCGCGCATCGACGGCGAAACCCTCCCGCCCCAATGCGCTCTTGATCGCGACTTCCCACAGGCTGGCCGCGCTGAAGAAAAGGTCGTTGTCCTTGTCCTCGATCAGTTCGCGCACTTCCACTGGCAGGCGCTCCGGAAAACCCGCAGCCCAGATCAGCAGATGCGTGTCCAGCAGCAGCTTCACGACTGGCCGCCGAACAGCGCTTCTATCTCCTGCTCGCCCATGCGATCGAAATCAGCGGGCACGCGCAACTGGCCCGCCATGAAGCCCAGCCTTTTCACCTTGCCGCAATCGGGAACGTTGAGCGGCACGATCTTGGCCACGGGCTTGCCTGCCTTGGCAATGATGAAGCCGCCACTGCTGGCGACCCGCTCGATCAACCGGGACAAATGGGTCTTGGCTTCGTGGATGTTGACCGTATCCATAAATGCGCTTTCAAACTTAGTTTGATAGACTTAGTTTAATACTTCACCTTCTGAGGCGCAATAGCCCTGAACAAGTCGCTTCATCATAGTTCCCAGCGACGTTCGCCAATCGGGCAAGGCTATCCCATGCATCCGCGCGATCAGGCCGCAATCGAGCCGGGAATTGGCGGGCCGCTTGGCAGGCGTCGGATAATCGGCAGTGGTGATGCGCTTGACCCGCGCCGATGGGCCACCGAGCGCGCCGGATGCGGCGAAGATCGCCTCGGCAAAGTCAGCCCAGCTTGCTTCCCCACTCGCGGTCATATGGAAGATACCCCGCATAGCTGGAGAGCTATCGGCTACCATATTGATAGCTACTCGAAGAATACCATCGGCTATCTCCAACGCGCCGGTCGGATTACCGATCTGGTCGGCAACGACGCCCAGCTCGTCCCGGTCGGCTGCAAGCCGCAACATGGTTTTCACGAAATTCGCACCAAAGGGGCTGTAGACCCACGCCACACGCAGGACGGCACTATTGTCGCCATGGGCGGCCAGCACGGCCTGCTCCCCCGCCAGCTTGGATGCGCCATAGACGCCCGTCGGCCCGGTCGGATCGCTCTCTACATAGGGCCGGTCCAAAGTGCCGTCGAACACATAGTCAGTCGAAATATGGATCAGCGGCACGCCCAGCGTCCAAGCGGCCTGCGCCACGGCACCCGCGCCGCGGCCGTTGACGGCATGGGCTAGGTCGCTGTCACTCTCAGCCCTGTCCACTGCCGTATAGGCGGCGGCCGAGACGATGGCGTTAGGCGTCGCCGCCTCCAACGCGCGGGCGACCGACGCCGGATCAGCCAGATCCAGCTCCGGACGACCCAGCGCGATTATCTCATGCCCGGCAGCCGCACCGCGTTCGAGCAGGCTCGAAACGACCTGCCCCGCCTTGCCGGTGACGGCAATCCTCATGCGGCGACCCCGGCGGCGGGCGCGGCGTTCAGCCCCAGCCTCTGGCCGTCATAACGGTCCCGGAGCGGGCGCCACCACCATTCATTGTCGAGATACCAGCGCACCGTCTTCTCGATGCCGCTGTCGAAATTCTCCTGTGCGCGCCAGCCCAGTTCCGTCTCAAGCCGGGTCGCGTCGATGGCGTAGCGCGCATCATGGCCGGGACGATCGGTGACGAACTCGATCAGCCCCTCGCGCGGGGCATCAGCTGGCACCAGCTCGTCCAGCACAGCGCAGATCCGGCGCACCACGTCGATATTCTTCCGTTCATTACGGCCGCCGACATTATAGGTCTCGCCGGGAACCCCCTTGTCTATGATGAGGTCGAGCGCGCGGGCATGATCGTCGACATAGAGCCAGTCGCGCACATTCTCGCCCTTGCCATAGACCGGCAGGGCACGCCCTTCGAGCGCGTTCAGAATGGTGAGCGGGATCAGCTTTTCGGGGAAATGATAGGGGCCGTAATTGTTCGAGCAGTTCGACACCACCACCGGAAGCTCATAGGTGCGAGCCCAGGCCTTGGCGAGATGGTCGGACGCGGCCTTCGACGCCGAATAGGGCGAACTGGGATCATAGGGGGTGCTTTCCTCGAACAACCCCTCATCGCCCAGCGAACCATAAACCTCGTCGGTCGAGACATGGAGGAAGCGGAAAGCGTCCCTCGCTTCGCCCGCAAGGCCGTTCCAATAGCCCCGCGCCACCTCCAGCAGGGTGAAGGTACCCACGACATTGGTCTGGATGAAGTCCGCCGCGCCGGTGATGGAGCGATCGACGTGACTCTCCGCGGCCAGATGCATGATGCGGTCGGGCCGGAAGGCGGCGATCGCCTCGTCCATCGCCGCGCGGTCGCAGATATTGGCGAGCAGGAACCGATGGTTGTTCCTGCCATCAACCGCCTTCAGCGAAGCCTCGCACCCGGCATAGGTCAGGGCGTCGATGGTCAGGACGTCATAGCCCTTTTCCAGCACCAGATGGCGGACCAAGGCCGATCCGATGAAGCCGGCACCTCCGGTAACGATCACGCGCATGGCTTCACTCCCCCCAAGCGAAATAGTCCGGCAGCTCGACCAGCATCGGCTGCTGCCGATCCTTGGCGGACAGGGTTTCCGGGTCGGCAATGTCCGGCCAGACGATACCGATTGCCGGGTCGTCCCAGCGCAGCCCCTTGTCGCACTCGACACTATAGTAGTCCGTCACCTTGTAGCAGATGACCGTATCTGGCTCGATGGAGCAAAAACCGTGCGCAAAACCCGGAGGAAGCCAGAGCTGCTTCCCGTTTTCGGGCGTGAGTGTTTCGGCGACCCACAAGCCATAGGTTGGCGAACCCTGCCGGATGTCGACGGCGACATCGAACAATGCCCCGGCGGTACATCGTACCAGCTTGCCCTGGGCATGAGGTCCGCTCTGAAAATGCAGGCCACGGATGGTGCCCACCTTTGTGCTCATGGATTCATTGTC
>DATEEP010000004.1:0-13663 GCA_035281095.1 Novosphingobium sp. | reverse complement strand
ATGACTGTTCGCGGATGACCGTGAACAAGGCGATTTCCGGCCTCGCCGAGGCGGGCCTGGTCATTCGGCGAAGGCGGGCCGGTTCATTCGTCGCCCCGCGTCGCATCGAGGCGACAGTGCTCGACATACCCGATATCCAGGCAGAAGTGGAAAGGAGGGGGCAGAGCTATCGTTACGATCTGCTTTCCAGAACGATCCGTGCGCCCGCCGATGGCCATTCGGTGGATAAGGAACTGGCCGGGGAGGGCAAGCTTCTTGAACTGACGGGAGTCCACTTCGCAGAGGGAAGGCCCTTTGCGTTCGAGCAGCGCCTCATAAGCCTCGAAGCCGTTCCCGCCGCAGCGGACGCCGATTTCGAGCATACTCCGCCGGGGTCCTGGCTGCTGTCCGTGATTCCCTGGACGGACGCTCGGAATGGAATAAGCGCCGTTCATGCAGACCCACGGATTGCCGCCGTGCTGGAGGTGGAACGGAATGCGGCCTGTCTGCAGGTAGACCGCGAAACCTGGTTTGAACGTTCCCGTGTGACAACAGTGCGGCAGATTTATCCGGGCGATGCCTATGCCCTATATGCGACCTTCTCGCATCAGCCGAGCCATCAGGCGGAATGAAGAAGACTATATAGCGAGGTCTTCAAGTGCCTGCTGAATGGCAACAGGCGCTTGAGATATCGCGTTGCTCTCCGTTCAGCTCAACCAGACCTTCCCGCGCGGCCCGTTGAGGACGAGGTTAACGCTGTGCCTGTCGCTGCCGACGACCGGCTTTTCCGCGCCCAGCTTCCGGAAGACGGCGCCCAGTTCCGTCGGCCGCGGATGCGCGACGACGAACGAGTCGATGCTGGCGCCCCTATCTGTGATAAGCCGGGTGAGCCGTATCAACAGATGTCCGCTCCATGCTGGCGCGACCTGGGCGCTGCTGGCGCTACAGGCCACCCGGCTTGGCTCGATCTCGCATGTCATGCCGCGGCATCGAGCGCCTGATCGAGGTCGGCGAGAATATCGTCGATATGTTCGATGCCCACCGATAGGCGGATATAGCCGTCCGACACGCCGGTCGCGAGCCGTTCCTCTGTGGAAAGCTGCGAATGGGTCGTGCTGGCCGGATGGATGGCGAGGCTGCGCGCATCGCCGATATTGGCGACATGGTAAAACAGCTTGAGCGCGTCGATGAAGCGCTGGCCAGCTTCCCGCCCGCCCCTGAGTTCGAAACCCACGAGTCCGCCGAAACCGTGCGGCAGATAACGGTCGGCGCGCCCGCGCTGGACGCCAGAGTGCCGCGAGGGATGGATGACTTGGGCGACGTCCGGGCGGGTCGCCAGATGATCGGCCACAACCTGTGCATTTTCCGTGTGCCGCGCGATTCGGAGCGGCAGCGTCTCAATGCCCTGAAGAATCTGAAAAGCATTGAACGGCGAGAGCGCCGCACCGAGATCGCGCAACAGCACCACACGGGCGCGCAGAACATAGGCGATCGGTCCCAGCGGCTTGGCCGCCTCGGCCCAGACCGCGCCATGATAGCTGGCATCGGGCGTGTTCAGATTGGGCTGGCGATCGGGCACGGCCTGCCAATCGAAGTTTCCGCCATCGACAATCACGCCGCCGATCGAGGAACCATGACCGCCAATATATTTGGTCGTCGAATAGACGATGATCGCTGCGCCATGATCGAACGGGCGGGCGAGCAGCGGCGCGGCGGTATTGTCGATGATCAGCGGAATCCCGAGCGGTCGACCGATCGCAGCGACCTCGGCGATGGAAAAGACAGCCCAGCTTGGGGTTGGGCAGGGTCTCGGCATAATAGGCCCGAGTACGGTCGTCGGTGGCGCGCGCGAAGGCCTGCGGATCGGCGGGATCGACGAAACGGACCTCGATTCTCTGGTCCTTCAGCGTATTGGCGAAGAGGTTCCAGGTGCCACCGTAGAGATCGGTCGAACTCACCACATTGTCGCTTGCGCGCGCGAGGTTCTGGATGGCGAAAGCGGAAGCTGCCTGGCCGGATGCCAGTGCAAGCGCCGCCGCGCCGCCGTCGAGCGCGGTCAGGCGTTGTTCCAGGATATCCACGGTCGGATTGCCGATCCGCGTATAGATATTGCCGAGTTCCTGGAGGGCGAACAAATTTGCGGCATGCTCAGCGTCGCGAAACTGGAAGGACGTCGTCTGATAAATTGGCGGAGCCACCGCACCGGTCGCCGGATCGGCACGCCAGCCCGCATGGAGGGCGAGCGTTTCAGGATGAAGCAGTTTCGAAGGCATTTCTTTGATCCCCATCAGGCCGGGCTGCGCCAGCCTCCCAACAAACATTGCTGGCCGCTGCAAGGCAAGGCGAGCAGTTTTTGGGGGGGCTAGAAAAACTCCTCCAGGCAGTTTTATCAGGGATCCAATACACCGATACTTATAACAATTTCTCATCATTTGGCTAGATCGAACTCGTTTTTTTGAAACGCTCGTGCACAATAACATCTGCAGCATTTGCAACTCTTCCGATGAGGACTTTTTCGCACGAGCATGTGGGGGGGCGGCGGGCCGACTGTGACTGTTGACCCGACTTTACAGTTTCATCGCGCATCGCCGCCGAATAGGAACATCAAACACATGAGCAAGACCCGCCCGACCTGCCGGGCGACGCCAGTGTCAATATCGACTGGTATATCGAAAATGCGCGGAGGGTCGAGGCGGCGAAGTTCGGTCCAAACCTGAGTAATATTAATGAAGGAGGATTTGCCGTGACGGAATTGAGCGCAGGCCTGATTGATGTGTTCGCGGAGAAGCCGCTTTCCGGCAACCCGCTTGCGGTGGTGGAGGGGGCCGATGCGCTATCCGAAGCCGACATGCGGCGGATCGCGGGCGAGTTCAATCAGGCTGAGACCACCTTCCTGCTGAAGAGCGATCGGGCGGACAGGCGCCTGCGTTCCTTCACAGCCGCTGGAGCGGAAGTGACGGGGGCGGGGCACAATGCGTTGGGCGCATGGCTATGGCTTGCCGAACATGGTGCGCTTGGACCTCTGGCAACGCCGCAGACTTTTCATCAGGAAATCGGCGATGAAGTCCTGCCGCTCGTTCTGGCGCGCGTCGCCGGCCGGATACAGGGGCGAATGCGGCAGGCGCCGCCGCGCCTGCTACCGCCGCTCGACGATATTACCCCGCTGGCTCGGGCGCTCGGCTTGCTGCCTGGCGATATACTCGCGACCCCCGCGCCGCGTCCTGTCGGTTTCCACCTGCTGGTCCGACTGCGCGATGCGGCGGCTATCGACCGGGCGCGCCCCGCCAATGAGCCCCTTCATGATATCCTGCGCGCGGCCGGGGCGGAGGGCTGCTATATCTATGCGCATGATCTCGCCGCATCGCAAAAGGCCTATGCCCGCTTTTTCAATCCGGCCGTCGGTCTGTGGGAAGACGCGGCAACAGGCACCGCCGCAGGACCGCTTGCAGCCTATTTGAGCAGCGCTGGACTGCTTCAGGCTGGAACGCTCGCTGTCGAGCAAGGCGTAAAAATGGGACGGCGGAGTATTATCAACATCAAGGTCACGCCCGACCCGGAAATTTCAGGTGCCGGCATCGTCGTCTTTCGGGGCGTTCTTCGCGTCGCATGATACCGTGCATCAAAGCTGGGCCGCCGGGAAGGTTGACGATCGTTCCCGCCGCGTGGCCAAGATATAGGTCGAGCGGCAATTGATATGTAACTGACATTCTCGATTGAACAGACGGGCCTGTTCGATAACATGCCGACAACCGGTACTCAAACGCCGGACCTGACGCTGGAGTCATCAGGAACTGAGCCGCTCGTCCATCCAAGAACTCCGATGCATCGCCAACAAGCTTGCCCAGCGCCGCATCAAGCCGCCGCCGGAGGCGTTCATCTCAAGTCAAAAATGCAACTGTAACGCGAGGGCCTGTGAACAATAGAGATTTCATTTTTTCATTGAGAAGTGCTTCAGGCTCCTTTTGGGAGCGTTGGAATGGACCCGAGCCGGTTTGTTGTGAGTGATGCGATGCGGTCATAGCTTGAGGGGTATTTCCCGGCAAGGTGAGTGATTGGGGCGTGACGGCAGCCGACACGCGCTTGTTTCTGGAAGCGGCATTCTGGCGGGTTCCCGTGCCATAGTTGATCTGAACGGCGCATCTTAAAATTTATAGGTTCCTGTCAGGCCGACCGTCCGCGGCGTGAATGTCGTGCTGAAGAACAGCAGCGCGCCGTTCGCCAGGTTGTTGCGCGTCAGCCTGGGATGGGAATCGAACAGATTGTTGGCGAACAGCGAGATGTCGAATCCAGAAATCTGCACCCCGGCCCGCAGGTTCACCAGATGCGTGGCCTGCCCACGGAATGTGTCGGGGCTGTAGGACAGCGTGGCCGGGTCCTGCTGCGGCAGGCGGCGGTCGTTGCGGGACCGGTAGGTATAGGTCACACGCACATAGCCGTGCCGGTCGGTGGCGAATTCATGGTCATAATCGGCATTGAGCGTCACCATCCATGGCGTGGTGGGCAGGGAGTTGCCATCCTTGACGATGATCCCGCGCGTGCCGCCGGGGCCGGAAGGCGCGCCGAGCACTGTTTCGGTATAATGGGCATTGTTATAGGCGACCGATCCGCCCAGTTGCAGTTCGTCCAGCACCTTCGCCTGGAACTGGACGTCGACGCCCTTGCTGACCGCCGAACCCAGATTGCCGACGAAGTTGAAGCCGCAATTGGACAGCGGGATGGACTGCTGAATATTCGACCATTTGATATAATAGGCGCTGGTGTAGAGTTGCAGCCGCCCGCCCAGCAGATTGCTGTTCTTGGCGCCGACCTCATAACTCCAGACACTGTCCGAATTATAGGGTTTGATGTCCGCCGTCAGGCCGAAGGCGTCGAGCGACCGGCGGCAGGCATCGTTGATGGCGGGAATGGGCTTGTTGACGCCGCCGACGCGGAACCCCTTGGCGGCGGTGGCGTAGACCATGTTGCTGCCGTCGAATTCATAGGTCAGGCCGAATTTGGGCGTGAAGGGATTTTCCTTCTGCTTTCCGGCGGTGGCAAGAGCGGCGCCGCGCGTCCAGGGCCCGGCCTGGGAGGTCGAATAATCGAGCGAGGTGTGGGCATAACGGGCGCCCGCCGTCAGTTTCAGCCGGTCGGTGACGCGATAGCTCAGTTCGCCGAACAGCGCTTCCTGATCGTCCTTGGCCGTGTCCGTTGCCAGATAGGAGGTCGTGGCGTCCAGCATCGGCGTACGAAATATTTGCGCGACCGTCGCGCCGCCGAAATAGCTCGCAACAAGTTGCGGCAGCATGGGATCGATGAAGGTCTGGCGGGTGGTCTGCTTCGCGCGCTGCACGAAAACACCGACAAGCGCCGTTATCCTGGACTCAGGGCGGGAGAATTGTAGACGGACTTCCTGCGTGAAATTGTCCTGCTTCGCGCGGAATTGCGAACCCAGCTTATAATCGGGCACGAGCGGATTGAAGAGGCTGTCCCGATAGATATTGAAACCAAGCAGGAAGGCGGGGAAGGTCAGGGTATAGTCCTGAAGCGGTCGCGCCCTGCGGATGAACTGCGACGTGACGGAGGTCAGCGTGAAGGGGCCCAGTTCGGCCTCGATATTCAGGCTCGGCAGGATGAACTTGTCGGGAAGCCGGCTGAGGATCGGTTCGGCATTGCGGAATATGCCCCGGTCAGGATCCGAGATGCGATCCATATATTGTGGGGAAGCATGCGCGACGGTGCGCTGATAATAGATGCTGGGCGTGATCGTCAGCCAATCCGCAGGCTTCATGCCAAGCGCGAAGCGCGCGGCCAGGGCATCGCGCGAATTGGCATCCTTTTTGAGCAGGCTGCCGTCGAATTGCGAAACCTGATCGACATAGCCGCCATCGCGCCGATGCCACAGGCTGGCCCGGAAACCGATCTTGTCTTCCACAAGGGGGCCGCCCAGCGCTGCGCCCGCTTCCCAGCTGGGGCTGCCATTTTCGGTGAAGGCAAGCTCGGCGCGGCCATAGCCGCTATATTTTTCATAGCCGGGTTGGGGGCTGATGAAACGCACTGTGCCGCCCTGGGAACCGGCGCCGAACAGCGTGCCCTGCGGACCACGCAGAATTTCGACGCGGGCAAGATCGAACACCTCCGGATAGGCGGTCGCCGAGGCGAAGCCCAGCGAGCGGACCTGGATCGGCGTGTCGTCGATATAGACGCCGGTGGTGGATGCGCCGACCGTCGAGGAAATGCCGCGAATGGCGATCTGATTGTTGCCCGCAAAGCCGGTCCGGGTGAAGACCACGCCGGGGGTCAGGCGCGTGATGTCGTCTACCCTGCGCACGCCTTGCTGGTCGAGCTTCGCCTGGTCGAAAGCGGTAACGCTGACCGGAACGCGGCTCAGGCGCTCACTTGAGCGCGTCGCCGTGACGACAATGTCCGTGCTCCCATCTTCCGCCTGGGCATGCGCGTCGCCTGCAAGGGCCAACGCGACCAGGCCCATTCCTATGCCGACAGTCAGGTCTCTCATTTCTTCCCCTCCCTATTTGCAATCGATTACATGTAAATAACTATCTCTCGATGGCGTTCGAAATCACAAAAGTCCCGCTTGCATCTTCGCGACCGCCGTGCTGCTCGCCCGCGCGGTGAGCGCCATATAGGTGAGCGACGGATTCTGACAGGCCGTGGACGCCATGGCCGCACCGTCCGTGACGAACAGATTGGGGACGTCATGCGCCTGATTGTCGGCATTGAGCACCGAGCGGGCGGGATCATGGCCCATGGCCGCGCCGCCCATCTCATGGATCGCGGTGCCGCCAGGGCCGGGGTCCGCCGACCGCGCAATTACCTGCCCGCCGATGAGGGCGGTCATGCGAACCGCCTCTTCCTCCGCATGACGAAGCAACGCCAGATCATTGGGCGCATAGCTGTGTTCGATGCGCGTCTGCGGCAACCCATGGGCATCGGTCGCGACAGGGTCGAGCGTCACCCGGTTGTCCGCCACGGGCAGCCCTTCCGCGAAGGCGGCCAGCAGCATGTGCCAGCTGCCCGACGCGCGGAAACGGGATTTGAATTCCGCGCCGATGCCCGGCGTGCGGTAGGCGCGGGTCCATTGCGCCCGATAGGCGAAGCCCTGAAAGGAATAGCCGCGCAGAAGCGCCGCTTCCGGCTCCGTGACGTTGATGTAGCGCGGGATGAAGATGCCGTTCGGGCGGTTGCCGAAATAATTATGGTCCTGAAAACCCGGCACCTCGACAATGGCGGACATGGCAAGCCCGTGATCCATGAAATAGCGCCCCAGCCTGCCGCTACTGTTGGCGAGGCCATTGGGCATGCTTTCGCTCCGCGACCGGAGGAGGACGCTCAGGCTGTTGATCGACCCGGCGCACATGAACACAATGCGCGCGGTGACGGTGCGGCGCTGCTTCGTTATCGTGTCGATGATATGGGCGCCGGTCACGCGCCTGGTCGCCGGATCATATTCCAGGCTGGCGACAAGACTGTCGGGCAGGATCGTGAGCCGCCCGGTGGCCTGCGCCGCAGGCAGCGTCGAGCTTTGCGTGCTGAAATAGGCGCCGAAGGAACAGCCACGGGCGCAAATGCCCCGATATTGGCATTTCGACCGGCCGGGCAAATCCTCGGTCAGGTTCGCCGACCGGCCGATGATGACGCGACGCCCGGGATAATGATCGGTGACGGCCCGTGACAGTTGCTGCTCGACGATATTCATCTGCATCGGCGGTTGAAACTGGCCATCGGGCAGTTGCGGGAGATTTTCCTTCGAACCCGACACGCCGATAAACCGTTCGACATGATCATACCAGGGCGCAAGATCGGCATAGCGGATCGGCCAGTCTTCGCCATGTCCGTCAGCCTTGTTGGCGCCGAAGTCCAGATCGCTCCAGCGATAGCATTGCCGTCCCCAGGTCAGGGATTTGCCCCCGACCTGATACCCCCGGATCCAGGTGAACGGGTTCGAGGACTGATAGGGATTTTCCCGGTCGTTGACGAAATGGCTGCGGGTGAATTCATCGAATGCCACCGATCGGCTCTGGACCGGATAATCGCGCCTGGTCACTTCCGGATTGCCCAGCCCCCGGAACGGCATGTCCCAGGGGGACAGGGTTTCCGTGGCATAGTCTGCGCCATGCTCGATCATCGGACCGCGCTCGATCATGAGCACTTTGAGGCCCCGTTCCGTCAACTCCTTGGCGGCCCAGCCGCCGGTAATGCCGGAACCCACGACTATTGCGTCGAAATCCATGCTCATGATGCTGAAAGCCCATTCCCGAACCAGTCGTTCGCCATCGCCCGGCCACCGGCCGGGGCGACCTTGTCCGCGTCGAACCGTCCGGGCACCGGTTCGAAGATCAGTTCCTGCGATGCCCCGGCTTCCGATGTATAATAGCCAAGGACGATCAACCGCTTGATGTGAAGCCAGCTCGCCTCCGGACGGGTGGACGGCAGGGCGGGGTCCATCGCTTCGGTGTCGATTGCGGCCAGAATGTCGTGGCGGCGCCCGGCCGGAACCGACAGGAAGGCTTGCCCTGCCCGTTCATCGAGGAGCGCCGCAAGCACTGCCATGCTGCCGGCCGGCGTTTCCAGCACGCCATGCTGTGCGGCCAGAAGCACGAACTGCGCGATTTCCATCGATCCCGCGCCCGGCGTATCCGTCTCCGGCAGGGTCAGGGCGCCAAGGTCACGCAACAGCGGAATGAAACCTTCGCCTTCCTTCGGTGACTGGCCTGCTGCGGGCTGAACTGCTGCCCAGACAGGGTCCGCAATGGCCAGCGCCGCTGCCAGGCTCAACCCGTGCTGAAGAAGTTCGCGCCGTCCGACTGTGCGCGGGAGTTCCGATATCTCGTACCGCATTCAACCTCCTCCCCAAAAAGCGGCTGATCAATCCCGTGATCGGGCTATGTTGCATGGCATTGCATAGAAAACGGTTACATTCAACCGCAAGTTACAAATAGGTTCAATTTTCGTGCATTAACTCATGGAATGCTCGGCTGGATAGGTGGAATTTTCGCGGAATGCCGTGCTTGACCGGCTTTGTTCGGGCAGTTATTATGTAACCGTTTTCAATTAATTGGCCTGATAAAAAGGGGCATGCCATGCTGAACCGACGATTTCTGCTTCAGGCCATGGCCGCCGCCGGAGGGGTGGCCGCGACTTCCGGCGCGCGCGCGGCGCTGGCACCGAATCGGAATCGCGCGCCGATCGGTATCCAGCTTTATACCCTGCTGTCGCTGCTGGAGGCGGATTTCGCTCCCACGCTCGCCCGGGTCGCTGCCACGGGGTATCGAGATGTCGAGACCATGGGGTCGTTCGGCCGCGATCCGGGGCAGCTGCGCGAAGTGCTGGACCGTTACGGGCTTCGTTCCCATTCGCAGCATGTCGCCCCATCGGACTTTTACAATCATTTCCGGGACTTTGTGCTCGGCCGGATCGCGCGCGACGACTTCATCCGCATCGCCCTCCCGCAAACTTCCACCGATGGCGTGGAGCGCGCGGTCGAGAAGAGCATTGCCTCAGCCAAGGCGCTTGGGCAGCACTATATCGTCTGGCCCATGATCTGGCCGGAACAGATCGCATCCCGGCAGGAGATCGACCGGCTCTGCCGCGCCTTCAACCGCGCTGGCGACATGTGCAGGCGCGAGGGGTTGGCCTTCGCCTTCCACAATCATGACGATGAATTTCGTCCACGGGGGGATTTCATTCCCTATGACGCGCTTGTGGACAATACCGATCCCGACACGGTCAAGCTGGAACTGGACCTGTTTTGGATCACCCAGGCCGGTCGCGATCCCAGGCGATATCTCCTGAAATACAAGGATCGCTATCGCCTCGCCCATCTCAAGGACCGTTCCAAGGAGGGCGGCAGTACAGCGCTGGGGAAGGGCGTTCTGGATATCAAGGGGTTCATTCGGGACGGAAACCTCGCCGGAATCCGGCATTTCTATTTCGAAGGCGACAATTTGCCCGACTCCATGGCCGCCGCGATTGCCTCCTATGATTATCTGAAGGACTCCATGCGCGGGCGATAGTGGAGAGGCGCTTTCGGGATTGCGGCTTTCGGCGCGCAACTGTAACCGTTTCTGCCTGTCGAAAAAAATGGCTGCGCCACGACCGGCGCTCAGGAGAGAGATATCCCCGATGTCCGGTCAAGAGCGCCCCTGTCTCCGGCGAAGGGTTGAGAAGGAAAATTGACGAACATCAGGGACATCGCACGGCTGGCAGGCGTTTCCGTCGCCACCGTGTCGCGCGCGCTCGCCAAGCCCGAAGTCGTGCGTCCCGCCACGATCAAGAAGGTCAAGCAGGCGATCACCCAGCTTGGCTATAGTCCCAATCTGGTGGCAAGCAGCCTCAGGCGGCAACGAAGCGACACCATCATCGTCGTCGTCCCCGACATCCACAATCCCTTTTATTCCGGGGTCGTTCAGGGCATCGAGAATATCGCGCACGACAATGGCTACAAGATTCTGCTGGGCGAGACCCAGAATAATCAGGAGCGGCTGGATCATTACACGGCGATGCTGACCAGCAAGGGCGCGGACGGCCTGATCCTTCTGGGCTCGCGCCTGCCCACCATCGTCCAGGACAGCCTGGCAGAAGATCGCGAGCCGCCGATCCCGCTGGTACTCGCCTGCGAACGCTTCGACGGGCTTTCAAGCCCCAGCGTCGAGATCGACAATGTCGCCGCCTCGCGCCTCGCGACCGAGCATCTGATCGAACTGGGCCACCGGCGCATCGCGACGATCAGCGGGCCGAAGGACAATCCCCTGAGCGGCGACCGCCTTCAGGGCTACCGGGCCGCGCTCAAGGCCGCGCATATCCGGTTCGACCGGAATCTCGTCGTCGAAGGCGATTTTTCGATCCGGTCCGGCTATGCGGCGATGACCCGGCTGATGGCGCAGGATGTGCGGCCGACCGCTCTGTTCTGCGCGAATGACGAAATGGCCATCGGCGCGCAAAAGGCGGCACGGGAGGCCGGATTGAAGCTGCCCGCCGATCTGGCGATGGCCGGGTTCGACGACATAAGGTTTGCCGAATATGCGGAACCGCCGCTGACCACCATCGCCCAGCCGACGGTCGAGATCGGCGAAGTCGCCATGCGCCTGATGATGGGCGTCCTCAACGGAACCGCGGCGCGGGGTGCGCGAATCATCCTGCCGCATGAACTGATCAAGCGCGCGTCCTCCGGGCTGGCTTCCACGGCCTGTCCCGGCAAGCGCGAGGCGGGCAAGAAGGCTTCTTAAGCGCGGACAGGGCAGGCTTTGCGATGAGCGGACTTGACAGGATCGCTTAACTCACTCAAAAAATGGAAACGGTTACATAGAAATCCGGCGGTCGTGTTTGACCTGCCTGTCAAGGCAGGGGGTTTCATCCCCATCATAGTGTAATCCGTTACATTCGTGACGGAAAAAGGGAAGCAGGAGAGGTTGCACCAATGCGCACGGGATATTCGACTGGCGCCGGCCCCGTGCGCATGGCGATGATCGGCGGCGGACAGGGGTCGTTCATCGGGCCGGTGCATCGCAGGGCGGCAGCGCTGGACGGCCTGGTCCGCCTGTGCGCGGGCGCCTTCAGCCCGGACCCCGCACGCAATCGCGATACGGGGCTTCAACTGGGTGTCGCGCCTGACCGCGTCTATGCGAATTACGAAGCGTTGCTCGCCCTTGAGGCGGCGCGGCCCGCGGACGAACGTCCTGAATTCATAGCCATCGTCACGCCCAACCATCTGCATGTTCCGGTCGCGACGGCCGCGCTTGCCCAGGGTTTCGCCGTGTTGTGTGAAAAGCCGCTGGCGCGCGATCTTGCCGAGGCGCGTGAATTGGGGCGCGCCGTGGAGGCTTCGGGCGCGGCGTTCGCCATGACCTACACCTATCTCGGCTATCCGCTCGTCCACGAAGCGCGCGCGATCGTCGCTTCCGGCGGAATTGGCGCCGTGCGCCGCATTGTCGTGAACTATACGCAGGGCTGGCTCGCGCAGCCGGTCGAACGCGACGGCAATCGCCAGGCAGTCTGGCGCACCTCGCCGGACACAGCCGGGGCTGGCGGCGCGCTCGGCGACATCGGCGTCCATGCGCAAAGCCTCGCCGAATTCGTCGGCGGAAGCGACATCGTGGAAGTGAGCGCCGACATCCGCGCGGCATTGCCGGATCGCCCGCTGGACGATGACGGCGCGATGCTGCTGCGTTTCGCGAACGGCGCGCGCGGCACGCTGACCGCCAGCCAGGTTTGCGCCGGGGACGAAAACCGCCTCGAACTTCGGATTTACGGGCAGAGCGGTTCCATCGAATGGGCGCAGGAATCGCCCAATCGCCTGTGGCACCGCCCGCTCGACGCGGCCGCGCGCCTGATCACCGCGAACCCCGATCTGTTGCGCGACGGCGGCGCGCGGGCCATGGCGCGGCTGCCCGGCGGCCATCCGGAGGGCTATATCGAGGCGTTCGCCAATCTCTATCGCGCCTTCGCGCTGTCGCTTCGCGGTGACGAGGCCCCCTTCATCCCCGGCCTGCGTGAAGGCGTGCACAGCATGGCCTTCATCGAAGCCGCCATCGCCAGCAGCCGCGCGAACGGCGCGTGGCAGCGTATCGCCGACTGACAGGCTCAAGGAAATATATGCGCACCATCAAGGGCCCCGGCCTGTTCCTCGCTCAGTTCATGGACGAGCATCCCCCCTTCGACTCGCTCTCCGCCATTGCGCCATGGGTAGCGGCCATGGGCTATTGCGGCGTGCAGGTTCCGGCCAACGATCCGCGCTGCATCAACCTCCAGCTCGCGGCGACAAGCGACAGCTATTGCGACGAGCTGAAAGGGTTGCTCGCGGATCACGGCCTGGCGCTCACCGAATTGTCGACGCATATCCAGGGCCAACTCGTCGCAGTCCATCCCGCCATGGACGCGATGTTCGACGGCTTTGCCCCGGCGGCGGTCAGGGGACGTCCGGCGGCGCGGACCGAGTGGGCAACGGATCAGCTCCGGCTGGCGGCGTCGGCCAGCCGGCGGCTCGGCCTTTCGGCGCATGCGACCTTTTCGGGCGCCCTGCTCTGGCCGATGGTCTATCCATGGCCGCCACGCCCGCCTGGCCTTGTCGAAGAGGGATTTGCGGAACTGGCGCGGCGCTGGCGGCCGATTCTGGATGCGTTCGAAGAGGCGGGCGTCGACCTCTGCTTCGAGATTCATCCGGGCGAAGACCTGCATGACGGCGCGACATTCGAACGCTTTCTCGACGCTGTGGGCGGGCATCCCCGCGCAAACATGCTGTACGATCCCAGCCATCTGCTCTTGCAGCAGATGGACTATCTCGCCTTTCTCGACATCTACCATGAGCGCATTCCGATGATGCACGTGAAGGATGCAGAGTTCCGGCCGAACGGACGCAGCGGCGCTTATGGCGGATATCAGGGCTGGATCGAGCGGGCAGGACGCTTTCGCTCGCTGGGCGACGGGCAAATCGACTTCCGCGCCATATTCTCGAAGCTGGCCCAATATGATTTTCCTGGTTGGGCGATCGTCGAGTGGGAATGCGCGCTCAAGGACAGCGAGACAGGCGCACGCGAAGGCGCGGTGTTCGTCAAGGACCACATCATCAAGGTGGCTGACCGCAATTTCGAGGATTTTGCAGCCGGAGAGGGCAATGATCTCGACAGAATCAGGAGCTTCCTGGGACTCTAAACCGTGCCTGCGGCGCGGGCGCATCTTTCTGATCATG
>DATEEP010000003.1:0-8727 GCA_035281095.1 Novosphingobium sp. | reverse complement strand
GTTGTACCAATCGACCCAGCGCAGCGTTGCCATTTCCACGGCCGAAACGCTTGGCCATGACCGCTGCCGCCAGATGACCTCGGCCTTGTAAAGGCCGTTGATCGTCTCGGCCAAGGCGTTGTCGTAGCTGTCGCCGACGCTACCAACCGAGGGAACGAGCTTGGCCTCGGCCAAGCGCTGGGTATAGTTCATCGCAAGGTATTGGGCGGATTCAACCGGTCGTCGCAACACCGGGTTCATACTGCGCGACCAGGAACTGGTCGAGGACTTCTGCGGGGGTCTTCCATCCGAGAGTTTTGCGCGGGCGCGTGTTCAGTGCGTGAGCAACGGCATCGAGTTCGCCTATGGAGTGCCGGCTGAGGTCGGTTCCCTTTGGGAAATACTGCCGAAGCAGGCCGTTGGTATTCTCATTCGATCCGCGTTGCCATGGGCTTTGCGGATCGCAGAAGTAGATTTCCAAGCCACTGTCGATCTTGAGCTTTGCGTGCTGGGCCATCTCTGCTCCCTGGTCCCAGGTCAGCGATTGCCGGAGCTTCTCCGGTAGTTCGCGCATGGATTGGACAATGGCTTTGCGGACAGCTTCTGCCCCATGGCCGGCCAGCGGTTGGCGGTTCTGGATGCCTTGTCCACGTTGATATCCGTCCTCTCGCGGCAAATGCAGCAGCATGGTGAATCTGGAACTTCGTTCCACCAAGGTGCCGATCGCCGAGCTGTGCAGCCCGAGGATGAGATCGCCTTCCCAATGCCCGGGAACTGCCCGATCCTCGACTTCCGCAGGACGCTCGCTGATTGCGTGTTTCGGAAAATCCCGGACAGCCATTTCACTAAATCGCGGACAGGCATTTCAGTAAATACGGGACAGTGATTCCGCTAAATCCGGGACAGGGTTTGGGACGGGATCGAGGTTAGGCTTTGTGATGCGCCGCTCTGGCATTGTTGCTCCTCATCGTTGCGATGGGAGGAGTGATGCCAAGGCGGAAGCAAGCGAGACGAACCGACGTGAAGGACATGCGATCGATTCTCCGGCTGACCTATGATCAGGGTTTGTCGGTACGGGCCGTGTCAGAGCGGCTGAAGCTTAGCAAGACGACGGTGTCGACCTATTTGCTGCGGGCCCGCGAGGCTGGGCTGACAGGCTGGCCGTTGCCGGCCGGCTACGATGATGACGTAGCGATCGAACGGCTGGTGTTCCGCCGTGTCGGCCGCCCTCCTCAGGATCTGGACGAGCCGGACTGGCCAGTGGTTGCGCGGGAGATCAAGCGCAAGGGCGTGACGCTGGTTTTGCTGTGGCAGGAATATCGGGCTGCCCATCCCAATGGCTATGGCTATACTTGGTTTTGCGATCGGTTCCTGTCCTTCCAGCGGCGGACCCATGTCAGCTTTCGCAATCGGCATGAGGCGGGAGCCGTCCTGCAAACCGATTATGTTGGGCAGACTGTGCCGCTGATCGATCCTGTGACCGGCGTCATCACCCAGGCACAGATCTTCGTAGCGGTGCTGGGTGCTTCATCCTTCACCTTCGCAATGGCTAGCTTGAGCCAGCAGTTGCCGGACTGGATCGACGCGCAGTGCCGGGCATTGGCCTTTGTTGGCGGCGTTCCGCGTGCGATCGTGTGCGACAATCTGAAAGCGGGCGTTGCCAAAGCGCTATGGTTCGAGCCCACGCTCAGCGCGACCTTTGCGGCGATGGCCGAGCATTACGATACGACGATCTTGCCTACCCGGAGCCGGCGGCCGCGCGACAAAGGAAAGGTCGAGGGCGCAGTGTTGATCGTGGAGCGCTGGATCCTGGCGCGGCTGCGCAATCGGCGCTTCTTCAGTCTGGCGGATCTCAATGCCGCGATCGCAGACTTGCTGGTTGACCTCAATGATCGGCCCATGCGCCATGTCGGCAAATCCCGTCGCGCAATCTTTGACGAGATCGAACGGACGGCATTGGCGGCGTTACCTACGTCGGTGTTCGAATATGCCGAGTGGAAACGCGCCAAGGTCCATCCTGATTATCATGTCGAGGTCGACAAGACCTTTTACTCCGTGCCGCACGGACTGATCGGCCGGCAGGTCGATATCCGCCTGACGCATCGGGTGGTCGAGATCTTCTACGATCATGCGCGGGTCGCCAGCCATATGCGGACATCGCAGCGCCGCGGGCACGTTACCGTGAATGAGCACATGCCCAAGGCGCATCAGCGCTACGCGAATATATCGCCAGCGAGTCTGATCGAGCGCGCCAGGAAAACGGGTCCGAATACGGCGACGTTCGTGGAAAGGCTGATGGTCGACAAGCCGCATCCCGAGCAGGGCTATCGCTCCGCCATGGGCGTACTCTCGCTGGCCCGCCGCTACGAGCGCGATCGGCTTGAAGCCGCCTGCGATCGGGCGCTGGTGATCGGCGCCGTCACCTACTCATCCGTCAACGCCATCCTCAAGGCCGGGCTCGACAAGATCCAGCCGGCAACGGGGCCGCTCAAGCCAACACCGGCGCACAGCAACATCCGTGGCGGGTCCTATTATCAATGAAGAAAGGACGATCTTGTGCTGACGCATCCTACCCTTGATCAAATGCATAGCTTGGGGCTTGCCGGCATGGCGGCCGCGTGGCGCGACATTGCCGAGCAAGACGCCGCTGGCGATCTGACCCGCGACGAATGGCTCGGTCTCATGCTGGACCGCGAGATCGCCACCCGCGCCGATCGACGGCTGACCAATCGTCTTGCCAGCGCGAAACTGCGCTTTGTCGATGCCTGTGTCGAAAATATCGACTTCGGGGCGCACCGCGGACTGGATCGCCGCAATATCCTCTCGCTCGCACAGGGCGCCTGGCTCAAGGCAAACGAGAATCTCATCATCACCGGCCAAACCGGCACGGGAAAAACGTGGCTGGGATGTGCGTTCGGGCGACAGGCGGCGCGTCAGGATCACTCCGTCCTCTATCTGCGCATGCCGCGCCTGTTCGAGGATCTTGCTCTTGCGCGTCTCGATGGCCGGTTCCCGAGAGTCGTCGACAAGCTTGCCCGCGTTCAGCTGCTCATCCTCGATGACTGGGGAACGCATAGTCTCAATGATCAGCAACGCCTCGATCTGCTCGAGATCTTCGAGGAACGGTATCGCCGCAGATCCACGCTCATCACCGCCCAGCTCCCGGTGGCGGCTTGGCACGAAATGATCGGCGAGCCCACGATCGCCGATGCTATCCTCGACCGCATCGTCCACAATGCCCATCGCATCACGCTGAAAGGCGACAGCATGCGGCGACAAAAAGCTCCGCAAGGCTTGACCCAGGAAGCAAATATCGAAATCACTCAACCCTGACAGAAACCAGGCATCCACTGCCTACACCAGCTGTCCCGGATTTACTGAAGCGCTTGTCCGGGATTTAGCGAACCAGCTGTCCGACTTTTGCGAAATACGCACGCTGATCATGATGGCGTCACCGATGAAGGATTTTCCGCGCCCTCGTGCGCGTTCACGCGGCGTTCGTAGAGCCCGACCCGAGCGCAGACATGCCGTCAATTCCTGTCGCAAGGCGCCTCGCCCCTGAATATAGAGGGACTGATAGATGGCCTCATGACTGATGCGCATGGCGGGATCCTCAGGGTAATCAATTCGTAGCCGATGAGCAATTTGCTCAGGACTCCAGGCCATCGACCATCGTCGACTTTGTCGATGTACCGCACGGCGCTTCTTCCACATAACCTGCGGCCCGGCAAAGCCGATACCATCAGTATCCGTGATCTGACCGGTAAGGCGTTCTTCTACGTACATGCGCAATGCCGGATTACTGGCCAGCTTCCCGGGGCGCGGGCGACGGCCAGCGCGGTGAGCATGCCACTGCGCGGCGATCGGGCGATATTCCAGATTGCCGCCACGAGTGGCGGCATTGCGCCGCACTTCGCGCGAGACAGTACTGGCTGAACGTCCAAGTTTGCGGGCAATGGCGCGTATCCCGGAACCTCGCGCAAGTTCGAGAGCAATTTCCTCTCGTTCCTGGAAGCTCAGAAATCGACCACTGAGTGCTGGCGCCGATGGCGCCAAATGTGTTGGCGGCATACCTCCCGAACTCCGAAACCAACGTGGCCCCAGCGGTGTCGAAATACCGGCATCCGCAGCGGCGTCTTCACTGCTACGCCCTCGAGCGATCGCTTGCCAGAAGCGGCAATGGTGCTCACGCTGCCAGGCGGGTGGGCGCCCTGGGGAGCGCAACCTCTCTCGGGTGCAGCGTTCTGATGCTCGACGGCCTGCCATGTTCACAACCTCCAATTTCTTGGTGTTGCGACGACCGGTTGAATCCGCCTTGAACTCCCCTGTCGCTATGGTGGATCAGCCCATCATCGGGATCTGGCCTGCGGGCATGAATCGCCTGCTCCAGGGCATCCAGAACGAAGCCTGCAGTGGCTGATGTGCTGACCTTCCACCCCACAATCCGCCGAGCAAAAGCGTCAATCACGAAGGCGACGTAGACGAAGCCCGCCCAGGTATGCACGTAGGTGAAATCGACAACCCACAGAGCGTTGGGGTGTCCCCCGTCAGCACCCATGGCACAGATTTGAGGTTGTGAATTAAGGAGGATTGGGGCTTCGTCGTAGTGACGAAGGAACGAATCTATGGACGCCTCCCGCGCAAGGTAATTTCTCGATGTTGCTCCGACATTGGATGCGTGAATCTATCCGGCCTATTGATCGAGGCAGACTTGCCCCTGGCCATGATGGGAATCCGCTCGTTTCAGTGCCTTTTAAGATGAGCGGCCTCGAAGGCCATCGTTCCTTGCAGGCTGTGAAGCGGCGGTCTGTGCCGTTACACCATCAAGTCGTCCACCTCGCATTCGTAACTTCTGATCAGACTGCGGCCCGCTACCGGACGGTCAGGCCATTTTGTAGTTTTCGCCGCTTCGCAACATCGCCCAAGCCATGCGTGCGGTCTTGTTCGCCATCGCAACGAGTGTCTTGTTGTGGCCTGCCCTCGATTGCAGTTCCTGCGCCCATTTTGAACGTCGGTCGTCATGCTTGGCGACCCGCAGCAACGCAGATCGTGCACCATGTATTAGCTGACGCCTCAGGTAATGATTGGCTCTGTTCCCGATACCACCGAGCCTTGGCTTTCCGCCTGTCGTGTATTGGCGCGGAACCAGTCCAATCCAGGCAGAAAGGGCTCGGCCCGAGGCGAAGTGTCGGCCATCATCAATTGCGGCGACTAGGGAGGTTGCGACAATCGGTCCCACTCCGGGTAGCGTAGTCAGGCGTTTGCAACGCTCATCCTCCTGGCAAATCTCAGCCAGCATGTCATCGAGAGCTGAGACTCTGGCATCCAGGCCGCGATACTCCTCGGCCAGCTTCAGGAACAGGTTCTTCGCCAGGTCCGACAGTTCGGCAGTCTCGACCATCTTGTTGATCTGCAGCCGGAATCGGGATGCACCTACCGGCATGACGACACCATATTCGGCCAAAAGGCCACGAGTGTGATTGATCAGCGCGGTGCGCTGCACGATCAGTCTGTCGCGCGTTCGGTGTAGAGCTTGCAGATCCTGCTGCTCGACACTCTTCAACGGCACGAACCGCATCGTCGGCCTGTTGGCAGCTTCGAAAATGGCTTCGGCATCGACGGCATCATTCTTCGATCCCTTCACGAATGGCTTCACGAAGCGCGGATGGATCAGGTGCACCGTGTATCCCTGACCCTCGAAGACCCGTCCCCAATGGTGCGAACTGGCGCAAGCCTCCATCGCGACCGATTGCGGTTGCAACTTGGTCACCGCATCGGTCAACTTTGCCCTGCTGACCTTTCGCGAAACCACTTCGCCATCGCCAGTGATCCCATAGATATGAAAGGACTGCTTGCCCAAATCGATCGCCAACATTTGCATGTGATGAACTCCTCGCCTCGGTCGCTGTGGCAATATGCTCGGCCCGATTGCGGGAGGCGTCCATCCCATAAGATGAAGCCCCAATCCTCCTTGAAAAAATCGCCGACCAAGGCCCCGGCTGAGCGGGTGGTGAAGGACATCCGGCGTCAGACCCGGCGGCATTTCTCGGCCGAGGACAAGATCCGCATCGTGCTCGAAGGCCTGCGCGGCGAGGACAGCATCGCCGAGCTGTGCCGCAAGGAAGGCATCGCGCAGAGCCTGTACTACACCTGGTCGAAAGAGTTCATGGAAGCGGGCAAGCGGCGCCTGGCTGGTGACACCGCCCGTGCTGCGACCACCGGCGAGGTACAGGACCTGCGCCGCGAAGCCCGCGCCCTGAAGGAATGCGTGGCCGACCTGACGCTGGAAAACCGGCTGCTCAAAAAACGTATGGCCCGCCCCGTTTGCAAGGGGAATTTTGAAGTGCTCTGATCAGTCTGCGTCAACGTATGCGGTCTCATGGGGAGCCCCATGGCCAAGATGGACATCCGCACGTCTGGGGCCACAATAAAGACATCGGCAACGAGTGCCATTTTTTTGACCGGGCTATCCAGACGCCGATCGACTGTCAGGCCATCTTCACGATCCTTCCTGCAAACATCGTTGGCCTATGTGCTCAGATGCACGCGGCCGATCCGGTTATGCCACGACTGGGTAGCCGCGCTCGAACGTCGCGTCCTTGCGCAAGGCCGCCCATGCGATCCGTGCCAGCTTGTTGGCCAGCGCGACGACGATGGCATTGCGGTGGACTCCTCGCTCGATCATTCCTGTCAGCCAGCGCCCCAACGGGGTCTCGCTTCGCGCCAGTGACGGCAATGCTGCCCGGGCGCCGTGGATGAGCAAGGTGCGCAAGTAGGTGTTGCCTCGCTTGGAGATGCCTAGCAGCCGCGGCTTGCCGCCGGTGGTATGTTGCCGGGGAACCAGGCCGAGCCAGGCACCGAGGTCTCGGGCTTTGGCAAAGCTGCTGGCATCACCCACGGCTGCAATCAGGGCGGTTGCGTTCAGCACCCCGACGCCGGGAATGGATGTGAGCCGCCGGGCAGCCGCATCATTGCGCGCCAGCTCGACAAACTCACCGTTCAGCGCTTCCACCCTGGCATCGAGTTCGCGCCATTCGGCACGCAGTTCGCCCACCAACTGGCGCAGACGCGGTGACAACGTCGTATCCTCATCGGCCAGCAGGGCATCGATGCCGAGTTCCAGCTTGCGCCGCCCAACCGGGAAAATGGTCCCGCGCTCCAGCAGGATCGCCCGCAGCTGGTTGATCAGGCTCCTGCGTTCGGCCACCAGGCGGGACCGGACCCGATGGAGTGTCTGGATGTCCAACTGCTCCTGGCTCTTGAGTTCGACGAAGCGCATCGTTGGACGCGAGGCGGCCTCGGCGATCCCCTCGGCATCACGATCATCGTTCTTCTGCGCTTTGACATACGGGCGCACGTACTCCGGCGACATTAGTCTGATCTCGTGGCCGTGCGCGGCGAAAAGGCGCCCGAGGTTATGGGCGCCGCAGCATGCTTCCATTGCGACCACGCACGCAGGAAGCTTGGCCACGTAGTCGATCAGCGTCTGGCGCCGCATCGACCTGCGTATGACGACAGCGCCTGCCGCATCGACGCCAACCACGCTGCAGGCATTCTTGCCCAAATCGACACCAAGGATCACAATAGACATCGGTCCGCTCCTTTCCTTCTCAAGCACCGGCATCTTATCCGATGCCGGGGAAAAGGGGCGGGCCATCCCATAAAGCATGGTTGCGGATGGGGGCGACGAAGAATGAGGTATTCCGCATCCGAGAAGCTCGAGATCATCAGGATCGTCGAACAGTCGCACCTGCCCGCCAAGCGCACCCTGGACCAGCTAGGCATCCCCCGCCGGACGTTCTACCGCTGGTATGATCGATACCTCGAGGGCGGGCCTGAGGCGCTGGAAGATCGGCCATCGGCGCCGAGCCGTGTGTGGAACCGCATCGGCGACGACATCCAGGACCAGATCGTCGAGATGGCGTTGGATTACAGCGAGCTGTCACCGCGCGAACTGGCGGTGCGCTTCACCGACGAGAAGCGCTACTTCGTGTCCGAAGCCACGGTTTACCGCCTGTTGAAGGCCCACGACCTGATCACCAGCCCGGCTTATGTCGTGATCAAGGCCGCCGATCAGTTCCACACCAAAACCACCCGGCCGAACGAGATGTGGCAGACTGATTTTACCTACTTCAAGATCATCGGGTGGGGCTGGATGTATCTGTCCACCGTGCTCGACGACTTCTCGCGCTACATCATCGCCTGGAAACTGTGCACCAACATGCGGGCCGAGGATGTGACCGAGACGCTCGACCTCGCCCTCGCGGCCTCGGGTTGCGACAGCGCTACGGTGCTGCACAAGCCCCGGCTGCTCAGCGATAACGGCCCCAGCTACATCGCCGGCGAGTTGGCCGAGTATATCGAGGCCAATAAAATGAGCCATGTGCGCGGCGCTCCGATGCATCCGCAAACCCAGGGCAAGATCGAACGCTGGCACCAGACCTTGAAAAACCGCATCCTGCTGGAAAATTACTTCCTGCCCGGCGACCTCAAAGCCCAGATCGAGGCCTTCGTCGAGCACTACAATCACCAGCGTTACCACGAGAGCCTGAACAACGTGACGCCCGCCGACGCCTACTTCGGCAGGGCGCCTGCCATCATCCAACAGCGCGAAAGGATCAAAAGGCAGACCATCGAACATCGGCGCTTGCAGCACCGCAAGCTCGCCGCTTAACATCCACCCCCAGACGAGGCCCGCACTCCGCTAATTTACGCCGCGAGTTGTGCCAAATGTTCTGACGACGGACA
>DATEEP010000002.1:0-14966 GCA_035281095.1 Novosphingobium sp. | reverse complement strand
GTCGCAATGACGAAAGTCGCGACAACGAGGAAGGTCATGGTGATGACGAAGCTTATGGTCCTGTCTTCGCCCGTAGCGCCTCGTCCTCGGCGATGGTCTCGCGCAACGCCTGCTTGAGACCACGCGGAAAGGCGTCGGCGGAAACGATCTCGTCGAGCTTCCACGCTCCGCCTTCACGGCGGAGGATCAGCGTCGCCTTGCGCAGGTCCCTTACTTCGCTGAAGCCGAGGTCGATCCCGATCTCGGCCGAGGCGAGGCCATCGGACGAAATCTCGATAATCCGGGGCGTCGTCTTGAAGCCCTTGGCGTCATAGTCCTGGCACTGGCACAACCAGTCGCCATCGTTGAGCCGGTCGGGCTCGTCCTCGGGAAGCACGTGCCGCCAGTGGGCGATGAGTGCGGTCGCTTCGGCGGAGAAGATCGGTCGTTCCCACGGAGGCGTGTTGTCGTATCCGCTGGAATAAGGCCGGAATATCTCGGCAATCGCGGCATCGAGCGCGGTGGTATCGGCTGACGGGGCCGCGGACGGCGGGGCAGTGGCGAGCAACAAAGGCAGAATTGTCGAGAACATCGAAATCTCCTCAAGGTCAGTCGCCCAGCTTCCACTCCCAGCCGAGCGGATCGCCGTCCATCACCTCGACTCCCTTGGCGGCAAGCTCGTCGCGGATCGCGTCGGAGGCGGCGAAGTCCTTGGCCGCCCTAGCCTCCCTGCGCCGGGCAAGCGCGGCTTCGATTTCGGGTTCGGTGATGGTCGCGAACTTCGGGCGGATGCGCAGGTCCTGGCGCGACAGGTCCAGCAGGCCGAGGCCCATCACCGCGTCCATCGCCTCGACCGCCGCGCGTTTCGCCGCCGGATCGACCTTCTTCATGGTCAGCGCCTCGTCGAACGCGGTCAGCGCCACGGGCGTATTGAGATCGTCCGAAATCGCGGCGTCGAACCGGTCGAGCAACTCGCCGATCCTCCCCGACACGGGGAGGGGGACCGGCGCAGTCGGTGGAGGGGGCGTGCCATCCAGCGCGGCGGACGGCGGCGAGCCCCTTCCACCACCCTGCGGGTGGTCCCCCTCCCCGTGTCGGGGAGGACTGAGGGAAGCTGCCGCCATCACCATCCGCTTCAGCCGTGTCAGCGCCGCCGCCAGCCCTTCCCAGCTGAACTCCAGCTCGCTGCGGTAATGCGCCTGAAGGCACATCAGGCGATAGGCGAGCGGGTGGTAGCCCTTGTCGATCAGCAGTTGCAGCCGCAGGAACTCACCGGACGATTTGCTCATCTTTCCGGAGCGCCCAGGTTCTTTGGCCACGAGGAAGTTGTTGTGCATCCACAGCTTCGCGCCCGAGCTGTCCGAATGGCAGAACGCCTGATTCTGGGCGATCTCGTTGGGGTGGTGGATCTCGCGGTGGTCGATGCCGCCGGTGTGGATGTCGAACGGGAAGCCGAGCAGCGCGCCGCTCATCACCGAGCATTCCAGATGCCACCCCGGCGCGCCTCGGCCCCACGGGCTGTCCCACTCCATCTGCCGGGTTTCGCGCGGCGGCGTCTTGCGCCAGATCGCGAAGTCGGCGGCATGGCGCTTGCCTTCCACCGCCTCGATGCGGCCCTCTCCTTCTTCCGTGGCCGAGCGCGCCAAGCGGCCGTAATCAGCCACGGTGGAAACGTCGAAATAGAGCCCGCTTTCCAGCTCGTAGCAGTGCCTGTCCGCTATGGCCTTCGCGAACTCGATCATTTTGGGCACGTAGTCCGTCGCGATCGACCAGTGCGCCGGCTCGCGGATATTGAGCGCCCGCACGTCGGCCCAGTACGCCTCGGTATAATGCCGCGCGATGTCCCGGATCGATTGGGCGTTCGCGCGCGCCGCCTTCTCCAGCTTGTCCTCGCCCGCGTCGGCGTCGTCGGTCAGGTGGCCGACATCGGTGATGTTGATGACGTGGGTGAGCCTGTAGCCCTTGAAGCTCAGCGTCCGCCCCAGCACGTCGGCGAAGACATATGCGCGCATGTTGCCGATATGCGGATAGTTGTAGACCGTCGGCCCGCACGAATAGACCCGCGCCTCGGGCTCCTGGCCCGGCACGCCGGGGATTCCGGGATGGACGGGCTCGAACGGCTCGAGCCGGCGAGTGAGGCTGTTGAAGAGCGTAAGGGTAGGTGTGTCGGTCATCACGCGGGGACTGACGCCGGATGGTGCCAGCGTCAAGCGTGAGGCTTATTCCTCGAACATGTCGCGCAGGACGGCGAGGGCATCCGCCAGCGTCTTTTCGTCGGCAAGGTCCAATCGCTTCAGCAACCGGGATTTGGCGACGCTGCGGATTTGATCGCCCAGCAGCAATCCGGGGATGCCGCGAAAGTCCGTGGATATCCGGAAGGGCATCGGCCTGCTTCCGGAGGTTATCGGCATGACGGTGACGGTGCCCAGAATCCGGTTCATCGTGTCGGGCGTCACGACAAGGCACGGACGCGTCTTGCGCAGCTCGTTCCCTTCCGTCGGATCGAGCCGCGTCAGCCAGATCTCGCCCCGCTTCGGCAATAGGGACATCAAGCGTCCGGGTCGTCGGTCAGCCATTCCCGCGGGACATCGCCGTCGACAGGATCATCGAATTCGAGCCATTCCCGCTCCTCGTCGGTCAGACCCTCGGCGCCAATCAGCTTGGCGGCCTCCTCCCAGCCCTCGCGCACCTTGCGCTTCACGGGAGCGACGATCACCTTCCCGTCTTCGAGGCGCAGTTCCATCTTCGCGCCCGAACTCAGCCCAAGCTGGTCGAGGATCGGCTTGGGCAGGATCAGGCCCGTCGAATTGCCCATCTTGCGAAGGGTGGTCCGTAGCGCCAGGCTGTCGAATGGAGCGTTCATGCGCCGATGTTAGCACAATGTAAGCACGGAAACAACGCGACGCCTCAATCGTCCTCGAACAGGCCCGCCAGCTGCTCGATCATCGTGCCGCCGAGTTGCTCGGCGTCCATGATCGTCACCGCGCGACGATAGTATCGCGTCACGTCGTGGCCGATGCCGATGGCGACGAGCTGGACCGGGGACTGGCGCTCGATCCATTCGATCACGCGGCGCAAGTGGGCTTCCAGATAGCCGGCCGAATTCACGCTCAGCGTCGAATCGTCGACCGGCGCGCCATCCGATATGACCATCATGATGCGGCGGTCTTCCTGCCGGGCGAGCAGCCGCGAATGGGCCCAGAGCAGCGCCTCGCCGTCGATGTTCTCCTTCAGCAGCCCCTCGCGCATCATCAGGCCGAGGTTGGCGCGGGCGCGGCGCCACGGCTCGTCCGCCTTCTTGTAGACGATGTGGCGCAAGTCGTTGAGGCGGCCGGGCGAAGGGCTCTTGCCGCCCGCCAGCCACGCCTCGCGCGACTGGCCGCCTTTCCAGGCGCGAGTGGTGAAACCCAGGATCTCGACCTTCACCCCGCAGCGCTCCAGCGTGCGGGCGAGCACGTCGGCGCTGATCGCGGCGATGGAAATCGGCCGCCCGCGCATCGAGCCGGAATTGTCGATCAGCAGCGTGACGACGGTATCCTTGAACTCCACATCGCGCTCGATCTTGTAGCTGAGCGAGTGGCCGGGCGAGACCACCACGCGCGCCAGCCGCGCGGCATCGAGCATGCCCTCTTCCTGATCGAAGGCCCAGCTTCGCGTCTGCTGCGCCATCAGCCGGCGCTGGAGCCGGTTGGCGAGGCGGGTGACGACGCCTTGCAGGCCCTTCAACTGCGCGTCGAGATAGGCGCGCAGCCGGGTCAGCTCCTCTGCGTCGCACAGGGCATTCGCCTCGACGATCTCGTCGAAGTTCTGGGTGTAGACCTTGTAATCGAAACCGGCGGGAACGTCGGTCCACGGCCGGTTGGGACGAACGGGGAGCATGCCGTCCTCGCCCTCGTCCGCCGCTTCGGCGTCCTGCATCTCGCCGTCGGCCTCGGCCTGCGAATCGCTGTCGCCCTGGTCGTCGCTGTCGCTGGCGTCGGCGGCGATCTCGGACGGTTGCTGGTCCTCGCCGGCGTTGTCGCCCTGTTCGTCCTCCTCGGTCTCCTCGTCGCCGTCCTCCTCGTCGGCTTCGGACGGCTCGTCGCTGGGCTCGATCCGCGTCAGGTCGAGATGCCGGAGCATGTCGAGCGAGAGCGACTGGAACGCGGTCTGATCGTCGATCGCGGCGGCGAGCGCCTCGAAATCGGCGGCCGCCTTTTCCTCGATCCATTCGCGCACCATCTCCACGCCGCGCGCGGCGGCGGGCGGGATCGGCTGGCCGGTCAGGCGCTGGCGCAGCAAGAGCGCGAGCGCGGTCTGCGTCGGCACGTCGTCGGGCTTGGCGGCGCGGGCGATGGGGTCGGACGCGGTGCGCATGGCGGTCGCGGCGTCCAGGTTGTCGCGAATCCCGGCATAGGCGTTGGCGCCCAGCGCCTCGTAGCGGATCTGCTCCACCGCGTCGTAGCAGGCGCGGGCCACCGGCTCGGCGGGGGCATGGCGGTTATGCAGGCCCTCGTCGTGGTGGCGCAGCCTGAGCGCGAAGCCGTCCGCGAAACCGCGCGCCTCCATCGCCGCCGTCCTGGGCAGGACGCGGCCGGGCATCGGCAGGCGGAAGGTATGGCCCGACTGGCTGGCCGCGTCGGCGGTCCAGGCGATCTCCACCTCGGCATCGTGCGCCAGCGCGCGGCTCGCCCCGGTGAGGACGGCCTTGAAACGGTCGGTGGGGGTCTCGTCGGACATTCGCGTTGGATACTCTCGAAACCGTTATCCTGAACTTGGTTCGGCATGACGATAAAAGGCCATCGAGGGCACTAGACCACGATGACTTTAGGTTTGAAGCAATTCGTCATTGCGACCCCGGACTTGATCCGGGGGAAGCAATCCAGGGCCGCGCTGCACCGCCCTGGATTGCCGCGGGGCTTCGCCCCTCGCAATGACGAAGTGATGAAACCAACGTCATCATGCGCTAGATACTCTGCCCGGTCTTCGCCCAGTCCGCCAGGAACGCCTCGATCCCCTTGTCGGTCAGGACGTGCTTGAACAGGCCCTTGATGACGGCGGGCGGCATCGTCGCGACGTCGGCGCCGATGCGCGCGCTTTCCAGGACGTGGATCGGGTGGCGGATCGAGGCGACGAGGATCTCGGTCTCGAAGTTGTAGTTGTCGTAGATCAGGCGGATGTCGCCGATCAGCGCCATGCCGTCGAACCCGTTGTCGTCGTGCCGGCCGACGAAGGGCGAGACGAACGTCGCCCCCGCCTTGGCCGCCAGCAGCGCCTGATTGGCGGAGAAGCACAGCGTGACGTTCACCTGCGTGCCGTCGTCGGTCAGCTTCTTGCAGGTCTTGAGGCCGTCGATCGTCAGCGGCACCTTGATGCAGACGTTGTCCGCGATCTTGCGCAGCACTTCGGCCTCGCGCATCATCCCGGCGTGGTCGAGCGCGACGACTTCGGCGCTGACCGGGCCGTCGACCAGCCCGCAGATCTCCTTCGTCACTTCGATGAAGTCCCGCCCGGCCTTGTGGATCAGCGAGGGGTTGGTGGTGACGCCGTCGAGCAGCCCGGTCTCGGCCAGCTCGGCGATTTCTGCGGTGTCGGCGGTATCGACGAAGAATTTCATGGGGGAGGTTCCTGATGTGCGCGAATCCCCGCTGCTATAGGCAAGGCGCCGGCGGCAGGCTAGGCCCGCCTCCCTCTCGCTCAAATCGTCCCGAACGCCGCCGTCAGCACCGGATCGCCAATCGCCGCGGGGTTCTTGCGGATCGCCACTTCGGCCGCGCCGATCTGATACCACGCGCCGTTCTCGGCCACGAGCGAGATCGCATGCGCGACGTCGCGGTTGCTGATCGGCCCGAGCGCGCCGACCGCCGCCACCGCCTGCGTCATGACCGGATCGGGCGTGGTTGTCAGAATCGGCTCCAGCGTCGCGATCATCGCGTTGACGAGGTCGGACTTCATCTCGGCGCGCAGCTGGGTCGTGGCCGCGGTCGGCACGCCGCGGATGACCGCCACCGGATCGGCGAGCGTCAGCTTGCTCGCGCCTGCCTCCAGCGTCGGCGCGGCGCCGCGGATCGCGGCTTCGGCCAGGGTGTTGATCCGGTGCTGCAACTGGCGGCGGAATTCATCCTGCCCCAGCGGACCGGCGGCATTGGCGCGGGTCTTGGCGAACAGGACGGGAATGCCGCAACGGGCCACCCGGCTGTTCCAGAATCCATCGGGCATGCCCAGTTGGGATACGGCGGCGCGGATCGCGTGGACCAGCAACTGGCGCACGCCGTCGCTGCCCGGCGGGATGAACACCGGCGCGGCGGTGGCCTGCGCCAGAGCCGTGCCCGAAAACGCCGCCGCCACGGCGACCGCGCCCAGCGCGGCGGTGCCTTCCAGAAATGCGCGGCGCGGCATGAGAGGCTGCGGCAGGGGCTGCCGAAATCCGGTGGCGGGCATTCTCTACTCCCAATTGCTTCGATTGGCCGCCATATGCGCTTCGGCTGACTATATCGAGCCTGAATGATGATAAGCGGCTGGAATGAAACGCGTTAGACTCCTGGTGTTCAACAGCGCCCTCGGTGCGCTTGACTACCGCGTCCCCGATGGAATGACGATTGAATTCGGCTCGGTCGTGGTCGCCCCGCTGGGGCCCCGGCAGATTCTCGGCGTGGTCTGGGAAAGGGAACGCCTGCCCGAGCGGTCCGGCCATGGCGAAGTGCCCGAAGCCAAGCTGCGCCCGCTGATCGAGGCGCTGCCGGTGCCGCCGCTGGCCGAGCCGCTTCGCCGCCTGATCGAGTGGACCGCCGACTATTACTGCGCGCCCCTCGCCGCCGTCGCCCGCATGGCGCTGGCGAGCAGCGCGGCGCTCAAGGGCGGCGGCACCGTCACCGAATATCGCCTGACCGGCAAGGAGCCCGCCCGGCTCACCCCGCAGCGCGCGGCGGCGATCGACGCGCTCCAGGGCGAGCAAGGCACCATCCGCGAGCTTGCCGCGCACGCCGGGGTTTCCGAAGGCGTGCTGCGCGGCATGGCCGGTGCCGGGCTGCTGGAGCCGGTGGCGGTGGACATCGACCGGCCGTTCGCCAAGGCGCGGCCCGACTTCGAAGTACCGTCGCTTTCGCCCGACCAGCAGGCGGCGGCCGACGCCTTGGTCGCGGCGGTCGACCGGCACGAATTCCGCCCGTTCCTGCTCGATGGCGTCACCGGGTCGGGCAAGACCGAATGCTATTTCGAAGCGGTGGCGGAGGCGATCCGGGTCGGGCGGCAAGTCCTGGTGCTGCTGCCCGAGATCGCGCTGACCCAGAACTTCCTGCGCCGGTTCGAGCAGCGCTTCGGCGCCGCGCCGGTGGTGTGGCATTCCTCGCTCAAGTCGAGCGAGCGGCGGCGGGCGTGGCGGGCGATCGTGCGGCCGCCTGAACGAGGCGGCGCGCAAGTGGTGGTCGGCGCGCGCTCGGCGCTGTTCCTGCCTTACGCCAGCCTCGGCCTGATCGTGGTCGACGAGGCGCACGAAATCTCGTTCAAGCAGGACGACGGCGTGCGCTACAACGCCCGCGACGTCGCCGTGATCCGCGCCAAGTTCGAACGGTTCCCGGTTGTGCTCGCCAGCGCCACGCCGGCGCTAGAATCGATGCAGCTGGCCGAAGCGGGAGTCTACGAACGGATCGAGCTGCCCGGCCGCTTCGGCGGCGCGACCCTGCCGGGCATCGACGTGATCGACTTGCGCGCCGAACCGCCCGAGCGGGGACGCTGGCTGGCGCCCCGCCTGGTCGAGGGTATCCGCGCCCGACTGGAGCGGGGCGAGCAGTCGCTGCTGTTCCTCAACCGCCGCGGCTATGCGCCGCTGACCTTGTGCCGCGAGTGCGGCTATCGCTTCCAGTGCCCCAACTGCACCGCCTGGCTGGTCGAACACCGCTTCTCCCGCCGCCTCGCCTGCCACCACTGCGGCCACGAGCTGCCGGTGCCCGAGCAGTGTCCGACATGCGGCGCCGGCGACTGCCTCGTCGCCTGCGGTCCGGGGGTCGAGCGTATCGCCGACGAAGTGGCCGAGCTGTTCCCCGAGGCGCGGCTGGCGCAGGCGACTTCGGACACGCTCAACACGCCCGATCGCATCGCCGATTTCGTGGCGATGGCGGAAGAAGGGGCAATCGACGTGATCGTCGGCACGCAGCTCGTCACCAAGGGCTATCACTTCCCCGAACTGACGCTGGTCGGCGTGGTCGACGCCGACCTCGGCCTCGAAGGCGGGGACTTGCGCGCCAGCGAGCGGACATATCAGCAGATCGCCCAGGTCGCCGGCCGCGCCGGGCGCGGGGCGAAGGCGGGCGAAGTCCTCATCCAGACGCGCCATCCCGACGCGCCCGTCATCGCCGCTCTCGCCGCCAACGACCGGGACGCCTTCTACGCCGCCGAGACGCAAGGCCGGCGCGAGGCGGGGGCGCCGCCCTTCGGACGCTGGGCCGCGATCATCGTCTCGTCGGAGGACGAGGCCGAAGCGAAGGAGGCCGCCCGCGCGCTGGGCGGGACCCGACCCGACCTTGCCGACATCATGATCCTGGGGCCCGCCCCCGCCCCGCTGGCGCTGCTGCGCGGGCGTTACCGCTATCGCCTGCTGGTCAACGCGCGGCGCAGCGCCGAAGTCCAGCGCGTGATCCGCGAATGGCTCGAACCGCTGCGCTTTCCGCCGGGCGTCCGCGTCGGCATCGACATCGATCCGTACAGCTTCGTTTAGAGCATGATGACTTTACGTTGCCTCGTCATTGCGAGCCCTTCGGCTGGCTGTTTGCAACAGCCGCTCAGGATAAACTGCGCGAAGCAATCCAGGGCTGTGAGACCCGCCCTGGATTGCCGCGGGGCTTCGCCCCTCGCAATGACGAAGTGATTCAAACCGAAGTCATCACGTTCTAGGGTGGCGCGGCTTCGGGCGGAAAGGTATTCGCGGGGGGATGCTTAAACGTCTGCTCAGCGGCCTCGCCGCGATCTTCCTCTCCCTATCGCTGATCGCGCCCGCCCATGCCAAGGGCTGGCTGCGCGCCGATACGCCGCACTTCGTCATCTATTCCGAGGGCAGCGATGCCGAGACCCGCGAGTTCGCGCTCGACGTCGAGCGCTTCGACGCGCTGCTGCGCCAGATGTTCGAGGTTCCCGATCACGAGGAACCGAACCGGCTGACGATCTACATGCTCAAGAGCGCCGGCACGGTCGCGAAGCTTTATGGCCAGAAGTACGTCGCCGGCTTCTACAGCCCCGATGCAGAGGGCAGCTACGCGGTCACCAACCGCGTCCGGAGCGGCGACAAACTCCAACTGACCGGACAGATCACGCTGTTCCACGAATACGCGCATCATTTCATGTACCGCAATTTCACCAACGCCTATCCCGCCTGGTATCGCGAAGGCTTCGCGGAATTCGTCTCCACCGCGACTTTCGACAAGAAAGGGAACTGGAAATACGGGTTCCCGGCCATGCACCGCGCCTACGATCTCCTGACGACGCAGATACCGATCGAGAAAGTCCTGTTTTCGGAGCGCTATGAGTTCAAGGACCGGGAGCAGGCGGATTTCTATGCGTGGTCGTGGGCGCTGGTGCACATGCTGACGTGGAGCGACACGCGCAAGGGCCAGCTTGCCGACTACATCACCCGGTTCGCCGCCGGCGCCGGGCCCGAGGAGGCGGCGAAAGTGTTCGGCGACCTCGACAAGCTGCAAAGCGATCTGCGCCGCTATGCGACGGGCCGGATGAGCTACCTTTCGTCCGGCGCGCCGATCGTATGGAGCGGCAAGATCGCCGTGACCCCGCTCGATCCGATCACCTCGGATTACGTCGAGCTCAGTCTCGCGCGCAGGATGGGGGGAACCCCCTTGCCGACCCGCAACGCCCTGCGCGCTTTGTCCGCGCGCGCGCCCGGCAATGCCGACGTCCTGTTCGAGCTGGCGCAGGCGGAGCGCAACCTCGTCACCAAGGACGATCCTTCGGGCTATGCCCTGGCCGGCGCGGCGGTCGACCAGGCGCTCGCCATCGCTCCGCGGCACATGCGCGCCAACGTCCTGAAGGCGGAGCTGGAGATGCACCGGCTGGGCGACGGCAAAATCACCGATCCGGCGCAGTGGAAAGCGATGCGCCAGTTCATCGGCACCGCCAACCGCGCCGACCCGAAAAGCCCGGTCCCGCTGATCGCCTATTTCCAGACCTTCATGCTCGAAGGCCGCAAGCCGACTCCGCTCGCCCTGGCCGGCATCGCCAGCGCTTTCGCGCAGCAGCCCGAATCGCGCGAAGTGCGCCTGCTCTACGTACTGGGCCTCGCCAATGACAAGCAGTTCGCCCTGGCCCGCGGTCTGCTGACGGTGCTTGTCTACGATCCGCACGCTTCCGAGGTGGGCAAGAAAGCCCTCGCGGTGCTCGACCGCATGGAGCGGCAGGGCCTTTCGCTCAAGGCCGCGACCAAGGCGGTCGAGGAAGCGGAGAAGGCGGAAAGTAAACCATAGGGCTGGTCCCATGGGGCGGCCCTGCGGTCCTAGAACGGGATGACCTTACATTGAATCGTCATTGCGACCCCGGACTTGGTCCGGGGGAAGCAATCCAGGGCCGCGCTGCACCGCCCTGGATTGCTTCGCGGCTGCGGCCAAGGCCGCGGTTCATCCTGAACGGCTGTTGCAAACAGCCAGCCGAAGGGCCGCTCGCAATGACGATTCAATATTAGGTCATCCCGCTCCAGCCATCCCCCTCTGACGATGTATCGGGCGTCACTTTCTCTCCCGCCGCAGCAGTTCCTTCTTGATAGCCTCGCCATAGGCATAGCCGCCGATACCGCCGTCCGACCGGATCACCCGGTGGCACGGGATCAGCACCGCGACGTTGTTGGCGCCGTTGGCCGAACCCGCCGCGCGCACCGCGTTGGGCTTGCCGACCGCCGCCGCGATCTGTGCATACGTTCGCGTCTCGCCCGCCGGGATGCGTTGCAATTCGCGCCAGACGGCCTCCTGGAACGCGGTGCCGCGAACGTCGAGCGGGACGGCGGCCGCGCGCGCGGGCTGTTCCACGGCGGCGACGACATCGGCCAGCAAGTCCGCGAGCGCCTCGCCGCCTTCGACGAGTTCCGCCCTGGGGAAGCGCTTTTCCAGCGCCTCCCGGCCCCGATCGAAGCCCAGGTAGCACACGCCCTTGTCGCTCGCGGCGACGAGCATCTCGCCCAGCGTCGTCGCCACTCTCGCCCAGCGGATCGTCGCGCCGCGCCCGCCGTCGCGCCATGCCGATGGCGTCATCCCCAACCTCCCCTCGCTCGCCTCGTAGAACCGCGACGATGCACCGAAGCCGGCCGCGTAGACCGCCTCGGTCACGCTCGCTCCGCTGCTCAGCGATTCCCTCGCCCGCTCGAGCCGCAGCGCCCGCGCATAGGCGGCGGGCGACAGGCCGACGGCCCGCGTGAACAGCCGCTGGAAATGCGTCGGTGAATAGCCCACCGCGCCCGCCAGCACGTCCAGCGCGACCGGCTGCCCGGCATCGCCCAGCATCGCCAGCGCCTTGGCGACAGCCTCCTCGTCGCGCGACAGCTCGCCCGGCCGGCACCGCTTGCAGGCGCGCAGCCCCGCCGCCTCCGCCCCGGCGCAATCGGCGAAGAAGCGCACGTTCTCGCGGCGCGGCCAGCGGGCGGGACACGAGGGGCGGCAATATATGCCCGTGGAGAGCACGCCGGTGACGAAGCGCCCGTCGAACGCCGCATCGCGCGCCATGACGGCCCGCCACCGCGCCTCGTCGGTCATGGGTTCCAAAAGGGTGTCGGTCTGGCTCATCGCTTCGTCATCCGGTCTGCTTGGTTTGATCGATCCTGGCAAGATAGGGCCCGATCCGCCGGCACGCGTCCCGGCGTTTGCGGTCAAATCGGCGATGGGGCGCCCGCCGCCTTGCATCGCAATAAAATCGTCGCTATGCGCGCCCCGTCTGCAGGCCACCCGTGCGGTTTTTCGCGCGGATCGTCGTGCCTCAGTTCACCGGATGTAAGGAAAGCACACGCGTGGAGAATTCCAGCGGCATAACCGCAAGCCTGCAAGGGCGCTACGCTTCGGCGCTGTTCGATCTGGCGAGCGAGAACGGCTCGGTCACCACGGTCGAAGCCGATCTCGAGAAGCTGGAGCAGGCCCTGATCGAAAGCGCCGATCTCGCCGCGCTGATTCGCAATCCCCAGATCAGCCGTGATGCCACCGCGAAGGTGATGGACGAGGTTGCCGGCGTGCTCGGCCTCGGCGATCTGACCCGCAAGTTCCTCGGCGTGCTGGCGTCCAACCGCCGCCTCTCCGCGCTGCCCCGGATCATCCGCGCCTTCGCCGCCATCGCTTCCGCCCAGCGCGGCGAGGCGACCGCCGAAGTGACCACCGCGCACCCGCTTTCCGAAACGCAGATCGAAGCGCTGCGCCAGAAGCTGGAAGCGCGCGAGGGCCGCAACGTGAAGATCAAAACGAGCGTCGACCCTGACCTGCTGGGCGGCCTTGTCGTCACCATCGGGTCCAAGCGCATCGACAGCTCGATCCGCACCCGTCTCAACACCCTCGCCCACGCGATGAAGACCGCCTGACCCCGCCAGTTCTTTTGAACGAACGGGGCAGCCGAAGAAAGGCCAAGACATGGATATCCGCGCCGCAGAAATTTCGAAGGTCATCAAGGACCAGATCGCCAGCTTCGGCACCGAGGCGCAAGTCTCGGAAGTGGGCACCGTCCTCTCGGTGGGTGACGGTATCGCCCGCATCCACGGCCTCGACAAGGTCCAGGCCGGCGAGATGGTCGAGTTCGCCAACGGCGTTCAGGGCATGGCGCTCAACCTCGAGGCCGACAACGTCGGCGTCGTGATCTTCGGCTCGGACAACGAGATCAAGGAAGGCGACACCGTCAAGCGCACCGGCACCATCGTCGACGTGCCCGTCGGCAAAGGCCTGCTGGGCCGCGTCGTCGACGCTCTCGGCAACCCGATCGACGGCAAGGGCCCGATCGTGGCCGACAAGCGCATGCGCGTGGAAGTCAAGGCGCCGGGCATCATTCCGCGCAAGTCGGTGCACGAACCCGTGCAGACCGGCCTCAAGGCGATCGACGCCCTCGTTCCCGTCGGCCGCGGCCAGCGCGAGCTGATCATCGGCGACCGCCAGACCGGCAAGACCGCCGTCGCCATCGACACCTTCATCAACCAGCGCGAGGCCAACCTCGGCACGGACGAGAGCAAGAAGCTCTACTGCATCTACGTCGCCGTCGGCCAGAAGCGCTCGACCGTGGCGCAGATCGTCCGCCAGCTGGAAGAAAAGGGCGCGATGGAATATTCCATCGTCGTCGCCGCCACCGCTTCGGAACCCGCTCCGCTCCAGTACCTCGCGCCTTACACCGGCTGCGCGATGGGCGAGTTCTTCCGCGACAACGCGATGCATGCGGTGATCGTCTATGACGACCTTTCCAAGCAGGCCGTCGCCTATCGCCAGATGTCGCTGCTGCTGCGTCGTCCTCCGGGCCGCGAAGCCTATCCGGGCGACGTGTTCTACCTGCACAGCCGGCTGCTGGAGCGCGCGGCCAAGCTGAACGAGGACAACGGCGCGGGCTCGCTGACCGCCCTGCCGATCATCGAGACGCAGGCGGGCGACGTCTCGGCCTACATCCCGACCAACGTGATCTCGATCACCGACGGCCAGATCTTCCTCGAGACCGGCCTGTTCTACCAGGGCGTCCGTCCGGCCATCAACGTCGGCCTCTCGGTCAGCCGCGTCGGCGGTTCGGCCCAGACCAAGGCGATGAAGAAAGTCGCCGGATCGATCAAGCTGGAGCTGGCGCAGTACCGCGAGATGGCCGCGTTCGCGCAGTTCGGTTCGGACCTCGACGCCTCGACCCAGCGCCTGCTCAACCGCGGCGCGCGCCTGACCGAACTGCTCAAGCAGGCGCAGTTCGCGCCGATGCCGTTCGAGGAGCAGACCGTGTCGATCTTCGCCGGCACCAACGGCTATCTCGACAAGGTCCCGGTCGACCGCGTCACCCAGTACGAGGCCGAGATGCTGAGCTGGATGCGCGCCGAGCACGCCGACATCCTCAAGGACATCCGCGAATCGCAGAAGTTCGAAGGCGATGTGCAGACCCGCACCGTCGCGGCGCTCGACACCTTCGCCAAGCAGTTCGCTTAAGGAATCAACCGACCTGTATCGTCACCCTGAACGTGTTTCAGGGTCCATCTCTCCGGATGGCACAGCGTGTGGGACGAAATGGATGCTGAACCAGGTTCAGCATGACGAGAAAGGGATGAGTTAGGGCGTTATGGCTTCACTCAAGGAACTCAAGGGCCGGATCAACTCGGTCAAGTCGACCCAGAAGATCACCAAGGCCAAGCAGATGGTCGCGGCGGCCAAGCTGCGCAAGGCGCAGGCGGCTGCCGAGGCGGCGCGTCCCTATGCGGCGCGGCTGGCGACGGTCATGGGCTCGATCGCGTCCAAGATCACGGTGAGCGAGAACTCGCCCAAGCTGCTTGCCGGCACCGGCAGCGATCAGGTCCACCTGCTCGTGGTCGCCAATTCGGACAAGGGCCTGGCCGGCGCGTTCAACTCGAACATCGTCAAGGCGGCGCTCGCCAAGGCGAACGAGCTGCTCGATGAGGGCAAGACGGTGAAGTTCTTCCTGATCGGCCGCAAGGGCCGCCCGGTCATCCGCCGCGTCCACGGCGACAGGATCGTCTCGATGTTCGATACCACCGATGTGCGTGAGCCGGGCTATGGCGAGGCAGAGCGCGTGGCCGACGAACTGGTCGCGCTCTACGAGGCGGGCAAGTTCGACGTCGCGCACTTGTTCTATTCGAAATTCCGCTCGGCCCTGCTTCAGGAGCCGACCGCGCAGCAGATTATCCCCGTCCCCGCGCCGACCACCATTGCCGCCGATACCGGCTCGGTGGTGGAATACGAGCCGGACGAGGAGGAGATCCTCGCCGCGCTGCTGCCGCGCTATCTGCGCACGCAGCTGTTCGGCGCGCTGCTTGAGAACAACGCTTCCGAACAGGGCGCGTCGATGACCGC
>DATEEP010000001.1:0-157649 GCA_035281095.1 Novosphingobium sp. | reverse complement strand
CGCCGCACCCGGCTCCGGCCATTTCGCGGTGATGAGCGGCCAAGGTTCCCCACCAGGGCCCGCGCGGTCGCCCAGCTTGCTCCACAGCTCCTCGGTGACGAAGGGCATGAAGGGGTGGAGCATGACGAGGATCTGGTCGAGCACCCATCCGGCGACCGCCTTGGTTTCGTCGTCGAACGAACCCTTGATCAGCTCGATGTACCAGTCGCAGAACCGGTCCCAGACGAAATGGTAGATCGTGTTCGCCGCCGCGTCGAAACGCAGCTCGGCCATCGCCTTGTCGAGCTCGGCTAGGGTCTCCACGACCTCGCCTATGATCCATTTGTTGACGCTCAAGCGGGCTTCAGGCGCCGCCAGGGTGCTGCTCGCGCCGATGCCGTTCGACTGGCAGAAACGCGCGGCGTTCCACAGCTTGGTGGCGAAGTTGCGGTATCCCTCGACTCGCTTCTCGTCCATCTTCACGTCGCGGCCCTGGCTCTCCATCGCCGCCATGAAGAACCGCAGCGCATCCGCGCCGTACCGGTCGATCAGGCCCAGCGGATCGACGACATTGCCCTTGGACTTGGACATCTTCTGGCCATCAGTGGCGCGCACCAGCCCGTGAAGATAGAGCCGCTTCCACGGAGCTTGGCCCATGAAATGAATGCCTTGCATCGCCATCCTCGCATCCCAGAAGAACAGGATGTCGAAGCCGGAGATCAGCAGGTCGTTGGGGTAGTGCCGGGCGAGGAGGGAGCGGTGCGGTTCGGCGCCCGCACCATTTTCATCCCCGTTCGTGTCGAGCGAAGTCGAGACACCGCGCGCTGGGTTCTCGACTTCGCTCGAACCGAACGGAGGTTGGTTGGTTTCATCCGGCCAGCCCAGCGTGGCGAAGGGCCACAGCGCGGAAGAGAACCAGGTGTCGAGAACGTCTTCGTCGCGAACAAGGGTCTGATTTCCCGCAAGGTTTTGCGCTTCCTCTTCGGTCTCCGCGACGTAGACGCCGCCGTCCGTGTCATACCAGGCCGGAATCCGGTGCCCCCACCATAGTTGCCGCGAGACGCACCATGGCTGGATGTTCTCCATCCAGTTGAAGAAGGTCTTCTCCCACGTCTTGGGCACGATCTCGATCGCGCCGGAGCGCACCGCCTCGATGGGCGCCTTGGCGAGCTGCTCGGCATCGACGTACCACTGGTCGGTCAGCCACGGTTCGATCACCACGCCGCCGCGGTCGCCGAAGGGGGTCTGGATCGTGCGCGGTTCGGCGTCGAGTTCGATCTCTTCGCCGTCCTTGTTCTTCGTGACGTGCGGGACGAGGAAGCCTTGCGCTTTCATCTTCGCCACGACCCTATCGCGCACCACGAAGCGGTCCAGTCCGACATACTCCGCTGGAATCAGCCCATCGGCGGTTTGCACCACCCGCGCCTCTGCATCGAACATATTGAGCATGTCCGCAGGCTTGAAGCCCGCTCTCTTGCCCACGTCGAAGTCGTTGAAGTCATGTCCCGGCGTGATCTTCACCGCGCCCGAACCCAGTTCCGGGTCGGCGTGTTCGTCCGCCACGATCGGCACGCGTCGGCCGGTGATCGGCAGCTCGACGAACTTGCCGATGACGCTCTTGTAGCGCGGGTCCTCGGCATTCACCGCCACCGCCATGTCGGCCAGCATCGTCTCCGGCCGGGTCGTCGCCACGACGATATGGTCCGCGCCGCTGTCCAGTTTCACGCCGTCCGCCAGCGGATAGCGGAAGTGCCAGAAATGGCCCTGAACCTCGCGCGTCTCCACCTCCAGGTCGGAGATCGCGGTCTTGAGCTTGGGATCCCAGTTCACCAGCCGCTTGTCGCGGTAGATCAGCTGCTGATTGTAGAGGTCGACGAAGACCTTCACCACCGCGCGGGTGAAGTGCGGGTCCATGGTGAACTGCTCGCGCGACCAGTCCATCGAGCAGCCCAGGCGCCGCAGCTGGCGGGTGATGGTGCCGCCGCTCTCGGCCTTCCACTCCCACACTTTCTCCACGAACTGTTCGCGCGTGTAGTTGGTGCGCTTGTCCTGCCGTTCCTCAAGCTGGCGCTCCACCACCATCTGCGTGGCGATGCCGGCGTGGTCGGTGCCGACCACCCACAGCGCATCCTTGCCGCGCAGCCGCTCGTAGCGGATCACCACGTCCTGCAGCGTGTTGTCCAGCGCGTGGCCGATGTGGAGCGATCCCGTGACGTTGGGCGGCGGGTTGACGATGGTGAAGGGCGCGGCGTCCGGGCGCTCCGGGCGGAACAGGCCGTTCTCCTCCCAGTGGGCATACCATTTCGCCTCGATCGCGGCGGGATCGAAAGTCTTGTCCAGGGTGCTATCAGTCATGGCTCGGCGCTTTGCCAGCGGGGTGGGCGGGGTGCAAGGGCCGGGACGCCTCCTCGCCCTTGCCGCCGCACGGTTTTTCGCCCATGCCGTGGCGGATGCGCGAATGGGCCGATTTCACTCTTCGGGAGCCTGACGGCGAAGCGGGCGCGACGCTCGCGCTGACGGGGCCGCTTCGGGTCTATTCGCTGGGCGATCTCGACCGCCGGCTGGACGGCATGGCGCAAGGCATCGCCCGGCTGGACCTGTCGGGCGTCACCGACATCGACACCTCCGGCGCGTGGGTGGCGCGGCGCTTCGCCGACAAGCACGGGGCCGAGATCGTCGGCGAGAGCGAGCAGGCGCGGCGGCTGATCCGGACCATCGGCTCGATCGAAGGCAGCGACGCGGAGCCGGAAGCGGAAGCCGGCTTCGTCGAGCGCACGACCGGCGAACTGGGCGACATCGTCGTCGGCGCCGGGCATTCGTTCGTCTCGGCGCTGGGCTTCGTCGGCGCGACGATCGCCGCGTTCGGCGCCGTGATCCGCCATCCCGGCCGGTTCCGGGTCAAGCCGCTGATCCATCACATGCAGTACATCGGCGTCAATTCGCTGCTGATCATCGGATTGATGAGCTTCCTGATCGGCATCGTCATCGCCCAGCAGGGCGCGGTGCAGCTCGCGCAGTTCGGCGCGGAGATCTATACGATCAACCTGACCGGGCGGCTGGCCTTGCGCGAGCTGGGCATCCTGATGACCGCGATCATGGTCGCCGGACGCTCGGGATCGGCCTTCGCGGCGCAGATCGGCACCATGAAGCTGACCGAGGAGATCGACGCGATGCGGACCATCGGCGTTTCGCCGATGGAGGCGCTGGTCATTCCGCGCGTGCTGGCGACGATGCTGATGATGCCGCTGCTGGGCTTCTATTCGGCGGTGCTGGCGATCATCGGCGGCGCGTTCATCTCCAACTTCGCGCTCGACATTCCGTTCTTCACCTTCCTGTCGCGCATCCAGGAAGTGGTGCCGATCACCGACGTCTGGATCGGCGTCATCAAGGCACCGGTCTTCGCGCTGATCGTCGCGGTGGCGGGCTGCTACCAGGGCATGCAGGTCAAATCGAATGCCGAGGAAGTGGGCCTGCGCACCACGCAGTCGGTGGTCACGGCGATCTTCACCGTGATCGTGCTCGACGCGTTCTTCGCGATCTTCTTCACCGAAGTGGGCTGGGAATGAGCGCGCAGGAAGACGAACTGGATCGCGAGGCCGAGGAGCGCGCATCCGCGGGGGTGTCGCCGGACGAGTATCCCATCGTCGTCGAGCACATCCGCAACTCGTTCGGACCGCAAGTGATCCACGAAGACCTGTCGCTGAAAGTGAAGCGAGGGGAAATCCTGGGCGTCGTCGGCGGGTCGGGCACCGGCAAGTCGGTGCTGATGCGCTCGATCATCGGGCTGCAGTTCCCGGACACGGGCGAGATCAGGGTGCTCGGCCGCTCGATCACGCAGGCGGAATCGGACGAGGAGATCGGCGTGCGCTCGCGCTGGGGCGTGCTGTTCCAGGGCGGGGCGCTGTTCTCGACGCTGACGGTGGGCGAGAACGTGGAAGTGCCGCTCAAGCAGTTCTACCCGGAACTGAGCGACGAACTGCGCGCCGAGATCGCCCGGTTCAAGGTGCAGCTTTCGGGCTTGCCCGAAGAAGCGGCGGCGAAATATCCGTCCGAGCTGTCGGGCGGCATGAAGAAGCGCGCGGGGCTGGCGCGGGCCCTGTCGCTCGATCCCGAGCTGCTGTTCCTCGACGAGCCGACCGCCGGGCTCGATCCGATCGGCGCGGCCGCCTTCGACAAGCTGACCCGCGACCTGACCGACACGCTGGGGCTCACGGTGTTCCTCATCACCCACGACCTCGATACGCTCTACGAGATCTGCGACCGGGTCGCGGTGCTGGCGGACCGGAAGGTGATCGCGGTGGGAACGATCCCGGAACTGCTGGCGCTCGACCACCCGTGGATACAGGAATACTTCAACGGGCCGCGCGGCCGGGCCGCGAAACGGACGGCTGACCGGCTCGACGCCGAAAGCAATTCAACGTTGGACAACAACGGCCTGGGGACGCCATAGACGCCCGATGGAAACGCGCGCCAATCACGTCTGGGTCGGAGCGGTCACGCTGGTGCTGTTCGCGCTGCTCGCCGCGTTCGTCATCTGGCTCACGCGGCTGGGCGAGGGCGACCAGAACCGCTACGACATCTTCTTCAAGCAGTCGGTGGACGGCCTCGCCAACGGATCGCGCGTCGCATATTCGGGCGTGCCGGTGGGCAAGGTCGAGAAGATCGAGTTGTGGGATCGCGATCCCAGCTTCGTGCGCGTCCGGATCAGCGTCAACGACGAAGTGCCGATCCTGATCGGCACCACCGCTTCGATCCAGGCGAGTTTCACCGGCGTTTCGGACATTCAGCTCGAAGGCGCGATCAAGGGCTCCCCGCCGATCGTCGAGCCGGGGCCGGAAGGGGTGCCGGTGATCCCGACCAAGCGCGGCGGATTGGGCGAAATCCTCGCCAACGCGCCGCTGCTGCTGGAACGGCTGGCGACGCTGACCGAGAACCTCAACCTCCTGCTGAACGACGAGAACCGCAAGTCGATCGGCGGCATCCTCAAGAACACCGACCGCCTGACCGGCGAACTGGCGCAGACCTCTCCCGAGTTCCGCAAGACGATGGTGGAGCTGCAAGGCACGCTCAATCAGGCAACGCGGACGCTGAACCAGTTCGAGCAGGTGGCGGGCAAGACCAACGACCTCCTGGGCGAGGAAGGCTCCTCGCTCGCCATCCAGCTGCGCAACACGCTGGCGTCGGCGCAGAGCGCGATGGATGAACTGAACCGGACGATGGACGATGCGCGGCCGGCGCTGCGCCAGGTGTCGGAATCGACGCTGCCCGCCGCCGAAGCCGCGATCCGCGACTTGCGCTCGACCAGCCGGGCGCTGCGCAACGTCACCGAAAAGCTCGACGAGCAGGGCGCCGGATCGCTGCTCAAGGGCAACAAGCTGCCGGACTACAAGCCATGATGCGTAGAACATTGATCGCGGCATTGACGCTCACGGCGCTCTCGGGCTGCGTCAGCCTGGGCGGCGACGTGCCGGACGAGATGATCAGCCTGACGCCGGAGGCGCGCGCGCCCGCGGGCGAGATCGGCGCCGGAACCTTGCGCGATGCGCTCGTGGTGCTCGATCCCGATGCCGACCGGCGGCTCGACGTCGCGCGGGTGCCGGTGCAGATCAGCGATTCCGCCGTCGCCTACCTCGAGAAGGCCACCTGGGTGGAGAAGCCCGCGCGCCAGTTCCGCCGCCTGCTCGCCGAGACGATCCGCGCGAAAGGCGGGCGCATCGTCGTGGAAGGCAGCGACTACGAGGTCAGCGGCAAGACGCGGCTGGCCGGGCGGCTGATCGACATGGGCTACGACGCGGCCACGCGGTCGGTGGTGGTCCGCTACGACGCGGTGCTGGAAGGAGAGGGCGGCGCGGTGCGCTCGCGCCGGTTCGAGTCGGTGGTTTCGGGCGTCGCGGCCAAGGCTCCGGCGGTCGCCCCGGCGCTCAACCGCGCCGCGAACGACGTCGCGGCGCAAGTGGCGAACTGGGTCGCGGGCGGTTAGGGCGCAATCATATAAAGCCTGATGACTCGAGATCGACCCACTTTCGTCATTGCGAGCGTGGCGAAGCAATCCAGAGCGGCGTGCAACCGCCTGGATTGCCACGGGCTTCGCCCTCGCAATGACGAAACATGGTCAGGGCAGTTCTCGCTCTCGCCCATATCACACCCCCGGATAAGTGCTCTTCCCCAGCAAGCCCGCCAAGTGCGCCGCGTTCGATGCCACCGCCGTTTTCCCGAAGCCGGGCATTCCGCCCTTGTCGTCGGTCTCGCCTAGGAAGACGCGGGTTCCTTCCGCGCCAGCCGCGCGAAGCGGATCGCCGTCTCGAATGCCGCATATCGCCTCGCCCGCCGCGCCTCCGCCTCGGCGTCGCGGCCCCAGAGTTCGGCCTGCCAGTCCTCCTCCAGCTCCGAAGCCGCCCACAGGGCCGCCCCGTCCGCATCGGGCTCGACCGCCGCGAGCGCGATCACCAGCGACGCCGAAAGGCTCGCGAGCACTTTCAGCGCCGCCAGCGCGAAGGGGTCGTGCGTCGCGAGAACCGCCTTCAGCCGCGCCAAGGTCTCGGCGGGCTGCGGGCGATGGATGATCCCCGAAACGCGCGCGAAGTGGATGTCCCAGCGAAGCTCGGCTGCCCTCAGCAGCGGCTCCCAGCGTTCGGCCTGATGCCGGTGGAGCGCGTCGTCCGGTTCGGCGCGATAGCACAGCGTGTCGGTCTCGGCGTAAGGCAGCAGCTCCGCGACCGCTGCTTGCGGATCGGGCGACACCGCGTCGATGGCGTAGTCGGCCAGGTCGCGCAGCACGAAGCGCGAGGGGTCGATCTCGTCGCCCTGCCCGGACCACTCCGCCGCCATGGCTTCGGCCAGTGCAAGGGTCGGGACGAGTTGCGGTTGCTTCCCGGCCGTCCTGATTCCGCGCCCGTCGAGCGTAACCTGCCAGCCACCCGCTTGCGAGGCGGTTGCAACCTCGTTGTAAAACCGTTTCATTCGGGCGGCGACCGCCACTTGCGGGCCAGAACGCTCGGCATGATCAACCCGTCGAGAAGGCCGATGAGCACGAGCGCATAGCCCGTCTCGACCGGCGGGCCGATCCCGCGCTGGACGATCAGCAGGCCGATCAGGACCATCCCCAACCCCGTCCAGCGCATCAGCTGAATGGCGAAAAAGCGCGCCTTTGCCGGGTCGTCAGCCATGGAGCAGGTATTCCGAAAGCGCAGCCGGGGAGCCGGCGACGAACTCCGCTCCGGCCGCGCGCAGCTCGGCGGGGGCGTGGTAGCCCCACTCGACGCCGAGGGCCCGCACGCCGGCGGATTTCGCCATCTCCATGTCGAACACCGTATCCCCGATCATCACCGCCTCCGCCGCCTCCGCCGCACTCTCGAACAGCGCGGCCCGGATCATCGAGGGGTGCGGCTTGGAAGGATGGCGGTCCGCGGTCTGGAGCGTGACGAAACGGTCGGCGATGCCATGCGCCTCAAGGCAATGGGCCAGACCGCGATCCGACATTCCCGTCGCGACGCCCAGCCGCCAGCCGGCGGCGCGCAGCGTGTCCAGCGCTTGCGGGATGCCCTCGATCAGCGGCTGCGACAGTCGCCCCTCGGCCCGGGCGGCGCGGAACGCCTGCTTGTAGGCCTCGGTGACCGCCAGGCACGTCTGCGCATCGCTTTGCGGCGAGAGCCGCGCGATCGCTTGCGGCAGGCTGAGGCCGACCGCGCGGCGGACTTCGTTACGCTCCGGCAGCGGCAGGCCTTGCGCCGCGAAAGCCGCCTCCATCGCCTCGCAAATGCTGGCTTGCCCGTCGATCAGCGTGCCGTCGCAATCGAAAATCGCGAGTTTGGTCACGACACGAGCGTTCGCATAAGCCGGGCGAGGGCGTGGGAGCCTCCGGATTCAAGCGCGGCGACGATGCGGGCGCGCTCATCTTCATGCTTGTTCTGCGAGAGCTTGAATGTCGGATGCCAAGCCCGCACCGTCATCTCGAAGCCGACAATTGCCGCGAGCAGCTTGCGCCGGCTCTCCGGCGACAGTTTGTCCATCGTCCAGGCCGAGCCTGTGGCAATCCGGGCTTCCTCCCGGTGCGTCAACGCCTCGAGCAGGCCGACAAGACCTTCCTCGTCCATTCTTCGAACGCGCCCCTCCAGCTCAAGTGTGACGTAGTTCCAGGTTGGAACCTGCTGCCCGTCCGCATACCAGCGGGCCGAGACGTAGGCGTCCGGGCCGTTGACCACTGCCAGCGCGGTGGCTCCGTCCAAGTGGCGAACGAGGCCGTTACCGCGCGCCAGATGGAACCGGACCCTGCCATGCCCCGCCCAATGGAGAGGGGTATGCGCCACGCGCGGACCATCGGGCGTGCTGGCGAAGATCATTCCAAAGCCGACTTCGTCAATCAGCGCTTCCATCAGCGCGCGGTCTTCAAGGCGAAAGGCCGGGTTGGGATGCATCAGCGCTTTCCGCGGGGCTTCGCAAGCGAGCCGCGCGATGGCCGGGTGGGCTTCCCGGTCGGCCTGCCCGTGGGCTTGGCCGGCGCCTTTCCGGCCGCGATTTTGCCGGCGGGACCGCGTTCGCCTTTGGTGCGGCCGCGCCGCTCGCCCCGGCGTTCCTTGCGGTATTGCTTGGCGTGCGCCTTCGCCGCCTGCTTCCGGGCCTCGCGGCCGGGCGGGGGCGGAGCGTCGGGCAGCGCGTCGCCAAGCGACTCGTCGAAGCCCAGCTGCTCCATGCCCATCGCGAAATGCTCGGGCAGCGGCGCGGTGACGTCGAGCGGGGCTCCATCGGGGTGATCGATGATCAGGCGGCGGGCGTGGAGGTGCATCTTGCGGCTGATGCTGCCCGAAAGGAACGCTTCCTGCCCGCCGTACTTGCCGTCACCCACGATGGGATGGCCGATCGCCGCCATGTGGACGCGCAACTGGTGGGTGCGGCCGGTGAGCGGCTGCAGTTCCACCCAGGCGCTGCGATTGCCGGCGCGGTCGAGCACGCGGTAGCGGGTCTTCGCCGGCTGGCCATGCTCTTCGTCGACGTGCATCTTCTCGCCGCCGGTGCCCGGTTGCTTGGACATCGGCAGCTCGATCAGGCCGTCCGCGATGCTCGGCACCCCCACGACCAGCGCCCAGTAGATCTTGCGCGCGGTGCGGCCGGAGAAGCGCCTGGAGAAGAACGCGGCGCTCCCTGGCGTGCGGGCGATCAGCAGGACGCCCGAAGTATCCTTGTCGAGCCGGTGGACGAGGCGCGGGCGGGGTCCCGTCCCGGCAAAGGCGTCGAGCAGCCCGTCGACATGCTCGTGCGTGCCGCTGCCGCCCTGGGTGGCGAGGCCGGGCGGCTTGTTGAGGACGATGGCGGCGCGATCCTGCGTCAGCACCATGGCGTCCGCGCGCTCGATCTCCTCCGCCGTGAGTTCGCGCTTGGGGCGCACGCCGCTGGCCGCGGGCGCGATACCGCCGGGCGGAACGCGCAGCACCTGGCCTGTCTCCAGCCGGTCGGCGGGATCGGCGCGCTTGCCGTTCACGCGGATCTGCCCGGTGCGGGCCCAGCGCGAGATCGTGGCGAAGCCGATCTGCGGCAGGTGGCGCTTGAACCAGCGGTCGAGGCGGACTCCGTCATCGTCGCGCCCGACCGTGAACTGGCGAACCGAGTCGCTCTGGCCTGTGTCTTTGGGGCCCGCGTCCTTGGGGCTGGCGTTTTTGGAACCATTCTCGCTCATCCGACGATCCGCATCACGATGAGGCCGAGATAGAGCGCGGTGAGCCCGGCCAGCACCGAAACCGCCGCGTAGATGAAGGCATACGATGACTGGCCGCGCTCTATCAGCAGCATCAGCTCGAGGCTGAACGAGGAAAACGTGGTGAACCCGCCCAGCAGGCCCACGCCGATCAGCAGGCGCCAGTGTTCGCCTGTCCAGTGTTCGCCTGTATTCCCATGGCGGGCAAGGAACCCCGCCAGCAGGCCCATCGCCAGGCTGCCCGCCACGTTGACCGTCAGTGTGGCCCAAGGGAATGCGGTCATGGTCGAGGGGCCGAGCCAGCGGGTCATCGCGCGGCCGAGCTGATAACGCGCGAGCGCGCCCGCCCCGCCTCCGAACGCGACGTAGGCGGATGCGGCGAGACTTGACGGCATGGTGGAGGCAATGGGCATGGGCCGCGCATACAGCGGAGCTCGCCGGATGCCAACCGGCGCGGCCGAAAGGCACTATGTTGCCCATCGGAGCCAGGCCGGTGTCCGACTGCACGACGGGAGGCGGAATTTCTTGCAAAGGCGCATGTCCTTTGCTAGCGGCGCCACTTCGTGCCGGTCCTCAGGGGATGCGGCGCAATAAGCTTTTGCGTGTTCAATTGATGATGGGCGCTGCCGAAACGGGATGCAGGGCCAGCTCGTCTATTTGTTTGGGTGTGACGATTTATGCAAATTCAGGTTCGCGACAACAATGTTGACCAGGCCCTTCGTGCGCTGAAGAAGAAGCTTCAGCGTGAGGGCGTCTATCGCGAAATGAAGCTGCGCCGCCACTATGAGAAGCCGTCGGAGAAGCGCGCCCGTGAAAAGGCCGCCGCGATCCGCCGCGCCCGCAAGCTGGAGCGCAAGCGGGTGGAGCGCGACGGCGGCAAGTAAGCCGGCCGTGGCAAATTGCTCGTTTGCAAGTCGAACGGGCACGCTTGAACGCATCGCTTTGATAAGCCATGAGGGCGCGGAATCACTTCCGCGCCTTTTTGCGTATTTGGCCCTGTAAATTCCAACCAAGGTATTCTGCCCGATGACCGAGATCACCCGCGTTCCGCTCCAGCCGATAGCCAGGGGCTCGCTCGGTAAGCTGTGGGTCGGCGTCGCCGCCCTCGTTCTCGCCGCGGGCGGCGTGGCTTATGCGGCGCTACCCCCCTCGGTCGATGTCGAGACACTGAAGGCGGGCAAGGGGCCGTCGCCGACGCGCGATGACGTGGCGCTGATCAACTATCGGGGCACGCTGCCCGATGGGACCAAGTTCGATGAGGGCAAGCAGGCCGTGCTGCCGCTGGCAGAGGTCGTCCCCGGCTTCACCAAGGCGCTGGAGCAGATGCAGAAGGGCGGCAAGTACACAGCCGTCATCCCCTCCGAGCTGGCCTATGGCGAAAAGGGCAGCGGGCCGATCCCGCCGAACACCGACCTGACGTTCGAAATCGAGCTGATCGACTTCAAGAGCCGCGCCGAGATCGAGCAGCAGCAGAAGATCATGCAGCAGATGCAGCAGCTCCAGCAGATGCAGGGCGGCCAGCATGGTGGAGCGCCGGACGAAATGCCCCAGATGCCGCCGCAGCCCTGAGCCGGAAGGAATCCCAATGTCGGTCGATACCGAAACGGTGAAGAAGATCGCCGCGCTCGCCCGCATCAAGGTGAGCGAGGCTGAACTGGCGGCGATGGTGCCGGAACTGAACGGCATCCTCGGCTGGGTCGAGCAACTCGGCGAGGTGGACGTCAGCGGCATCGAGCCCATGACGGCTGTGATCCCCAACACGCTGCGCCTGCGCGATGACGTGATCGACGCCGATCCGCTGACCGGCGGAAACAAGCGCGAGGCGGTCCTTGCTAACGCGCCTGCTGCCGAGCATGGCTTTTTCGGCGTGCCGAAAGTGATCGAATAATGACTGACCTGACCGAACTCGGCGTCGCCGCGATCCGCAGCGGCGTCGCGAAGGGCGACTTCACCGCCGTTGAGGTAGCCGAGGCTTTCAACGCCAATGTCTCCGCCGCCAGCGCGCTCAACGCCTTCATCGTCGCCACGCCGGAAAAGGCCGTGGAAGCCGCGCACAAGGTTGACCAGGCCCGTGCTGCGGGAGAGCCATTGGGCAAGATGGCCGGCGTGCCGATCGGCATGAAGGACCTGTTCGCCACCCAGGGCGTCCAGACCACCGCCGCCAGTCACATCCTCGAACATTTCACGCCGCAGTACGAATCCACCGTCTCGCAGAAGCTGTGGGACGCGGGCGCGGGGATGCTGGGCAAGCTCAACCTCGATCAATTCGCCATGGGCTCGTCGAACGAGACGAGCTATTTCGGCAACGTGATTTCGCCGTGGCGGCGCAACGATGGCGGCAACGTCCCGTTGGCGCCGGGGGGCTCCTCGGGCGGCAGTTCGGCGGCGGTATCGGCGCGGCTGTGTCCGGCGGCGACAGGAACCGACACGGGCGGCTCGATCCGCCAGCCCGCCGCCTTCACCGGCATCTCGGGCATCAAGCCTACTTATGGCCGCTGCTCGCGCTGGGGCGTGGTCGCTTTCGCCAGCTCGCTCGATCAGGCCGGGCCGATGGCGCGCGACGTCACCGACTGCGCGATCATGCTGGAGGCGATGGCCGGGTTCGATCCCAAGGATTCGACCAGCCTCCAGATGCCGGTGCCGGAGTGGGAAGCAGGGCTCTCCGCCGATCTCAAGGGCAGGAAAGTCGGCATTCCGCGCGAGTACCGGCTGGATGGCATGGACGCCGAAGTGGCCAGGAGCTGGGACAACGGCATAGCGTGGCTGAAGGACGCGGGGGCCGAGATCGTCGACGTCAGCCTCCCGCACACCAAGTATGCGCTGCCGACGTACTACATCATCGCACCCGCAGAAGCCTCGTCCAACCTCGCTCGCTACGATGGCGTGCGCTATGGCCTGCGTGACCTTCCCGATGGCGCCGGGTTGCAGGATATGTATGCCGCCACCCGCGCCGCCGGATTCGGGCCGGAGGTCAAGCGCCGCATCCTGATCGGCACATATGTGCTCTCGGCCGGGTTCTACGACGCTTATTACACGCAGGCGCAGAAAGTCCGAGCCCTGATCGCGCGCGATTTCGCTCGCGCGTTCGAGCAGGTCGACGTCATCCTCGCGCCCACCGCGCCGAGCGCCGCCTTCGGGCTGGGCGAAAAGAGCGCCGATCCGCTGGAGATGTACCTCAATGACGTGTTCTCGGTTCCGGCCTCGTTGGCCGGGCTGCCGGCGATGTCGGTCCCGGCGGGATTGAGCGGGGAGGGCCTGCCGCTGGGCCTCCAGATCATCGGCCGCCCTTTCGACGAGCAGGGCGTGCTCAATGCCGGATTGGCGATCGAGCAGCGCGCTGGGTTCAGCGCGAAGCCGGACAGGTGGTGGTAGTGGCGGACATCCTCATTGACAGCCTGTGCTGGTTCGGCCTCGAACCTTTGCTAAGGAAAACGGGATTGGTTCAGAATGTCGATGCAGGCGAAGCACGCTTCGACAGCAAGACTGGTAAGCAGATCAAAGATGACTGAATCCACATACCGCATCCAGGGCATGACCGGAGACTGGGAGGTCGTGATCGGCCTGGAGGTCCATGCGCAGGTCACGTCCAACGCCAAGCTGTTCTCCGGCGCGGCGACCGCGTTCGGGGCGGAGCCGAACGCGCAAGTCAGCTTGGTCGATGCGGCCATGCCGGGGATGCTGCCGGTGCCGAACAGGGAATGCATCCGCCAGGCGGTGCGCACCGGCATGGCGATCGAGGCCAGGATCAACAAGTGGTCGCGGTTCGACCGCAAGAACTACTTCTACGCCGATTTGCCGCAGGGCTATCAGATCAGCCAGCTCTACCACCCCCTGGTGGGCGAGGGACAGATCGACATCAGCCTCGACGAGAAAGACCCCGAGAACACCAAGACCATTGGCATCGAGCGCATCCATGTCGAACAGGACGCCGGAAAGCTGATGCACGATCAGCACCCGACGATGTCCTATGTCGACCTGAACCGGTCGGGCGTGGCGTTGATGGAGATTGTCAGCCGCCCGGACATGCGTTCCCCTGCCGAAGCAGGGGCTTACTTGCGCAAACTCAGGTCGATCCTGCGCTATGTCGGCTCGTGCGACGGCAACATGGAGGAAGGCTCGATGCGCGCCGACGTCAATGTCAGCGTGCGCAAGCCCGGAGACGAATTCGGCACCCGGACCGAGACCAAGAACGTCAATTCGGTACGCTTTGTGATGGCCGTGGTCGAGCAGGAGGCGCGGCGCCAGGTCGATCTGATCGAGGACGGCGGCAAGGTCGTGCAGGAAACCCGGCTCTACGATCCCGACCGGAACGAGACCCGCTCGATGCGCTCCAAGGAAGACGCGCACGATTACCGCTATTTTCCCGACCCGGACCTGCTGCCGCTGGAACTGGACGACGCATTCCTTGAGGAATGCCGCGCATCCCTGCCCGAACTGCCCGACGCCAAGCGCCACCGTTACGAGAACGCTCTGGGGCTCTCCCCCTACAATGCCGGAATCCTCACGGCAGAAGCGGACACTGCGCGCTGGTTCGAGGTCCTGCTGGCCGAAGCCGCAAAGCGGCAGGGCAAGCCGGAAGCCGATGTCGCCAAGCAGGCGGCCAATTGGTTGACCTCCGAATTGTTCGGTGCGCTCAACAAGATTGGGAAGGGGCTGGAGGATTCTCCGGTAAGCGCCGAACAGGGCGCGGACCTTCTGGCGCTGGTCGGGGACGGTACGATCTCCGGCACCATCGCCAAGCAGGTGCTGGAGAAGATGCTCGAGACCGGCGACAGCGCGGGCACGATCGTCGAGCGCGAGGGCCTTAAGCAAACTTCCGACACCGGGGCGATCGAAGCCGCGGTCGCCAGGATCCTCGCCGACAATGCCGACAAGGTGGAGGAATACAAGGCCGGAAAGGAAGCGCTGTTCGGCTTCTTCGTCGGCCAGACGATGAAGGCGATGCAGGGCAAGGCCAATCCGCAAGTTGTCAACGAAGCGCTGAAGAAGGCGCTGGGATAGCCCCACCGGACACATCCGAATCCGTTGGACCTGCTTGCAAAGTCGCCATGGGTTACGTAGCCCTGACCTGAGGCAGGGGGCGATGCGGACATGCGTAAATTAGGTGTGCTCTGTGCGCTTGGCGCATATGTCTTGCAATCGGGGATCGCGTTTGCCGCCACCAAGGATTTCGCGCTTCAGGGCTATGCGCTGCCGGCGGAAAAGCCCGTGACCGTCGTCCTGATGCGGCCCGACGTTCAGGTGGGCGAGTTGCAGGCCGGCGGCTTGCCGCAACCCAATGCCGAGTGGACAGAGGGCGCGCGGGCGCAGATCACCAAGGCGCTGCGGACCGAACTTCAGTCGCGCAAGCTCGATTTCGTGGTGATGGATGATCGCGTCCCCGTCTATCTCGATACTGTGACGGCAAGGGCCCGGGACGCTTGCCGGGAGCGCCGCGCGGTCGTGACCGCCAGTCCCGCCGCCAGTCCCGCCGTTGGTCTCGCGGCTGTTGCTCAGGCGCAGGATTGCGACAACCTCGCCATCGATCTGCCGATCGACGCGGCGGCGTTGGTGGCGGACTACCACGGGTTGCACGAGGCCGTCACCCAGGCGATCCTGGCGCACAAGTATGGTCTGGGCGCCGGCAAGCTGCCGACCAAGAAGGAAGCTTTCGATTATACGCTCGGCCCGGGAACCGCTCCGCTGGGGGAGGTGTCCGGTGCGAACTATGGCCTGTTTGTGGCGACGAACGACCAGTTCGCCAGCGATTCGCGCAAGGCGATGCAGGTGATGGGGGCGTTGGGCTGCATCATCGGCGCCTGCGTGATCGTGGGCGGCGGCATCCATGTCGGCTATGTCTCGCTGGTCGATCTCCAGACGGGCAATATCGTGTGGTTCAACCTGCTGCGCGGATCGAAGGGTGATGTGCGCGAGGAGGAAGGCGCGCGCGGGATGGTCGCGGCGATCATGGCGGGCATGCCGACGCGTCCCGGTCAGCAGACGGAGCCAACGGCGGCCGCGAGCAAGTGAACATCGCGCGCATCGCGGTGAATGTAATCGCGGGATTGGCGGTGTGCACGTCGCTGGCCCAGGCACGGCCGGCCGTGCAGGCTTCACAAGCCGCTGTACCGCGCGACGACAGCGGTCTCTACACTCCGACCGATCCGATCGAGCGCGGCTTGTGGCTGCAGACCGACGATGCGGAGCGCACCATGCGCAACTCGCCGCTCGTCATTCGCGATCCGGCTCTGAACGCCTATGTTCGCGGCGTCCTGTGCCGCACGGTGGGCGAGGCCAAGTGTCGAAACGCGCGCATCTACATCGTCCGTACGCCGCAGTTCAATGCGACGATGGCGCCGAACGGGATGATGGAAGTGTGGACCGGACTGCTGTTGCGGGTCCAGAACGAAGCGCAACTCGCTACGGTACTGGGCCACGAATTCACGCACTTCGAGCAGCGCCACAGCGTGCGGCTGTTCAAGGACATTAAGTCGAAAAGCGATGCGGCCGGGTTCCTCGGCATGCTGCCGTGGGGCTTCGTCCTGCAAGCCGGGTTGCTGGTGTCGATGTACGGCTTCTCGCGGGAGATGGAGCGCGAGGCTGACGCCGGCGCACTGCTGAAAATGGCGGGGGCAGGGTACGATACCCGCGAGGCCGCGCGCATCTGGGAACGATTACGCGCCGAGATGGACGCTACGGCGGCGGCGCGGAACACCAAAACGCGCAAGGACAAGAACGGCGGCATTTTCGCCACCCATCCGCCGACGGCAGAGCGGGCGCAGTATCTCGTCGAGCAGGCAGCGAAGGCGCCGGGCACTGCGGGAGCGACCGGCGCGGATCGATATCGCGCCGCGCTCGGCCCGTGGTGGCCGCAATTCGTCGACGATCAACTCAAGTTCAACGATTTCGGCGCGAGCGCATATCTGTTGGAGAGCCTGGCGAGCGAGGGCTGGACGCCGCCGCTGCTCTACGCGCGTGCCGAACTGCATCGCCGGCGAGGGGCGGAGGGCGACGTCGCACGCGCCGCCGGCTTGTACGATCAGGCCATTGCCGGAGGCGGCATTCTGCCGGAGTTGTGGCGCGGGCGGGGGCTCGCGCGGATCAAGCTGGGTCAGCCCGATGCCGGCAAGGCCGATCTGACGGAATACCTCAAGCGCGCGCCCGGAGCGGCGGACCGCGCGATGATTGCGATGATGACCGGCACTGGAGAGGCACGATGAAGCGGATTTGCAGATTGATCGCCGCGGTCGCGTTGCTCACTGCGGTGGCAACGCCAGCTTTCGCGGGCTGGAAACTGGTGCCGAAAGGCGTGCCCGCGTTGGCCGCGGGCGGGCTCAAGGTCACACCCAGCGACGACTGGAACCGTTCGTCGAGCCGCCCGATCAAGAAAAGCGAAGTGTGGACGCTCGACGGTGCGACGTTGAACGAGCTCTATTTCGTTTCCGGCCTTGTTCCGGGGGAAACGCTCTTCAAGGACGCCAACAAGAAGGAGCGGCCGCTGCCCAAGCTGCGCGCGTCGATGGACCTTACGGAAATCCCGGAATTCTTCGAAAGCTCGCAACGGGTCGCCCTCAACACCTCGGTTTTCGAGATCACCGGCGTCGAGCCCTACAAGTTCGCGGGCAAGCCGGGGGTACGTTTTTGTTTCCAGTACGCGGTGCAGGGGGCAACCCTGATCCGCGAGGGAGAGGTGGCGGCGACTCTGGTCGGCGACAAGCTCTACCTCATCAGCTTCATCGCGCCGTCGATTCACTATTTCGACCGGGATCGTCCTAAGGCCGAAGCGATCATGGCCAGCGCTGCGCTGTGAGACATAGCCGCTCGATGGCTCCATTGCCGAGAATAGCCAAGGACCCCATATCGCGGCGATGACCGAACGACTTCCTGCCCTTTTCCTTGGCCACGGATCGCCGATGACGGTGATGTCCGACGTGCCCGAACGACGCGCGCTGGAGGCTTTGGGCCACGCTCTGCCTCGGCCTCGGGCGATCCTGGTGATTTCGGCGCACTGGGAAACGCAGGACGCCATTCACCTCACGGCGGCCGATAGTCCGCGCACGATCCATGACTTTCGCGGCTTCCCGGACGAGCTCTACGCGATCCACTATGGCGCGCCCGGTTCGGCGTGGCTGGTGGACAGGGTCGCCGCCCTGCTCGACGCAGACCGGGTGGTGCGCGATGAAAGCTATGGCTTCGACCACGGCAGCTGGGGCGTCGTCAGGCCGATGTTCCCCGACGCCGACGTTCCGCTGGTGGAAATGAGCATCGACCGGGGTCTCACCTTTGCCGAGCACCTGGCCTTGGGCACGGCGCTGGCGCCTTTGCGTGAGGAAGGCGTGCTGCTGATCGGCAGCGGCAACATCGTCCACAATCTGGCGATGTGGCGGGAAACCGCCGGAACCCGGCCGAAGTGGGCCGTGGAATTCGGGCAGCGCATCGTCGAGGCGATTATCGCCGACGATCGCGAGGCGTTGAGTGGCTTCTCAAGATACGACCGGTCGGCCGCGCTCGCGGTCAACGAGGCGGAGCACTACATCCCGCTGCTCTACGCCGTCGGTGCGCGCTTGCCGGGGGACGAAATCGCCATCTTCAACGATACCCTGGATGGCGCGCTCTCGATGACGTCGGTGCTGATCGGCGACGTGGCGATCGTGCCGGTTGTCGCCTGAATTTCAGCCGACGCGGGTTCCGCTCAGTTCCATCGTGCCGAACATTCCCGCTTTGACCGTTCCACTGATGGCGTCGCCGACCACCGTCGCCTGACAGTCGAGCGTCATCGGCATCGGCGAAGTCACGGCCATCGTCCAGCCGAGGGTGTTGCCGTTCACGCTATCGCCCGCGATGTCCATCGATCCCAGCAGATCGTTGGTGATGCTGCCGTAAAACCCCGCGCCGCTGACTTCGACGGTGAGCCGGCCATTCTTCTTCCCCAAAGGCGTATCGATCGTCACGTCGTAAGTGCCGGAAACGGACATGCTTTTCTCCTGATGCGCCGGCTTGCGGTCGCCGGCGCGAGTTCCTGTCAATCGCCTGTAGCGGGTGCGGCAATTTCCATCGGCAAGCCGATGCGCCTGAGCTGCGGCTCGACCACCTTGCGGTCGCCCACCACGACGAAGACCAGATCGCTGGCGAGCAGGTGCTTGCGCGCCGCGGCTTCGATCGCCGGTGCGTCGAGCGTGCGGAGCTTGCCCGCCAGCGTCTCGTAGTAATCGTCGGGACGGCCCATGCGCGCGTTGGTCTGGATCGCCGAGAGCACGTCCGAGTTGGTTTCGAATGCGGTGGGAAGACGACGGATTGTCCCCTCTATCACGCGGTGCAGTTCCTCTTGCGAGACGGGCTTTGCAAGAGGGAAGGCGCGCAGGTCAGCCAGGATCGCCTTGATCGAATCGCCGGTGCGATCGGACTGGACGGGGGCGGACAAAGTGAAGCTGCGCGGTCCGGCAGGTTGGGACACGGCGCTGTAGACGCCGTAGCTCCAACCCTTGTCTTCGCGCAGATCGGCGTTGAGGCGGGCGAGAAAACCGCCGCCAAGCACTTCGTTGGCCATTTCGAGCGCTTCCAGACCCGGTGTCTGGCCACCCACCGACAGCACCCGTCCTGCCGCGATGACTGATTGCGGCGAGTTGGGCCGGTCGATCAGGATTATCCGGCTGCGTGCCGGCGCGATCGGCGCGTCGAGCGCCTTCTCCAGAAGCTTTACGCCATCCGGAGACCGCCAGTCGCCAAACGCGGTTTCCAGCAACGGCAGGAGATCCGCCATCGTCACGTCACCGACCGCGGTGATCCGTGCGCGTTCGGGCCGCAACCACTGGGCGTGGGCGGCGCGCAAGGCTTCGGGCGTCAGCGCGGCGACAGCCGCTGCGTTGCCCAAGCCGTCGGACGGTTGCGCGTAAGGATGCCCCGCATGGATCGCCGTACCGAGTTCGCGGCCTGCGAGCGCGCCTGGCTCGGCCAGGACTTGCGACAGTTCCGCCAATTGCTGCTCACGGATGCGGGCGACTTCTCCAGGCGCGAATGCGGGATTGCGCACCAAGTCTGCCATCAGGGCGAGCGAGGGGGCGAGATTGGCGGTCAAGGCAGACATCGCGACGCTGCTGGTGTCCAGGTTTCCGCCGATGCGGATCGAGGCGCCCAGCCGTTCCTGTTCCTCGGCGATCCGGGTGGCGCTGCGCGTCGCCGTACCCTCGTCGAGCATGTCGAGCATCATCGCCTGCGTGCCGGGAGTGGCCATGCTGTCCGCGGCGAACCCCGCACCGAATTCGATCGATATTACCACTTTGGGGATCGCGTTCCGGCGCGCCAGCGCGACGGGGATGCCGTTGGACAGGCGGGCGTGCTCGATGGTCGGGAAGGTCAGCGCGGCGACGTCGGCGACGGGAGGGGCCTCCCGACGGGGTGCCGGGGCCAGGGTCGGGGTGGGCTTTTTCGGATCAGCGGGCGAGGCGGCGCTAGTGGCCTCGTCGCCCCAGCCGCCCATCGTCTCACCGCTTTGGGTGCGTGTCCCCGGCGAGACATTGAGAGCGAAGACCGGACGGCCGAGCCAGCGCTGCATTGCCGCTTTCACCGTTTCCGGCGTGAGCGCCGCCATCGCCGCCAGGTCCTTGCGGAACTTGGCGGGATCGCCCGAGAACAGCTCGCCTTCGGCCAGCGTCACGCCTTTTCCACCGAACCCGCCGACCCGTTCCAAAGCGCCGATCTGCGAAGAGAGCGTGCTGGTGACGGCGCGTTGCAGTTCGTCCGGCGTCGGCCCTTCGGCGAGGAACCGGGCGATCACCGCGTCGAACTTCGCCTCGGCAACGGCGCGCTCCATGCCCGGCTTCACGTCCATCGTCGCTTCCAGGAAGCTGACTTTCTCGAAGGCATAGGCGCCGGCGGTCACCGCCACAGCCAACTCGTCGCCGCGCACGAGCGCATTGTCGAGGCGCGATCCCGCCAGCCCACCCAGCACCCGCAGCCCGATTTCCAGCGCCGGTCCGTCCGCATCGTTGACGCCGGGGCCGGTCCAGTTGCGGGTCAGCCGGATGAGCGGCACCTGATCGGCCATCTCGCGCACCTTGGACGCGGCGAGCGTTACCGGGGCGGCATCGATCACCGGCACCTCCGGTCCGCGTGGGAAGGCGCCGAACCACTTCTCCACCAATGGCCGCGCGGTCTTGGCATCGATGTCGCCAGTCAACACGAGGACAACGTTGTTCGGGCCGTAATTGTCCCGGAACCAGTCGCGCACATGGCTGAGGGTGGCGGCGTCGAGGTCCACCATCGAACCTATCGTGGCGTGGCGATAGGGATGTCCCACGGGTAGCAGCCCTTCGGCTTGGGCATAACCCATGAGGCCGTACGGCTGGTTGTCGCCTTGCCGCTTTTCGTTCTGGACGACGCTGCGCTGCTTATCGAGCTTGCCCTGCGTGACGGCGGGCAACAGGTAGCCCATCCGGTCGCTCTCTTGGAACAGTGCCAGATCAAGGGCGCCAGTGGGCACGGTTTCGACATAGTTGGTACGATCGTACCACGTAGAGCCGTTGGTGGAGGTCGAGCCGGCGGCTTCCAGCGGCTTGTCGAAGTTCTCGACATTGGCGGAGCCGCCGAAGAACAAGTGTTCGTAGAGATGGGCGAAGCCGGTGCGGCCGCGAGGCTCATGCCGTGAGCCGACGCGGTAGTAGAGCGTGACCCCGACGATCGGGGCCTTGCGGTCCGTATGGACCACCGTGGTCAGGCCGTTATCCAGCACGAAGCGCTCGTAAGGGATCTGGACTTGATCGACGAGGCGGGAGAGGGGCGCCGGTTCTGGCAAGGTTTGTAAAGTCATGCGGGTATCGGCCACCTCACCATGTGTCGGGATCGTCGTGCAACCGGCGAGGGCAAGTGCGGACAGCGAGGCAAGGAGGAATCGATGCATCCGAAGCTTTTGGCCGATCGGGCGTCACAGCGAAAGCGCCCAATCGCGGATCAAGCACGCGAAGACGGGATCCGCAGCCCTCGCGGCGTGACCGCTATCTGGACGAAATGGAACATTCCGTCGATCAGCAGCGCCATCACCGCAGCCGGGATCGTGCCGCTCAGGATGGTCCGGGTATTGGCGAGGCGGATGCCGGTCAGGATCGGCTGGCCGTAACCACCGGCGCCGATGATCGCGCCCAGCGTCGCCAGGCCGACAGCGATCACCGCGGCGGTGCGTACGCCTGCCATGATCGTCGGCAGGGCCAGCGGAAACTCGATCCGCCGCAGCCGAGCCATACGCGAAAGACCCAGGGCATCGGCGCTGTCGATCAACGCGGGCGAAATGCCGGTCAGCCCGGCATGTGTGTTCCGCACGATGGGGAGCAGCGAATAGAGGAACAGCGCCGCGATGGTCGGCGCCGCGCCGATGCCGAGCAGCGGGATCAGCATCACGAACAGCGCCAGGCTGGGGATGGTCTGGAGAATGCCGGTCAGCGAGAGGACGGCGGCGCCCAGCCGTCGGTTGCGCGCCGCCAGCACGCCGAGCGGCAGCGCGATCATGATCGCGGCGAGCAATGCCACGGTGACGAGGAACAAGTGCTCGAAGGTGTACTGGACGATGGTCCGCCACGGGCTGAATCCGGTTTCGGGCGTGAGTTGTCCGCCGACAAAGTCCCTCGCGGCGGTGGTTTCCGTCATGCCGTCGATCCGCACCATGCGATTGAGGCGCTGCATCCGCGCTTCGTCGAGCGTCCCTCCGAGCCGGTCTAGCGCCGCCGCAGCTTTCGGGCCGATACCGGGACGATAGAGGAATACCGCATCGTAACGGGGAAAAAACGCGCGGTCGTCCGCCAGCAGCACAAGGTCGTATGCCGCGATCTCGGCATCGGTGGTGTAAGCGTCGGTCACGTCGATCTGCCGCGCATCGAGTGCGCGATAGGCAAGGTCATGGTCGATGCCGCGCACCGGGACGGCACCCAGACCATAGGCGTGCGACAGCTTCGGCCAGCCGTCCGTCCGATCGACGAATTCGTTCGAAAGCGCGATGTCGATGTCGGGATGGCGCGCCAGGTCCGAAATGGTTCGGATACCAAGACGCCGCGCCACGTCCTTGCGCATCGCCAGCGCATAGCCGTTGCTGAAGCCGATGGGCCGCGACATGACCACGCCGTGGCGCAGGAGCGCAGCGGGAAGGCCGGCGTCGCTGGCCATGTTTTCGCTCGAGAGCAATTCGAAGCGCAGGGTTCCGGTGTATTCCGGATAGACGTCGATCTCTCCGGCCAATAGCGCGTCCCACAGGATGCGGCTGCCGCCCAGCTCGCGGCGGTGGATTGCCTCGATACCCTCCATTTCCAGGGCCTCGCGGGCGATTTCGCCCAGGATCACACTCTCGGTGAATTTCTTGGAGCCGATTGTCTGCGCATGGGCCGGCAGGACGAGAAGCAGCAGGCCCAGGATGGCTGCTAACCACCTCACAGCGCTTTCTCCGCCGCAATGAATTCGCTCACGAAAGCGTCGGCCGGGTGCGCCTCCATCTCATCGACCGCGCCTTGCTGGACGATCGCACCGTCGCGCATGAGGAGCGCCGTGCCACCGAAGAACCGTGCTTCGCCAAGGCTATGCGTGACGATCACGACGGTCTTGCCGAGGCGGGCGATGATCTCGCGCAACTCGCCAGCCAGCCGCACGCGGGTGATCGGGTCCAGCGCCGAGAGCGGCTCGTCCAGCAAGAGCACTTGGGGATCCAGCATGAGCGCGCGCATGAGAGCGACACGCTGGCGCTGCCCGCCCGAAAGCTCCGTCGGATAACGGCCAAGCTGATCCGGATCGAGGCCGGCGAGGGCCGCCAGTTCGGCCATGCGGCCCTCGACTCTCGCTTGCGACCATCCCAGTTCCCGTGCCATCAGCGCGACGTTTCCTTGCGCGGTCAGGTGCGGGAACAGGCCACCGTCCTGGATGACGTAGCCGAGGCACGGCCGAACCGCCCGCCAGTCGGTCACGTCTCCTCCCTCGAAGCGAAGGCGGCCGGTAAACGGCGACAAGCCGATCAGGGTGCGCAGCAGGGTGGACTTGCCCGAGCCCGAAGGGCCGAGCAGGACCATTGTCTCGCCCGCCGCGACGGTCAGCGAAGTTGGCGCGAGCGCTTCGACCGAACCGAAGCGCACTGCCACCCCGTCAAGTTCGAACGCGGCGGATGCGGCGGTCACGTTCGGCCGGGAATCGAGGAATACTTGACCTCCTCGTACATGCCGCCGTCGACATTGACGACCGAGCCATTGGCGAAGCAGCGGTCGTTGCACAGATAGAGTGCCGCCAGGCCGATGTCCTCGGGATCGCCGACCCGCTTGAGCGGGTTCTGCGCGGCGATGCTCGCCACCATTTCCGGCGCCATCCGCGATTCGTCCATCCACGTCGCTTCGATCGTGCCCAGCGAGATCGCATTGACGCGGACATCGGGAGCCAGCGCGCGCGCGGCCTTCAGCGTAAGCTGTTCCAGCCCGATCTTGGCGATGCTGTAGCCGGTCATCCCGTGCGAGCCGTAGCCTGCGGACGAGCGCGACGATATGTTGATGATACTGCCGCCTCCCGCTTTCTTCATGTGCGGAGCTACCAGCTTGATGAAGTTGAACGCGGAAACGACGTTGAGCTGGAAGTCGGCGACCAGCTTTTCAGCGGTGATCTCCATGAACGTATTGGAATGGTGCGCGCCGCCCACGTTGTTGACCATGATGTCGATCCGGCCGAACTGGTCCAGGGTCGCATCGACGGTGCGCTGGGCATCCTCCAGGCTGGTCGCGTCGCCGGGTATGCCGAGTGCCGTGCCGCCAAGGGCCTGGATGTCGGCGACTGACTTGTCGAGTTGCTCGATCGTCCGCGCGGTGAGGACGACTTTCGCGCCGGCCTCCGCCAGCACACGGGCGATGCCGCGTCCGACCCCGCGGCCACCACCGGTCACGATCGCCACTTTCCCTTCGAGATTTTGTCTTTCCAATGCCATTTCAGTGTTCCTCCCCATTGCGTCACTCGCATACAGGACAACTTCGCATCGAGTGTCGCAACAAAAAATACCCGCTTGGGTTGTGTGGCAAAAGTATCACACTACATGCCGCAGACAGGAGGCGTCCAACCCATGAATCTCGAAAAGTTCACCGACCGTGCGAAAGGGTTTCTGCAAAGCGCGCAGACCGTGGCCATCCGCATGAATCACCAGCGGATCGGACCGGAGCATGTGCTCAAGGCTCTTCTGGAGGACAGCGAGGGCATGGCTGCGGGCTTGATCCAGCGGGCCGGCGGCAACGCCCGGCTTGCTCAGGCCGAAGTCGACGCGGCGCTGGCGAAACTGCCGGCGGTGTCGGGCGGCGGGGCGCAGGCGACGCCCGGTCTCGATAACGACGCCGTCCGCGTGCTCGACCAGGCCGAGCAGATTGCGACGAAGTCAGGCGATGTCTATGTCACCGTCGAGCGGCTGCTGCTGGCGCTGGCGCTGTCGAACACCGTTGCGGGGCAGGCGCTCACTGCCGCCAACCTCACTCCGCAAGCGCTCGAAGCGGCGATCGCGCAGCTGCGCGGCGGCCGCAACGCGGACAGCGCCAATGCCGAGCAGGCCTATGACGCGATGAAGAAATACGCGCGCGACCTCACCGAGGCGGCCCATTCCGGCAAGCTCGACCCGGTAATCGGCCGCGACGAGGAGATCCGTCGCACCATTCAGATCCTCGCTCGGCGCACCAAGAACAACCCGGTGCTGATCGGCGATCCCGGCGTCGGCAAGACCGCCATCGCCGAGGGCCTCGCGCTGCGCATCGCCAATGGCGACGTGCCCGATTCGCTGAAAGGTCGGCGGCTGATGTCGCTCGACATGGGCAGCCTGATCGCCGGCGCGAAGTATCGCGGTGAATTCGAGGAACGTCTGAAGGCCGTGCTCGACGAGGTGAAGGGCGGCCCCAATGGTGCTGGAGGGGGCGACATCATCCTGTTCATCGACGAGATGCACACCCTGATCGGCGCGGGCGCCTCGGAAGGCTCGATGGATGCGGGAAACCTGCTCAAGCCCGCTCTCGCACGCGGAGAGCTGCACTGCATCGGGGCGACCACGCTCGACGAGTACCAGAAGTACGTGGAAAAGGACGCGGCGTTGCAGCGCCGGTTCCAGCCTGTGTTCGTCGACGAACCGACAGTCGAGGATACCATTTCGATCCTGCGCGGGCTCAAGGAAAAGTACGAGCTGCACCACGGAGTGCGGATTACCGATGGTGCCATCGTCGCGGCGGCGACGCTCAGCAATCGCTATATCGCCGACAGGTTCCTGCCCGACAAGGCGATCGACCTGATGGACGAGGCCGCCAGCCGTTTGCGCATGGAAGTGGAGTCCAAGCCCGAGGAAATAGAAACGCTCGACCGCCGCATCGTCCAGCTCAAGATCGAGGAGCAGGCGCTTCAGAAGGAAAGCGACCAGGCGTCGAAGGATCGGCTGGAAGCGCTGCGCGGCGAGCTAGCCAACCTGGAGCAGCAATCGGGCGAACTGACCACCCGCTGGCAGAACGAGCGCGACAAGATCGCGGCAGAGGGCAAGATCAAGGAACAGCTCGAGGCCGCGCGGACCGAGCTGGAACAAGCCCAGCGCTCGGGCGATCTCGGGCGCGCGGGCGAGCTGTCCTACGGCACGATCCCGCAGCTCGAACGGCAGTTGGAGGAAGCGCAGGTCGCAGGCGCGGCCAATGAACGGGGCGGGGCCCTGCTGCGCGAGGAAGTGACCGAGGACGACATCGCCGCCATCGTCAGCCGCTGGACCGGGGTGCCGGTCGAGAAGATGCTGGAAGGCGAGCGCGACAAGCTGCTCAAGATGGAGCAGGTCATCGGCCAGCGCGTGATCGGACAGGCGCAGGCGGTGGAGGCCGTGTCCAAGGCGGTTCGGCGGGCGCGTGCCGGTTTGCAGGACCCGAACCGTCCGCTGGGCTCGTTCCTGTTCCTGGGCCCCACCGGCGTCGGCAAGACCGAGCTGACCAAGGCGCTCGCCGCGTTCCTGTTCGACGACGACCAGGCAATGGTTCGCATCGACATGAGCGAGTTCATGGAGAAGCACGCCGTCAGCCGCCTGATCGGCGCGCCACCGGGCTACGTCGGCTATGACGAAGGCGGTGTGCTGACCGAGGCGGTGCGGCGGCGGCCTTATCAGGTCGTCCTGTTCGACGAGGTCGAGAAAGCGCATGCGGACGTGTTCAACGTACTGCTGCAAGTGCTCGACGACGGGCGGCTGACCGACGGGCAGGGCAGGGTGGTGGACTTCACCAATACCCTCATCATCCTGACGTCGAACCTCGGCAGCCAGTACCTCGCCAACCTCGATGAGGGGCAGGACGTGGACAAAGTGGAGCCGCAGGTCATGGAAGTCGTGCGCGCGCACTTCCGACCGGAATTCCTCAATCGGCTCGACGAGATCATCCTGTTCCATCGGCTCGGACAGGAGCACATGGCCCCGATCGTCGACATCCAGGTGGGCCGCGTGCAGAAGCTACTGAAGGACCGCAAGATCGTGCTGGACCTGACCGACGCGGCCAAGCGCTGGCTCGGCCGGGTAGGTTACGATCCGGTCTACGGCGTGCGGCCGCTCAAGCGCGCGGTGCAGCGCTACCTTCAGGACCCGCTGGCGGAGAAGCTGCTGAGTGGCGAGATTCCCGATGGATCGACCGTCAAGGTCGACGATGGCGAAGGCGCGCTGCGGATCGCAATAGAATAAGCGATCCGGCAAATCCCATGCGTGATTGACCGGCATATCCGAGGGGTTTAATCGTTCGATTAAATCGCCGGATTGCCGGTCAATTCCAAGGAGCATCTCGCAATGAAGATCGAAGCCGGCATTTCGGCGGTAGTTACCGGGGGGGCGTCCGGACTCGGCGCGGCGACGGCGCGGGCGCTCGCCGCCAAGGGCGCCAAAGTGGCGATCTTCGATCTCGACGAGGCCAACGGCAATGCGGTCGCCGGCGAGATCTGCGGGACATATTGCAACGCCGACGTGACCGACGACGCCAGCATCGACGCGGCGTTCGCGGCCGCGCGCGCGGCGCAGGGGCAAGAACGGATCCTGATCAATTGCGCCGGCATCGCCCCTCCCGTGAAGACGGTGAGCCGTCACCGCGAGACCGGTGAGATCAGCCATTTCCCGCTCGATCTGTTCGAGAAGGTGGTGCGGATCAACCTTGTCGGCACGTTCCGCTGCATCGCCAAGTCGGCGGCGGGGATGCTGACGCTCGATCCGCTCGACGAATTCGGAGAACGGGGCGCCATCGTCAACACCGCCTCGGTGGCGGCGCAGGACGGACAGATCGGGCAGGCGGCCTATGCTTCGTCGAAAGCGGGCGTCCTTGGCCTGACCCTGCCGGTCGCCCGCGACCTGATGAACGACGGGGTGCGGGTCAACACGATCATGCCCGGCATCTTCGAGACGCCGATGATGCGCGGGCTGCCAGAAAAGGCGCAAGTCGCGCTGGCGGCGTCGGTGCCGTTCCCGAAGCGGCTCGGCAAGCCCGACGAATATGCCACGCTGGCGGTGTTCCTGATCGAGAGCGCGTATATGAACGGCGAGAGCGTGCGGCTGGACGGCGCCATCCGCATGCCGCCGCGCTGACGGGATGAACGTCACCGCCCTCAACGCCCCGCCGACCGCGCGCACGGTGCTGCTGGAAACGGCCAGCGCGATCATGCGCGAGGGCGACGTGATCGACATCTCGCTGTCCGAGCTGTCGTTGCGCTCCGGGCTGAACTCGGCGCTGGTGAAGTATTACTTCGGCAACAAGGCGGGCCTGCTCAAGGCGCTGCTCGACCGGGACTGGCAGGCGATCGTGGTCAGCGTCGCCGCTCTGGTCGAGAAGGATGACTGGGGCCCGGAAGCCAAGCTGCGGCGGCACATCTCCAAGGTCGTCGATACGTTCTACGCGGTGCCCTACCTCAACCGCCTGACCATGCGGCTGGTGCGCGAGAGCGACGACGCCGAGGCGCGCCGGATCGCCGATTGCTACCTGTCGCCGATCTACCGCGCTTACGAGCAGTTGATCGGCGAGGGCGTCGCGGCCGGGGTGTTCCGGCCGATCGATCCGCAATTGTTCTATTTCACGGTGACCGGCGCGGTCGACCGCTTCTTCTCGGCACGTCTGGTGCTGCGCCATTGCTTCGATCAGGATACGCTGACAGAGGAACTGCGCGACCGCTATCGCGAGCACACCATCGACATCATCATGGCAGGCATCCTTGCGCGATAAGAAGACCGGAGAGAAAGCCGCGGCTCGCGAGGGCGGGAAATGGCACATCGGCGTGATCGGCGGCTCGGGCCTTGCCGCGGGAATCGCGCTCGACGATGCGCAGGAGATCAGGGTCGGGAGCCCGTTCGGCGAACCTTCGTCCGCTGTAACCACCGGCACGCTCGCCGGGGTGCGGTTCACTTTCCTGCCGCGCCACGGGGCGGGGCACCGGATCCCGCCCGGCGCGATCAATTACCGCGCCAATCTCGACGTGCTGAAGCGTTGCGGGGTGACCGACGTGTTGGCTCTGTCCGCCATCGGTTCGCTGCGCGAGGAGCTGGCGCCGGGCCAATTCGTCGCCGTCGAGCAGTTCATCGACCGCACCCGGAGCCGCGAGCGCAGCTTCTTCGGCGCGGGCTGCGTCGCCCATGTGGCGCTGGCGGACCCGGTCTGTCCGCGCCTGTCCGGAATGGCGGTCGCCGCCGCGCGCAAAGCAGGCGCCACGGTCCACGAAAGCGGCTGCTACATCGCCATCGAAGGTCCGCAGTTCTCCACGCGGGCAGAGAGCCGGCTCTATCGCCAGTGGGGCGCAGACGTCATCGGCATGACCGCCATGCCCGAGGCGCGGCTCGCGCGCGAGGCGGAACTGCCCTACGCGCTGCTCGGCATGGTCACCGATTGGGACAGCTGGCGCGAAGTGGAAGGCGAGGAGGTCTCGGTCTCGGAAATCCTGCGCGTCATGGCCGAGAACGCCAAGCTCGCCCACGATACGGTCCGCGCTCTGGCGGCGGCGCTGCCCAAGGTGCGCGAGGCGAGCCCGATCGACACCGCGCTCGACCACGCGATCGTCACCGCCCCCGATGCGCGCGATCCGTTGCTGATGGCAAGGCTCGACGCTGTGGCGGGGCGGGTGCTGGGAACCCGCTAAGTCTCGACATTGCGAGCGTCGTTACGCTCCTCGCAATGACCAGGCGGGATCGGCCTCAGCCCCCGCCCGGAGTGTCCGAGGAGAACGCGTCGGCGATGGAGCAGGCGGCCGGGCCGAGGATGACCACGAACAGCACCGGCAGGATGAACAGGATCAGCGGCACGGTCATGATCGCGGGCAGGCGCGCGGCCTTTTCCTCGGCGCGCATCATGCGCTCGTTACGGAATTCGGCCGAAAGCACGCGCAAGGCGGAAGCAAGCGGCGTACCGTAGCGCTCGGTCTGGATCATGGTGGTGACCACGCCCTGCACCGAGTCCAGATTGACGCGATAGGCGAGGTTCTCGAACGCCTGGCGGCGTTCGGTCAGGAACGACAGCTCGATCGATGTGAGCGAGAATTCGTCGCCCAGTTCGGGATAGGCGCGGCCCAGTTCCTTGGCGACACGCTCGAACGCGGCGTCGACGGTCAGGCCTGCCTCGGCGCAGATCACCAGCAGGTCGAGCGCATCGGGCAGGCCTTTGCGGATGGCGTCGGTGCGCTTGGTGACGAGGTTCTGGATGAACAGGTCCGGTCCCTTGTAGCCCAGGATCACCGTGGCGGCGAACAGGCCGAACTTCTTCATGCTGCCCCAGTCCGGGAAGTAGTCGATGCCATAGATCATGAACGCGGCGAACCCGCCCAGGACGATCGGCAGGACCATGCGGCCGAAGATGACGGCGACGGCCCATTCCTTCTTGCGGATACCGGCCTGCGCCATCTTCTGCTGGATCGCCGCGACCTGGCTCTCCTGGAGGACCTTCAGGGACGACAGCGTCTCCTTCATGCGGTCCGTCGTCTCGTTCTTGCGGACGATGCTGGTGCGTTTCCGGGCCGTGACCATGATGCCCGCCTTCAGTTCCTCGCGGCGCTGGTTCAGCGCGCGGACACGCCGGGCCATCGGGTCCTTGACGGTGACGGCGGCATAGATCGCGAGCACGACGGCCGCCGCCGCCATTCCCGACAGGAGCGTGGCGATGAGGATGACGTCGAAGCCGAGGAGCGTCGGGCCGGAAGCTGGGGTAAGCATGTCTGGAGCGCTCCCGGTCAGATCTCGAAGCTGACCATCTTGGCCATGATGAAGGCGCCGATACCCATCCAGGTCAGGCCGCCGAGGCCAAGGATGATGAGGCGGTCATCGGTGAAGAAGCCGCCCAGGTAGCCGGGGTTCATCCAGTAGACCAAAGTGAACACGATGAACGGCAGCGAGCCGACGATGTAGGCGGAAGCCTTCGACTCCGAGCTCATCGCCCTGATCTTGAGCTTCATCTGCGCGCGCTTGCGCAGCACGTCCGACAAGTTGGCGAGAGTTTCGGCGAGGTTGCCGCCGGTCTCGCGCTGGATGGCCAGCGTGATCACGAAGAAGTTGAATTCGGGCATCGCGAGCCGGTCGGCGGTTTCCTGGAGGGCATCCTCCATCGTCCGGCCGATCTTGATGCGCTCGGTCACCTGCTTGAACTCCTCTCCCACGGGTCCGGGAATCTCGGTGGCGACCACGCCCAGCGTCTCGGTCACCGGCAGGCCGGAGCGAAGGCCGCGCACCAGCAGTTCGATGGCATCGGGAAACTTCACGGTGAACTTGTTGGTGCGCCGCTTGATGAATTGGTTCACCACCATGTGCGGAATGCCGCCGCCGATCAGGATGCCGATGCCCAGCGCCAGAACCGCCGCGCCCGTCTGGATGTAGACGACGGCCATGATCGCGAAGGCGATGCCGAGCGAGACATAGAGGTACTGGGTCAGCGACCAGTTCATGCCGGTACGGTGCAGGCGCATCGCCAGCGCCTCGACCCGCGAGCCCGAACCCGCGATCTGGTGCAGCCTGGGCTTTCGCGCCGCGACCGCCTTGCGCATCTGCGCTTCCATCCGGTCCCTGGTATTGCCCGAATGGCGGATGCGGACGGTCTGGAGCCGGCGCGCGCTCTCCTTGGCGGGTGAAGGGCCGACGAACGCGGCCCACACCGCCATCATGACGACCATCAGGCCGACGGGGATCAGCAGGAGTTGGACAATGTTCATCGCCGCTACCGGCCTTTCTCAAACTCGATCAGGTGCCTCGAGATCCGGCACCGCCTGCTTCACTATGCGCTCGGAGCCTCGGCGGCGGCGCCCTTGGCGGGAGCCTTGTCCTTCTTCGGGAGCAGCGACTTGATGTCGAACTTGCCCAGCAGCGACTTGGACCCGGCGGGTGCGCTCTCGGCCCCCTCGACCGCGGTTCCCAGAACCATCGAAGCCAGCTCGCGAATGGCCACCCCTGCCTTGCTGGCGCGGTTGGCTTCGGAGAAAGTCTGGCCCAGCTTCGCGGCGTTGCTTGCGGCGCGCAGGTCGTAAGGAACGATCAGGTCGATCTTGGACTCGATGGAGGCCTCGAAATCCTGGCGGCTGATCTCGGTCAGCCCGTTCTGCACCTTGTTGGCGATGACCAGCACTTCGGCGTGCGCGGCATTGGCCTTCAGCCACGACAGGATGCGGATGGTGTCGCGGGCCGACGCCAGCGTCATCTCGGTGGCGAGGACGATGGCGTTGACGTTGACCAGCAGCTGCGGGAAGTTGATCAGCATGTTGCGCGGCAGGTCGATGACGGTGGTCTCGAACGCCTGGCGGAACTCTTCCTCAAGCTGCACGAACGCCGCGCCGTCGGTCATCAGCGGTGCGTTGATCGGCGCCTCCGCCGAAAGGATGGCCAGGTTGTCATTGGCGCGGATCATCGCGCGTTCGATGAACAGGCCGTCGATGCGGCTGGGGTTCTCGATCGCGTCGGTCAGACCGCGGCCGGGTTCCAGGTCGAGCGTCAGCGCGCCGGTGCCGAAGTGGATGTCGAGATCGAGCAGCGCCGTCGGCATATGGTTCTCGCTGCTGAACAGCCACGCGAGCGAGGTCGCCAGCGTCGATGCGCCGACACCTCCGCGCGTGCCGATCACCGCGACCGACAAGTGGCGCTTGGCGGCATTGCTGTCATGCGATTTGGGCTGGGCGAACACCGCCTGCGCCTGCGACAGCGAATCGCGCAGCTGTCCGGGCGACAGCGGCTTGAGCAGGTAGTCGTGGATGCCGCTCGCGATCAGATCGCGATAGAGGCGCACGTCGTTGACCTGGCCGACCGCGACCACGACCGTGCCGGGCTCGCAGACTTCGGCCAGCGCGTTGATGTCGTTGAGCGGATCGCCGCTCTCCGACAAGTCGACGAGGAGGATGTTGGGGCTCGCCGTGATCGAGAGCGACTGGACGGCGTTGCGAAGGCCGCCCTTGTTGCACTTCTCGGGCTGCCAGCCCATCTCGATGACCACCGGGCGCAGCACGTCCAGCGAGGCGTCGTCGCACAGGAACGCGGCGAAGAGATCGCGATTTCCTTGGCCGGCGGATTTCCAGGGTGCGTTCATGGATCAGTTCTCCTTGGTCCCGCCTTCGTTCAGGCCTTCCGCGCCCGTCGGCTTGGTTTCGCGATAGCTCTGGATCGCCTTGGTCGAGCTCATCACCACGGTCTCGCCGGTGCCTTCGGCTCCCTTCACGAGGTGTTCGGGGTTGGCGACCATCACGGCGAAGTTGCTGTTGGTGGCGCAGCCGTAGTTCGAACTGGTGCCGTTCATCAGGTTGGTGTCGGACTTCGCCGACCAGTCCGGGCAGCCCGGAACCGAGGCCTTGGACCGGGTGACGACGACGCGGGCGGACCCGGCGCCGATATAGCCCTTGGTGGTGGGCGCCTGGTCGCTGACCATCAGCCCGTAGCGCGAGGCCAGGGCCTCCACCGTGGAGCGCGTCGCACCGCTGCCCTGCGGGTCGTCGATCGAAATGCGGTCGCCGTAGCGCAAGTCGAGCGCTTCGAACCAGTCGGTCAGCCGCCGCTGCTCGGAGTAGGTCAGGCCGCCCGGACCGGTGGTCACGTCGAACGTGTAGTTCGTGTTCTCCACGATCGGCTGGTGCACGCTGTAGAGCGAACGGTTGGTGGGCATCCCGCCGCAGCCGCCGAGGGCGAGCGCGAACGAGAGGGCGAGAGCGGTGCCGGCGGACCGGATGGTGGCGCGATGGGTCATGGTCGTCATCTCTCTCAGTTCAGGCTGAAGCCGGGAGCGGCGCCGGCGGCGGCGCGGCGCTTCTCTTCCTTGGACTTGCGCTTCTTCTCGGGCTTGCTTTCCAGATCGACGCTGAGCGACGGCGCGGCGGCATCGCTGTTGACCGAGCTCGGCACCGGACGCTGGGCGCCGGACTTGCCGTCGCTGTCCATGTTGCCCAGCAACTGCTGCGCCATGTTCGGAGACTTGAACCCGTCGGTCGGCAGCTTGATGTCGTTGGCGTCGACCGGATTGACCAGGTACGGCGTCACGACGATCACCAGTTCGCTCTCGCCCTTCTTGAAGTTGGTCGAGCGGAACAGGCTGCCCAGGATCGGGATGTCGCCCGCGCCGGGAGTCTTGTCGATGATGTTCTGCGAGGTGTTGCTCATCAGGCCGGCGATCATGAAGCTCTGGCCGGAACCTAGCTCCACCGTCGTTTCCGCTCGGCGGATGGTGAGCGCCGGGATCGAGAAGTTGCCGAGCTGGATCGCGCCCTGCGTCGAAAGCTCCGACACCTCCGGGCGGACGCGGATCGAGATGCGGCCGTTGGCGAGCACGGTGGGCGTGTAGCTCAGGCTGACGCCGTACTTTTTGTATTCAATGCTGGTGGCGCCCAGGCCCTGGCTGATCGGGATCGGGTATTCGCCGCCCGCCAGGAAATCCGCCGTCTCGCCCGACAGCGCGGTCAGGTTGGGCTGCGACAGGGTGGTCACGAGACCGACCGTCTCGCCCAGATCGAGCGCGGAGGCGATGTCCAGTCCCGCGATCTTGCCGGCCAGGTTGATCGCGGTGTTCGCGGTCGGATTGGTGAACTTGTACTCGGTGCCGCCGACGATGAATTGGCCGGTCGCCGGATTGAACGGCAGCTTCAGCGTGCCGGCGGGCAGGCCATAGAGCGAGGATGCATCGAGTTGCGGAAACGACGACAGGTTCATGTCGGCGATCGAGCCGACCGATCGGCCGCGCGACAGGCCGAAGGTGAAACCGCCGGTGGTATCGCGGGTCAGGATGTTGGTGCCGATCTCCCGGACCAGCGAGCGGCTGACTTCGGCGAAGCGGACCTGCAGGTTGACCTGAAGCGGCGTCGCCATCTTCAGGCGGCTGATGACGTTGGCTTCCTTGCCTACGAACGCCTGCACGAGGCGCTCGGCTTCGGCAGCATCCTCGGGGGACTTGACCGTGCCGGTGAGCAGGAACGTGCCGGTGCCCATGGTCGATACGCTGATCTTGGCGTCCGGCATGGCCAGCGACAGCATCGAGCCGACGCTGTCGAGGTTGGAGCCGACGCGGACGTTCGCGGACCAGACCACATCGCCGCGCGCGTTGCTGGCGTAGACCGTGGTGGTGCCGCCGCCCTTGCCGAAGACATAGAGTTGGGTGGAAGACTTGACCTGCACGTCGGCGACCATGTCGTTGGCGACGAAGACGTCGGCCATCGTGCCGGGCACGTTGACCAGCTGGCCGTTGCCGATCGACAGCGAGATGTCCTGCACCGGGCGGACGATCGACTGGGCTTGTGCCGGGCTTGCCACCAGCGCCAGCGGCGCGATGGCGCAGGCCGCGCTCATCAACCTTGGCAACATGGTTTTCAACGGTCCAGATTTCATGCTCTTGCCCCCTGAGGCGTTTTTAGGCGTGGCGTGAGAAAGCGTGGCGGGTCGGATGGTCATCGGTTTCTCCCCACTTCGACCGTCTCGACCGTCTTGCCGCGGGTGATATGGACCACCGGGCCAAGGGGCTTGGGAGGCGCGGGAGGAGCGGCGGCGTAAGCCGGCGCGGACGTCGTCTGGCCTTCCATCTGCGGGGCCGGCGCGGCCTTGGGCATCGTCGAGCGCTGGAAGCGGGAGACGTCGCCGCCGGTCACGAACGAAGTGGCGCCTTCGACCGGGCGGTTCATCGCCTGGCGGATCAGCCGCTCTTCCTGTTCCTTGCTGGCGCCTTCGGGCACCTTGATATCGCCGCTGGCGATCACGCTGTCGAGCTGCGCCTGGTTGTCGGCGAGCGAGCGGAGCGAGAGGCTGAGCATGCCGATGGTCTGCGCGACCGCGACCTTTTCGGCGATGCGGGGCGTGACTTCGAGCGTGACCGTGCGGAAGGCGCGGACCACGGTCTTGCCGTCCACCGTCTCGCTTTCGGTCGACTGGTCGGTGGCGAGCACGCGCAAGTTGCGCAGGATCGTCTCCGACGTCCTGAGGGCATTGCCGTCGTCCGAGCCCTTGACCGTCTGGGTCAGGACGAGGTCGACGCGGTCGCCGGGGAAGACGAAGCCGCCGACGCCGGTCTTGGCCGAAACGGGGATGGTGACGGCGCGCATGCCCGGCCCGAGGGCGGCGGCGAGGAAGCCGCGATCGCCCGGAGCGACGAGCGCGCCTTGCGTGACGGGCTGACCGGCGGTGACCGGAAAGCGGACTACGGTGCCGAGCAGCTTCGACATGTCGGCTTCGCCGTCGATGAAGTAGGCATCCTTGACCATCTCTTCCGGCCAGGCCTGGAACGAGATGGAATCGGCGGTGATGATCGTGCCGACCGGCAGCGCGCGCTGGGCGACGAGCACCTTGGGGCCTTGCGCCACTTGCGGGGCCGCCGCCGCCTGAGGCGCCGATGCGCCCGAGAAGAGGGATCGTGCCAGAAAGGCCGTGCCCACCGCTACGATGAGCGCGAACACCAGCAGCGTCAGCTTCTTCTTATCCATGGCTGAGCAAGCCCCTTAGAAATTCCCCGAGTTCAAGGCGTCTATCTCGGACAAATTGGTTAAAATCGGGTTCATCCCGATTGGAAGGCAGACCGGAGGCCGGACTGGACGCCGGACTGGATGGTGGGAAGATGCTGGCTGGCGAGCACCCAGAGCCCCGCCGCCGAGATCGCTATCCCGTATGGAACCGCTATTTTCTCGCGCTTTCCGCGCGCGAAGTGCCAGAGGGCGCAGACCAGCGTCAGCACCCCGCCGACTATTGCCATCACGACGACGAGTTTCAGGAACCAGACCGGCTGGACCCACAGCGCCAGCGCGGTAAGCAGCTTGACGTCGCCTCCGCCCATCATCCCGGTGGCGAAGATGCCGACGAGGACGAGGAATGTGACGAGCGCGACGGCGAGCTGGAGGCCGGCGCCGATCCAGCCGATCCCGCTCGCCAGCCAGAACAGCGGCGCGGTCAATGCGATCGCGGCGGTGAGCCAGTTATCGATCTGACGGCGGCGCAGGTCGGTCACCGCGGCGATCACCAGCGCGGTTGCCAATGCAAGCAGCAATGCGTACGAAAAAGGCCCGCCTTGCATGACGAAGTTCTCCCTGCCGGGAACGGCTTACCGGTCATGACTTACGAAATCGTAACTATCGACCGAAGGGGATTTCAGTCACTTGGCATCGGGAAATGCCCTCCCAGTGATCGAGTTCGACCGCCGCGCCATCCCCGCCGACGCGGTGGAGAGCCGCTGGCGCGCGCCCGATGGCTACGCGATCCGCCGCATCGACTGGCTGCCGCCGGCGGGGTCCCCGGGAGGATTCGTGGGGGGCTCGCTGCTGTTCGTGCCGGGGCGGGGCGATACTTACGAGAAGTACCTGGAGGCGCTCGACCACTGGAGCCGCGGCGGCTGGCGGGTGACGGCGTCCGACTGGCGCGGGCAGGCGCTCTCCGGCCGGCTGGGGCTGGACGAGCACACCGGCCACGTCGACGATTTCGCGATCTGGGTGGAGGATCTTGCGGCGCTGTGGGCCTTGTGGAAAGCGTCCACGCTTGGGCCGCATGTGCTCGTGGCGCACTCGATGGGGGGGCATCTCGCCTTGCGGGCGGTGGAGGAACGCGGGGTCGATCCCGATGCCCTGGTGCTGTCCGCACCGATGCTGGGGTTCAATCCCGGCTGGGTGCCGACGAGTCTGATGCATGGGCTGGCGAGGCTGATGTCGCGGCTGGGCGATCCGCGTCGCCCCGCATGGAAATGGAGCGAGAAGCCGGGTGCGGGACCGCTGGACCGCAGCACGCTGCTCACCCACGATGCGCTGCGCTATGACGACGAGGCGTGGTGGCGCAGCGAGCGGCCGGGGCTGGGGATGGGGCCGGCGAGCTGGGGCTGGCTGCGCGCGGCGCTCGCCTCGATACGCGGCCTGCGGCGACCCGGCGTGCTGGAGCGGATCATGACGCCGATCCTGATCCTGGCGACCACCGCCGACCGGCTGGTGGACTACGGCGCGATCCGGACGGCTGCAAGGCGGCTGCCGCGCGCGCAGCTCGTCACTTTCGGCGAGGAAGCGCGGCACGAGATCCTGCGCGAGGAGGACACCGTGCGCGACAAGGCGCTCGGGCAGGTCGACGAGTTCCTCGGCCGGGTGCTGGCGATGGAAGCCTGACCGGCATGGAGCGATACGCTATCGCCATCGTCGGCGCCGGGATCGCCGGGGCATCGCTGGCCGCCGAACTCGCCGGCTCGGGGCGGGTCGTCCTGCTGGAGGCCGAAGCGCAGCCGGGCTATCACACCACCGGCCGCTCCGCCGCGTTCTGGACCGAAAGCTACGGCGGTGCGCCGATCCAGCCGCTGACGACGGCGTCGGAGCCCTATCTGCATGACGGCGGCTTCCTCACCGCGCGCGGAGCGCTGACCATCGGCACGGCATCGAGCGAGGCGGCGATCGATGCCTTCGTCGCGGAGTTCTCCAGCCTGGGAGTCCGGATCGAGCGGCTGGACCGTTCCGCCGTCGAGGCGATGGTTCCCGGCGTCCTGCCGCAATGGACGGCCGGCGCGCTGGAGCGCAGTTGTTGCGACATCGATGTAGCGGCGTTGCATCAGCATTGCTTGCGGCTTGCAAAGCGGGGAGGGGTGCAGGTGCTTACCGGCGCCCGGCTCGCCTCGGCCCAGAGCGGATCGACCGGCTGGCGCCTCGGCCTCGCCGACGGGCGCTCGCTTGCTTGCGACGTCGTGGTCGACGCCGCCGGAGCCTGGGCCGACCCGGTGGCGCAAATCTGCGGGATCGCGCCGCTCGGAATAGCGCCCCTGCGCCGTACCATCGCGCAAGTGCGGGTCGATCCGCCCGCGCCTTCGTCGCTGCCGCTGGTGCTCGACATCGATGACCGCTTCTATTTCAAGCCTGACGCCGGTCGCCTCTGGCTCAGCCCGCAGGACGAGACGCCGAGCCTGCCGTGTGACGCCGCGCCCGAGGAGATCGACGTCGCCACCGCGATCGAGCGGCTGGGCAATGTCGTGGATTGGCGGGTCGAGGCTGTCGAGCATCGCTGGGCCGGCCTGCGCAGCTTCGCGCCGGACCGGCTGCCGGTCTATGGCTTCGATCCCGGAAACCCGCGTTTCTTCTGGTTCGCCGGACAAGGCGGCTTCGGCATCCAGACCGCACCCGCGGCGGCGGCGCTCGCCGCGCGGCTGATCCGGGGCGAGACCGGCGGAGAAATCGATCCGCAGCCCTATTCGGCCGCGCGCTTTCGTTAGCGCGCCGCCTCGGCGGCGTCGCTGGCGAGCTTGTCGACGCGTTCGTTCTCGACATGGCCGGAATGGCCCCGGACCCAGACCCATTCGATGCGATGCCGCTGGGCGGCGTCGATCAGGTCGTGCCACAAGTCCGCGTTGCGTACCGGCTGCTTGCTGGCGTTGATCCAGCCCTTGCGCTGCCAGCCGTGGATCCAGCGGGTCATGCCGTCGATCACGTAGCGGCTGTCGGTGTGCAAGGTGACGTCGCAGGGCTCGATCAGGGCATTGAGCGCCTTGACGACGGCGGTCATCTCCATGCGGTTGTTGGTGGTCGCAGGGTCCGAGCCGGAGAGTTCCTTCTCGTGGCTGCCCATGCGCAGCAAGGCGCCCCAGCCGCCCGGACCGGGATTGCCCTTGCAGGCGCCATCGGTGAAAATATCGACTTTCTTCAACTGTCCAACTTCATCCGTCAGCCCTGGGTGAACACGTTCGCGTTGCCGGGATCGGCATAGAACCGCAGCCTTCGGGCAAAGGCCAGCGGGTCCTTGGGCGTCACGAGCGCATCCTTGGGGGTGTTGAGCCAATCATAGGCGCGCGTCGCAAGGAAGCGCATCGATGCCCCTCGTGCCAGAATGGGAAGCGCGGTACGCTCTTCGTCGCCTAGCGGGCGGACGGCCCGGTAGCCCTGCAACAGCGCCGACGAGAGCGCGTGATCGAAGCTGTGTCCATCACCGCTGAAGCACCATGCTGCATGCGTCACCGCGATGTCGTAAGCCGTGATGTCGGTGCAGGCGAAGTAGAAGTCGATCAGGCCGGTGACTTTACCGTCCAGCATCAGGACGTTGTCGGGAAAGAGGTCGGCATGGATCACGGAACGAGGAAGCGTAGCAGGCCAGAGCGTGTCGAGCGCGTCGAGTTCGCTCTCGACCAGATCGCCCAGGTCGGGAGCGATCGAAGCAAGGCCGTCGGCGCCGCAGTCGTCCAGCAGCGACCGCCATGCCGCGCGGCCCATGCCGTTGGCGCGGGCGCCGGCGAAGTCCGTTGCCGCCAGATGCATCTGCGCCAGCGCCGCGCCCACCTCGTGCGCTTGCGCCGGGGTGGGTTCGGAGACCGAGACGCCGGGCAGGAACTCGATCAGAGCCAGCGCCTTGCTCTCGTGGAACCGAAACGCCCCGCCGGCGCGGTCGTGGATGGTGCGCGGAACCGGGCATCCGCGCGCCGCCAGGTGATCCAGCAGCCCCAGGAAGAACGGCAGGTCGTCGGTCTCGGTGCGGCCTTCGTACATCGTCAGGATGAAGCGCGCCGGCTCCCCTCCGGGCTTGCGCGTTTCCACCAGCCAGTTGCTGTTCGACACGCCTTCCGCGATGCCCTTGGCGGACACCAGCGTGCCAACATCGAACTCGGCGATGATCTGGCCGAGCGTTTCGGCGCCAAGCTGCGTGTATACCGCCATCCGTGAAGCCTAGTCGACGAGCTGGCGGGGCAGCTTGAACGTGATGTTCTCTTGCGCGGTGACGACGACTTCCTCGGCCGTGGGGCGGAACTGGCTCAGGCGGTCGACGACTTCGCGCACCAGCTCTTCCGGAGCGGACGCGCCGGCGGTGATGCCCAGCACCTCGACCCCTTCCAGCCACGAGGGATCGATCTCGTCCGCGCGCCGGATCAGGCGGCCTTGCGACCCGGCGCGTTCCGCCACTTCGACGAGCCGCTTCGAATTCGAACTGTTGGGTGCGCCGATCACCAGCACCAGTTGGCATTGCGGAGCGATCGCCTTGACCGCCGCCTGCCTGTTCGATGTCGCGTAGCAGATGTCCTCCGCCTTGGGGGCGACGACATTGGCGAACTTGGCATCGATCGCGGCGATGATCGCGGCGGTGTCGTCGACCGAAAGCGTGGTCTGGGTGAGGTAGGACAACTCGGTCTCGGGGGCGATGTCGAGAGCGGCAACGTCCTCGATCGTCTCGACCAGCGTCATCGTGCCGTCGGGCACTTGCCCGAACGTGCCGATCACCTCGGGATGGCCGGCATGGCCGATGAACAGGATATGCCGTCCGGCCTGCACCTGGCGTTCGGCCTGGCGATGGACCTTGCTGACCAACGGACAGGTCGCGTCCAGCCAATCCAGCCCGCGCGCACTCGCTTCGGCAGGGACCGACTTGGGGACGCCGTGCGCCGAGAAGATTACCGGCACGCCATCCGGCACGTCGTCGAGCGTTTCGACGAACACCGCGCCCCTGGCCTTGAGGTTGTCCACGACGAACTTGTTGTGGACGATTTCATGGCGGACATAGACCGGCGATCCGAACCGCTCGATCGCCCGCTCGACGATCTCGATCGCCCGGTCGACGCCTGCGCAGAAACCGCGCGGCGCGGCGATGAGCAGCTTCAGGGGGCGCCGAGGGTCGGGAAACACAGCATTCATGATCGGCCCTCTAGCGCTTTGGCGCGCGCCTCGCTAGGGCAAGTGCACGTTACCCGAGGAACCGAGATGAGCGCCAGCAAACGTCTTTCCGCCACGATCCTGCTTGCCATGGCTGGCGCCGGACTGGCCGGATGCGCCGGCAAGGGCGAGATCGTGGTCGATGAAGGCGTCGGCATCACCGCCATCCGCTCGCGCTGCCCGGCGGTCGGCATTCCAGACTACACCGGCGACACAACGCTGTTCACGGCACCTGGGGCGAGGACCGCCGCCGACATCGACGCCGTCGCGGCCATGACCAACGTGCGCAGCCGTTGCACCGAAACGGCAAGCCAGGTGATCGCCACCGCGTCGTTCGACGTGCTGGCCCGGCGGACCAACACGTCCGGCCCGCGCCAGCTCGCGCTTCCCTATTTCGTGACGGTGCTGCAAGGCGGGAACACCGTCGCCACCAAGCGCGTGGGAACGGTCACGATCAATTTCGCCGACGGCCAGGAACGCGCGCAGGCCAGTGCCGAGGGTTCCGCCTTCATCGACCTGGCGGCCGCCACGCTGCCCGCCGAGATCCGCCAGCGCATCACCCGCAGGCGGCGCGCGGGCGACGCCGACGCCGCTGTCGATCCGCTCGCCGATCCCGAGGTCAAGGCCGCGATCAGCCGCAGCAATTTCGAACTGCTGGTCGGTTTCCAGCTCAACGAAGACCAGCTGAAGTACAACGCCACCCGATAAGGCCGCGTCAGGCTCGGCCGGCGGCCGTCATCGCCTGTTCGATGGCGTGCCGGGCGGCGGCGGCGATCGCCTTGCGGTCGGCAAGGTCCGCGCCCTCCAGCGGGGGCAGGAAATGGATCGTCAGCGCAAGCCTCCTGGGGCGAGCGGCTATCCTGAGGAAGTTGTCCTTGCCGGTTTCCTCTCCGACCCAGGCCATTTCCGGCGAGCGCGGGCCGTAGTCCAGCCACACCGGCTGGACGCGCAGCCCTTCGGGTATCGGGGTGAGAGCGGAAAGCAGGGACGACTTGAACGGAAGCAGCGTCAGCCCGTCGGCCGTCGTTCCCTCCGGGAAGATCGCCAGCGACCCCGTCCGCGACAGCGCTTCGCGGACCTGATCGACTTGCCGCGAGACGTGCCCGGGCCGGTGGCGGGCGACGAAGACCGTGTCGTTGAGCGAGCAGAGCCAGCGCAGCCAGCCAATTCCCATCAGCCCGTCGTGCGCCACGAATGCCGTTCCCGTTTTCCCGGTCAGGGCAGGGATATCCAGCCAGCTCACATGGTTGGCGATGAAGAAGGTGTCTTGTCTGGCCGGCGTGCCGGCCAAGCGGATGTCAAGTCCGAACGCGCGACCGATCCCGGCCATGAACAGACGGGGCGCCGGATTGCGCCGGACGAAGGGCTTGCAGGCGTAGTAGAGGATGACGCTGGCGCACAGGATGACGAGTACCGCGAGCGACCGGGCGGCCGTGCGTGCGATGCCTGATGCCCTGGCTGCGGACGAAGCGGACAAGGGAACAGCCGAAGTTGGCGGAAGGGACCCGTGCCGCGGGACCGCGCGCTCAATCCTGCCTGTCGCTCGCCCGCTCGGCCTCGCGGTCGATGCGGACGCCGAACAGCTCCATCCGGTGGTCGACGAGGCGAAAGCCCAGCCGCTTGGCGATTTCGCGCTGGAGCGTTTCCAGCTCGGGATCGACGAATTCGGTGACCTTGCCCGATTCCACATCGATCATGTGGTCGTGATGGGCTTCCGGCGCCGCTTCGTAGCGCGCGCGGCCATCGCCGAAATCGTGCCGGTCCAGGATGCCGGCTTCTTCGAACAGCCGCACGGTGCGATAGACGGTGGCGATCGAGATGCCCGGATCGATCGCCGAAGCCCGCTCGTGAAGTTTCTCGACGTCGGGATGGTCCTCGCTTTCCGAAAGGACGCGCGCGATCACCCGGCGCTGTTCGGTGATACGCAGGCCGCGTTCGGCGCAGAGGGCTTCAATGTCGATAGGCTGGTGCATGATCGCCCCTTGGCAGGAGTCTTCTGAAAACGGCACTTCATCAAACCGGAATCATCCGGAAAAAGTGTCGGTTTCATTTAGGCGCATGCCGCCAATTTCACAACCGTGGGAGATGCGGCAATCCGCATCGCGGGTCGCTCCATCGCACGCTGCCCGGTGCTTTCGGCAAACGTGCTTCGGCAAACGTGCTTCGGCCAATCGGCAAGCGGGCGCGTCGGCCGCGCCGGCCAAGACCGGTCGACAAAGCCGACCTCGGCCGGTTCCCGGTCCCGGCGCCGTTATCGGATTCGGATCAAGCCTTGGGCTTGCGGCCGCGCCGCACGTTGGGCTTGCGACCGAGGCCGATCTTCTTGGCCAGCTCGCGCCGCTTCTCGGCATAGTTGGGGGCGACCATCGGATAATCGGCCGGCAGGCTCCAGCGCTGCCGATACTCTTCCGGCGTCATGCTGTAGTGTGTCATCAGGTGGCGCTTGAGCATCTTGAGCTTCTTGCCGTCTTCAAGGCAGACGATGTAGTCCGGCTTGACCGAGGCGCGCACGGACACCGCCGGTTCGAGGCGGGGCGCTTCTTCTTCCTGAAGCTGGCCCAGACCCGAGAGCGCGTTGTAAACGTTCGTGATCAGCGTCGGCACATCGTCTACTGTCACGTTGTTGTTGCTGAGGTGCGCTGCAACAATATCCGAGGTAAGCGTGATCAAGGTCTCGCTCATGCTGTTTTCAGCTATTTCCATTTTTCTCGCCTCTTCATGCGACCCAGTATTTCACATCATGCAGCGCTTCACGCTCGCACGCCGCTTCTAGCAATTTTGATTCGGCTTTCAAGACAGAATTGTCATTTTTCGACAGTGCGGCTCCAAAAATCCCACCCGAATTGCCGAATTCCCAATTCGATCAATCGATTCTTGCCGCAAAGGTGATTGCATCAATTCTTTCGCCATCATGTGAGCGATAGTAATTCGGACGAACACCGATCGGCTGGAAGCCATAGGAGCGATACAGTGCTTCCGCCGGATTGCCGCGCCGCATCTCGAGCAGCAGTCGCGTCGTACCGTTCGCCTTCGCGGTGCCGACAAGGTTGGCGAGAAGCACTCTGCCGAGGCCCTGGCGCCTGAACTCCGGAGAAACGGCAAAGAGTAGCAACTCCTCCTCACCGAAACCGCTGCGCGAAAGAAAAAATCCCGCGGCCTGCGATCCCGGCTGCGGTTGCTGGCCGTCGCTGTCCACGAGCCCGTAACGGCAGTTGCCGAGGGCCAGCGCATCTTCGACCTGGCGGCGGTTCCAGGCTTCTCCATAGGCCGGGTCGAATGCCGCCATCATGACGTCCATGATGCGGTCGATGTCGTCCGGCCCGCCGATCACGCGGCCGCTCCCGTCACTCCGACGGTTGCGATCCTGGCATCGGGCGGGCGGCCGTATTGCGGGCGGACATCCGTCGTGAAGCCGGCCTGGGAAAGCAGCGGCAGTCGCCGCGCGTCGGGCAACAGGGCGATCGCGGTGCCGCTTGTGCGCAGCGCGACCAGTTCCTCCGCCCGGTTGCCCGCCACAAGCGGCTCGCGCACCTGGACGGCGGCCTCGGCGGGGATGAGGGACGCGCACTGGCCGAGCGGCATTCCGTCGGCGGTCAGGCTCTGGACGAACCATTCCCCATGCCCGCCCGCCATCGCGACGCCCGCCGCTGCCGCGCCGGTCTCGCGGCAGGCGATGGCGGCCACGAGGGCAAGCGTCGAATAACCGCTGACCGGCACGCGCCAGGCCAGCGCCAGCGCCTTTGCCGCAGCGAGGCCGACACGCACGCCGGTGAAGCTTCCGGGGCCCAGCGAAACCGCGATCAGATCGGCCCGGCCACGATCGGGCAACCGCGCGATCATCGGTACGAGGCGTTCGGCATGACCGCGCCCGATCACCTCGAAATGCCCGTCGACCAGGTCCGCGCCGGTCAGATCCGCGCCTTCGAAGAGGGCGACCGAACAGGCCTCGGTGGAACTGTCGATCGCCAGGATGCGCATCAACGGAGGATCCGCGTCAAGCCGGGCGCGTCAGGCGGCGCGTACTTCGGTGACCTCGGGCACATAATGCTTGAGCAGCCCTTCGATCCCCTGCTTGAGCGTCGCCGAGGAGGACGGACAGCCCGAGCAGGCGCCCTGCATGGTCAGGTAGACCACGCCTTCGCGGAACCCGCGATAGATGATGTCGCCGCCGTCGTTGGCCACGGCGGGGCGCACGCGCGTCTCGATAAGGTCCTTGATCTGCGCGACGATGTCCGCGTCGGCCGGGTCGTCGCCCAGGTCATCCTCATCGAGCGGCACGCTGATCCCGCCCGCATCGCCGCCCGCGAACAGCGGCGCGCCCGATGCGAAATGATCGAGCAGGACGGTAACGACTTGCGGCTTGAGCTGGCTCCAGTCCACACCCGGAGCTGCGGTGACCGAAAGAAAGTCGCTGCCATAGAAGACGCCGGTCACGTCGCCCAGGCTGAACAGGGCTTCGGCCAGGGGCGACGCCTCGGCATCCTCTTCGGTGACGAATTCCCGCGTGCCGGACGGCATCACCGCCTGGCCGGGCAGGAACTTCAGGGTTGAAGGGTTGGGCGTCGCTTCGGTTTCGATGAACATAGTGCCAGCGATTTAGGCGATGCGAATGCAGGGTCAAGGGGCGCGACTCGTTGGGCTTCGATGCCGCGTCCTTGGCAACGCCAATTCACTGGCCCTTAAGCTTGACGGCACTTATACCACCGCCATGAATTTCCATTCGCGCGCCGCCACATCCTTCGCACTTCCGTTGTCCCTGCTGCTGGGTTCGATGCAGCCCGCGCTTGCCGACGCCAGGCCCGAGCCGGCTGCCGAGACGGCGGCGAAAGCCTCGGCCGACGCGGTGCCCTGGCTCTATCGCGGCAGCGACGTTCCGCCCGACCGCTCGTGGACCTTCGGCGAGCTGGCCAATGGCCTGCGCTATGCGGTGCGCAAGAACGGCGTGCCGCCGGGGCAGGTCTCGGTCCGCATCCGCGTCGACGCCGGCTCGCTGAACGAGCGCGACCCGGAGCAGGGCTTCGCGCATTTGCTCGAGCACCTGCTGTTCCGGCAGTCGAAGTATCTCGCCGAGGGCGCGGCGATCCCGACGTGGCAGCGGCTGGGCGCCGCGTTCGGCAGCGACACCAATGCCGAGACCAGCACGACGCAGACGGTCTACAAGCTCGACTTGCCCAACGCGACGGCGGCGTCGCTCGACGAAAGCTTCAAATTGCTGTCGGGCATGGTCAGCGCCCCGGCGCTCAGCGAGAGCAACCTCAAGCTCGACGTGCCGATCGTTCTGGCCGAGATGCGTGAGCGGGGCGGCGCGCCTAAACGGGTGCAGGAGGCGATGCGGCGCACGTTCTATGCCGGGCAGCCGATCGCCCAGCGCTCCCCCATCGGCACGCCCGAGACTTTGCGCGCCGCGACGCCCGCCTCCGTCCGGGCGTTCTACGAGCGGTGGTATCGGCCCGAGAACGTGGTGATCGTGGTGGCGGGCGATGCTGAGCCGGCGCAGCTGGAAGCGCTGGTGCGCAAATGGTTCTCCGGCTGGAAGGCGCCGGGCCAGCCGCTGGCGACTCCCAGCTTTGGCGATCCCGTCGCGCCCGCCGGAGCGGACGCGGCCAATCCGGTCGGACAATCGGACGTCATCGTCGAGCCCGATCTGCCACGCGGCATTACTTATGCGGTACTGCGTCCGTGGCGGCAGGTGAACGATACCATCGTGTACAATCAGGGCCTGATGACCGATGCACTGGCGCAGGCGATCATCAACCGGCGGCTGGAATCCCGAGCGAGGGCAGGGGGCAGCTACCTCGTCGCGCAAGTCAATCAGGACGACGTCAGCCGCTCCGCCGACGCGACGTTCGTGTCGATCACGCCGCTGGGCAAGGACTGGAAGGCCGCGCTGGCCGATGTGCGCGGGGTCATCGCCGACGCTATCGCCGCGCCCCCATCCCGGGAAGAGATCGACCGCGAGATCGCCGAGCTGGAAGTCGCCTTCCAGGTGCCGGTCGAACAGCGCGCGCTGCTGCCGGGATCGAAGCTCGCCGACGATCTGGTCACCGCGCTCGACATCCGCGAGACGGTCGCTGCGCCCGACGACGTGCTGCGCATCTTCCGCGAATCGAAGCCCCTTTTCACTCCCGCAGCGATCCTTCAGCACACCCGGCAGCTGTTCACCGGCACGGTGGTTCGCGGGGTCTACGTGACGCCCGACAAGACCGAGGCGGACGGGACCGCGCTGCGCCAGGCTCTGCTCACCCCGGCGAAGGCGGATGCCAGCGTGCGCTTGGCTTCCAAGCCGATAGATTTCACCGGCCTCCCGATGATCGGCAAGCCCGGCAAGGTACTCACCGAAACCTCGACCGGCTTGCTGGGCATCGAACAGGTCGAATTCGCCAACGGCGTCAAGGCGCTGCTGTGGCCGGTGGCCGAAGAGCCGGGCCGGGTCATGGTCAAGGTGCGTTTCGGCGGCGGCTACCGTTCGTTCGAGGCGAAGGACGCACCCTATATCGGGCTTGGCCAGATGGCGCTGGTCGGCTCGGGCGCGGCGACGCTGGGGCAGGAGGAACTGGACCGCGTGGCCACGGGCCGCAAGCTCGGCTTCGATTTCGAGATCAAGGACGCCGCGTTCGAGCTTTCGGCCGAAACGCGCCCCGCCGACCTTGCGGATCAACTCTACCTGTTCGCTGCCAAGCTGGACTTGCCGCTGTGGGAGGAAAACCCGTTCCGGCGCGCCAAGGCGGCGGCGGAGCTTCAGTACGAAGCGTTCTCCACCTCACCTCAAGGAGTGCTGGAGCGCGACCTGGAGTTCTACCAGCGCGGACAGGACCCGCGCTTCAAGACGCCGTCCCCCGCCGAGATCGAGACGGCCTCTCCGGCGGAATTCCGCAAGGTCTGGTCGCGCGCGCTGAAAAGTGGTCCGGTCGAGGTGCAGATCTTCGGCGATTATGACAAGGCGGCTGCGCTTGAGTCGCTTCAGAAGACGTTCGGCGCGCTGGCTCCGCGCAAGAATCTTGCCGAGGCGGGCATGTCGCAGATCGCGCCGCCCGCGCCTTCGTCCAGGCCGTTCACGCTGATCCATCGCGGCGATCCCGATCAGGCGGCGGCGGTGGTCAGCTGGCCGACCGGCGGCGGCTCGCTCGGCATCTCGGAGTCGCGACAAATCGAACTGTTGACCCAGCTGTTCAGCAACCGCTTGCTTGAGGCCATGCGCGAGAAGTCGGGCACCAGTTATGCGCCCTATGTCTATTCGACGTGGCCGGTCGACTTGCGCGCGGGCGGGTCGATCACCGCGATCGGCCAGCTCGATCCCGAGGCGGTGCCCGTGTTCTTCCAGACGGCGGAGGAAATCGCGGCCGATCTCGTCGCCCATCCGGTGAGCGCGGACGAACTGGCGCGCGTGGTCGAGCCGATGCGTCAGCAGGTCAACCGCGCGGCGTCGAGCTCGTCATTCTTCATGCAGCAGCTTGAGGGCGCGACGAACGATCCCGTGCGGATCAACGCGGTGCGCTCGATCATGGTCGATTACACGCAGACCACGCCCGAGCGGATGCAGGCGCTGGCCGCGCGCTATCTGGGCGTGGGGCGCAGCTGGAAGCTGGCCGTCGTGCCAGCAGCACCGGCTTTGGTGCCGGTTGCGGCGGCCGGTGATCCAAAGCGATTGCCCTGATCGCAATTCCCGTTTTTGCATTTGCTTGCAGGCGGCGCTAAAGCGCGCCCCTTGCGCCGGGCGCGGGGGAGACGCACCTGTGATAGGACCGGCCTGACTGGAGTAATTGACGTGGCAAGCAACTGGACACCGGACGGATGGAAAGCGCAGGAAGCGCGGCATCTGCCGGTCTATGGCGACGAAGCGGAACTGCGCAGCGTCGAAGGCACGCTGGCGAAGTTCCCGCCGCTGGTCTTCGCGGGCGAGGCGCGCGCGCTGAAGGCGGATCTGGCGGAAGTGGCGGCGGGCCGCGGCTTCCTGCTGCAAGGCGGCGACTGCGCCGAGAGCTTTGCCGAGTTCCATCCCGACAATATCCGCGACACCTTCCGCGTGCTGTTGCAGATGGCGGTAGTGTTGACATTCGCCAGCAAGCAGCCGGTGGTCAAGGTAGGCCGCATCGCCGGCCAGTTCGCCAAGCCGCGTTCGGCCCCCACCGAGACGATCGGGGGCAAGGAGCTGCCGAGCTATTTCGGCGACATCATCAACGGCATGGAGTTCGACGACGCCACCCGGCGCAACGATCCCAACCGCATGGTTCAGGCTTATGGCCAGGCGGCGGCGACGCTCAATCTGCTGCGCGCCTTCGCGGGTGGCGGCTATGCGAACCTCAGCCAGGTCCACCGCTGGACGCTCGACCACATCGGCAGCAGCCCGTGGGGCGCGAAGTTCGAGCAGATGGCCGACCGCATCAGCGAGGCGCTGGACTTCATGGCCGCCTGCGGCGTCGATCCTGCCACCGTCCCGCAGCTTCGCGGCACCAGCTTCTACACCAGCCACGAGGCGCTGTTGCTTCCCTACGAGGAAGCGCTGACGCGCCGCGATTCGCTGACGGGCGACTGGTACGATTGCTCCGCGCATATGCTGTGGATCGGCGACCGCACCCGCTTCGAGGGGTCGGCGCATGTCGAATTCTTGCGCGGCGTCGGCAACCCGGTCGGCATGAAGTGCGGGCCGAGCCTTGATCCCGACGCGCTGCTGCGCATGCTCGACGTGCTCAATCCGGGCCGCGAGGCGGGGCGGATGACGCTCATCAGCCGCTTCGGCAACGACAAGGTGCGCGATGGCCTGCCGGCGCTGGTGCGTGCCGTGAAGCGCGAGGGGCACTCGGTGGTGTGGTCGTGCGATCCAATGCACGGCAACGTCATCAAGGCGGAGTCGGGGCTCAAGACCCGCCCGTTCGACCGTATCCTCGACGAGGTGAAGGGCTTCTTCGAGGTCCACCGCGCCGAGGGCACCCACGCGGGCGGCATCCATGTCGAGATGACCGGGCAGGACGTGACCGAGTGCACCGGCGGCGCCGTGGCGATCACCGACGAGGCGCTGGCCAGCCGCTATCGCACCCATTGCGACCCGCGCCTCAACGCGGCGCAGTCGATCGAGCTGGCGTTCCTGATGGCCGACATGCTCAACCTCGAAGCGACCGAAAGGCAGAAGCAGGCGGCGTAGCAGGCGGTTGAGTTCCTCCCCGCTCGCGGGGAGGGGGACCGCCGAAGGCGGTGGAGGGGGCTATCGGTTCAGCGCTGCGTTCCGAAGCGAGCGCCGCGCCTGGAGGCGACCCCTCTCCGTCAGCGCTTCGTGCTGCCACCTCCCCGTGCCGCGGAGGATATGCCCTCTGCCACAAATAACGGGAGCTTCCCGCACCCTTGCGTGTTACGTACCCCATGCGCGTAACGGTGAGCCGGGAGGACAGGGGAGTGGGGGCCAGACTTGCCGGCGCCTCTGGCCTGGCCGACAGCTACCGCGCCGTGCGTGCTTTGAGCGAGGCGCTGGTCGCGCCGTTGTCGGACGCCGACGCGACCATCCAGTCGATGCCCGACGCCTCGCCCGCCAAATGGCATCTGGCGCACTCGACATGGTTCTTCGAAATCTTCCTGCTGCGCGATCATCTGGCGGGATATCGTCTGTTCGACGAGCGCTGGCCTTTCCTGTTCAATTCCTACTACGAAGCCGAAGGCGCGCGCCACCCGCGGCCGCAGCGTGGATTGCTGTCGCGCCCGTCGCTGGACGAGATCATGGCCTATCGCGCTCACGTGGACGAGGCACTGGCAGAGCTGTTCGAGCGCGAGGAGCTGCATGCGCTGATCGAGCTGGGCATCAACCACGAGCAGCAGCATCAGGAACTGCTGCTGACCGACATCAAGCATGCGCTGTGGTGCAATCCGCTGGGCCCTGCCTATGCCGATGCGGCTCCGCGGCCGGCGGCGCGGCCGGGCCGGGGCTGGCTCGATCATCCCGGCGGCATCGCGCTGATCGGCCATGACGGGACTGGATTCGCCTTCGACAACGAAGGCCCGCGGCATCGCGTGCTGCTCGAACCCTTCGCGCTGGCAACCGGCCTTGTCACCAATGGCGAGTGGGCCGCGTTCGTGGCCGACGGCGGCTATCGCAATCCTGCGCTCTGGTTGTCGGACGGGTGGGACTGGCTGGGGCGGGAGGGCGTGGCGGCGCCGCTCTACTGGCGCGACGATCGGGCGTTTACGCTGGCGGGCTGGCAGAGTCGCGATCCGCATGCGCCGGTGTCGCACATCAGCTATTTCGAGGCGGACGCCTATGCAAGCTGGGCCGGCGCGCGGTTGCCCACCGAGTTCGAATGGGAGGCAGCGGCTGCCCCGCACGACCCGCTCTGCGGCAATCAGCTCGACCTCGCGGGCGCGGTCCGGCCGTCGGGCGAGGCCGGTTTCTTCGGCGATTGCTGGCAATGGACCCGGTCCGCCTACCTGCCCTATCCGCGCTTCCGCACGGCGGACGGCGCGGTCGGCGAATACAACGGCAAGTTCATGAACGGCCAGTTCGTGCTCAAGGGCGCCAGCTGCGCCACCCCGCGCGGATCGTCGCGCGCGAGCTACCGCAATTTCTTCTACCCTCACCAGCGCTGGCAGTTCACCGGTCTGCGCCTCGCCAAAGACCTTTGACCGAAGGATTTGAGATATGGCCACGCTTGCCGAGCTTCCCGGGCGCGAGGACGCACGCCCCGACTTGCATCGCCAGTTCCGTTCGGATGTTCTTCACGGACTTGCGCAGGCCCGCAAGTCCATTCCCGCGCGCTGGTTCTACGACCATCGCGGCAGCCATCTGTTCGAGGCGATAACCCGGCTTCCCGAATACTATCCGACCCGCACGGAGATCGCGATCCTGGAGGCGTGCCGCCCGGCGCTGGCGCAAGCGATCGGGCCCGGCCGCGCGGTGGTCGAATTCGGTGCCGGGAGCCTGACCAAGACGCCGCTGCTGCTCGAAGGCCTCGACGCCGCCGGCTACGTCCCGGTCGACATCTCCGGAGCGTTCCTGCGCGAATCGTGCGCGGTTCTGGCGCGGCGCTTTCCGGGGCTGCCGATCCACCCGGTGGAAGCGGATTTCACGCATCCGCTGGCCCTGCCCAAAGCGCTCGAAGGGCGGGGCCGGCTGGGGTTCTTCCCCGGCTCGACCATCGGCAACCTGGCGACGGCGGAGGCGGTGGAGCTGCTGCGCGCGATGCGGGAGACGCTGGGCGAGACCGGCCTGCTGCTGATCGGCATGGACCGGATCAAGGATCGCCGCGTCCTGCTCGCCGCCTATGACGATGCGGCCGGGGTGACGGCCGAATTCAACCTCAACCTCCTGCGCCGGATCAACCGTGAACTCGATGGCACGATCCCCGTCGATGCCTTGCGCCACCGGGCCGTCTGGAACGAGGCGGACGCCCGTATCGAGATGCACCTGGAGGCGTCGCGCGACATTGCCTTCGAGGTCGCCGGAGAGCCTTTCGCCATGGCGGCGGGCGAGACGATCCACACCGAGAACAGCCACAAATACGACGAGGAGAGTGCGGCGGCGCTCTTGCGCGCCGGGGGGTGGGAACCGATCGAGACCTGCCGGGACGCGGATGGCCTGTTCATGATGATGCTGGCCGGGGCAGGGCTCCGCTCCTCGCAATGACGAAAGTGGGTCAATCTGGACCGGAACGAGCTTACCCGTCGCGCAGCCGGAGCATTCTTTCGATGTCCGCCACCCGCGTTCCCGCGCTGGCGATCAGTTCCTTGAGCAGGCCCTGGCTGACCCGGAACCGGCTGCACCAATAGTAGACGTCATGCTCGCAGTCGGTCGATACGTCCAACAGGTCCTGAAGGCCGTCATGTTCTTGGGGGATCGTGGCCATGCTGCTCCATTCCTCGCTTGCACACTGAACGCGGAATGAATGCGGCGAGTTCCCCGCGCGGACGCGGGAAAGGGATTAACGCACGTCAGTTCACGGAAGATGGCTGGGGCGGGAGGATTCGAACCTCCGCATGGCGGTACCAAAAACCGCTGCCTTACCGCTTGGCTACGCCCCAACAGGATCGGCGCCGCTTAGCGCCTCCGGTCCGACTTGAAAAGAGCGGGCGGCGCGTCAGGTCCCGATCACCGCGTCGATATCGGCGGCGGCGTGCCGTTCCAGGGTGTAGCCTTCCCCCCGGCGATTGACCAGGCGGCCGCGCTGGACGGGGACGCGCGCGTCGATCTCGCCCACCCAGCGCGCGACGTTGCGATAGCTGGGGATGTCGAGGAATTCGCGCGGATCTTCATAGGCCTCCCCGGTGACGAAATTGCGCAGCCAGCAGAACGTGGCGATGTCGGCGATGGTGTAGCTGTCGCCCGCAAGCCACCGCACTTCGCCCAGCCTGCGGTCGGCCACGTCGAAAATGCGCTTGGTCTCCATGGCGTAGCGATCGATCGCGTATTCGAGCTTGACCGGAGCATAGGCGTAGAAATGCCCGAAGCCGCCGCCCAAGAACGGCGCGGTCGACATCTGCCACATCAGCCAGGACAGGCACTCGGCCCGGCCCGCCGGATCGGCGGGGATGAAGGCGCCGAACTTTTCGGCCAGGTGCAGCAGGATCGCCCCCGATTCGAACACGCGGACCGGCTCGGGTCCCGAAACATCGAGCATCGCCGGTATCTTCGAATTCGGATTGATCGCGACGAAGCCCGAACCGAACTGCTCGGCATCGGACATGGAAATGAACCAGGCGTCGTATTCGGCGTCGCCATGTCCGGCGGCCAGCAGCTCCTCGAACAGGATCGTCACTTTCTGGCCGTTGGGCGTGCCCATCGAATAGAGCTGGAACGGGTGCTCGCCGCGCGCCAGCGCCTTCTCCTCGCGCGCGCCGGCGGTCGGCCGGTTCAGGCCGGCGAAATTGCCTTCCTTGGACTGATCCCACACCCAGACTTTCGGCGGAACGTAATCGGATTCGGCCACGGAAGCTTCCCTTTCAGTGCGAGCTTGATCGATGCGAGAGTGAAGGGCGCCAGACTGCAAGGCGATTATGACAGCCGTCAGTCGAGCTTCATCACCCAGCCATGGGGATCGGGCGCGCCGCCGCGCTGGATCGCGACCAGCCGGTCCTTGAGCCTGCCGGTCAGCTGTCCCGGTCCGCCGCCGCCGATGGTGAATTCGCCCTGATGGCTGGCGACCTTGCCGACCGGGGTGACCACCGCCGCCGTGCCGCAGGCGAAGCATTCGACGAGCTTGCCCGATGTGGCGTCCTCGCGCCACTGGTCGATGCCGTAGCGCTCCTCGCGGACCGTCAGTCCTTCGTCGCGGGCCAGCTTGAGCAGGCTGTCGCGGGTGATGCCGGGCAGGATCGTGCCGGTCAGCGCCGGCGTCAGCAGGGTGCCGTCATCGAACACGAAATAGAGGTTCATGCCGCCCAGTTCCTCGACCCAGCGGTTTTCCGCCGCATCGAGGAACACGACCTGGTCATGGCCGCGCGCGATCGCTTCGGCCTGGGGGACGAGGCTGGCGGCATAGTTGCCGCCGCACTTGGCCGCGCCGGTGCCGCCCGGCGCGGCGCGCGTATAGTCGCTGCTGACCCAGATGGAGACCGCCGGAGCGCCCGACTTGAAGTAGTTGCCGGCCGGGCTGGCGATGACGATGTACTTGTACCGCTTCGACGGCCGCACGCCCAGGAAGGTCTCCGACGCGAACATGAACGGCCGCAGATAGAGCGAACCGCCCTCGACCGTGGGAAACCAGTCGCGGTCCGCGCCGACGAGCCGCCGGATCGATTCGATGAACAGCGCTTCGGGCAGTTCCGGCATCGCCAGCCGGCGGGCCGAGGCATTGAAGCGCGCGGCGTTGGCATCGGGGCGGAACAGGGCAAGGCCGCCGTCTTCCTGGCGATAGGCCTTCAACCCCTCGAAGATCTCCTGGGCATAGTGCAGCACGGCGCAGGCCGGGTCCATCGACAGCGGTCCATAGGGCGCGACGGCGGCGTCATGCCAGCCCTTGTCTTCCGACCACTCGATCGTGACCATGTGGTCCGAAAAAACCGTGCCGAACCCCGGATTGGCCAGCGCCTGGGCGCGGCGTTCGGGCGGGGTCGGGGCGGGATGGGGAAGGGTGGTGAAGCGCAGTGTCGTGTCGGCGAGAGTCGCCATGCTGATCGAATCCTCAAAACTGAAACGCCGTGCCACTGAGCGAAAGTTTCGCCCTAGGCAAGGAAAATGAAATAATCGGTCCCTTCCGTCCATGGTAGCATGTGACCGCCACGGCGCAAATGGCGGTTGCACTGGGAGGGGAGTGATCTCTGAGGTATTCGGATGATGGCGCCGTTAGGTATCAAATTTTTTTCGAAGGATGGGAAACGCCAAAATTCCCGTCATTGAATTGCACACATGCTTCCACCATAAGCGGCCGCTATGGCTCAGAAAGCGGTGTCTATGCGCCTCATTATATCGGCCGCATCGCTGTGCATGGCTTTGACGAGTTGCGCCACTTCCAAAAATGCCATCTCTTATAGCTGCGGCAAGGATGGAAGCGCACACTGGAAACAGCGCTCTGCTCCTTTCAACGCAGATGAATTGAGCGCCATTGCTAAAGCCAATCCGGTATGGGCCGGCCACGGCAACATAAGAGATCGCTGGTTCGGCTCCGGTGAGCGCGTGATGTTATGCCGTAGCGATACCCTTCGTGGCAAACCCGGCTCTTCCGAATGGTGGATATTTGATAACAGGACGACGCCCGCCACACTTGAAAAGAGTGATGGTGTCCTCATCGTTTCGTAAGGGGATTAAGTTTTCCGCGAACGCCGACGAAGCGGTCATGCATATTCCGCCAATGAAGTCTCAAAACCCGTCAGTTCTGCGAACAGGCGAAGGCTGCTCCGCTGTCGAATAGTTAGATAAAATCCAAGCTATGTGGGGGTCTGTGTAGGCTTTGATAGGATCGACAGCTTCATCATCACCTGCGTGCTGATATTCGCCGGCATCGAAGGCGAGGTATGTGTCGTAGAATAGGTCGGGCCATGGCGGCTGTGGATCCTTTCCTTGCCATTCCAAAAGGGCAACCCACAAGCCATTAGCTACTCCGTCGCAAAAGTCGAATGAATGCCTCCCAGAGGAATAGCCCTGTGCTAGTTCCATCCCCATCTTATTGAAGAAAGCTTGTTCGGCTTTGGCGTCGCCAGCACAGTACGGTCGAATGTCGGATATGCTGAGCGACCACACCTCTTTTGGATCACTTCGAAACCGCTCGTACATGTCTTCGACGAAGTTCGTGATGGCTTTCATCACCTGATCATACATTCGATACTGAACGTCTGCTACTGTTCTGTCGCATACCAAAAGCCGCCTGTCCGGACCCCACGACTTAGAAGACAACCTGAACTTGGCCGAATGAGCGAGTTCGTTGAATTCGGCCAATAGCTGGTCCCAAGCCACGCAGGCATCGAAACCACGAATGAGAAGGGCCGCCCCGGACTTGCCGGTGCGGCCCTTCGCATGGTCAGCGGCCGGAAGTGCCGCCGGTGAAGCCTCTATCGCTTAATGAGGGACAGTGTCCCCGAAACCTAGCGATAATGCCTCACGACGGAAATTGCCGACCTCTCTGCTGGACCATGAGACATCGGATCACCTCCTTTCGCGCTGTTGAGCCAAGACGCCGCTTGAAGCGGCTGGGACCGGTGAGGGCGACCCTTCGCCCGGCCTTGGATCGAAGTTTAGTAATTCCGCGGCGCACAACAAGACTTGAACGGAATTTTTTTGGCGTCATTATCAACACTTCGCCCTGGCTTTCCCCAGTTTTGCGACGAATTTCCCCAGACGAATTTTCCCAGACGAATTCCTCAGCGGCAATCCTCGATCACGCGCCCGATCTCCGGCCAGCTCGGGATGTAGAGCGGCGCGGTCCCCGGCGCCTCGATCGCGAAGCGGCCGCGGCTGGTGGCCACGGCGTCCAGAAGCGGCTCCCGCGCGGGAAGGACGGCCCGGATCGCGGGCGTCGGACCGGGCGACGGCGACGCGGAAATCGTGCGCACCTGATCGGACGTGGTCACGGTCACGGTTACGGGCACGGACACAGGCACGGGTAAACGGGCGCTATCCTCGCCTCCGGTTCGGGCGAGCTGGACAACCACCGCCCGCGCGGCCCGGTCGCAGCGCAGGACCAGCCTGCCCCCGGCGAAAGTCGCGGTCGATTGCCCTTCGATCATGCGCCATTGCCAGTCGCCCGGCGTGATCGGCGCGTCTTGCCAGCCGACCGCCGGCGCGGGTGGCGGAAGCGGCGTCCGGGTGGCCGGCCGCGCGCTGGGCGCCGGTGTCGGCACGACACGCGGGCCGGAGCACGAACCGGCAAGCGAGAGCACGGCCGCGAGGGTTCCCGCCACCAACACTCGGCGCGGCGCATGTCTGCGAGGATTTGCCTTCATGGCCCTGCTATGGAATGAGACGAGCCCTTCCACAAGATCGCGGCTTGCTTGACCGACCCGTCCCCGCCCCCTCCCGCCGCAAAGGCCGCCCGCGTCGCCAAGCTGCGCGTCGATCAGCTGCTGGTCGACCGGGGGCTGGCCGAAAGCCGCACGCGGGCGCAGGCGCTGGTGCTGGCGGGCACGGTGTTCTCGGGCGAGACGAAGATCGCCAAGCCCGGCCAGTCGCTGCGCGCCGACGCGCCGCTGGAAGTGCGCGGTCGCGATCATCCCTGGGTTTCGCGCGGCGGGATCAAGCTCGCCCACGCGCTCGATCATTTCGGTCTCGATCCGGCGGGCGCGGTGGCGATGGACATCGGCAGCTCGACCGGAGGCTTCACCGACGTGCTGCTGTCGAACGGCGCGGCGCATGTCTTCGCGGTCGATTCGGGCACCAACCAGCTCGCATGGAAGCTGCGACAGGACCCGCGCGTCACCGTGCTGGAGCAGACCAGCGCGCGTATCCTGACGCCCGAGCTGATCGACCGGCCGTGCGACTGGGTGGTGTGCGACGCCAGCTTCATCGGTCTTGCCAAAGTGCTCGACGTGCCCTTGCGGCTGGCGGCGGCGGAGTGCCGGCTGGTGGCGCTGATCAAGCCGCAGTTCGAGGTGGGGCGCGCCGAAGTCGGCAAGGGCGGGGTGGTGCGCGACCCCGCGCTTCACGCCCGCGTATGCGGCGAAGCGCGCGACTGGCTCGAAGGGCTGGGCTGGCGGGTGGAAGGAATCGTCGAAAGTCCGATCAAGGGGCCGGAGGGAAACGTCGAGTTTCTCATTTCGGCGCAAAGAAGGCCCGGCGCTTTTGCGCCATGACGTTGCGACTCGCCCAATATCCCGTAGAACCGCGCCTTCAGGTCGATTCGGGAGACCACGCCGCATGAACATGATCGCCTCGCGGGACCAGATCCGCGCGACCTTCATCCGTTGGTCGCTGCTGTTCGTGCCGGCTTTCGTGCTCCTGGGCATGCTGTCCTCGCAGCTTTCCGGAAGCGGCGCCGACGATCCGTGGTTCGCGGCGCTGGTGAAGCCCGCGGCCTATCCCCCGGCCGCCGCCTTTGGCCTCGTCTGGACGGTGCTCTACGCGCTGATGGGCTTCTCGCTCGCGCTGGTCGTCAGCGCCAAGGGCGCCGCGGGCCGGGGACTGGCGACTCTGGTGTTCTTCGTCCAACTGGCGCTCAACCTCGCATGGTCGCCGCTGTTCTTTGGCGGGCACCGGATCGCCGGCGGTCTCTACCTCATCCTCGCGCTCGATGTGGCGGTCGTGGTGACCATCGCGCTGTTCTGGCGGGTCAGGCCGGGAGCGGCGCTGCTGTTGCTGCCCTATCTGCTGTGGATCGTGTTCGCCAGCTATCTCAACTGGGCGTTCCTTCAGGCCAATCCGGACATGGATGGACAGGAGGTATCGGGCGCGGCCCAGCGGGTCGAGTTCTAGTGGCGTTCAACGTCGTTTAGGTCTTGTTCAAGCCGCTTTCAGTGCGCATGTAATGCCGATGCAAAGCGAGAACAAATTGGTCGCCGACTTCGTCAAGCTGATGAACAGCGCCGCCGGGACTTTCGCGGGGATGACCCGGGAAGCCAGCGAATCCGCGCGCGAGAAGATGAAAGAAGCCATCGGGGGGCTCGATTTCGTCAGCCGCGAGGAATTCGACGCGGTCAAGGACATGGCCGCCAAGGCGCGCGAGGAAGCCGAGGACCTGAAGGCCCGCGTCGCCGCGCTCGAGGCGAAACTGGCGAAAAAGGCCTGATTTCCGCGGCTTCCGCTTGCCGGAATGCCCGCATGCGACCCACTGAACCCCCATGCGCATCCGTGCCCCCGCGATAGTCTGCGGCCTTCGCCAGCATGGCGAGACCGGCGTGATCGCGCGGCTGCTCACCACCGATCACGGGATGGTCGCCGCCTATGTCGCGGGCGGGCGCGGGAGAGGGTTGAGACCGGTCCTCATTCCCGGAAATCTGCTGGATTGCGAAGTGCGATCGCAGTCTGAAAGCCAGCTCCCGTTCGCCCGGGTGGAGCTGATCCAGAGCCGGGGACCGTGGCTGAGCGAGCCGTTGCCCGCCGCCGGAATCGCCTGGGTCACCGCGCTCGCCGCCGCGGCTCTGCCCGAGCGCCATCCCTATCCCGCGCTCTACGATGCGCTCGAAGGCCTGCTGCAAGCCATCTGCGTCGCCCCCTCGGCCAGGGGCTGGACATTGCCGATGCTGACGTTCGAAACGCTGCTGCTGCGCGAGCTGGGTTACGGCGTTTCCTTCGTCAGCCCCGCAGCGGACGACTGGGCGGCCACCTTGCATGTCTTCGACAAGCTCGGCCGCCAGCTTGAACGCTACCTGCTTGCCGATCGGATCGGCGGTGTTATGGGCGATGTCATGGCGGCGCGCGCCATGCTGCGCGAGCGGCTGGCAAGGATTGGCTAAGGGATATCAATTCAATGAGGATCGCGGTTTTCGCAGGCGACGGGATCGGCCCGGAAGTGACCGAGCAAGCGGTGCGGGTGCTCGGAGCGCTCGGCCTGCCCGACCTCGAGCTGGTCGAGGGCGATGTCGGCGCCGCCGCCTGGCGCAAGCACGGCCACCCGTTGCCGCAGGCGACGCTCGACATCGCGAAGAGCGTGGGCGGCATCCTGTTCGGCGCGGTCGGGGATTTCGAGTGCGACCACCTGGAGCGGAATTTGCGGCCGGAACAGGCGATCCTCGGCCTGCGCAAGGAACTGGGCCTGTTCGCCAACCTGCGTCCCGCGACGGTGTTCTTGGGGCTTGAGGAACTGACCTCGCTGCGCCCCGAAGTGGCCCGCGAGATCGACCTCATCATCGTTCGAGAACTGAACGGCGACGTCTATTTCGGCGAGAAGGGCATGCGCCGGACCGCCGATGGTCGCCGCGAGGGCTACGACGTGATGTCCTATGCCGAGGACGAGGTGCGGCGCATCGCCCATGTCGGCTTCAGGGCGGCTATGGGGCGGCGGAAGAAGCTGTGCTCCGTTGACAAGGCCAACGTGCTCGAAACCTCGCAGTTGTGGCGCGACGTGGTGATCGAGGTCTCCGCCGAGTATCCGGAAGTCGAATTGACCCACATGTACGTCGACAATGCGGCGATGCAACTGGTCAAGAACCCCGGCCAGTTCGACGTGATCGTCACCGGCAACCTGTTCGGCGACATCCTGTCCGACCAGGCGAGCATGTGCGTCGGTTCGATCGGGTTGCTGGCGTCGGCGTCGCTCTCGGAAGGCTCGCTGGGGCTTTACGAGCCGATTCACGGCAGCGCGCCGGATATCGCCGGGCAGGGCAAGGCGAACCCGATGGCGACGATCCTGTCGGCTGCGATGCTGCTGCGGCACAGCTTCGGGCTGGAGGAACAGGCGCGGCGGATCGAGAGCGCGGTGGCGGCGGCGCTGGTCGACGGCATTCGCGGTGGCGATCTGGGCGGCAATGCGGGAACGGCGGAAATCGGCGATGCCGTCCTCGCGCGCCTCTGAGCCTCGCGGGGCCGGTCAAAAGCCTTTATTTACGTTCATCATCTATCGGGAAAGGCCATGGAAATGACTCATCCCGATCCTGTCAAGGCCGTCGATGCGGCGCTCCGCCCGCTCGATCTGGCGGTGATTCTGCCCACGCTCAACGAACGCGACAACCTCGCGCCGCTGGTGGAGCGGCTCGACAAGGCGCTGGCCGGCGTCTCGTGGGAAGCGATCTTCGTCGATGACAACAGTCCGGACGGCACCTCGGATGCGGCGCGCGCGCTGTCGCAACGGGACCGCCGCGTCCGCGTGATCCAGCGGATCGGCCGCCGCGGACTTGCCTCGGCCGCGATCGAGGGGATGATGGCGACCGCCGCGCCCGTGGTGGCGGTGATGGACGCCGATCATCAGCACGATCCGAACCTGCTGCCAGCGATGCTGGCGGCGGTGAGCGGCGGCGAGTGCGACGTCGCGGTGGCGTCGCGCTTCGCCGAAGGGTCGAGCACCGAAGCCTGGAACGCACCCAAGCGCGAGAAGGCGTCCAACATCGCCAACGCCATCGCCCGCAAGGTGACCGGCGTCGAACTCAGCGACCCCATGAGCGGTTATTTCATGCTGCCCGCCGAAAAACTGCGAAAGACCGCGCCGCATCTCTCCGGCGTCGGTTTCAAGATCCTGCTCGATATTCTGGCGACCTCGGAGGAAACGTTGCGCATCAAGGACTTTCCCCTGGCCTTCGCTGCACGTGCCTCGGGCGAAAGCAAGCTCGACCGGACGGTGGTGTTCGAATTTCTCGTCGGCCTCTACGATAAGTGGCTGGGGCGGATCATTCCGACGCGTTTCGCCTTGTTCGGCACGATCGGCGCGATGGGCGTGGTCGTTCACATGGCGGTGCTGGCGGTATTCCTGACGGTGTTCGGGGGCACGCTGCACGGCCAACTGGTCTCCGCCTTCGAGGTCGGCCAGACGCTCGCCGCCGTGGTGGCGATGACGTTCAACTTCTTCCTCAACAACGCGCTGACTTATGCCGACAAGCGGCTGGAGGGCCCGGCCGCGCTGGTCAGGGGCTGGCTGAAGTTCGCGCTGACTTGTTCGGTCGGCCTCTTGGCGAACGTGGGCGTCGCGGCGATCCTCGTGCGCTTCGGGTTCCATGCCTATCCCGCGGCGCTTGCGGGTATCGTCATCGGTTCGGTGTGGAACTTCGCCCTCAGCTCGAAATTCGTCTGGGGCCGCTACGGGAATTGACGTCGGTCAGCGCCAGCTGTTCATCCACATCCAGCGTTGATATGAGACCTTGCCCGCGGTCAAGGCGCTTGCCGAGATGATCGGATGGAACCACGCGAAGATGGCCAGCGAAGCGGCGACCCCGGCCAGAGCTCCCCACCGCCGCCGTCCACCTCTGGCGAACAGCGCATCTAACGCGAGTGCCAGGCAGCCCATCAGGAACGTGCCCGGCAGCAGATAGTGATAATAGAACTGGACCGGCTTCATCGCCGAAATCCAGAAACCCATCCCCACCAGGTAGAGGACGGCGAACGCCAGGGCATCCGTTCTGCCATGCCGCCACGCCGCCCAGCCGCACCACGCCAGCGCGCCGAGCCCGGCCAGCATCGTCAGCGGATTGCCCAGCAGCAGGACGCCGCGCTGCGCGCCCTGGATGTTCTCATAGAGATACCAGATCGGCCGCCAGTTGATCACCCATTCGTACCAGACGCTCTGGTACTGGTGCGGGCGAAGCACGCTTTCCTGCAGCGCCAGCATCTGGCGGTGCTGCTCCACGAAACCAAGCAGGGTGATCCGTGTCGCCTCGGTCGGATAGAAGAGCGCGGGCGCAAATGTGACCCAATAGATGACCATGGGCACAAGACTCAGCCAGACCCCTGCTTCGATCAGAGAAATAGAAGGAAAATCATTATTTAGACGGTCCTTCCTCAAGTACAGACAAAGGAATGTCAGACCGGGCAGCGGCAGGAGGGGGAGTACGCTCCACTTCGCGCCCAGAGCCAATCCCATAAACAGACCGCTTAGCGCCAGCCGCAGTCTCGGGCGCCTAGCGCGTCTCATCGCCGCCGCGAATTGCCACAGCGCCACCATCAGCAGAGCGGCCGCGAACATGTCGAGCATGGCGATGCGGCTCTGGATGAACCAGGCGAAGTCGCTCGCCAGCAGCAGCATGGCCGCGATCGTCGCGAACCGCCGTCCGCTCAGCCACCACGTCAGCCGCCCGAAGGCGAAGAGCCCCAGCCCGCCGAACAGCAGCGAGGGCAGCCGCCACGCCAGCGGCGCATCGCCGAGCAGCTTCAGCGATATCGCCAGGATCTCCTTTCCCAAAAGCGGATGCTCGCGATTGGCGGGCAGGAGGTGGAGCAGCTTGCGCGCAGCCGGGATATAATGGATCTCGTCGAAGTAGAGCTTCTTCGGGATCAGCAGCCCATGCCAGGCGATCGCGACGAAACCCAGCGCAATCACCGCACACCATACTAGAGGATCGCGTTGCGGCATGGCGGTCTGGTCCATCGCCATCGCTCATAGGCGATGGGCCTGGCTTGCGAAAGGGAGTCCGGGCTCTTACACGCAGGCCCATGAAAAGGACCACCGGACAAGACCGCTCCATCACCTCGAAATGGCGCCCCGCGACACGCGCGGTGCGTGCCGGCACCTGGCGCTCCGAACAAGGCGAGACCAGCGAGGCGATCTTCCTCACCTCCGGCTATTGCTACGATGACGCGGCGACGCCGGCCGCGCGCTTCGCCGGCGAGCAGCCGGGGATGACCTATGGGCGCACGCAGAACCCCACCGTCCAGATGCTCGAGGAACGAATCGCGCTGATGGAAGGCGCCGAGGCCTGTCGTGTCCAGGCGTCGGGCATGGCGGCGATGACCGCGGCGATGCTGTGCCAGCTTTCGGTCGGCGATCACATGGTCATCGCCCAGGCGGCGTTCGGGCCGACCCGCTGGGTTACGGACAACCTTCTGCCGCGCTTCGGCATCGAGGTGACGCCGGTCGATGGTCGCGATCTCGATGCGTGGAAGGCCGCGATCAGGCCGAATACCAAGGTCTTCTTCTTCGAGACGCCGGCCAACCCGACGATGGACGTGGTCGACGTTCGCGCGGTCTGCGCTCTGGCGCGCGAGCACGGCATTGTCTCGGTCGTCGACAATGCCTTCGCCACGAGCGCGTTGCAGCGGCCGCTAGACCTCGGCGCGGATGTGGTCGCCTACTCGGCCACCAAGCTGATGGAAGGCCAGGGCCGGGTGCTGGCGGGAGCGGTCTGCGGATCGGCCGATTTCGTCAACAACCTGCTGCTGCCGTTCCAGCGCAATACCGGACCGACGCTCTCGCCGTTTTCCGCTTGGGTCGTGCTCAAAGGACTGGAAACGCTGGAGCTGCGGGCGACGCGACAGGCGGAGAATTCGTTGAAAGTCGCGCGCTTTCTCGAAGCGCGCTTGCCAAAGGTGCTCCATCCCGGATTGCCCAGCCACCCGCAGCATGCGCTGGCGATGAGCCAAATGGCGGCGGCGGGCTCGGTGTTCTCGTTTGAGATCGAAGGGGGCAGGGCGGCAGCGCATGCCGTACTCGACGGGCTGGAGCTGATCGACATCTCCAACAACCTGGGCGACGCCAAGACGCTGATGACGCATCCGGCCTCGACCACGCACTCCAGCCTTTCGCCCCAGGTGCGGGAGGGCATGGGCGTGAGCGAGAACATGCTGCGGATTAGCGTCGGCCTCGAAGATCCCGAGGACCTTATCGACGATCTCGATCGGACCCTGACCAAAGTCGGGCTTTGAAGCGTCCAGCGAATAGATTGATCCATCGCGATCGACGGAAACCCTGCCTGCATCTTTGTGTTGTCCATGATTGACGACAACCGCGCTGTGGATGGCGCGATTTGCGGGCTGCCAGGTGCTTCCATCCTGAGGAAATCCGCATTAGGTTGGGGGATGCTATGAAAGAACTGTTTCAGCATGCCGCCATTACCGAAGGCGTCACGATCCGCGTCGCGGTGAATTTCCTGCCGGAGCAGTCGCGCATCGAAGCGGGAAAGTGGTTCTGGGTCTATCACATCCGGATCGAGAACAACGGCGACCGCACCGTGCAACTGATGACGCGACACTGGCGGATCACCGACGGCAACGGCATGGTCAGCTTCATCGAGGGCGACGGCGTGGTGGGCGAACAGCCGATCCTTCGGCCCGGCGAGAGCCATGACTATGTGTCGGGCTGCCCGCTATCGACGCCGCAGGGGAGCATGGAGGGGCACTATGCCTTCCGCCGCGACGATGGCAGCCAGTTGATGGCCGCGATCCCGTTCTTTCCGCTCGCGGCGCCCGCCACGGCGGGCTAACACCGCACCCCGATGAAACGCACACACTTACCGCTGAACGCGCTGCGCGTTTTCGACGCGGCGGCCCGCCACCTGTCGTTCACCCGCGCCGCCGACGAGCTGGCGGTGACGCCTGCCGCCGTCGGCCAGCAGATCCGCGCGCTTGAGGACTTGTTGGGCGTCGTGCTGTTCCGGCGGACGAGCAAGGGACTGGAACTGACCGATGAGGCCGTGTCGGGGCTGGAGACGCTGCGGACCGGCTTCCTCCACTTCGAGGACGCGGTGCAGGCGATGCAGGCCCGGCAATCCAGCCACGTCTACACCATCGCCGCGCCGCGCGATTTCTTCAGCGCCTGGCTGGCGCCGCGTTTGGCCGCGTTCCGGGCAGACAATCCCGAAGTCCGCTATGTCATGGTGGATGGCGAGATGACCGATTTCACCGAGGCCAACCTCGACCTCGCCATCCGCTGGACGGACGGCCCTGGCGACCTAGAGGGTGTGCCGCTGGGCCAAGCGGCAACCGTCACGCTAGGCGAAGGCGGGATGATCGCCTGGCCGGGAATGCCGGACGTGAACTCGGGAGAGGAAGTGCCTGCAACCACGGTGGCCGACGCCGGGCAGGCGGTCGCCGCCGCCATGGCGGGCATGGGGCAGGCACGGGTGCCGGCCCTTCTGGTGATGAGCCTGATCGAACAGGGCGTGCTCGATGCCGCCGGCCCGCCGGAGGACAGTATGCAAGGCTACTGGTTGGTCGCCCCCGCGCCGCAATGGAGGCAGAAGAAGGTCAAGGCGCTGGTGGCGGCACTGACCGCGGATTGAACCGTCTTGACGGGGGAGTGATCGCGCCCGATCAGGCCGGAACCTCGCCTGCGACCATGCTGCGCCGCACTTCGCGGCGGAAGCCGTCGTAGTCGTTCATGGCGAGGTGCTGGCACAGGCGATTGTCCCACATCGCCACCATGTCCTTTTCCCACTTGAGGCGACAGGTGAACATCGACTGGTTGATGTGCAGCATCAGGAAGTCGATGAACATCATCCCTTCAGCCTCGGTCATTCCTCGTATGCCCTGCGCGTACATCGCCGACAGATAGAGCGCCTTCTCACCGGTTTCCGGGTGGGTGCGGACAAGCGGATGGAAGGCACCCGCGACCGCCTGATCCCGTACTTCGTCGGTTGAATAGCCCTTGCTGTAGTCGGACAGGCTGGGGTTGATTGCCAGGAACTTGGCCGAGTGCATGTGCACTTTCATGTCCCTCAGAATATCCTGCATCCTCGGGCTGAGGGCGCGATAGGCCAGCGCGGCGTTGGCCCACATCGTGTCCCCGCCGTAGGGCGGAATGTCGATCGCGCGCAGCATCGTGATCGCCGGAGGCTGCGCCATGAACGCCGAATCGGTATGCCAGCCGCCGCCGAACACGAAAGGCTGCTTCTCGTCCGCTTCCTTGATGACCGGAGTCACCTGGCAATCGGGAGCGTGGGGGTCGGCATAAGGGTCCAGGCTTGCCGGGCCGATCTGGCGGGTGAAACGCAGCTGCTCTTCGTCAGTCAATTGCTGGTTGCGGAAGAACACCATCTTGTGGCGGAACAGTGCGTCCTTGATCTCATCCACCGCGGCATCCGGCACATCGCGCAAGTCCACGCCTGAAATCTCGGCGCCCATGGCGGAGGCGATGGGAGTGGCGACGACGTGCGTATAGGCCCGCGCCGAATTGTCGAATGCCTCCGAAGGCGGCTGCGGATCAATGAACATCGGCACTCTCCAGGCATATATTTACGTTATTTTCAAAAATATGCCGCGTGAGCATGGATAGTGCAAGCCAGGCGTCGTGGGCATGCGACGCGCCAGCTTCATCCGCGCGGATGCCTGCCTGCTTTGCATAGGCACCGGAAGTCGGGCAAGGACCCATCCCAAAGCTGGCGGCATGCGAACAGACGAGTACCGATGAGCAGACTGAAAGTCACGATGACCGACGTGAACGGCGTCACGCGCGTTTTCGACAATGTCCTGAAGGGCACTACGCTGATGGAAGTCGCGAGGCGCCACGGGGTCGCCGGAATCCTCGGCGATTGCGGTGGCGGCTGCTCTTGCGCAACTTGCCACGTCTATGTGAATGAGGAGTGGTTCGGGAAAGTGGGCGAACCGCCATTCCTCGAATCGACGATGCTCGACCTTGCGGGGGATGCTCGCCGGGAAACGAGCCGGCTCAGCTGTCAGATCCAGCTGAAGCCAGATCTCGATGGCATCGAAGTTACGGTGGCACCGTCCCCGGGGGACTGAAGCCGCCTCAGGGAAACTGGATTTCCGCGAAGCCGCCGTAACGGCCGCGATGGAACAGTAGCGGATCGTCCTCCCGCGTAGTTTCCAGATGCAACACATTGCCGAGCACGAACCAGTGATCGCCAGCATCGGTGACCGACCGGATCGAACATTCGATACGCGCGATCGCCTTGGAAAGGACCGGCACGCCGTGGGGCGAAATTTCGAAGTCCACGCCCAGGAACTTGTCCGGTCCCCGCGCGGCCAGTTGGCGGCACAGCTCCTGCTGGTCACTGCCAAGGACGTTGACGCAGAAGTGCCCCGCGCCCTCGATCCTCGGCCAGGTCGAGGATCCCTTGTCCGGAAGGAAGCCCACCAGCGGCGGGTCGAGCGAGACCGACGTGAACGTACCGACTACCATCGCCACCGGCTGCTTTTCCGCGTCGAGCGCGGTGATCGCGCAGACGCCGGTCGGATAGCTGCCCAGAACCTTGCGGAAGATCGCGGGGTCGATGCTCGCTTCAATCACGCCAAGTGTCCTTCCACGGAGGCTGTTATCGGTTCCAGGCACGTCACCTAGAGTCACTTGCCTGCGTCGGCAAGACGCAGGCACCGGTCCAGGGCGCATCAATCACATGCATGAAGCGGTTCGGCTCGTGCAAATTTTGCATACCGCCGCTATATTCCGTTAGCTTGAAAGGTCTTGCCTGCATTCCACCTAACGTGCAGGGCAAGCGCCGGATCGACCACACAGGCCGGGCACGCGGGGCCGAAGAACCTCGCCGCCGGGCGGTCGCAACTGCAAGGGATGATGTGACATGGCAACTGTCGAAGATATCGCCGAAATCTCCGTCGCCGATGAGGTCGCGGAGCTGGTCCGGCGCTCGCGCGCGGCGCAGCAGCAGATCGAGAACGCCACGCAGGAGCAGGTCGATTTGTGGATCCGCGGCATGGTCTGGGCCGTTGCCAAGCCCGGCATAGCCGAAGAGATCGCGCAGCACACTGTCGACGAGACGCAGCTCGGCAACTACGAAGGCAAGTTCAAGAAGATCTTCGGCAAGACCCGCGCCGCGCTGATGGATATCATCGACGACAAGTCGGTGGGCGTGATTGAGGAACTGCCCGAGCGCAATATCGTCAAGATCGCCAAGCCGGTCGGCGTGATCGGCGCGCTTTCGCCCTCGACCAACCCCGAGGCGACCCCGGTCATCAAGGCGATCTCGGCGGTCAAGGGGCGAAACTCGATCATCGTCTGCCCGCACCCGCGCGCCAAGATCACCAACAAGATTATCTGCGACAAGATGCGCGACGCCCTCGTCAAGCTGGGCGCGCCCGCCGATCTCGTGATCCCGATCGAGACTCCCTCGGTCGAGAAGACCAATGAGGTGATGAAGCAGGTCGACCGCGTGCTCGCGACCGGTGGCGGCCCGATGGTCAAGGCGGCTTACAGCTCGGGTACTCCGGCGCTCGGCGTCGGTGTCGGCAATGCCGTCATCACCGTGGACGACACCGCCGATCTCGACGATGCGGCCGACAAGATCCTGCTGTCCAAGACCCTCGATTACGCGGCGTCCTGTTCGTCAGACAACGCTGTCATCCTGCTCGATGCGATCTACGACACGATGCTCGCCAAGCTCAAGGATCGGGGCGGCCTGATCGTCGAAGGCGACACCAAGCGCATGCTCCAGAACGCCATCTGGGAGGACGGCGAGCACATCAATGCCAAGGTCGTCGCCCAGTCGCCGCAGTTCATCGCGCAGTACGCCGGGTTCGAAGTCTCGGATGAAACCCGGTTCTTCATCGTGCCCGAAACCGGCATGGGCAAGGATCACCCGTTCTCCGGAGAGAAGATGACGGTGACGATGGCGCTCTACCGCGCCAAGGACATCGACGAGGCGGTCGAGCTGACCAACAGGATCCAGGCCTATCAGGGCCAGGGCCACAGCTGCGGCATCTATTCCACCTCCGACGAGAACATCATGAAGCTGGCCCTGGGCACCAAGACCAGCCGCGTGATGGTCAACCAGCCGCAAGCGGCCTCGAATTCGGGCAACTTGTGGAACGGCATGCGCCAGACGTTCTCGCTGGGCTGCGGTAGCTGGGGCGGCAACGCCACGAATAACAACATCTCGTGGAAGGACCTCATCAACGAGACGTGGGTTTCGAAGCCGCTCGCCAAGACAAAGGAACTGCCTGCGGACGAGGACCTGTTCGGTAAGGATGTGATCGCGGCCTTGGGTTGAATGACCTGATTTTCTAGGTTTTTCGGGCGTCTCGGTGCAAATCGCCGGGGCGCCCGAAATTTTCCGGCAGCCCGAAATTTCTTGCTCCAAGGTATTTAACCGCGCGATTAAATGGGCTAGGGCCATGTTCATGACTAGACCTGCAATCCTCTTGTGCGCGCTGGGTGCGCTTGCGCTGTCCGCCTGTTCGAAAGAAGCGGAGCCGTCGGCTCCTGCCGCCACTGAAGCGGCTCCGTCGGTGAGCGAGGCTCCGGTTACCGCCGCTCCATCGGCGATGCCGACCGAGGATGCGGCCGTCGCCAACGAAATCCCCGAGGTCCTGCAAGGGCGCTGGGGCCTCGTTGAAGCCGACTGCGAGGAAGGTCGCCCCGATGCCAAGGGCCTGATGGTCGTCTCGGCGGACAGGCTCAAGTTCTACGAGGCCGTCGCGCGGCTAGGCAAGATCGCGGATCGCACCGATAGCAAGGTCCGGGCCGCGTTCGCCTTCACTGGCGAAGGGCAGACTTGGCACCAGGACATGCTGCTCGAAACCAAAGGCGACGGTATTTTGCTGCGGCGTGATTATGGCCCCGATGCCCTGCCCGAGCCGCTGACATATCAGCGCTGCCCCTGACCCTTTCGCAGCTGGAACAGATAACCGATGAGCGACCAGTTCGAACTAAACGAAGACCAGCTTGCGATCCAGGACATGGCCCGCAAGTTCACCGCCGATATGATCACGCCGCATGCCGCGCAATGGGATGAGGATCACCACTTCCCCCGCGACGTCATCAAGGCGACCGGAGAACTCGGCTTCGGCGGCATCTATGTGTCGGAAGAGAGCGGCGGCAGCGGCCTTGGCCGGCTCGAATCGGCGCTGATCATGGAGGCGATGTCCTACGGGTGTCCCGCGACTAGCGCCTTCATCTCCATCCACAACATGTCCGCGTGGATGATCGACACCTTCGGCGGCGATGCGGTGAAGGCCAAGTATCTTCCCGATCTGGTCTCGATGGAAAGGATCGCCAGCTACTGCCTGACCGAACCGGGCTCGGGCTCGGACGCGTCGGCGCTCAAGACCACGGCGCGGCGGGACGGTGACCACTATGTCCTGAACGGCACCAAGCAGTTCATATCCGGCGGCGGCGTCAACGACGTCTACGTCACCATGGTCCGCACCGGCGTGGAGGGCCCGAAGGGCATCTCCTGCCTGGTCATCGAAAAGGGAACCGAAGGGCTGAGCTTCGGTGCCCCGGAGCGCAAGCTCGGTTGGAACGCTTCACCCACCGCTCAGGTCATTTTCGAGGACGTCAGGGTCCCGGTTGAGAACCTTGTCGGCAGCGAAGGTGAAGGCTTCCGCATCGCGATGGCGGGGCTGGACGGCGGGCGCGTCAACATCGGCGCCTGCTCGCTCGGCGGAGCGCAGCGCTGCCTTGATGAGGCGATCGGCTACGTGAAGGAGCGCTCGCAATTCGGCCAGTCCATCGCCGATTTCCAGAACACCCAGTTCACGTTGGCAGACATGGCGACCGACCTCGAAGCCGCGCGTGCGCTGCTCTATCTCGCCGCGGCCAAGATCACCGCCAATGCGCCGGACAAGACACGGTTCGCGGCGATGGCCAAGAAACTGGCCAGTGACAACGGCTCTTCGGTGGTCGACCGCGCGCTGCAGATGTTCGGTGGCTACGGCTACTTGCGCGACTATCCCATCGAGCGTTTCTGGCGCGACTTGCGCGTTCATCGCATCCTGGAAGGCACCAACGAAGTCATGCGGATGATCGTGGGAAGGGATCTGTTGAAGTGAGGATCCTTCGAGACGGGCCTTCGCCCTTCGACAGGCTCGGGACTTCAATCCCTCCTCAGGATGAGCGGATTTTTGTTTTTGCCGCTCATGCTGAGAAGCCGCTGAGTTTGTCGAAGCGGCGTCTCGAAGCACGGAGCATTTGATGACCGATGAACTCATCGTCCGGCGCGATGGCGTTGCCGGCTTCCTCACGCTCAATCGCCCCAAGGCGATTCACGCTCTGACCGCCGCGATGGACCACGCGATGACCGATGCCCTGCTCGCCTGGCGGTACGATCCCGACGTCCGGGTCGTGATCGTCGACCATGGCGAAGGGCGAGGGTTTTGCGCGGGCGGGGACATCGCGATGCTCCGGGATTCCGCACTCAACGACAATGGCGCTGCGGGACGCAAGTTTTTCTTCGAGGAATACCGCCTCAACCATCTGATGTTCACCTATCCCACGACGATCGTCGCCGTCATGGACGGCATCACGATGGGTGGCGGCGTGGGCATCTCGCAGCCGGCGCGCTATCGCATCGCCACCGAGAACACCCGTTACGCCATGCCGGAGACCGGGATCGGCCTGTTCCCCGATGTCGGCGGCGGCTGGTTCCTGGCGCGGCTGGAGGGCCGGTTGGGCCAGTTCCTGGCGCTGACCGGCGCGCGGCTCGACGGCGCCGAATGCGTCTGGGCCGGCATTTGCACGCATTATCTGCCGTCGGAACGGTTGCCGGAAGCGAAGTCGCGCATCGCGGCGGGCGAGGAGATCGAGGCGGTGCTGTCCTCGCTCGCGGTCGAGCCGCCCGAGCCGCGCATCGCCCGCAACGCCGCGCTGATTGCCAAGCATTTCGCATCCGACCGTTTCGAGGACATCCTCGCTTCGCTCGAAGCCGACCCGGGCGAGTGGGCGCAGACCGAACTCGCGACCCTTCGCAAGAAGAGCCCACAGGCGTGCAAGGTGTCGCTGCGCCAGTTGGCCGAAAGCGCGAAGCTGGACGACTTTGCCGACAACATGGCCATGGAATACCGCATCGGCAGCCGCGTGCTGGTGCTGCCCGATTTCGCCGAGGGCGTTCGCGCGGTGATCGTCGACAAGGATCAGTCTCCGGCATGGAACCCGGCCCGGCCGGAAGACGTGTCCGGAGATATGATCGATTCGATCTTCGCGCCGCTGCCCGCTGATGAGGAATGGAGCCCGCTATGAGTTACGAGACGATCCTGGTGGAACAGAAGGGCGCGGTGACGCTCATCACGCTGAACCGGCCGCACGCGCTCAACGCGCTCAATTCCACCGTGCTCAGCGAACTGATCGAGGCGTTCGCCGCGTTCGAGGCGGACAAGAGCCAGGGCTGCGCGGTGTTGACCGGCTCGGGCGAGAAGGCTTTCGCGGCCGGCGCCGATATCAAGGAGATGTCGGACAAGCCGGCGGCGGAGTTCTACATCGAGGACTTCTTCGGCGGCTGGACGTCGGAGATCGTCAAGAAGGTCCGCAAGCCATGGATCGCGGCGGTCAACGGCTTCGCGCTGGGTGGCGGATGCGAACTGGCCATGATGGCCGATTTCATCATCGCCGCCGACACCGCCAAATTCGGCCAGCCCGAGATCAAGCTGGGCGTCGCGCCGGGCATGGGCGGCTCGCAGCGGCTTACCCGCGCGGTGGGCAAGTCGAAGGCGATGGAGATGTGCCTGACCGGCCGGATGATGGACGCCGAGGAAGCGGAGCGTTCGGGCCTCGTCGCCCGGATCGTGCCGCTTGCCGGGCTGGTCGAGGACGCGCTCAAGACCGCCGCCACGATCGCGGCGATGCCGCCGCTGGCGGCGATGATGAACAAGGAAATGGTCAGCCTCGCGTTCGAGATGACGCTCGATCAAGGGCTCGTCGCCGAACGGCGCATGTTCCAGATCCTCGCCGCGACCGAGGACAAGGCCGAGGGCATGACCGCCTTCGTCGAGAAACGCGCCGGCAACTGGAAGGGTCGGTAATAGAGCCCTCTCCTTCATGGGAGGGGGGTGGGAGAAGGGTGGGCGTTCACGCCGTCGTCCCCTCTCCAACTTCGGCTAGTACCCGCGTTGCGGGCACAGGCCTTCGAATCCTCTTCCCTGAAGGAGAGAGGGCAAAGGAGACGTCATGAAAATCGCATTCATCGGCTTGGGCAACATGGGCGGCGGCATGGCCGCGAACCTCGTCAAGGCGGGCCACCAGGTTCGGGCATTCGACCTTGCCGAAGAAGCGACCGCACGGGCGCGTGAGAACGGCTGCGAGACTTTCCCGACCGTCGGCGAGGCGGTGCAGGGCGTCGATGCGGTAGTCTCGATGCTGCCCAATGGCGGGATCGTGAAGGCGGTCTACACCGCCGATGTCATCGGCAAGGCACCTGAATCGGCGCTGCTGCTCGATTGCTCGACCATCGACGTCGCCACCGCGCGCGAGGTGGCCGCGCTGGCGGCGGATGCTGGATACGATATGGTCGATGCGCCGGTTTCCGGCGGCATCGCCGCGGCCAACGGCGGCACGCTGACCTTCATGGTCGGCGGCAGCGAGGAAGCGTTTGCGCGGGCGAACGACGTGCTGGAACCGATGGCCAAGGCGGTGATTCACGCCGGCGCCATCGGCGCGGGCCAGGTCGCCAAGATGTGCAACAACATGCTGCTCGCAATCCACATGATCGGCACGTGCGAGGCGCTGGCCTTGGCCGAGAAGAACGGGTTGTCGATGCAGACCTTCTACGAGATCAGCTCGAAGGCGACCGGGTACAACTGGTCGCTCAACGACTATACCCCGGCGCCCGGTATCGGCGCCGCGAGCCCAGCGGACAACGGCTACCAGGGCGGCTTCGCCTCGGCGCTGATGCTCAAGGATCTGCGCCTCGCCATGGCGGCGGCGGAACAGACCGACGCCACCGTCGCGCTTGGCAAGCACGCCACCGAAATCTACGAAGCGTTCAACGATGCCGGCAACGGCGGCAAGGACTTCGGCGCGGTCTTCACGACGTTGTAGGGGGGCTTCCGGACTTCCTGCGTGCCTGCCTCGAACCGGGGCAGGCGCAGGCCCTTGGTGCGGCTGGTCAGGTGGAACTGGCGGCACAGCTCGCAGCGATAGGGCCGCAGCGGAAAGGGCGCCTGAGCGGCGATCCGCAAGGCTGCCTCCTCGCTGGCGAAGGGTTGCTTGCGGCGGCATATGCCCAGCCTGGTTCGCATTGCGCGAACGCCCCTCAGCCCAGCAAGCCCGGCCCAAGCAGCATCAGCAGCTTGACGTCGATGGCATAGTCCCCGGCGCGCCAGCCCGCCACCGCCGTCGCTATGCCGGACAGCGGTACGCGGTGGACGGTGATCTGCTCGCTCTCGGTGCCACCGCCTTCGCTGACCTTGGTCAGGCCATGCGCCTTCAGCAGCGTGAAGCTCTCGCTGACCATGCCAGGCGAGGACCAGAATTCGCCCACGACTTCCATGCGTTCGGCGCGGTAGCCGGTTTCTTCTTCCAGTTCGCGCGCGGCGGCATCGCCGGCATCCTCGTCCGGGCGGTCCTCGTCGTCGCCGATCAGGCCCGCCGGAAGTTCGATGCACCGGCGGCCGAGCGGTACGCGGTACTGGTCCACGAGGATGACGTGATCCTCCTCATCCACGGCTAGGATCACGGCGGCGCGGATGCCGCGCGCCCGGCTGACGTATTCCCAACGTCCCTTCCTGCGCGCGGTGACGAACTTGCCTTGCCAGACGATCTCGTCCGGTGCTTCGCTGTCCGCAGTCATACTTCGATCAGCCTGTCGGGGAGTTCGTTGCCATCGTCCGCGCCGCGCGGCAGGTGGGTGGCCAGAACCGCCCCGACATGTTCGACCGCCGCGATCAGGCCATCGGCGGTGCGGCCGTGCTTGAGCTTCGCAAGCATCACTGCCATCGCCTCGCCCCATAGGTCCGGGTCCACCTTGGTGGCGATGGCCTCGTCGGCGACGATCTCCGCGCGGTGCTCGCGCATCGAGAGGTAGATGAGAATGCCGGTGCGGCCATGGGTACGCCGTTCCGCGCCGATGCGGAAAGCGTGGATGGCGCGTTCGCGCACGCGGGCGGTCTTGATCGGCGACGGGATCAGCCAGAATCGCAACGGCTGCCACAGCTGCAGAAGCAGCATGCCGATGAACTTGAGCGACGCGACCGTCGCCGCCACCGCGAACAGCGTGCGCGGCGTCCATTCGTGGATCCAGCCGCCGGTCAGCTGCTCGTAAATACGGAGGTAGAAGTCCGGCGCGATCGCCAGGGCGCATAGAGCAGCCAGCATCGCCGCGACGGACCAGGCCAGGACAATGTCGCTGTAGCCGTCGGAGCGATCCGCGAGAATGGTGACGATTTCGCCGCTGGTGCCCTGCTCGGCGCGCATCACCGCTTCGGTTACGCGCGCCTGGTCTGCCGCGGTGAGATAGGATGCCACGGTCATCACCAACTCCCGCTCGATCCGCCGCCGCCGAAGCTGCCACCGCCGCCGGAAAAACCTCCGCCGAAGCCGCCGCCCGAACTGCCCCCCCCGGAGAATCCCCCGGGCAGCCAAACGATGGGGCTTGATCCGCCGCCGCGATAGCGCCGCTTGCCGCGTCCGCCGATCGAGCGGATTATCGGCAGCACGAAGAAGAACAGCACGAACAGCGCGAAGAACACGCTGGGGAAGGCGCTGCCGCCGCTCTCCCGCTGGCGCGCATCGGCCTCGGCGGCGGCTTGCCGGGCCTGATCGGCCGGCAGGGTGAGCTGCTTGATGATCGCATCGGCGCCGGCCTCGATACCGCCGGGCATGTCGCCCGCCTTGAAGCGCGGAACGATCTCGCCGTCGATGATCAGCCACGAAAGACCGTCGGTCAGCACGCCCTCCAGGCCATAGCCGACCTCGATGCGGACCTTGCGCTCGCTGGGTGCGACGATCAGCAGGGCACCGTCGTTGCGATCCTTGTCGCCGATGCCCCAGGCGCGGCCCAGCCGGTACCCGTAGTCGGCGATCTCCTGACCCTGCAGGCTGGGAATCGTCGCGACGATGAGCTGGCGGCGGGACTGGGTTTCCAGCGCCGCCAGCTTGCCGTCGAGCCGCGTTTCCACATCGGGGGGAATGATGTTCGCGGCATCGACCACGCGACCGGTCAGCTTCGGAAAATCCTGCGCGGCGAGGGAGGTGGGCAGGAACGCGCCAACGACAATCGCGAGCGCGCACGAGAATGCCGCCCGCCGCGCCCCCGTCGACGGGAGGCTTCCCGCCTTCGGAGAGAAGGAGAAGAACGGTCCGTCGGCGCGCTCAGGACAAGTCGGGCATTCCACTTGCGTTGATCCTCAGAGCTTGCCCTCCAGGCTGGGCGCGACCTCGGCACCGGGTGTAGCGGCCTGATAGGGCACCATCGGCTTGGCGCCCCGGATCATTGCGCCGATCATCTCGGGGAAGGTGCGCACCCTGGTGTTATAGTCGCGAACCGCCTCGTTGTAGTCGCGGATGGCGACGCGGATGCGGTTTTCCTGGCCCTCAAGCTGGCTCTGCAGCATCTGATAGTTCGAAATGCTCTTCAGCTCGGGATAGCGCTCGACGTTGACCAGAAGCCGCCCGAGCCCGGCGAGAGACCCGGAAAGCTGGTTCTGCGCCGCCTGGAACTGCGCCATCTTGGCCGGGTCGTTGAGATCCTCCGCGTTGAGCTGGATGCTGGTCGCCTTGGCGCGCGCCTCGATCACGCCCGTCAGGATTTCCTTCTCACGCTCGGCCGCGCTGCTGGCGACTTCGGCGAGGTTGGGGATGAGGTTGGCGCGTTCCTGGAACGCTGCCTGCACATCGGCCCACTTGGCCTTCGCCGCTTCCTCGGCGGTCGGCACAGAGTTGATGCCGCAGGCCGCAAGCGCGAACGGGACGAGCAATGCCAGCACGGCACGGAAGAGACGGTATCCACTTGTGGAGATGCTTTGGGCGGCGGGCACGGGCGAATCCTCCTCCTGGCGAAAGGCCGCCGGAGCACGGCGACCTGCTGCTTCATAACCGGGGCGGGTACTGCTGCAAAGCAACGTCTTGCTGGTGGCGCCCATGTTTGCCATCACTGGCGCAAACGAAGGAGTGCGGCGATCATGGCGATCATGCAGGAGTTCAAGACCTTCATTGCCCGGGGCAATGTCCTCGATCTCGCGGTCGGCGTCATCATCGGCGCCGCGTTCGGCAAGATCGTCACCTCGTTGACCGAAAGCGTGATCATGCCGGTCGTCGGCTGGCTCACCGGCGGGACCGACTTCACCCGGTATTTCATCCGGCTTGGGGAGCTTCCGTCGGGCTACAAGGGTTCGGTGACAGACTATGCCGCACTGAAAGCCGCGGGCGTGCCGATGATCGGCTACGGCGATTTCATCACTCAGCTGGTCAACTTCCTGATCGTCGCGTGGATCATCTTCCTCATGGTCAAGGCGATCAACCGGTTCATGGCCCAAAAAGAAGCGGAAGCAACGCCCGCCGGGCCTAGCGAAGTGGAGCTACTGGCCGAGATCCGCGACCAGCTGAAGCGGCGGTCCGCGCCATGAACGAATTTGGTGTTGCCGCGATTTCCTAGCCACCAGACGTATCCGTTTGGCTCGATCGCTCTCGCTCACTTCACATTAAGCTCCACATCCCTATATAGGGCCCTGCCGGCTTCGGCCGGATATGGCGATAAATTGCGGTGTGCAATAGGCACAGCGGACCCGGGGGCAGTACCCGGCGGCTCCACCACTTTCTCTGTTGTCGCAGGGAACATGACGGGGCCGAACCAGGATCGACGTGTGTTGAAAGACATTGTTTTCGCCCGGGCTGAGTAACCCGTTCAAGGCTCAAAACTCATAAGTGCCAACGATAACGAAGCACTTGCTCTCGCAGCGTAATTCTAGGGGCTAACGCCCTGAAGTTACAAAGTTAGAACGCGGTCGGGCCGACCGGGCAACAGAACGGACTCCGGGGGCTTGAGGGGGGCCTAGCAACAGAACCTCCTCACCCTCCCTCAGCCGGGGATACCTGGCGCGATTCGCGCTCCCGCTCGTATTTCAGGCAGTCGAGAATCTTGGCGCCGGCCATGAAGACCGCGCCGGTGCAGGCCAGAAACAGCAGCCTGCCGCCCCAGCCCGGATAGTGGACCAGATAGACGCTGCCGCGCTCGACCGCGCCGAGGCCGAGCGCGTAGATGATCAGATACGCTTCCAGTTTCGTCTTGATGACGAACAGGCGCGCTATCTTCCTCATCCCGAGTCTTTCCAGCATCGCGTTCCTCTTCCGGGTTAACAGCCGGGAAACCATAGCTTCCCGCAGTTCCCCTTGCAGCAACATTCGTGCCACCGTCCCAAATCGGCCACCGCGATGGTAAATGCGCCCTCGCGGGGGACCGAAAATATGCAAATGTGTAAGCTGCATCGACGCTCCCGCCCGGAGGCAGGGCGGTTGCCATGAAGCGTCACATCGGTCATAGGCGGCGCCGTTCCTCCCCAGGAAATTTTTCGATTCATTCCGCCCGGCATATCCGGCGCGGCACCTTTGCATAGAGGTTGCGATGACTGACAGGGTTGAACGTTCCGGATTGAAGATCGATGCGCGGCTGGCGGAATTCATCGAAGCCGAAGTCTTGGCGCCGATCGAACGCGATGCCGCATCGTTCTGGCAAGGCTTCACCTTTCTGCTCGACACTTTTTCGCCGCGAAACCGCGAGCTTCTGGCCAAGCGCGACTCGCTCCAGGCCCGGATCGACGCGTGGCACAAGGCGCGTGCCGGAATGCCTCTGGACCAACGCGAATACGAGCTCTTCCTGAGGGAAATCGGCTATCTGGTGCCGGAGCCTGAGGCTTTCGAGGTCTCTCCCGTCAATGTCGACCCGGAGATTGCGTTGATGGCGGGGCCGCAGCTGGTGGTGCCGGTCCTCAACGCCCGGTTCCTGCTCAATGCCGCCAATGCGCGCTGGGGCAGCCTCTATGATGCCTGGTACGGTACCGACGCGCTGGATGCGCCGGCGGCGCGGCCCGGCGGCTATGACGAAGCGCGCGGGGCAGCGGTGATCGCGGCCGGCCGTGCGTTTCTCGACAAGACCCTTCCCCTGTCGGGAACGAGCTGGACCGAGTGGGACGGAGCCGGCGATCCGCCGCTGGCCGATCCCGCTGCCCTGACCGGCCGCCGCGGCAGTAATCTGCTGTTCACGCACAACGGCCTCGGCATCGAAGTGGTGATCGATCGCTCGCACGCCATCGGTGCTGCCGACAAGGCTGGTATAGCCGATATCGTGCTGGAAGCCGCGCTGACCGCCATCGTCGATCTCGAGGATTCGGTCGCGGCGGTCGATGCGGAGGACAAGCTGGCCGCCTATCGCAACTGGCTGGGGGTGATCCGGGGCGACCTAGAGGACAGCTTCGAGAAGGGCGGCAAGACGCTCACCCGCCGTCTTGCCGAGGACCGGGCCTACACCGATCGCGACGGCGGCGCACGCGTCGGCCCGGGCCGCAGCCTGCTGTTCGTGCGCAACGTCGGCCATCTGATGACCAACCCCGCGATCCTGCTGGCGGATGGGAGCGAGATCCCGGAAGGGATCCTGGACGCGGTCGTCACCAGCGCGATCAGTTCCCATGACGTCAAGGGCCTTGGCAAGTACCGCAATTCCCTGGCCGGCAGCATGTACATCGTTAAGCCCAAGATGCACGGGCCCGAGGAATGCGCCTTCACCAACGATCTGTTCGATGCGGTCGAGGACCTGCTCGGTCTTGACCGCCACACGATCAAGGTTGGCGTGATGGATGAAGAACGCCGCACCAGCGCCAACCTCGCCGCCTGCATCCACGCGGTGCGCAACCGCATCGTCTTCATCAACACCGGCTTCCTCGATCGCACCGGTGACGAAATCCACACCTCGATGCATGCGGGGCCGATGATCCGCAAGGCGGCGATGAAGGGCAGCGCCTGGATCGCCGCCTACGAGAAACGCAATGTCGCGATCGGCCTGCGCCATGGGCTGTCTGGCCGCGCGCAGATCGGCAAGGGCATGTGGGCCGCACCTGACCGCATGGGCGCGATGATGGCGGAAAAGGTGGGTCATCCCAAGACCGGCGCCAACACCGCCTGGGTGCCGTCACCCACCGCCGCGACGCTCCACGCCATGCATTATCACGAGGTCGACGTGTTCGCGCTGCAGAAGGATGTGGCGAGCGAGCCGGTTCCCGGCCTCGACGATTTGCTTGCCGTGCCCTTGGCGCAAGGCGTCAACTGGTCGGAAGAGGAAGTGCGGGAAGAACTCGACAACAATGCGCAGGGGTTACTCGGCTATGTCGTGCGCTGGATCGATCAGGGCGTCGGCTGCTCGAAAGTTCCGGACATCAGCGACGTCGGCCTGATGGAGGATCGCGCGACGCTGCGCATCTCCAGCCAGCACATGGCGAACTGGCTGCTCCATGGTGTCGCCAGTCGCGACCAGGTGATGGACGCGCTCAAGCGCATGGCGGAAAAGGTCGACGCGCAGAACGCGGGCGATCCGCTGTATGAGCCGATGGCCGGCAACTGGGAAACCAGCCTGGCGTTTCAGGCGGCATGCGATCTGGTGTTCAAGGGCGCCGAGCAGCCCAGCGGCTATACCGAGCCGTTGCTGCATGCATGGCGGCGGAAGAAGAAGGCCGTATAGAGTGATTACGAGGCAGGTGGAATCACCTGCCGGCTCGGAAATCACGGCAAACAAAGAATCGGACTCGTTGCGGTTCAATCTGGACCGGAACGAGTCGGGCTCAGCTCCCGCGCTACTCCCACGAATTCCTCCACACTGAGCGTTTCGGCGCGGCGCTGGAGGTCGATGCCGAGCCGTTCCAGCGCCTCGGTCGCGCCCGGCAAGCCCTTGACGCTCTGGCGCAGCATTTTGCGGCGCTGGCCGAAGGCTGCCTCGGTCAGGCGTGAAAGCACTTTCGCCGCTGTGCCCTCCGGCATCGTGGCGGGGGTGACATGGACGATCGCCGACATGACCTTGGGCGGCGGCGTGAAGGCGCTGCGATGCACCTTCATCGCCAGCTTCGCGTCCGAACGCCACCGCGCCAGCACCGCGAGCCGTCCGTAAGCCGAGGTATCGGGCATCGCGACGATCCGGCGGGCGACTTCCTCCTGGAACATCAAGGTCAGCGAGGTCCAGCGCGGGGCCCAGGCCTCTCCCGACAGCCAGCGCACGAACAGTTCCGTGCCGACGTTATAGGGCAGGTTGGCGACGATGGCGTAAGGTTCACCCATCAGGTCGTCATGATCGAGCTTGAGCGCATCTCCCTGGATCACTCGCAGCTTGCCGGGGAACGCCGTCTCCAGTTCGGCGAGCGCGGGCAGGCAGCGGCGGTCCATTTCGATGGCGGTCACGCGGGCTCCCGCGCGCAGCAGGGCGCGGGTCAGGCCTCCGGGGCCGGGGCCGATCTCGAGGACCGCTTTGCCGCTCAAATCTCCCGGAATGGCTGCGATACGGTCCAGCAACTGTTCGTCGAACAGGAAATTCTGGCCGAGCGCCTTGCTGGCCGACAGGCCGTGCCGCGCGATGACGTCGCGAAGCGGTGGCAGGTTCATGAGCCTATTCGATCCGTCAGGGCCCGGCTGGCTACGCACCCGCCCGCCATCCTGATCGCGGCTATGGTCGCGCCGGCGCTGGCCGTACCTTTGCCGGCGATGGCGAAGGCGGTGCCATGGTCGGGCGAGGTGCGCACGATCGGCAAGCCCAGGGTGACGTTGACGCCTTGGTCGAAGTCCAGCGTCTTGATCGGGATGAGCGCCTGGTCGTGGTACATCGCCAGTACGGTGTCATAGCTCGCGCGCCGGTGCGCGGCGAACAGCGCGTCGGCGGGGTGAGGCCCGGTGGCGTCGACACCCTCGGCACGCAGCATGTCGAGGGCGGGCGCGATGATCCGCCGATCCTCGTCGCCCATTCGGCCGTCCTCGCCGGCGTGCGGATTGAGGCCGCAGATCGCCAGACGAGGCCGGGCGATGCCGAAATCCCGGCTTAGCGATGCCGCGACGATCCGCGCGCGGCTGACGATCAACTCCACGCTCAGCAGCTTGGGCACCTCGCTCAGCGCGACATGGACGGTCAGCGGAACGGTGCGCAACGACGGCCCGGCCAGCATCATCACTGCATCGGTGTGGGCCATGCCGCAGGCATCGGCGACGAACTCGGTCTGGCCCGGCTGGGTGAAGCCGACCCGCGCGAGGCGTGCCTTGGCGATCGGGCCAGTAACGAGCGCCACCGCCTGATCGGATACCGTCAGCCGGCAAGCCTCGGTGAGCGAGGCGAGGGCGAAGCGCGCGCCGTTTGAATCCGGCTCGCCGGGCCGGTACTCGCAGTCGAGTTCGCCCAGGACCGGCAGGCCGTGGGCGAAGGTCTCTGCCGCTTCGCCGGGATCGGTGATCCGCACGACCGGGGCGTCCAGGCCCCGCTTCCGCGCCGCCGCCGCGATCAGTCGCGCGCCCCCGACCGCGAGGAACGGCGGCAGCGTCTCTTGGTTCCGCCGGACCCAGGCTTGCGCCAGCAATTCCGGGCCGACGCCGGCGGGGTCGCCTATCGAGACCGCCAACGGACCTCGGGCCGGCGCATCTGCGCCCACGTCAGTTGTATTCGATGATGGCGTCACGCCTCAGGTCGCGCAGATAGATCTGGGCGCGCTTGTTGATGCGATCGTCTTCCATCTGCGACATCAACTGGTCGAAGTTGGGAGCGGACTCCACGCCCGGATCGTCCCGTCCACAGAGCATCAGGACGCGCACGCCCTCGTCGATCGAGCCGAACGGCGGGGAGGTTTCTCCCTGCGAGAGCTTGAGCACCGCCTCCTGCAGCGGGCCGGGCAGGTCGCGCGCGCGAACCTGATCGTTGGAGATGACTTGCGCGCCGAGCCCTGCTGCGACTTCGTCCACTGCACCGCACCCGCGTGCGCCTTGCATCGCCTGTGCAAAGGCATTGGCACGGGCTTGCGCCTGAGGCTGGGTGATGCCCTTCGGGAATTCGATCGATATCTGCTTGAGCGATAGCACCGCGTCGCGCGGGTCGGCCATCATCACCTGGCGCCGGTCGATAAGATAGACGATCGAGAAGCCGCCCGGCACTTCGACCGGACCCACCAGCTGCCCCGGCTGCATCTCGCGCACGGCGGTCGCCAGTTCGCCGGGCAGCTGGGCCAGGCGGACGTAGCCGACGTCGCCGCCGACGGCCGCCGTGGAGGCTTGAGAATACTGCCGGGCATAGGCGACGAAGCTGGCGCCCTGACGAAGCTGCTCGACGATCTGCATCGCGTTCTGCGCTACCTGTTGGCGGGCATCCGGGGCGGCGGCGAGGTAGATCTCGCCGATGCGGTATTCCGCCGTGCCCTTCGCGGCCTTGAGCCGTTCGATCAGTTCGTTCACTTCTTCCTGGCTGACGTTCACGAACGGCGCCACGTTACGCTGGAGCAGCCGCTGCCAGGCGAGCTCGCCGCGGATCTGCCGCTTGAGCGATGCCGGTGAAGAGCCGATTCGGGTGAGGTAGGAATCCATCGCGCCGATGTTCTGGTTGAAGCTCTGCTGGGCGACGCGGGCGTAAGACTGGTCGATATCGGCATCTTCGATCTTGATGTCCGAGGCGGCGGCTTCCTGGATCTGCAGCGTCTCGTCGATCAGGTTGCGCAGGACCTGGAGCCGCAGTCGCTGCGTCTCTTCGGCGCTGAGCTTGTTCTCGCCGGCATTGAGCACCAGCGCCAGCCGGTGATCGACGTCGGTCCCGGTGATGATGTCGCCGTTGACCACTGCGGTGGCCTTGCGCACGTTGGGGTTGGGCGTCGCGAAGATCTGCACGCCTTCGGGGATGTTGAAGGCGCTTTGCTCGGGTGCGATCCGTGGCGCCTGCTGGGCCTCGCCTTGCGGCGGGGCATCCTGAGCGTGAAGGCCTCCCGCAAGGGTCGCGCCGGCCAGCGAAAGGAGGAGGATGGTCCGATTTATCGTTTTCACCGTATTCAGAATCCCGTCGCTAGCCGTTCAAGGTCGCCATTTTCTCGCGGCGATCAGTGCGTTTCCGGCGATTAACCCAGACTGAGCGTGCTCGATAGCGGCTTTGCCGGTTTCTGCCAACTTCGCCGCCCCCGGCATCGCGAGTGATGTGGATTACCGGAACCCGAGATTGCGCAGCGCGAATTGCAGCTGGAACGAATCGCCGCGCCGCGCGTCGCCGGTCGCCTCGTAGTCGCGCCGCCAGGTGACCGCGAGTTCCAGGCAATCGTCCTCGTAGGCGACGCCGAGCCGGGTGCGCAGCGGCTGGAATCCGTCCGAGCCCAGCGTCGGGTCCTCCTTGCGATCGGTCAGGTTGACCACCGCGGACCCGAACACCGACCAGTAACGCGCGAAGGCGATCCGGCCGGCGACCCGCGCTTCCTCACGATCCTGCAAGTCCTCGATGCCGTCGGCGATGTCGCGGTTCAGCTTGACGTAGCCGATCTCGGCATAAGTCCGCCGGTCGCCGACGACCGCGTTGAACTCGTTGCGCCGGACCGCGAAGTTGTCCTTGTCGAGGCGGAAGCGGTGCACGAGGCCGATCAGGTTTCGATAGCGCACCTCGGTGCGGCCGACGATGTCGGATGTCTTGTTGGACAGGCCGGTCCCATCCGGGAGCACGGTGTCCTGATCGCTGAGACGCACCGATTGGCCGATGGTGGTCTTGATCCTCCATCGGGGGATGTCGAGTTGCCAGTCCAGGCCATAAGTGAACCGCAGCCCGTCCTCGATCCGGTCGTAACCGGGGAACCGGTTGAGCGCGAACAGGTTGCTGTCTTCCAGGTCGATCGCGCGGGCATCCTCGTTGGGCACGTTGAGGTTGCGGATCGAGGGGCTGGCGACCAGTTGGATGCGCGGCGTCAGCACTTGCGTGCCGCCGAACATGTTGCCGACGAACGGCCATTTCACGTCGACCGCACCGAGCGCGACGCCGCGATGCTCCCATCCCGGATTGCCGCGATAGATCGCGGTCGCTGTCAGCGCGTTCTCGTCCGAATGATAGACGTCCGCGCGCACCAGTCCGGTCAGGGTGACTTCCTGCCCCATGCCGGTCAGGCGGCTGAGACTCCACTGCGCGCGCGCGAAGGCGCGCTGCGTATCCTGCCCCCGCGTGCGCGTGATCGCCAGCGAATTGAGCTGGAATTCCAACTGCCCGCCAAGCAGCGGATCGCGCAGGCGGTGCCGGTAGTCGACCACGGGTAGGGCGACAGGAACCTGGCCCTGATCGTCGCCCACCCGCATCGTCTGCGTCGCCCAGCCGGCCAGAGAGAAATAGCTGTGGGGGCCGATGCGCTCCAGCTCGACCATCGAGCGCAGCCGGTCGTCGCGGCTGATGTCGTAGCGGCGCAGGAAAGTGCGGTCGGTCGTCCGGCGGACCGAGCCCCTGACCGTCCAGTGCGGCGAAAGCTGGAACTGGCCGTTGGCGAAGAGATAGCCGCGAAAGTCGCGCTGTATCGAAGGGGTCGTGCCCGCAATCGGGATACGCCGGCTCGAGGTCGCATAGCCGGTGATCTGGTACGCGCCCTTGTCGGTCAGCGCGCGGTACTGGAGCGAGGCCATCGGCGGCGCCTTGGTATAGACATAGGCGGTGGCCGTGAGGTCGCGGTTCTCCGCGATGCGCCAGTACCACGAATCGCTGATTTCGACGCCATTGGATGGGGTGAAGCGGAAATCCGGAATGAGCAGGCCCGATTCCGCCTTGCCGTCCGTTCTCAGCGCCAGCACCGGCAGCGGCAGTTTGATCGCGCCGAACAATTCGATGCGCGCGCCGCTGAACCGCACTTTGTTCGCCTCGGCATCGTAGACCACGTGGCGCGCCGTGATGCGCCAGCTTGGCTCCTTCGGACAACCGGCGGCGTCCTCGATCTCGCAGGCCGAATAGGCCGCGCGCTCGAGCAGGACCTTGCCGTCGGCCGTGCGTTGCCCGGATTGGGCGGCCAGCCGGCCGCCCTCGCGCATGACGAGGAGCAAGTTCTCCATCGCTCCGGTCTTCAGCTCGTCGGTCAGTTCGACCCGATCGGTGAAGAGCTGGTTGCCGTCTTCGTCCACCAGCCGCACGTTGCCCGTCGCCACGATCTGTCCGCTCGCCCGGTTCCAGGTGACGGTATCGGCACGGACCGATTGCGACTGACGCCGCAGGACGACTTTCCCGCTGGCGGTGACGGTCTCGGTCCCTTCGGCATATTCGAGCGTGTCCGCCTCGAACGCTATCCGTTCCTCCGCCTTCGCGGGGGCCGGCTGCTGGGCTGCCGCATCGGCTTCCTGCGCCAGCGCGCCACTCCAGGGATCGGACGCCGCCAGCGCCGCCGCCAGCGCCATCAAACCTATCGGGCGCAAGCGGCAGATCAGGGCTTGCAGCGGTATCGGCGAGGCGGGGGGCATGGCTTGCCTATCGCATCGGCCGCGACTAACTGCAATGAGCCGTTGCGCCGTCGGCCGCAAATTGGCGCGATCTCGGGAGAATTCATGCAAATCCAGTTCCTTGATGCACCGACAAGTCTGGCCGCGAAACTGATCGTCAGAGTGGTGAACGAGGATGCCATTCCCGCCGATCTGGAGCCTCTGCTGGCCGAAGGGGCAAAGGCTTCGCGCTTCTCCGGCAAGCCTGGCCAGTTGTTCGAAGGCTTCGTGGAGCGGGGCGGACAGGTGGTCCGGGTCGTCCTGGCCGGGATCGGCCGGCCCGCCGCGAACGATCGGTTGTCGGCCCTAGAGAAGGCGGGCGCGGGGATCACCGCACGGTTCGTGCGCTCGGGCGAAAAGGCGCTGACGATCGACCTGACCGGCAGCGGACTGTCCGCTTCGGATACGGCCGCGCTGTTGCTGGGCGTGCGGCTGCGCGCCTGGGGCTACGATATCTACCGCACCAAGCTTGCCGACGATGCGAAGGTCTCGCTCGCCGAGATCTCCGTGATCGGCGCGCCCGACGGTGCTCAGGGCGAATGGGACGAGGCGGTGGCCGTCGCACAGGGGGTCGAGTTCACCCGCGAACTGGTGGCCGAACCCGCCAACATCATCTATCCCGAGAGCTTCGTGGAACGCTGCCGCGCCCGGATGGAAGGCACCGGGATCATGATCCGCGTGCTGGACGAGCATGAACTCAAGCAGCTCGGCATGGGGGCGCTGCTCGGGGTCGCGCAAGGGTCGGCCAGGCCCGCTCGCGTGCTGGTGATGGAATGGAAAGGCAGCGAAAGCGCCGCCAAGCCGCTCGCGCTCGTCGGCAAGGGCGTGACGTTCGATACCGGCGGCATCTCGATCAAGCCGGCCGCCGGTATGGAAGACATGAAGTGGGACATGGGCGGCGCCGGCGCGGTCGCAGGCGCGATGCTGACGCTGGCGCTGCGCAAGGCGAAGGCGCATGTCGTCGGCCTGTGCGGCCTTGTCGAGAACATGCCGGACGGCAATGCCCAACGTCCGGGCGATGTCGTCGCCTCGATGTCCGGCCAGACGATCGAGGTCATCAACACCGATGCCGAAGGGCGGCTGGTGCTGTGCGACGTGCTGACATTCGCGCAGCGAGAGTACGATCCCGCGACGATCGTCAACCTCGCTACCCTGACCGGCGCCATCATCGTTTCGCTGGGCACCGAATATGCCGGCCTGTTCGCCAATGACGACGCGCTTGCCGCCAAGCTCGACGCGGCGGGCAACGCGACGGGCGACAAGCTCTGGCGGTTCCCGCTGGGCTCGGGCTACGACAAGCTGATCGACAGCTCGATCGCGGACATGAAGAACGTGGGTCCGCGCTTCGGCGGCTCCATCACCGCGGCGCAGTTCCTCCAGCGCTTCATCGAAAATGGTACGCCCTGGGCGCATCTCGACATCGCCGGCATGGTCTGGGCCGACAAGCCGGGCGCGACCTGGGACAAGGGCGCGACCGGCTTCGGCGTGCGGCTGCTCGACCGTCTCGTGCGCGACAACTTCGAAAGCTGATGGCCGAAGTCCGCGTCGACTTCTATCAGCTCGGCACGGGCGACCGGGCCGAATCGGCATTGCCGCCGATCGCGCGCAATACTCTCAACGCCGGGGAGCGGCTGCTGATCGTCTCTGCCGATTCCGAACAACTCGGCCGCATTGCCGAGGCGCTCTGGTCTCATTCGCCGGACAGCTTCCTGGCCAATGGCCTTGCCGGCGCGGAGCACGAGGCGCATCAGCCGATCCTGCTGTCGGGCGATACCGCCGCCCGGAACGGTGCGCGGTTCATGGCGATCGCCGATGGGCTCTGGCGCGAAGCGGACCCCGGCTTTGCGCGGACCTTCTTCGTGTTCGACGACGGCACATTGCAGGCGGCGCGCGATTGCTGGCGGATGCTGGGCACGCGAGACGGCGTGGAACGGCGTTTCTGGAAGCGCGAGCAAGGCAAGTGGCGCGAAGGTCCGTAGCGACCCCGCGGGTTGCGAAGCGCGGCTATCCCGGCTAGGGGCGCGCGACTTTCCGACATACAACATCGCAAGGAACAGGATCCATGGCGGTCACCCGCACCTTTTCGATCATCAAGCCCGACGCCACCCGCCGCAACCTGACCGGCGCGGTCACGCAGAAGCTGGAAGACGCCGGCCTGCGCGTCATCGCCTCCAAGCGCATCCGCCTTTCGCAAGAGCAGGCCGAGGGCTTTTATGCGGTGCACAAGGAGCGTTCGTTCTTCGGTGAACTGGTCGAGTTCATGACGTCCGGCCCGGTCGTGGTGCAGGTCCTCGAGGGCGAGGATGCCGTGAAGCGCAACCGCGACGTGATGGGCGCCACCAACCCCGCCGATGCCGCCGAAGGCACGATCCGCAAGACTTTCGCCGAAAGCATCGAGGCGAATTCGGTCCACGGTTCGGACAGCGACGAGAACGCCAGGATCGAGATCGACTTCTTCTTCAAGCCCGACGAAATCGTCGGCTGATCCTCTGACCGAGAGAACGCAAAAGGCCGTCGGAGCGATCCGGCGGCCTTTTGCGTTTGTTAAAGTGTTTCGAGGCAGGTGATTCCACCTGCCTCGAAACACTTTAAAAGGCGTCGGCCGCGTCCATCAGCATGGTCAGCCGCTTGGGAGCAACCGCGCGCCAACTCCTTGCAAGCCACTCGGCCACGGCGTCCCAGTCCGTATCGCCAAGGTCGAGGCGGACACCGATCCAGCCGTCGCCGAAGTATGCCGGGCGGTAATACCGCCTCCCATCCTGCTCGATCAACATCGCCTGCTCGTCCGGGCCGCTGATCTTGACCAGCAACGCCGTCCTGCCGTCGCCGTGGTGGTTCATCGAGACGTAGGCGAACTTCTTGCCTTTCACGATGCCGAAGCAGGGCATGCCGTGCGAGGCGACCTCGTCCGCCTCCGGCAGCAGCAAGGCACGTTCGCGCACGCGCGCAACGAGGTATTCCGGATCGGTCGCCTGCGTCACCAGCCGCGTCAGGCAGCGCGAATAAAGCTGATGCTCGGCTATAAGGACCCGCGCGGCGAGCGTCTCGGCCGTGTCCCCCGGCAGGATCGCGACCCTGGTCTGGCCAAGGATCGGACCGTCGTCCAGTTCGGCGGTGACGAGATGGACGGTGACGCCCGCGTGCGGATCCCCTGCCGCAATCGCCTGATCGTGCGTGTGAAGGCCCCGGTATTTCGGCAGCAGCGACGGATGGACGTTGAGCATCCGTCCCTCCCACTTCGCCACGAACCCGGGCGTCAGGATGCGCATATATCCGGCCAGCGCGACGTATTCCGCGCCGCTCGCGACGATTGCCTGGTGCATGATCCGGTCATGATCCTCGCGAGTCATTCCGCTGTGTGAGTGGGAGAAGGTCGGCACGCCCTCGGCCTCGGCGAGCCGCAAACCGCCGGCATCGGCCTTGTTGCTGGCGACCAGCGCGATCTCGTAAGGACAGTCTTCGGCGCGGCTGGCATAGAGCAGGGCGGCCATGTTGGTGCCGCCGCCGGAGATCAGCACCGCGACTTTGGCGCGTTCAGCCAAGATGGGTCGCTTTCCAGGCTTGGCGAGCCGACCACGCCTCCGCGCTGCCCGAGACAGTGCAGCCGCGCTCGCCCGAGCGAATCTCGCCGATGCGGAACACGGTTTCGCCGGCTTGGCCAAGAGCTTCCGCAACTTCGGCGGCGTCCGCCGGATCGACGGCGAGCACCATGCCGACACCGCAGTTGAACGTGCGCGCCATTTCTTCTGCCTCGATGTTGCCCTGCGCCTGCAGGAACGCCATCAGCCGCGGTTGCTCCCACGCGTCGGCGGCGATGTGCGCGTGCAGACCGCGCGGCAGGATGCGCGGCACGTTCTCAAGCAAGCCGCCGCCGGTGATGTGGGCGAGGGCGTTGATCTTCCCGTCGCGAATCAGCGGCAGCAGGCTCTTCACGTAAATGCGGGTCGGTTTGATCAGGTGGTCGATCAACAGGCGGTCGGCATCGAACAACGCCGGGCGGTCGAGCTTCCAGCCCTTGTCGGCGGCGAGGCGACGCACCAGCGAGTAGCCGTTGGAGTGCACGCCCGACGAGGCAAGACCCAGCAGCACATCGCCGTCCGAGACCCTGTCTCCGGTCAGCTGCTCGCCGCGTTCGACCGCGCCGACGCAGAAGCCGGCAAGGTCGTAGTCGCCCGGCTGGTACATTCCCGGCATTTCCGCCGTTTCCCCGCCGATCAGCGCGCAGCCGGCGATCTTGCAGCCCTCGGCGATACCGGCCACCACCCGCTCGGCCACGCCGTTGTCCAGCTTGCCGGTGGCGAAATAGTCAAGAAAGAACAGCGGCTCCGCGCCCTGCACGACAAGGTCGTTGACGCACATCGCGACCAGATCGATGCCGATCGCATCGTGACGGTCATGATCGATGGCGAGCTTGACCTTGGTGCCGACACCGTCGTTGGCGGCGACGAGCAGCGGGTCCTTGTATCCCGCAGCGCGTGGATCGAAGAAGCCGCCGAACCCGCCGAGTTCGGCGTCGGCGCCGGGTCGGGCGGTCGATTTCGCGAGCGGTCCGATGGCTTTGACCAGCGCGTTGCCGGCGGCGATAGAGACGCCGGAATGCTCATAGGTATAGCGGTTGGGGCGAGGATTGTCTGACATCGCGCAGCGGTTAGCCTTTTACCGCTTGGATTTCCATGGCCCATTGGGCAAAAGGCGCGCCGATCACCCAATGACGCACGCAATCGACATCCAGGCCCTCCGAGGCTCCTTCGGCAGGCTGCGATTGGGTCGTCGCGCGAAGCTTGTGTTGGCTGGCGGATCGCTCGCGCTGCTGGCCGCGATCGGTGCGCAGCGGCTGATAGCGCAGATAGAGGGAGAGCGCGGGATCGCGCCCGTTGCTAGCTCGCAGGACATCCACGTCACCGGCATCGTCGTCAATGTCAGCGCCGATACCGCCGACGAAGCGCGCACCGAAGGATGGAAAGTGGCGCAGCGCAAGGCTTGGGAGAAGATCCACGGACCCAAGATCAGCGATGCACAGCTCGATTCGATGGTTTCGGCGATCGTCATCGAGCACGAACAGGTCGGGCCTCGCCGCTACGTCGCGCGGCTGGGCGTGATCTTCGATCGGACAAGGGCGGGGCAGTTCGTTGGCGCGGCGGACGGCGGCCTGGCGGCCCGGTCCGCTCCGATGCTGGTGATCCCGGTGCTCTATTCGGGCGGAGCGCGGCAGGTGTTCGAGGTGCGCGGGCCCTGGCAGCGCGCCTGGGCAAATTTCCAGACCTCCGCCAGCCGCGTCGACTATATCCGGCCGACCGGCGCGGGCGGCGAATCGTTGATCCTCAACGCCGGGCAGCCGGGACGGCGCAGCCGCATCTGGTGGCGCAACGTGCTCGACCAGTTCAATGCCGCTGACGTGGTGGTCCCGGTCGCCCGGCTCGACCGGCAATGGCCCGGCGGCCCGGTCAGGGGCACGTTCACAGCGCGCTACGGCCCCGATAACACTTTCATCGAAAGCTTCACGCTGACCGCTCGCAACGACAACGAAGTGCCGGCGATGCTCGACAAGGCTTTGGTGCGGATCGATGGAATCTATCAGCGGGCGCTGGCGGACGGCATGCTCCAGCCCGATCCCAGCCTGATGGCCGAGCAGCATGCGCTCGACGCGATGCTGGCCCAGCTCGCCTCGAAGCTTGCGCCGATGATAGCCGATGCGCCGGATTCGGTGGCCAGCGCCGCCCCCTCAAGCCTGCCCGCTGCTACCGCGTCCACGTCCGCCACCGTGGCGACGTATACGGTGCAATTCGCCACGCCCGATGCAGCAGCGGTCGACAGCGCGCTGGCCGCCGTGCGCAACGCCTCCGGCGTGCAGGGCGCGGCGACGACCAGCCTGGCGATCGGCGGGACTTCGGTGATGCGGGTGACGGTGACCGGCAGCCTGGACTCGCTGGCGGCGGCGCTACGGGCGCAGGGCTGGCAGGTGGCCGTCGGCGCCAATGCGTTGCGGATCAGTCGCTAACCGGCCGATATGAAGCAGATCGCTCTTCCGCTGCTTCCCGACGAGGGGGCGATTGCGTCGCGCATCGTCGTCGGCAGCGCCAACGCGGCCGTGCTCGATGCGATGGAGGAAGCGGCGAACTGGCCCTTCGGCACCGCGATCCTGTTCGGGCCCCCGCGATCGGGAAAGTCGCTGCTGGCGCGGTGGTTCGTCGAAAGCGGGAAAGGCGGCGCTGTCGACGATGCCGACACGATCGACGAGAGCGCGCTGTTCCATCGCTGGAACGGCGCGCAGGAGGACAAGCGCCCGCTGCTGCTGGTCAGCAGGGCCAACGAAAGCGACTGGAAGGTGCGCTTGCCCGACCTGGCCTCGCGCCTGGGAGCAGCGATGCGGCTCACCGTGGGTGCGCCCGATGACGCGATGCTGGGCGAACTCATCGCGCTCCACGCCGAGGTGCGGGGACTGGTTCTTGACGATTCCGCAACCGGCTATCTTGTACCACGGTGCGAGAGAAGCCACATGGGCGCCGAGAACCTCGTCGCGGCGATCGACCGGCTGAGCCTTGAGCGCAAGCAGCCGCCGACGCTGGCGATCTGGCGCGATGCGTTGCGTGAGGTCGGAGCCGATGCCGGGGGCGAGACCGGCGGGATTTGACCGCCGCGCTTGCGCTGCGGGGATTTTGATGGGAGAATCATGCGATGTTCGCAGATCTTGCCCGGTACCTGGATTCCATCGCCGCGCGTGACCCGGCGCCCCGTTCGCGCGCGGAGCTGCTGCTCTACCCCGGCGTATGGGCGCTGTTCTGGCACAAGATCGCCCATCGGCTTTACAAAGGGCAGTGGTTCTTCCTGGCCCGCGCGGTCAATCACTTGTCCCGGGCATTCACCGCGATCGACATCCATCCGGGTGCGAAGATCGGCAAGAACTTCTTCGTCGACCATGGCTTCGTGACCATCGGTGAAACCGCGGAGATCGGCGACAACGTCACGATCTACCCTTGCGTGACGCTGGGCGGGACCAATCCGACCAACGGCAAAGGCGGCAAGCGTCATCCCACGCTGTGCGACAATGTGATCGTCGGTTCGGGCGCGCAGATCCTGGGCCCGATCATTGTCGGCTCGCGCTCGCGGATCGGCGCCAATGCGGTCGTGACCGACGACGTGCCCGAAGGCGCGACGATGGTCGGAGTCAAGGCTCGCTCCACCCTGGTCGCGGCCGAGACCTGGGCCAAGGACTTCATTCCCTACGGCACGCCCTGCAAGGAGCCGTGCGAACCCGGCGTCCAGCGGGTCGAAGACCTTGAGCGGGAAGTCGCCGCGCTGCGCGCGCAAGTCGCCGCGCTTTTGGCGGGGCATGCCGAAACTGAACGGGATGAGATCGCCCGATCTGGCCCAACCGCCTGCCGGAGCAGCTGACCGGCATGGCAGCAGGCGGGGCGACTGGCAGTTCGGGCGCCAACATCGTCGCGTTTCCACGACAGGGCGCGGCCCCAGGATCGGCACAGGTCGGCTTCGAACGCCTCGAACTTCAGCGCATCCTCGATCTCTACGGCCGCATGGTCGCCGCCGGGCTGTGGCGCGACTATGCGATGGATTTCAACAGAGACGCCGCCAGCTTCTGCGCTTTCCGGCGCTCGGCCGAGCGTCCGCAGGCCCGGATCGAAAAGCGGCCGGCGCTTCGAGGGAAGCAGGGCATGTGGACGCTGTTCGGAGAGGCAGGCCAGGTCCTCAAGCGCGGACACGAGGTGGCCGGCGTCCTCGCCCTGTTGGAGCGGCGGCTGCTGAAGGTCGTGGAGGGGTAGCCAGCCTCTTTCAGGCGAATGTCTTGCTCAATCCCACGATCGACTGCTGCGCCCCGGTCACGTCCCTGATGATGCGAAGCAGGAAGATCGAGCAGGCGACGATCGTCAGCGCTCCCAGGAGGTCGAGCATAGCCCCCACTTGGTTCGCCGAGGCACCCTCCCGATTGTCGAACCGGCTGCTCATGTTGGTCAGCATGTTGCCGACGATGAAGGTGCCCCACCAAAGCGAGAGCTGATGCGGTGCCTCGGCCCCGAAGCCATCGGCGATGTTGTGGCTGTTCGTCCACAGCTCGCGCATGGCCTGAAAGGGCTTGAACAGATTGGCGATGGGGATGAAGTACCAGCCGACCGACCATCCCGGCGAAAATTCCAGCCCGTCTACTCCCGCGGCGACAAGGTTCGCATGGGCGCGGTATAGCCACATCGCTATGAAGACGACGGACGTCAGGTACGCCACCGAGCTGGACAAGTAGACGCCGACGGCGGGCAGCAGGACCGGGCCGGGCACATCCAAGTCGATTATTCCAGCCGCCCGGGCGGCTTCGCACGCCGCCATCAGGCTAAAGGTTGCCGCAAAAGCATAGATCGCAACCCGCGCGCGGCCGGCCCGGCGCTGCAAAAGCGCCAGACCTTCGTACAAACCAAGTTCTGCCATGAGCATGTTCCCCGGAGGAAAAATAACCCGACGATGACCGAAGGCAACCGGAGCTGGCTCCGATCAGGACCTATCCGCGGCTCGCCCTTTGCAGAATTTCCATCGCCTGTTGCGACTGGTCCATCCCGTTCATCAGGGGGGCGTCCGTCGACCGGTCGCTGATCCGGGACCAGGCGGCAGCCACGCCTTCGGGCGTGCGGTCCGGTTCCGGCAACAGCGTGCCTTCGTTCATCGTCACCCACAGCGACTGGTAGACCCCGCCGCCGGCCCCGACGATGACATTGCCGGGCGCATCGCGGGATACCAGGAACAGCGCCGCGGCGGATACGTGCTCCGGTTCGAAGGCCCTGAACGCCTCGTCGGGGAAGATGTCTTCGGTCATCCGCGTGCCTGCGGTGGGGGCCAGGGTGTTGACCCGGATGTCGTACTTGGCGCCCTCGAGCGTCAGCGTCTTGGCGAGGCCGACAAGCCCGGCCTTGGCGGCGCCATAGTTCGCCTGCCCGAAGTTGCCGCCCAGTCCCGAAGACGAGCTGGTCATCAGGATTCGTCCGTAGTTCTGCTCGCGCATGGTGGCCCAGACGGCCATGGTGGCGAACGCGCTGCCCAGAAGGTGCACGCGCACCACCAGCTCGAAGTCCGCCGGCTCCATGTTGACGAACGTCTTGTCGCGCAGGATTCCGGCGTTGTTGATCAGCACATGGACACCGCCCCACGCCTGTTTCGCGCGCGCGACCATCGCTGCCATCGCTTCGGCGTCCGTGACGTCGGAACCGTCCGCCATGGCGGTTCCGCCGGCGGCGGCGATCTCCTCCACGACCGCAAGCGCGGCGTCGGAGTGGCCCGCTCCGTGGCGCGAACTGCCCAGATCGTTGACGACGACTTTGGCTCCCCGCCGCGCGAGGTCGAGCGCGTAACATCGTCCGAGGCCGTTGCCGGCGCCGGTTACGATGGCCACCTGATCGGTAAAGGATATGGTCATGCCGCCGAGTGGCACGGCTTTGGCCCCGGTTCAATCGGAAAGCAGCTTGTTGCGGGCAAGGACGGCTTGCGGTTCGGGCCTTGGCTGGCCATAGGCGGAAACACGATTCCCGGGTGCGAAATACCAACCCAATGAAGGTGCGCGGTCCATGAAAGTCAGGGTGTACGTCAGTCTGAAGCCCGGTGTGCTCGATCCGCAAGGCCGCGCGATCCAGCATTCGCTGGAGGGCCTTGGGTTCGACGGCGTCAACGATGTGCGTGCCGGCCGGCTTATCGAGCTCGATGTATCCGACGCCGTCACGGACGAGGCTCTCGACGAGATGTGCCGCAAGCTGCTCGCCAACATGGTGATCGAGAACTATCGCGTGGAAAGGGTCGCCTGATGAGCGGCTTCCGCTCGGCCGTCATCACTTTCCCCGGTTCCAACTGCGACCGGGACATGGCCACGGCGCTTGAGCAGATTTCGGGCGAGACGGTGGCCCGCGTCTGGCATGGCGACGCCACGCTGCCCGAGCGGCTGGACTTCATCGCGCTGCCGGGCGGCTTTTCTTACGGCGATTATCTGCGTTCGGGGGCGATGGCGGCGCGTTCGCCAGTGATGCGTGCGGTGATCGAGGCAGCCGGGCGCGGCGTGCCGGTGCTGGGCGTATGCAACGGCTTTCAGGTACTGACCGAGGCCGGATTGCTGCCGGGCGCGCTGATGCGCAACGCGGGCATCCGCTTCGTTTGCCGCGACGCCGCGCTGCGGGTGGAGAACGCCCAATCGCTGTTCACCGGCGGCTACGAGGCGGGTCAGACAGTGACCTTTCCGGTCGCGCACCATGACGGCAACTACTTCGCCGACGATGATACGCTCGACCGGATCGAGGGCGAGGGCCGCGTGGTGTTCCGCTATCTCGACCAGATCAACGGTTCCGCCCGCGCGATCGCCGGCGTGCTCAACGAAGCTGGCAACGTGCTGGGCATGATGCCGCATCCCGAGCGCGCGATCGAGACGGCGCATGGCGGGTCGGACGGTCGGGCGCTATTCGAAAGCGCGGTGCGGGGGTTGGTCGGCGCCTGACGTGACTCAGGCGGCCGTGGCCCCGGTGCCGTAGGCGCGGTTGCGGAACAGTTTCATCGTATCCTCGGCCAGCATCGGGCGGCCGAACAGGAAGCCCTGGATCTTGTCGCAGCCCAGTTTGCGGATCGTTGCGAGTTCGTGCTCGGTCTCGACGCCCTCGGCGGTTGTGGTCATCTCCAGGCTCTCGGCCATCGCGACGACGGCGCGGATGATCGCCAGGCTCTCGCGGTTGCCGGTCGCCGCGCCCTGCACGAAGGTCCGGTCGACCTTGATCGTCGAGAATCTGAGCTTGCGCAAGTAGCCGAGCGAGGAATAGCCGGTGCCGAAATCGTCGAGCGCGACGCCGCAGCCGAGGCCCATGACCTGCTCCAGCGCGGCGCGGGCAAGGGCGGCATCGCGCAGGAAGATGCTTTCGGTCACTTCCAGCTCCAGCCGGCTGGGCGGAAGCCCGCTGGAGGAAAGTGCGCCGACGACGCTGGCGGCGAAGCCCGGATCGAGCAGTTGCTCGGCCGAGACGTTGACCGCGACCCGGACATGGTCGGGCCATTGCCGGGCCTGGAGGCACGCCTGATCGAGCACCCACTGTCCCAGCGGCACGATCTGTCGCGTGTCTTCCGCAAGGGGGATGAACTTCGCCGGGCTGACCGAGCCATGGTCCTTGCTGTTCCACCGCAGAAGCGCTTCGAAGCCGATCAGGCCCTGCGTGTCGGCGGAGACGACCGGCTGGTAGTTCAGCACGAACTCTTCGCGCGCCATCGCGTGACGCAAGGATAGTTCAAGCTGGCGCCGTTCCTCCGCGTGGGCGTGGAGCGAGGGCTCGTAAGTGAAATGCGAGCCGCCTCCCTCGTCCTTGGAACGGTAGAGTGCCAGGTCGGCGTTGCGCATCAGTGTCTCGACCGTCGCACCGTCGCGCGGCCCGATCGCGGACCCGATGCTCGCGCCAACGAAAAGGGTATGGTGATCGACTTCGTAGGGTTCGGAGAGGCGCTTGATGACCCGATCCGCCACCGCGTTGACGTGGTTCAGGTTCGACGCATCGCGCACGACGATGGCGAACTCGTCACCACCGAGGCGGCCGCATATCTCGTTCTGGGTCTCCTGCTCCTTGAGCCGTTCGGAAACGCGCGCGAGCAGCTGGTCGCCGATCAGGTGCCCTAGCGTATCGTTCACCGCCTTGAAGCGATCGAGGTCGATCATCAGGAAGGCGCAGCGGGTTCGCCATTTGTCGGCATAGTTCAACGCGTCGCCCAGCGCTTCGGTCAACATCAGGCGGTTGGGCAGGCCGGTCAGCGTATCGTAGCGCGCGAGATAGGCGATCTTGTCGGAATGCTCGCGTGCCTCCGTCACGTCCGAACCGACGCCGCGGAAACCCTCGAACACCCCGTCTTCGTCCAGCCTGGGCTTGCCGGACAGCTCCCACCACCGTGCTTGCCCGTCGATCGCGACGCGCACCAGCAGGTTGGAGAAGTTCTCGCGACGCTTGAACCGCTCCGCCAGCAAGCGAAGCGTGCCGTCGAATTCGCCGGTTTCCCAGCTTTCGCCGGCGATCAACTGGAGGAACGACTGGCCTTCGATCTCGCGCGCTGTCTTGCCCAGCGCGAAGGCGAAACGCGGCGAAACCATCCGCACCCGACGGTTGGCGTCGATCTCCCACAGCCAGTCGGCTTCGCCTTCCTCAAACTCGCGCAGCAGGAGCGACACGACCTCGCTTTTCTCGACCATTCCCGCCTCGGCGATGCGCGTGATCAGAAAGCGCCGGGCATTGTCGATCGCGCCGACGAACAGCAGCGACAGGAACGCGGTGCAGATGACCGCCATGTCGAACAAGGCGTTGAACAGGAAATAGACCATCGCCGTCGAGCCGACGATGCCCGTCAGCAGCAGCGTGCAAAGCGGGACCGCCGGAAGCAGGATGACCGATGCCGACATCAGCATCGCCAGCACCGCCCACATCTTCAGCTGGGTGGCGCCATCGACCATATAGCCGAATATCGCGACGGGAACGACCCACACCAGCGCGTTTATGGTGGAGCTGAGCCCCTGGACGTTGGCTTCTCGCTGGCTGAGGCGGCGCCGGTCGCCCTGGGACAGCAGCCTGTCGACCCGAGATATGTGAAACAGCGAAGCCCCCAGCGCCAGGAGCCAGCACAAGAGCGCAACGTGCGAAACTTCGCGCAGGAAGATCGCTGCGGTGGCAAGACCGGTAAAGAGCTGGATGACGAGCCGCGCCCGGGTGGTCCGTCCAAGGCTGCCGTATTGCAGCCCGCGCAGCCGCTCCCAATCCCCATGCTCGGGATTTTCGAGGCCGAGCACCGCGAGAACCGGAAGTTCCGTTGGCAGTGGCGAAAGCGGTTTCCGGCGATCTCTCACGTCTCCGCCTTAAAGGGGAGAAGTTAGCGCCCGGTAAAACTGCGAGGGTTGAAGGTTATTCCACGGTAACGCTTTTTGCCAGATTGCGGGGCTGATCGACGTCGGTGCCTTTGACGCAGGCGACATGATAGGCCAGCAGCTGCACCGGCACCGCATAGACCAGCGGCGCGATCAGTGGATGGACCTTTGGCATCTCGATCACGGCCATGCAGTCCTCGCCGGCTTCGGCGATGCCTTCCCAATCGGAGACGAGCAGGACCTTGCCGCCGCGCGCGCTGACTTCGTGCATATTGCTCACGGTCTTCTCGAACAGCGGGCCAGACGGCGCCAGCACGATGACCGGCACGCCTTCGTCGATCAAGGCGATGGGGCCGTGCTTCATTTCACCCGAAGCATAACCTTCCGCATGGATATAACTGATTTCCTTGAGTTTTAACGCCCCTTCCAGCGCAAGGGCATAATCGGGCCCGCGGCCGAGATAGAGCACGTCGCGAGCCGGGGCGATCAGGTGCGCCATTGATGAAATCGCCTCGTCATAACCGAGCGCGGCGTTGAGCGCGGCGGGGACTTCGATCAGATGACGGACGACTTCGCTCTCTTCGGCGCGGTCCATCATGCCGCGCCGGACGGCGAGATGCGTCGCGAGCGCGGCCAGCACCGCGAGCTGGCAGGTGAATGCCTTGGTCGATGCGACACCGATCTCGGGCCCGGCATGCGTGGGCAGGAGCAGATCGGCTTCGCGCGCCATCGAGCTGGTCGGCACGTTGACGACGACCGCGATCGTCTGGCCGGCGGCCTTGCAATGGCGCAGTGCCGCAAGGGTATCGGCCGTCTCGCCGCTCTGCGAGATGAACAGCGCGAGGCCGCCGGGCTCCAGCACCGGGTCGCGATAGCGGAACTCGCTGGCGACATCGATGTCGACTGGCAGGCGGGCAAAGCGCTCGATCCAGTATTTCGCCACCATCGCCGCATAGAAGCTGGTGCCACAGGCGACGATGGTGATGCGCGAGACTGTCGACAGGTCGAAATCGATCTGGGGCAGAGCCACCGACTGGTCGACCTGGCGGACATAGCTCCGCAGGGTCTGGGCCACCACCGTCGGCTGCTCGAAGATCTCCTTCTGCATGAAGTGGCGGTAGTTACCCTTTTCGATCGCCGCCGCCGATGCGCCGGAAGTGGTGACGGGGCGGTCTACGGGGAGATTTTCGCTGTCGTGGATCTCGGCGCCTTCACGTGTGACGACAACCCAGTCACCTTCTTCCAGATAACTGATCTTCTGCGTGAGCGGTGCCAGCGCCAGCGCATCGGAACCGAGATAGGTCTCGTTCTCGCCGTAACCGATCACCAGCGGAGAGCCGAGCCGCGCGCCGATCAGGAGATCGGGATGGCGGCGGAAGGCGATGGCGAGCGCGAAGGCTCCGCGCAGCCGGGGCAGGGTGGCCTTGACCGCGTCCTGTGGCGACGCGCCGGCCTCGACCTGCTCGGAGATGAGGTGGGCGACGACTTCGCTGTCGGTCTCGCTCTCGAACACGCGGCCGCGCGCCGACAGTTCGTCGCGCAACTGGCGGAAGTTCTCGATGATGCCATTGTGGACTATGGCGACTTCCGCTGTCGCGTGAGGGTGGGCGTTGGCGGCGGTAGGCGCTCCATGTGTCGCCCATCGCGTATGGGCGATGCCGATCAGGCCTTCCGCCGGATTGCGCGCCAGTTCCACGACGAGGTTGGCGAGCTTGCCCTCGGCGCGGCGCCGCTCCAGCTGGCCGTCGTGCACCGTGCAGATCCCGGCGCTGTCATAGCCCCGGTACTCCATGCGCTTGAGGCCGTCGACCAGCCGGGCCGCGACTTGTTCGTTGCCGACGATGCCGATGATTCCACACATGAGGGCAGGGCGCTTTCGCTAGAGAGTGTAGGGGACACGGATGCCTGGCATCCGTGCCGGAAAATCCTTGGTATTTCGTGTAACCAGCACCCGTCCGCGAACCATGGCGGTGGCCAGTATGATGGCGTCGGGCGATTTAAGTCCTCGCCGCTGCCGGCGCAGCGCCGCCGCCCGGTGGGAAATTTCATCGTCGATCTCGTCCAGGCCGAAACGGCCGAGGAACAGGAGGGCGTCCTTCACGACCGCGTCCGTGCCTTTCGACAGGACTTCTATCCATGCCATGCGGCTGATCCACATCCGTGCCCCGCTTTCCGCGATCCGAGTCAATTCACGTTGTGCCGGCGAGTGGTCCAGCAACGCGTCGATCAGGATGCTGGCATCCAAGCTGTAGCCGCTCATGCGACGCCTTTCCCGCGCCTTTCAGCGGCCCGCTTCGCTAGAGCGAGGTAATGCGCCCGCTCCCGGTCATCCTCATCGTTGAAATATTCAGGAAACTCCGCGCGAACTTCGTCATAATCGTCGTCCCAAGGTCGCGTCCATTCGGCTCGCCGCTGGCGGTCGTATTCTTGCGGATCGATGGCGATGCCGTGCCGCGCCCACAGCCCAAAACCAGCCTCCAACCCATCCTGGGGCACCTCGGCTTTGTAAGCGGCGACGGCATCCCGCAGCACCGACGCACGCGACTTGCCACGCGCGGCGGCCACGTGATCCAGCCACTTGATGTCATCATCAGGAAGATCGGCGAGGATGCGGGTCATGACGATATCATGATATCATATCATGATATCGTCAACCCCTGAGGCTCAGTTCCCGTCTAGCAGGTCGCCAAGCCCGCCCAGGATCGAGCCTTCGCCCCGGTTCTGCCCGCCACGGCTGCCCGCCGCCGCCAGCATACGCCCGGCAAGGCGTGAGAACGGCAGCGACTGGATCCATACTTTGCCCGGACCGCGCACGCGGGCGAAGAACATGCCTTCGCCGCCGAAAATCATCGACTTGATTCCGCCGGCGCGCACAAGGTCGAAATCCACGCTCGGCGTGTAAGCGGCAAGACAGCCGGTATCGATATGCAGTTCCTCGCCCGGCGCCAGTTCACGTTCCACCACGGTGCCGCCCATCTGCACGAAGACCCAGCCATCGCCCTCCAGCTTCTGCATGATGAAGCCTTCGCCACCGAACAAGCCGGTCATGACCTTCTGCTGGAAGTGGATGCCGATGGAAACGCCGCGCGCGGCGGCAAGGAAGCTGTCCTTCTGGCAGATGAGCCGGCCGCCGACTTGGTCGAGCTTGATCGGCAGGATGTGGCCGGGTGTCGGCGCGGCGAAGGCGACGCGAGCCTTGTCCTGGCCCTGATGGGTGAAGACGGTGGTGAACAAACTCTCACCGGTCACGACGCGCTTGCCCGCGCCCAGGAGCTTGCCCATGAAACCCTGATCCTGGCCGCCGCTTCCGTCGCCGAACACGGTCGTCATCTCGATGCTGGCATCCTTCCACACCATGGCGCCGGCCTCGGAGATCGCGCTTTCGCCGGGGTCGAGTTCGATCTCTACGAACTGGAGCTCCTCGCCCCGCAGCTCGAACTCGATATCGTCGCTTACCGAACCGCTGCGGCTGTGATGGTTCCACGGACTGCTGGACATGGGCTTCTCCGGTAGGTCAGGGTGGTTGGGAGATCAGTCGGCCTTGTCGGCCTTCTTTTTCTTCATCGCGTCGTGGAAGCGGTCGGCCCAGCCGGGCTTGACCAGTTGCTCGGCGCGCACCAGCCGCAATTCGCCGGCGGCAACGTCGCGCGAGACCGCGCTGCCCGCCGCGACGATCGCGTCCGCGCCGATCCGCACCGGCGCGATGAGCGCGCTGTTGGAACCGATGAAGGCGCGCTCGCCGATCACTGTTTCGTGCTTGAAGTAGCCATCGTAATTGCAGGTGATCGTCCCCGCGCCGATATTGGCGTTCGCGCCGACTTTGGCGTCGCCCAGGTAAGTGAGGTGATTGGCCTTGGCGCCGGGCCCAAGCACCGCCTTCTTCATTTCGACGAAGTTGCCGACCTTGGAGTCCTGCTGCAGCACCGCGCCGGGACGCAGCCTTGCATATGGGCCGACTTCGACCCCCGTCGCGAGTGTGGCACCCTCGATATGGCAGAAGCCGCGGACAGTGACGTTGTCGGCAACGGTTACGCCCGGCCCGAAGAACACGTTCGGCTCGATCAGAACGTCGGCGCCCAGCGCGGTATCCCATGAGAACCACACGGTTTCCGGCGCTATCAGCGTCGCCCCATCCGCCATTGCCTGCGTGCGCCGCCGCGCCTGCCACGCCGCCTCGGCCTGCGCCAGTTCGCCGCGACTGTTGATCCCGGCGACTTCCTCCGCATCGTCCGTGACGACGACGGCGCAAGTCCGCCCGTCGGCATTGGCGATGTTGACGATGTCGGTGAGGTAATACTCGCGCTGCGCGTTGTCGTTGCCGACCCGGTCGAGCAGTGCGAAAAGGTCTTCGCTGCGCACCGCCATCAGGCCGGAATTGCACAGGCGGCACGCGCGTTCCTGGTCGGTTGCGTCCTTGTGCTCGACCATCTTCTCGATCACGCCGCCGCGCGCGATGACCCGGCCGTATTGCAGTGCGTCGTCGGGCTCGAAGCCCAGCACGACGACGGCCGGCGCATCCGCTCCGTGCAGCCGCTCGATCATGGCGCGCATCGTCGAGGCCCGGACGAACGGCACGTCGCCGTAAAGGATGAGCACGTCGCCCGCGAAGCCTGTCAAGGCCGCCGCGGCCTGCTGGACCGCATGGCCAGTGCCCAACTGCGGCTCCTGCACGGCAATGGCTGCGCGGTCCGCGAGCGCCTTTTCCAGTTGCTCGCGGCCATGACCCGCAACCACGACTCGCCGTTCAGGCCGCAGCTCGGCGGCGGCTTCGAGCAGGTGATCGAGCATCGGACGCCCGGCGATAGGGTGCAGCACTTTGTGCAGCGCGCTTTTCATCCGGGTGCCCTTGCCGGCGGCCAGGACGACGATAGCTGTCGGAGCGGTAGTCATGGCACTGCCTTTGCCAGCAAATTCTTGCGGTTTCCAGAAGACCGCGCCATCGGGCCGGACCATGCATGAAATTCCTTTCGACATAGTCGGGTTCGATCTCGATGGCACCTTGGTCGATACGCACCGGGACCTGGGAGAGGCGGTCAATCACGCGCTGGGTCTTGCCCACCGGCCGGCCGTCCCCATCGCTCAAGTGCGCTCGCTCGTCGGCGGCGGTTCGCGGCTGATGCTGCTGCGCGCGCTCGAAGCGACCGGCGGACCTCTGCCGGACGAGGAAGTCGCCGAGCTGCACCGCCATTTGCTCGACCATTACGAGGCCAACATCGCGGTCCATTCGCGGCTGTTTCCCGGAGGAGACGCGATGCTGGCCGGCCTGACCGAGCGAGGCATCAAGCTCGCGGTCGTGACCAACAAACTGGAGCGCTACACCCGGCTGCTCCTCGACGCGCTGGACCTCACACGACATTTCGCCTGCATCCTCGGTGGCGATTCGCTGGGACCTGGCCGCAACAAGCCGGAGCCCGACCTCCTCGTCGAGATGATCGTCCGGTGCGGCGGGGGCAGCGGGGCCTATGTGGGCGACACCACTTTCGACACCAGGGCGGCGATTGCGGCCGGCATTCCCTGCGTGGCGGTCAGCTTCGGGTTCAACGATCTGCCGCCGCAAGATCTGGGCGCGGCGGCGGTGATCGGGCATTTCGATCGGCTGATCCCCGTGCTCGAGGGTCTGGGCGTCACGCAGCCATAAACCGGCGCTTGCCAGCGATGCGCCATTCGTGCCACCAACGCGCAAATTTGAAATCCGTCTAAATCGGGGTGAAGGATGCGGCCGGTCCGCATGCCATCGTCCACCAACCAAGGAGATCGAAGGATGCCGACCCCCAGCCAGAAATTGCGCGCGCTCATCGAAAAGGGTGAGCACTTCATCGCGGGCGAGGCGTTCAGCGCCATCACCGGCCGCATCCTCGAGCATGTCGGCTTCAAGGCCGCCTACCTGGGTGGCCACGCGTGCAGCGCGTTCCATTATGCCATTCCCGACAACGGCTGCTACTCGCAGATCGAGCAGATCGAGCAGGCTGGCCGTATCGCCGCGGTGATGGACATCCCGCTGGTGTCCGACGCGGACACCCTCGGCGAGACGGTGGCGGACGCCTACCGCCTGACGCAGATGTACGTGCGCGCGGGCGTTGCGGGCTATCATGTCGAGGACGAGCGCAATCCGAAGCATTCGACCTCCGCCGGCGGGCTTTGCACCATCGAGGAGATGCAGCTGCGGATCGAAGCGGCCCGCAAGGGCGCGGTCAGCGTCAACGATCCGGACTTCGTCATCATCGCCCGCTGCGACGAGCTTTACCTCCCCAGCATGGGCGGCGGCGGCGAAGGATCGCTGGAAAACGCGATCGAGCGGGGCAAGGCCTATGCCGCCGCTGGTGCCGACGTGATCACATATCCGCTCGCGTCGATGGACGCGCATGCCGCGCTCGTCGCCGCGCTGCCGGTGCCGGTGTGCACGATCGGATACAATGTGCCCGACACCATCTGCACGCTGTCGACCGGCTGGGGCTGGGTCGCGGCGGCCAAGGGCCACATGGCGATGGCGAAGGAACTGCTGGAGACCGGCCGCGTCACCAGCGACAACCGTTTCCCGGAGAAGCTCGAACTGATCGGCAACCCGGTCTACGACGAACTGATCAGGGATTGGGCCGATCGCACCGGCGTCGGCAGCCGGGTAAACAACGTATCGTGAACGGCATGGCCGGCCGGTTGGGGTTCGGTTCGAAACTCAACCGGCTGGCGCCGCCACGGCGGCGGCATCCGCGGGGCTTGCGTCTTCGGGCAGCACCGTGATCTCCACCGCGCGAGCGGGATCGAGATAGCGCTTGGCCATCGCCTGCACATGCGCCGGGGTCAGCGCAAGCGCTCGCTCGCTGGCTTTCTGGAAGCGTTCGATCCGGTCCGGTTCCGACTGCGCCCGGTCGACCAGACCCAGCCAGCCGGCGTTCGATTTCAGCGCGTTGTGATAGTTCTCCAGCAGCGGCTGGCGCGCCCGCAGGAACACGTCGTCGGCGATGGGCTCGTTTCCGGTCCGCCTGACCGTATCGAGCACGGCCGCACGGGTCTCTTCGACGTCGGCGACATCGACCGAAGCGGCGATGCCGAACGTCCCGTAGCCCTTCCAGGCACGCGATGGCACGCTGGCGGCGCTGGGCGAATAGGCCTTGCCGAGCGCCTCGCGCAGGCTGTCGGTCAGCTCGATGCGGACCACGCGTTCCAGCAGTTCCAAGGTAATCGTTTCCATGGGATCACCGTCGTCGCGGGTCGGCCAGGTGAAGCGCAGCAGCGCCTGGTCCTTGGGACCGGTATGCCGGACGACGCGCGCGCCGCGATCGGCGGTGAAGCTGCGCGGCGGCTGGTCGGAGTGCTCGCGGAAGACCGACTCGCGCCGCGGCAGCGCGCCCAAGGTCTTGCCGACCAGCGCGATGACCTGGTCCTCGTCGATATCGCCGACCACGCCGATCTCGATCGCGCCGTTTGCCAGCCGATCCGCGATGTCCGCCTTCAGCTTGGCGAAGCGCAGCTTCCGGTAGTCCCCAACCTCGCCCAGCGAAAAGCGCGGGTCGTGGTCCGAGAGGATCGCGCCGATCTTGCCGCGCATCGCCGACAGCGGGCTCGATCCCAGCGTCTTGAAGTAGTTGTTGATGGAGTTGAGGTATTGCACCTCGCCTTCCGGCCGATAGCCGGGGTCGGTCAGGAACGCCGTCAGCACTTGCAGCTGGAGCTCGAGATCGGCCGGCGTGGTCCGCGCCAGCGAGACGAACACGTCGTCCGCCGCCGATAGCCCGACGTCGATGTTCCGTCCCGCCAGGATCGACTGCAGCTGGTCGAGGCTGTGCTTGCCGAGCCCGCCATTGTCCAGATAGGGGACAAGTTCGGTCGCCAGCGGATTGTCGCGCGTGTTGAGCATGGCGCCGCCGTCCACGCTCATACTGAGAGACACGCGATCCGCCTCGATTCCGGTCCGCTTGAGGTTGAGCATGACGCCATTGGCGAAGCGCACCGTGCGGATGCCGAGCAGCGGCTCGCGGGTGTCGCTCGCGACCGTGCCGGGGGGACCGAAGTCGGTGTAGCCGAATAGCGCGGCCGCGGCGTCATCCCCTCGACGCAGCTTCTCCTTCATCGCCTCGTCCCAGGCGGCGCGGATCGCCAGCTCGCCGCCTTCCGGAGCAACCCGGCCCCGGAACCGCAGCAAGGGGTTGTCGAGCACGACCGCCTCGCGCTTCAGCGCGGCGAGGACGGCCTTGGGGGTGATGCGCGGAGCGAACGCCTCGAACCTTTCGAGCACACCGGCCGGGTGCGCGGGCACGGTGTCCTCGCGGATCAGGGCCCATACCGCTCCGGCCAATGCCGCGTTGACGCGCGTGTCGGCGGCCGCCGCTCCATTTCGCGCGGCGGTACGCAGTGTCGCGACCTGCTCGGCGATTTCTCCCTTGGTGAAGCCGAAGCGCAGCGCGCGGCGATATTCGAGCGCCGCGGCGGTAAGGCTGGCCCGCCATTTGCCGTCGACGGTATCGACGATGAGGCGGGTGGAGCGCGCCGTCAGGAACACGTCGGCGGTGCCGAACCCCGCGCCCCGGAACGGCGGCCTCGAACTGCGCGACAGGCGTTCCAGCCGCCGATTGACGATGGCATAGCCGATCGAGCGCAGCAGCTCTTCCTGCCGCTGCGCGATCGAGTCCGGCTCGTCGAGCCAGGCGCCGTTGCGGGAGGCCATCACGCGCTCGGGAAGGGCGGGATCAAGGTGGATATCGGTGCGTCCGCCGTCTTTGGCGTCGACCGGGCCGGCATCGGGCTGAGCTTCGGCGGGGGGTCCCCGCCAGTCGGCGAAGCGCTTGACGATGGCCGCTTCGACCTGCGCGGGATCGAAATCGCCGATCACCGCCAGCACGGTGTGCCGGGGCACGTATTCGCGCTTCCAGAAGGCGCGCAGGCCATCGGCCGTCGCCGTGCCGACCGTCTCCGACACGCCGATGGGGAAACGCTGCGCATAGAGCGAACCTGGATAGAGAAACGCGGTACTGTCGAGCGATTCGCGGTAAGCATGGCCTTGGCGGTCGCGCATCTCGGCCATGACCACGCCGCGCTCGCGGTTCACCGCCTCGGGAGAGATCGTCAACTCGCTCACCGTCTCGCGCATCAGCATCAGCGCGGTGTCGAGCAGCTTGGCATCGTTGCGCGGCAAGTCGAGCTTGTAGGTCGTCCCCTCGAAGCCGGTGGAGGCGTTGGTGTCCGCGCCGAACGCCAACCCGTCCCGCTCCAGCAGGCGCACCATCTCGCCCTCCGGCACGTTCGTGCTGCCGTTGAAGGCCATGTGCTCGACGAAATGGGCGAAACCGCGCTCGCTTTCGGCTTCGTCGAGCGAACCGGCCTCGATCTCCATGCGCACGATGGCGGTGCCCTCGGGCCGGGCATTCTTGCGCATGACATAGCGCATGCCGTTGGCGAGCTTGCCGAAGCGAAAGCCGGGATCGACCGGAACGTCGCTGTATTCGAAAGCCCAGTCGGCGGTCTTTCGGACTTCGGCGGAGGGGATGGAGGCCGATGCCGGGGGTTCGGTGCGTGTCGCGCAGGCCGAGAGGCTCAGCGCGAAGAGAAAAACAACCCCGGCACTGGCCCGCAAACTATTTTCCCCGCAGCTTGCGATGCTTGGACAGATCGAACACCTCGCTCGGCCCCGGCTCCTCCTGAAGCAGGCCGAGCCGCCGGGCGACTTCCTGATAGGCTTCTTCCTCGCCGCCAAGGTCGCGGCGGAAGCGGTCCTTGTCCAGCTTTTCGCCGGTCGTCATGTCCCACAACCGGCAACCGTCAGGGCTGATCTCGTCGGCCAGGATCACGCGCGAATAGTCGTTGTCCCAGATGCGGCCGAATTCCAGCTTGAAGTCCACGAGACGAATGTTGATCGCCGCGAACATGCCGCAGAGGAAATCGTTCACCCGGATCGCCATGGCGGAGATATCCTGCATCTCCTCGTTGGAGGCCCAGCCGAAACAGGCGATGTGCTCCTCGGCGATCATCGGGTCGCCCAGCTCGTCGTCCTTGAAATAGTATTCGAGCAGAGTGTGCGGCAGCGGGTCGCCCTCCGGGATGCCGAGCCGCTTCGAGATCGAGCCGGCGGCGACGTTGCGTACCACGACCTCGATGGGAATAATCTCGACCTGCCGAACAAGCTGCTCTCGCATGTTCAGACGGCGAATGAAGTGGTTGGGGACGCCGATATGGTTGAGGCGGGTGAACACATACTCGCTGATGCGGTTGTTGATCACGCCCTTGCCCTGGATCGTGCCTTTCTTCTGCGCATTGAACGCAGTGGCATCATCCTTGAAATACTGGATCAGGGTGCCGGGCTCGGGACCCTCGAACAGGATTTTCGCCTTGCCCTCGTAAATCTGGCGACGACGCGACATAGCACTTCCCTGTTGCAGCGAACGAATTCGAGATTGGCCGAAAAAGCCAAGCCCCGGCAATGGCAAATCGCGGATAGCGACAGCATGGCCGGGGCAGTACGGCCTATATAGGGCACGGGCGCGCAAAAGCAAACGGGCCAAGAGAAACCTGGCGCGCGGGTCAGCGTCCTATCCGCTGCGCCCTTCGCCGACGCCGCTTTTCCAGTCCGGCAAGGTCGGCGGGCAGCTGGTCGATCATGTCCGCCAAGACCGCGCCGCGTTGGCCCACGGGGCGGTCGGGCCCGGCGGTGGTGTCGCAGATGATCTGGCGCTCGATCTCGGTATTGAGCAGCGCACCCAGAAGCACGCCGTAAGCGGACAGAAACAGCCACATGAGGAACACGACAATGGCGGACAGCGATCCGTAAGTGGCGTTGTAGTCGCTGATGTAGGCAACGTAGAGCGAGAAGCCGAACGACACCGCAATCCACAGCAACGTAGCCAGGACCGATCCGGGCGCCAGCCACTTCCACTTGGCCGGGCGGCGGTCCGGCCCCCAGCGCATGATGAGCGCGAAACCTGCGCTGCCCAGCAGGATGGCCGCCGTCCAGGTGATGGCCTTGAACAGGAAGTCGGTCATCGGACCCAGGAACACGCTCGTCTGGGTCTGCAGCCAGGCGAAGACGCCGCCGCTCAGGATGCCGGTCAGTGCGATGACGAGGGTGGCGACGGTCAGTGCCGCGGCGCGCAGGGTCAGCGAGACGATGTTGCGGGTCTCGTGTTCCTCGTTGATGATGTTGAGCGCCGCGATCATGCCGCTCGCCGCCCGCATCGCCCCGTAGATCGCGAAGAACAGCGCGATGATGAGCGCCAGGCCGGTGACGCCGGCGCTGGTGGTGACGATCCGCAGCAACTGGTCCTGGATCACGCCGGCGGCATCGGCGGGAACGACCTTTACCACGCTCGCCATCTGGCTGCGCACCATCTCGACGTCGCCGATCAATCCGTAGATCATGACGGTCGAGGCGATGAGCGGCGTGATCGCGAGGAAGGCGAAGAAGGCGACACCGGCCGAAAGCAGGGCGATCTCATGGAACCCGGTCATCAGCCATACCCGCTTAAATACCTGAAACCATGCCCGTTTCGGCAGACCGAGCGGTGACTTTGCGGTTGCTCCCGGCCCGTAGTTCGGCGATGAAGGGGTGCTGTCGGCGGCGACCTCGCCGTGTTCGCTGTCGGTCATGTTCGCCGCGAAGGCTCGGGCGGCAGTCGCGCCGGAACTTTCGAGGCGATAGGACGATTCTGTATCGGATGGAGCTGGAGTCATTCGGCCTCGGCGCGTCATGGCGATCAATGCGGGGGTATGCCAAATCAAATGGTCAAGCTGGGCACGGGTTCCCTCAGTGGCGGTATCGGCATCGGAATCCTGTCTGCGGCGCTAGCGGTGCTGGCGCCGCCCGCGCTTGGCCAGGCAATAGACGAAGACCTTGGGAAAGCAGCGGAAAAGCACGGCGCGAAGTCTCCGGTTCAGAGCGCTCCCGCAACCGAGCACGGCACCCCCGAACCGTTGAAGGCCGGACGAGCCCCGGTTCCCGCTCCGCCCCCCGACGCGGTATTGCCTGTGGTCGAGCCGATCATCTCCGACGAGGAGTTCAATTCCGCGATCCCGGTGCTCGATCCCGCCGAAAGCACGGACATCGACGCGCCGCTCGAATCGATCGAGGCGTTCGAGCGGCGCCTCGCCACCGAACAGTCCGACGCCAAGCCGCGGGAAGGCGCGGCGCCTCCCGCCGGCGATCCGGCTCTGGCGGACGAGGATACGGTCGAGGAAGTCGGCGACGCCCCGATCCGCGACGCCGAACTGACCAAGCCGCTCCCGCCGCTCGGCGAGTTCGAGGTGACGCCGGTCGAGTTCGCCGAGCCGGAGGCGGACGCGGAAGAGATGCGCGTCGCCTACACGGTCCAGCTCAACGGCATCGAGGATGCCGACAAGGAAGCGAAGTCGCGGCTGCGTGGCGAATTCAACGATCTGTCGGCGCTCAAGGACGGCGACGGCAAGGCGGCTAACGTCGCGCAAGTGTCCGCCCGGCTCACCGAAGACAGCGAACTGGTCAAGACCATCCTGGCTTCGGAAGGGTGGTACAGTCCGAACGTGACCACCCGGATCGACCGCGCCGCGGTCGAGAACGGCCAGCCGCTGGTGGCGGTGATCGATGTCTCTCCGGGCAAGCGCTACAACTTGGCCGAGATCAAGGTGGAGGCGGACCCCACCGTGCCGCCCGCGCTGATCGCGGACAACCTCGCGCTCAAGGTGGGCGAGCCGATCGTCGCGGAGCGGGTGCAGGGCGCGGAGGCGCAAGTGGCGATCGCCTTGCCGGAGAACGGCTATCCCTTCGCCGAAGTGGGCCAGCGCGACATCCTCCTGGACCAGGACACCGGCGACGGCGTCTACACCCTGCCGGTGACGGTCGGCCCGCGCTCGCGCTTCGGCGAGATCGCCACCGGCGGCGATCTCGCGTTCGATGCCAAGCACATCGACGTCCTCGCCCGGTTCGATCGGGGCGAGCTCTACGACAGCCGCAAGGTCGACGATCTGAGGAAGGCGCTGGTCGCCACCGGCCTGTTCTCCACCGTTTCGGTCGAGCCGCGCAGGACCGGGCAGGACGCCGGCGCCGGAGACGCGACCGAGTTCGTCACCATGTACGTCGAGCAGGACGCGGGTCCGCCGCGAACTATCGCGGGCACGGCCGGCTACGGCACCGGCGAGGGTTTCCGGCTGGAAGCGAGCTGGACCCACCGCAACTTGTTCAAGCCCGAAGGCGCGCTGATTGTCCATGGGGTCGCGGGCACGCAGGAGCAGGGCGCCGGGGTGACTTTCCGCAGATCGAACGCAGGCAAGCGTGACCGCACTTTCGAGCTGGTTGCAGAGGCGTTGCATAGCGATTTCGACGCCTATAGCGCGTACACGGGAAGGCTCGCCGGGCGGCTATCGTACGATTCCACACCGATCTGGCAGAAGAAGCTGACGTATTCGGTGGGCGCGGAATTGCTGGCGACGGCGGAGAAGGACTACGATTTCGACCGCGGCGAGCGCAACCGGCGCACGTTCTTCATCGGCGGGCTTTCCGGCCAGGTCGGCCTCGACCTGAGCGACGATTTACTCAATCCCACCAAAGGTTTCCGCCTGACAACCCTGATCCAGCCCGAAGGTTCGCTGGAGGACGGATTCAATCCTTACGTCCGCGCCCGGATCGACGGTTCGGCCTATTACCCTGTCGGCGACAGCCTGGTCCTGGCGGGCCGCGTCCGGTTCGGCACGATCCAAGGCGCCGACCGCGTCGACATCGCGCCCTCGCGGCGGTTCTACGCCGGCGGCGGCGGCTCGGTGCGCGGGTTCGGCTACCAGAAGCTCGGCCCGCAGGATCCGAACGGTGACCCGATCGGCGGGCGCAGCCTGGCCGAGGGATCGGCCGAAGTGCGCTATCGCTTCGGCAACTTCGGCGTCGTCGGCTTCGTCGATGTCGGTCAATCGTGGGAGGACACGTTCCCGCAATTCTCCGACTTGCGCTATGGCGTGGGCGTGGGCGGGCGCTATTACACCAACTTCGGGCCGGTGCGGCTCGACGTCGCGACGCCGCTCGGCCGCCGCAAGGGTGAGGGCCGCATCAACATCTACGTTTCGATAGGACAGGCGTTCTGATGGCCGCCGAGCAACCTCCCATCGATCCTGCGCCGGCAGTGGCAGAGCCCGAGCCGCGGGCAGGGCCTGAGGTGCGACAGGGGCGCCACTGGGGCTGGTACGTCGCCAAATACCTCGGCATCGCCGTCGTCGGTGTGTTGCTGCTGGCGGTCGCTGCGGTGCTGCTGCTGGATACCGGGCCGGGCCGCCGTTTCGTCGCCGATCAGATCGCCGGATACGAGATGGAAAACGGCATGCGGATCGATGTCGGCCGCATCGACGGATCGCTCTACGGCGAGATGGTGCTGCGCCACGTTTCGGTGAAGGATACCCGCGGCGAGTTCCTGTTCTCGCCCGAAGTCAAGGTCGACTGGCGACCCTTCAAGTTCCTCCGCAACCACGTGGATGTGCGATCGGCCACCGCACAGCGGATGAACTTGCGCCGCGTGCCCGCGTTCCGCGCCACGCCGCCGAGCGACGCGCCGCTGCTGCCCGATCTCGACATCGACATCGGCAAGCTGCGTATCGACAACTTCATTGCGGAGGCCCCGGTCTCGGGCGAGGTCAGAGTCGCGCGGATCGAAGGCAAGGCGAATATCGCCAGCGGCAGGGCGCAAGTCACGTTCAATGGCGGGACCGTGGCGGGGGTGAACAGGGCCGGCGGAGACCGAATCGCGCTGATGATCGATGCGGTGCCCGAAGCGAACAGGCTCGACATCGACCTGAAGCTCAACGCGCCCCAAGGCGGCGTAATCGCGGCGCTGGGCGGACTGACCGAACCTTTGTTTCTGAACGTTTCGGGCAAGGGCGACTGGAAGGCGTGGAACGGCTGGCTTCGGTCCAATATCGGCACCGGCGAGCTGGCGAACCTGGCGCTTAAGGCGCGCGACGGTACGTTTACCATCAAGGGGCCGACGCAAGTCGCCCGGCTGATGACCGGCCCGACCGCGAGCCTGCTGGGGCCAATCACCAATCTCGATCTGACGGCAAAGCTCGATGATCGCACCGCGAACGTGACCGGGCGCATCTACAGCGACGCCTTCACGCTCGGCACCAACGGCCTCGTCGATCTCTCCGACAACACCTTCGACCAGTTCAAGCTCGCTTTCGTGCTGTTGAAGCCTTCGGCGCTGGCGGAGAACCTCTCCGGCAGCGGGCTGCGTGCGATAATGACGCTGGACGGCGCGTTCGCCACTCCGCGTGTGCAATACGCGATCAACGCCGACCGTCTTGTGATGAACGACATGGGCCTCGAGCGGTTCACCGCGAGCGGCGACGCGACAGTCGATGCGGACCGCGTCATGATTCCGGTCAAGGCCAGCGTCGCCCGGATCACCGGGTTGGATACGGTAGCCGGCGGAACTCTCGCCAATGTCACGCTGGCCGGCGACGTGGCGATCGACGGGCCGCGTATCCTTTCCGACAACATGCGGATGCGATCGGACCGGATCGACGCCAAACTCATCCTCCTCGCCGACATGGAGAAGGGCCTCTACACCGGCGCGGTCAACGGCAGGATCGACAACTACCGGATCGAGAGCGTCGGCATTTTCAACATAGAGACCGACATCGATCTCAGGAGCGCAGGAAGCAAGGGTTTCGCGCTCGAAGGCCGGGTGCGCGCCCGCTCGACGAAGCTGCTCAACCCCAGTTTGCAGGAGTACCTAGGCGGCAACTTCGCCGCGTCGAGCGACGTGCGCTATGGGCCCGACGGCGAAATCCGCTTTGCGAACCTTCGGCTGGAAGCGCCGGACTTGCGCGTCGTTGGCGGTAGCGGCAGCTACGCGCCCGATGGCCGGATCACGCTCAATGCCAGCGGCGTGTCGGATCGCTACGGCCGCATCGGGGTGCGCGTCGCGGGGACGATCTCGAATCCTCGAGCCCATGTCTCGGCCGATCGGCCCGACCTCGGCATCGGCCTTGCCAATCTGCGGGCGAACATCACCGGCGCGCGGGGCGGCTATCGCCTGGATCTGACCGGCGACACGGATTACGGCCCGCTCTCGGCCGATGTGACGCTGGGTGCCGGTAAGACGCTGACCGTCCAGATCAACCGGGCAAACCTGTCGGGCGTCGAATTCACCGGCACCTTGCGTAAGACCGGTGCCGGGCCCTTCTCCGGGCGTCTGACGGCCAACGGCAACGGCCTGGGCGGCGTCCTCCAACTCGCGGCGCAGGGACGCTATCAGGCGGTGGACTTCAACATCCGTGCCAACGACACCGTGTTCCAGGGACCCGCGAACTTGTCGATCGGATCGGCGATCATCGACGGCCGAGTGGTGCTGTACAACCAGCCCTACATCGTGGCCGACGCGCAGATCGCTGACACTACTTATGGCACCGCCCGCATCGCTGTGGCGCGCGGGCTGGTCAACTATCAGGGCGGGAGGGGCTCGGCTAAGGCACTAGTCGAAGGCACCGCCGGAGCGCCTTTTCGCGTGGCCGCGAATGCCGATCTCACCCCCCGGCTGTGGCGCGTGATGCTCGACGGCCGCGCGCGGGGGATCGCGTTCAAGACGGCGAGCCCGGCCCGGATCGTACCGAAGACCAGCGGCTACGAGCTGCTGCCCAGCCGGATCGAAGTCGGTGGCGGCAGCGTCAAGCTCGCTGGTGCCTACGGCAACGGCATCAAGGTCCAGAGCCGCATGGAAGGCGTTGACCTTTCGCTGCTCAACACCTTCAGTCCGGGCCTTGGAATCGGTGGCAGCGCGACTGGCAGCCTGGATTTCGCGCAGGCCAGCCCGTCCGCTTTCCCGCGCGCCGATGCGCGGCTGCAACTCAATAATTTCACCCGGACCACGGCGGCCACGGTCAGCCAGCCGGTCGACATCGCGTTTGTCGGCAAGCTGCTTTCGGACGGGGGCGAGGCCCGAGCGGTGTTCCGCCAGCGCGGCAGCGTGATCGGCCGGATGGTCGCATCGCTGCGGCCGCTGTCGCCCGGCGCGGGATCGTGGACCACGCGGCTATCGGGCGCGCCGCTGAGCGGCGGTATCCGCTACAACGGGCCGGCGGCGACGCTGTTTTCGCTCGCCGGCCAGACCGACCAGAGCCTCACCGGTTCGCTGGGCGTCGCCGCGGACTTCTCCTGCCGCGTTTCCGCGCCGTGCCTCCAGGGCGTGATACGCGGCAAGGATCTGGTCTACGAGAACCAGACGTATGGCACGCGGCTGGCGAAGATGGCGCTGGTCGGCCGCTTTACCGGCAACCGGCTGGAAATCGAGACGCTCAAGGCCGCGGCGGGCAACGGCACCGTCAGCGCCACGGGCTATGTGAGCCTCGCCGCCGACGCGGGCTATCCGATGGATATCTCGGTCACGATGCAGCGCGCCCGGCTTGCTCGCAGCAGTTCGCTGGCCGCCAGCGCCACCGGCCAGTTGCGGCTGACCAAGACGGCGGGCCAGACCGCCTTGCTGTCCGGCAATCTCGTTCTGCCCGAGACCCGCTACCAGATCGTCCGCGAAGGCGCGGCGCAAGTCCCGCAACTGACCGGCGTACGCTTCAAGCCGCCGCGTGGGCGCCAGCGCATTACCGGAGAGGAGCCGGTGCGGAGCGTCGGTAGCGTCTTCAGCCTCATCCGGCTCGACATCGACTTGAAGGCACCCGAGGAACTCTACGTCTCCGGCATGGGCCTGGAGTCGGAATGGAGCGCCGATCTTACCGTCGGCGGAACCAGCGCCGCGCCGGTCCTGTCCGGGGAGGTGGAGCTCATCCGCGGCACGCTGGGCTTCGCGGGTAAGTCGTTCGAGCTGACCGAGGGGCGGGTTTCTTTCACCGGAGGACGGATAATCGACCCGACGATCCGCATAGCCGCGTCGGAGGACATCGAGGACGTGACCGTCAACGTCAACGTCGGCGGCAGGGCGACCGATCCGCAGATCACCTTCACCAGCGTTCCCGGATTGCCACAGGACGAAATCCTTTCGCGCGTCCTGTTCGGCAGCTCAATCGCCAACCTCTCGGCAATCCAGGCCGTACAACTGGCGAGTTCGCTGAACTCCCTGCGCGGATCGGGCGGGGGGCTCAATCCGCTGGGCAAACTGCGCTCGGCGACGGGCATCGACCGTCTGCGCATCCTGGGCCCCGACGATGCGACCGGCCGGGGAACGGCGCTGGCCGCCGGGCAGTATCTGACGGACGACATCTATGTCGAGCTCATCACCGACACGCGCGGTTTCACCGCCACCCAACTTGAGATCAGCATAACGTCCTGGCTGTCGGCGCTGGCGCAAGCCGGAGGTTCGGGCGTGAGCAACGTGAACGTGCGGATCAAGAAGGACTACTGATGCGTGTGGGCGCGGAAGCGTGGCGGTCGGTGGTTCTGGCGGTCCTGGCCGTAGTCACCGCCTGCAAGGCGGAACCCGATTTCGACGAGCGCTATGATGCCGCGCGCAAGGAGATCGAGGAAACGTCGGACCGCATCGACCGCGATCTCAAGGCGCGGGAGCAGGAAGCGCTGAAAGCCGGAAACACGTTGCCGCCACCATCGCCAGCGGCTTCGTCGCACGATTGATCGTCGGCGGCCAATGCCAAGCCGAGCACTCCGTATTGCATAGATGAAATATACCACTATCAAGAGGTGTATATTATCATGGTGGAGAGGCCCATGGAAACATCGACAATCGCGCCCGATCTGCTGGATGCCGGGACATTCGCGGACGGGCCGCCGCATGCGGTTTTCGATATCCTGCGCGAAGTCGCCCCGGCCTACGGCCAGCCCAACCCGGTCAACGGCGGCACGGCCTGGTCGCTGACCCGGCACGCGGACATCCGCGCCGTCAGTTCCGATTGCGCGCGGTTCACGTCGTCGCTGGGGGTGCAATACCCCACGCCGGACGAGGAGGTGGCTCTCCGCGCCGAAAACCTGGTCTGGCATGATCCCCCCCGCCATGCACGCCAGCGTTCATTTGCCGCCAAGGCATTCTCGCCGCGGGTCGTCGCGCGGTTCGAGGAATGGATACGCGGCCTGTGCGTGAAGATCGTCGACGAGATTGAGGAGCGGCAGGCGTTCGATGCCATCCCTGTGATCGCCGCGGAACTTCCCGGGCAGGTCATCTGTACGATCATGGGTGTCCCGGAACCAGACCGGACGCAAGTCATCGCTTGGGCGACCCAATTCTTCGGCAGGCTCGATCCGGCGATCGGCTTCGAGGGCTCCGCCCAGGGGTTCCAGAACACGCGCGATTACCTCAACGAGCTTGGCGGGATAAAACGCCGCGAACCGGGGGTCGACATGGTGACCGAGCTGCTTGGCGCAGAGCACGAGGGGGTGCCGATCACGCCGTCGGAATTCACCGAGCTTGCCGCCACGCTGGTGAACGCCGGGTTCGAGACCACTCACACGCTGTTCGCTCAGAGCCTCGTGATGATGGCGCGGGATGGGGATGTGCGGCAGCAAGTCGAAGGTGCGTCGCGTGAGGCGCTGGGACCGGTTGTCGATGAGCTGCTGCGTCACACTTCGCCGATCATGCACATGATGCGCACGGCGAAAGAGGATGTCGAGCTCCACGGCAAGACGATCGGCAAGGGCGACAAGGTTCTGCTCTGGTATACTGCGGGTAATCGCGATCCCCGTGTCTTCGAGGATCCGCACCGGTTCGATGGCGCCCGCAAGCGCCGCAACCACCTCGCGTTCGGTGGCGGCGGGCCGCACTTTTGCCTTGGCAACCACCTGGCGCGGCTGGAAGGCGAAATCCTGTTCGACGAGATGAACAAGCGCGGTGTCCGGTTGGAGCTCGACGGTGAGCCCCGCCGCGCTCAGGGGATGTTCGTCAATGCCCTGCGGGCGCTGCCGATGCGGGTCGTGCCGCGATAGGAGCATCGCCGGCTAGGTGCGCTCAGGCGCCGATGGTTGTCGCCAGCCCTCCTTCCACCCGGAGGAATGCGCCCGTAGTATAGGCCGATAGCGGGCTTGCCAGCCACGCGACGGCCACGGCGATCTCGCGCGGGCGGCCAAGGCGCGGTATCGCCTGGGTACCCCGCTCTTCGACATAGGCGCGCTCCTTTTCGGCGAAGTCGCCGGCCCAGCCGCGCTGTTCGGAAAGCGTGTCGATCCAGCGCTCGATCGCCGGGGTGATGATCGTGCCGGGAATTACGCAATTGACCGTGACTCCTGTCGGACCCAGCGCTTTCGACAGATTGACGGTAAAAGAGTTGAGCGCGGACTTCGCCGCCCCGTATTCGAGCAGGCGCCCCCGCATCTCGGACCCCGACACACTGGAGATGTTGACGATCCTGCCCCAGCCGCGTTCGACCATCGCCGGGGACAGCCGCTGGCTCAACCGAACCGCGGCACCGACGTTGAGATTGTAGGAATCGAACCATTCCCCCAGCGTTATCTTCAGCCAGTCGGGCTCGTTCATCTGCAGCACCGCGCCGGCATTGTTGACCAGGATGTCGATCCCGTCGAACGCCGCCGTGGCAGCCTCCGCAACGGCGGCCGCGCCCTCGTCGGTAGCCAGATCGCCGATCGCGATGGCGGCTTCCACTCCATGCCGAGATACTTCGGCGGCAGTCAGCGCGGCGCGCTCCCGGTCGCGCCCATGAACCACGACGCTGACGCCTTCGGCCGCGAGCTCGGCGGCGATGGCGGCGCCGATTCCCGAGCTGCTGCCCGTAACCAACGCACGCCTGCCTTTCAGTTCCAGATCCACGCTCGTTCTCCCGATGCTTCGCGTCGAGACGCTTTGCTAGGCACTACGCATGTTTGCAAGCCGGGCCGCAGTAGCGGGCGGGAGTGATTTGTCGCTGACATTGCCGAGGCATGGCGCTATGCGGTCGCCGCAATGTCCGTCCTGCGCTTCTTTTTCCGGGCTCATCCGCGCTTGGCGCTGCTTCTGCTGGTGGTCGCGCTGGGCATGAAGGCGCTTGTTCCGGGTGGATACATGCTCGGGCACGAGGAAACCCGGACGATCACGGTTCAGGTCTGTGCCGATACGCAAGGCAAGCAGCTTACCCACACGATCGCGCTTCCGCTGAAGGCCGAACATCCTCTCGAACGGGGCGAAAAGGGCGATGCCAAGACCGCCTGCGCCTTCTCCGCGTTGGGCTTCGCGTCGTTGGGCGGTGCCGATCTTCTGCTGCTTGCCGCGGCCATCGTGTTCATCATGGTGGCCGGCTTCGTGCCGGTCACCGCCGCCCGGCCTCTCGCCACACGTTACTTGCAGCCGCCTCAGCGTGGACCTCCCCTTCCGGCCTGACGTTCCAGAACCCGAACATCACGCCGGCCGGCCGCATATTTCCAAGCGGCAGGCCTTGCCGGAGACATTCAATGCCTATCGTTTCACGCACGTCGCGTGCGAACTTGCGTTCGCCGATCTTCGCCTACACCGCCATTGTGCTCGCCGCCATCGCCTCGTCTGCTCATGCCGAAGATGTCGATGAGGGAGAACAGGGCGCCCGCACGATCATCGTCACGGGCCGTGCCGCCTCCTCCGAAGCCGAAGAGCGCGCGCAAGCGACGCCTGGCGGAGCCGATGTCGTCACGCACGACGATTATGCCGACAAATCGCTCGTTTCGCTGAGGGATGCGCTGGCGTTTTCGCCGGGCGTCTATCTCCAGCCACGCTATGGCCAGGAAGTCCGCATATCGGTGCGCGGTTCGGGGCTATCTCGCGGGTTCCACATGCGAGGCCTGACATTGCTGCAGGACGGCATCCCGATCAATCTCTCTGACGATAACGGCGATTTCCAGGAGCTTGAACCGATCTTCTTCGATCACCTCGAAGTCTATCGCGGCGCAAATGCGCTGCGCTTGGGTTCTGGAACGCTGGGCGGGGCGATCAACGGCGTGACGCCTACCGGGAACGACGCGAAGGGCCTCTACTTCCGCGGCGACGCCGGCAGCTTCAAGACGGCGAGAGGCCTGATCTCGATGGGCGGCAACGCCGGCCCGGGCAACTACTGGGGTGCGATCAGTGCCGACCGATCTGATGGAGACCGGGACCATGCCATGCGCCGCTCCTTGCGCTTTCACGGCAATATCGGACTGGAACTTGCCACGAACCTGCGCACGCGCTTTTACGCCAGCGTCAATGACATCGATCAGAAACTGCCCGGAGCCTTGCCGCTGCGCACGGTGCTGACCAAGCCGCGCACCGGCAACAGTGTCGGCGATCAGGCCCGCGACATCGATTCGCTGCGACTGCAGAATCGCACGACTTTGACGTTCGATGGCGGGAGCCTGGAAGCCGGCGTGTTCCTCAACGCCAAGCAGCTGTTCCATCCGATCTTCCAGGTGGTCGACCAGCGCTCGCTCGACCGGGGTATGTTCGCGCGACTCAGCTGGGGCACCGGTCCGTTCGAGGCGACGATCGGAAGCGAGGCGCGGTTCGGCGACGTCCGCTCGCGGCGCTTCGTGAACGTGGCGGGCCGTCGCGGCGCGATGACCTTCGACGCCGACCAGGAAGCGCGGACCGCGAACCTCTACGGGGAAGTCCGCTTTCACCCCGTCGAGGGCTTCAGCCTGATCGCGGGCGCCATCTACGCCCATGGGTTCCGGCGCCAGCACGAACTGTTCAACAGCGCGGCGGGCGGAGCGCGCGATGTGGCCGCTAAGGCCGACTTCAGCGAGTTCTCTCCCAAGTTCGGCGTGCTGTTCGAACCTTCGCCCGACATCCAGGTCTACGGGAACTACAGCCGGTCCGCCGAATTCCCCGGCTTCGGCGAGCTCGCGCAGATCAGCACCTTCGTGCCGGTGCGCGCGCAGACCGCCTGGACTGCCGAAGTGGGATCGCGGGGCAAGATCGGAATGGCAAGCTGGGACGTCTCGTTCTATCGCGCCGATCTGAAGCACGAGCTGCTGCAGTTCACGGTCGGGCCGGATATTCCCGCGTCGACGTTCAACGCCGGCCGAACGCGTCATCAGGGCGTGGAAGTCGGGTTTTCGATCGAGCCGGCCGAATGGCTGCGGCTGAGGCAGGTCTACCAGTACAGCGACTTCCGTTTCCGCGACGATGGGCAATACGGTTGCAACCGGCTGCCGGTGGCGCCGCGCCACGTCTATCGGGCGGAACTGCGTCTCGGAACCGACCGGCTGCATCTGGCGCCGAACGTGGAATGGGCGCCGCAGGGCGCCTGGGCGGACTACGCCAACACCTTGCGCACGAACGGTTACGCGCTTGTCGGCTTCACCGCCGGCGCCAGCGTGGCCGATGGGATCGACCTTTTCCTCGATGCCCGCAACCTTGCGGCGAAGAAGGCGGCAGGCGATATCAGCGCGGTGGTCCGGTACGTCGCCGACAACCCGGCGACCCCCGCGAACGAGGCCAGCGCGATCTTCTATCCGGTCGAGCGCAGGGCTTTGTTCGGCGGCGTGCGCGCGCGATTCTGAGCCGGCCCTGCGCAAGGCTGGCCTGGTCGAGAGATCAGGCCAGCTTTTCGCTGCGGTTGTGCTTCAGCTGGTTGAACGGGATGTCGCGATCCGAGCCCGGCTCACGCGGCAGTCCGAGATGCCGTTCCGCCACAAGGTTGAGCTGAGTTTCAAGCGTTCCCCCGCCGATGCGATGGGTCACCACCCGGTCGATACCGATCCGGCTGACGGCGTCGCTCTGGTCCGGTGAGGAGGCGACTCCCGCCGGGCCGGCGAGGGCCGACAGCAGCTGGGTCCGTTTGACCGAACTGCGCGCGGACAGCAGGCTGTGGACCGCCCCCACGGTAGGGGGCAGTGCCCCGTTGCGAAGGCCCGCGCTTACGCGCTTGCCGGTGAGGTCGTAGACCGCGTCGAGCACGAATGCCTCGCCGATCAGCTGGCGCGCGTAGCTGTCCCGCGCTAGCCCCAATTCCCGCGCCATCTCGCCATACTGCGGCGACAACTCGACATATTGCGAAAGCGCCGCCTGGCGAAGGCCGATCGCCCAGCCACGACCCATGCCGGCGCGCTCGGCCGCCAGCTGGGTCATCGCGACAGTCCACCCGTCGTTCACGCCTCCGAGCACGTCGCTTTCCGGCACCTCGACGTCGTCGAGGAATTCCTGGCAGAACTCCGTCGACCCGCGCACCAGCTTGATCGGATTGATGGTCATTCCCGGCTGGCGCATCTTGACCAGGAACATGGTCAGGCCCGCATGCTTGCGTACGGTGGGATCGGTCCGAGCAAGGCACAGGGCCATGTCGGATACGTCGCCGCCGCTTGTCCAGACTTTCGAGCCGTTGAGATACCAGGTGTCACCTCGCTTTTCGGCGCGGGTGAGGACGCCGGCGAGGTCGGACCCGCCACTGGGCTCGGACAGCATCTGGCACCACATGTCCTCGCCGCTGAAGATGCGGGGAAGCAGGCGCTTCTTCTGTTCCTCGGTGCCGTGCGCCAGCAGGCATGGGATCACGACATTGTGCGCGTTGCCGTAGTGCCAAGGAAGGCGGTACGGGTAGGCTTCCTCGATGAAGATATCCTCGAACCGTTTGTCGAGCCCCAGGCCGCCGTATTCTTTGGGAGCCATGATCCCGCCGAGGCCGCCGAGCCCGCCTTCGTAGAGCTTCCGCTGGCTGGCCCGATCGAGAGCGACGAGTTCCTTGTCTTCGAAGGAGTTTGCCGACTGTCCGGGGATGCGCGGAGGCAGGCCAGCTGCCATGACTTCGCGTGCCTCGAGGCGAAAGGCGCGTTGTTCCTCGGTGTCGAGGTGCTCGGTCGTGTGGCGTTCGGCGGTGGGCGCTTCGGCGGTGTTCGGCATGGCGGTTCCTTTCAGAGTCCGGCGAGACGGCACAGCCGCTCATGATGGGCGGCAGGCGAGCCGAACAGCGCTTCGTTCGAAACGGCGCGGCGCAGATAGAAATGGATGTCGTGCTCCCAGGTCAGTCCGATGCCACCGTGCAGCTGAACACAATCGCGAATGATCTCGGTGGCGAACCGACCGCACTGGCTCTTGGCCACGCTTACGGCGATCGCCGCGTCGGGGGCCCCGGTCTGAACGGAGCGGGCCGCATGGGCAGCGGCCGCCTTCGCGCCTTCGAGCTGGGTGATATGGTCGGCGAGACGGTGCTTCAAGGCTTGGAATGACCCGATGGGGCGATTGAACGCGTAACGATCGCGCACCCATTCCATCGTGAATTCGAAGGCACGGTCGGTTACGCCCACGGTCTCGGCGCATTGCAGCGCAAGCGTGATCTGCAATTGGCGCTCGAACGCCTGCGCGGCCGCGTCGCCCGGCTCACCAAGTAGGGCATCTGCGGTCAGTGCCACGCCATCGAAGCGCACGTCGGCGATGCGGCGACCGAGGTCGAGCCCGGCCAGCGGTGCGATGGCCACACCTTGAGCATCGAGAGGAACCAAAAACTGCATGATCCCGTCATCGCTTTGCGCGGTAACCAGCAGGATGTCAGCGATAGCGGCGTCCTCGACATAGCATGCCGTGCCGTCGAGCATGAAGCCATCGCCGGATCGCGCCGCGCGCACGCCACCGGGCTCTGCGCCTGCCATGGGGCTTTTCCCGGCGAAGCACCAGGCGGCCAGTGCTTCGCCGTTCGCGAGCGGGGGGAGCCAAAGCGCCTGCTGTGCCGGGGTGCCGGCATTGGCGATCGCGGCGGCGGCCACGCAGGTGGAGATGAACGGGCCCGAATACACGACGCGGCCGAGCTCCTCGGCAACGATCGCGGCATCGATGACGCCGTCCGAGCTTTCGGCGATGCCGCCGTGCTCTTCGGGCACGAACAGCGCCACCCAGCCGAGTTGCGCGGCTTCCTTCCAAACCGCCCGATCGAAGCTCGACCCCGTGTCCGCCTGTTTTCGCACTGCGCCGATGGGAGATCGATCCCCGACGAAACGGCGCGTCATGTCCAGCAGCATTTGTTGATCTTCGCTGAGCGCCACGTCCATTTCACATCCTCCCTAGGTCGGCATGTCTCAAGCATACTGACCTAGGTGAGTAAAGCCTATGCGACCAGATTGGCCACTCCGCGGCGCAAGTGATTGTACTCGCACGTCCGCTGAGCCGAGCGCGGCGCTCAGAATTTGCCGAGGGCGATCAGCACCGCGACGACCGCGAGGCCGAGCTGGGCCAGCATCGTCACCAGCGTGCCGATCATCCGCAGCGGGTTAGGATTGACGTTGTCCATGCCAAGTGCGTGGATGACCCGCGCCAGCATGAAGAGGGCCCCGACCATGGCGAGCCAGGTTCCGCCCTTCGCGGTCAACTCGATTGCGGCGATCAGGATCATCACCAGCGGCACGTTCTCGACGAAGTTCGACTGCGCGCGCATTCGCCGCATCAGCAATTCGTCGCCGCCGTCGCCGTGCCAGATCTTGCGCAGGCCCCTGATTCGGCCGATCCGCATAACCAGCCAGATGTTGATCACGGCCGCGGCGGCCGCGAGCGATAGCGTGGTTTGCAAGATCATGTCGTTTCCCCCTCAAAGCGCCGACAATGCGGCCGGCGGGAACGGCTTGCAAGATGCGACAAATCGGCTATAGGCGCGCCTTCGATGCCGCCGGCCTGTTTTATGGTTCCGGCGGCCTTTTTGACCGAAACGAATTTGCAGGAACAGGTGCCGGAATGGCTGTCCCCAAAAGAAAAACGAGCCCCTCTCGTCGTGGCATGCGCCGTAGCCATGATGCGCTCAAGGTGGAAGCCTTCCACGAGTGTTCCAACTGCGGTGAGTTGAAGCGCCCGCACAACCTGTGCACGGGCTGCGGCCACTACAACGGGCGCGAGATCGTCGCGGTCGGGCTCTAAGCCCGTCCTACCGGAGATTTTTGGATGAGCCTGCCGCGTATCGCCGTCGATGCGATGGGCGGTGACGAGGGCGTGCGCGTGATGGTGGAGGGCGCGGCCCTTGCCCGGCGGCGGCACGACCGCTTCAAGTTCCTGCTGGTGGGCGACGAGACGCGGATCAAGGCCGCGCTCGACAACCATCCCAACTTGCGCGGCGCATCGGAAATCCTGCACGCCACCGATGTGATCAGCGGCGAGGACCGGCCGGGCCAGGCGCTCCGCCGCGCCAAGACCACGTCCATGGGCATGGCGATCAACGCTGTGAAGAAGGGCGACGCTGGCGCCGCGGTCAGCGGCGGGAATACCGGCGCGCTGATGGCCATCGCCAAGCTGTCCTTGCGAACGATGCCGGGGATCGATCGTCCGGCCCTTGCCGCGCTACTGCCGACCCTGGGTGACAACGATCTGGTGATGCTCGATCTTGGCGCGAACACGGAATGCGATGCCCGCAACCTCGTCCAGTTCGCGGTGATGGGCGCTGCCTATTCGCGCGTCGTCACTGGCAACGATGCCCCCCGGGTCCGTCTTCTCAACATCGGCACGGAGGAGAACAAGGGCACCGACGAACTGCGTGACGCGGCGGCCCAGCTCAAGGCAGCGTCAGAGCGCTTGTCGATCTCGTTCGACGGGTTCGCGGAAGCCGACAAGATGTGTACGGGGGACGTGGATGTCGTGGTCACCGACGGTTTTTCCGGAAACATCGCGCTGAAGGCGGTTGAGGGCACGGCGCGTTTCGTTGGCGACCTGCTGCGCCGCAGCTTCGCCAGCTCGTTGCGCTCCAAGTTCGGCTTCCTGATTTCGCGCCCGGCTACCGACCTGCTGCGGCACCACCTCGACCCCAACAATCACAATGGAGCCGTCTTCCTGGGCCTCAACGGAATCGTGGTGAAGAGCCACGGCAGCGCCAATGCGGCTGGCGTCGCCAACGCGGTTGCGGTAACTGCACGGTTGCTGGAGGAGAACGTGACCGAGCGTATCATCGCCGACCTTGCCAGCGTGGGTGAGGAAGGTTTGCGCATGCGCAAGCCAGGTAAGGTGGCGAGCTGATGCGCCGTTCGGTCCTGATCGGCAGCGGCTCTGCGCTCCCGCGCCGAGCGGTCGGCAACGAAGAGCTGTCGCGCATGGTCGATACCAGCGACGAATGGATCGTAGAGCGCACCGGTATCCACAATCGCCATATCGCTGCCGACGACGAGACCACTTCCAGCCTGGCGACCGATGCGGCGCGCATGGCGCTGGAGGCCGCAGGCATCGAGGCGGCTTCGGTCGACCTGATCGTCCTCGCGACCGCTACTCCGGACCAGACTTTCCCGGCGACGGCGACTATCGTGCAGGACAAGTTGGGATGCAACGGCGGGATGGCGTTCGATGTCGCCGCAGTGTGTTCGGGCTTTCTCTATGCCGTGGGCGTTGCCGACTCCATGCTGAAATCGGGCATGGCCAATCGTGCTTTGGTGATCGGGGCCGAGACATTCAGCCGTATCCTCGATTGGGAGGACCGCACCACTTGCGTGCTGTTCGGTGACGGTGCGGGGGCAGTGGTGCTGGAAGCGCGTGAGGAAGCCGGGGATGCCCCGCGCGGCGTGCTCGCGACAAAGCTCCATGCCGATGGCGCGCACAACCAGCTGCTCTACGTCGATGGCGGCCCGTCGACGACGGGTGAGGTCGGCAAGCTGCGGATGAAGGGGCGCGAGGTGTTCCGCCATGCGGTGGTCAACCTCGCCCAGGTGCTGAGAGAGGTTCTGGACGAGGCTGGCGTTGCCATCGACGATATCGATTGGCTGGTGCCGCATCAGGCCAATGCCCGCATTCTTGAGGCAACGGCAAAGAAGCTCAACCTGGCGCGTGAGAAAGTCGTGATCACCGTGGGCCAGCACGCCAACACTTCCGCGGCGTCGGTGCCGCTTGCGCTCGACGCAGCGATCCGCGATGGGCGCATCAAGCAAGGCGATCTGGTGATGCTGGAGGCCATGGGCGGAGGCTTCACCTGGGGCGCCAGTCTTATCCGCATGTGACGGCGTCAAGCTTCTCGGCGACGTTGTGCGCAAAAGTGCACAATTGTACACAGCATTGCTTTTGACGCAGGTTTGCCTATTATCTCGCGATAGGGGCCCCGCAATCAGGGAATGCGAGCATCATGCGGTCTAGTGAGACGCTTACGCGTGCGGCAATCGCGGATGCCATCCATCGCAAGCTCGGCATTTCTCGGGCCGAGGCGCTAGGCATGGTCGAATCGATCCTGGGGCATATCTGTCAATCGCTTGCCAACGGCGACAACGTGAAGATCTCCGGATTCGGGACGTTCCTGTTGCGCGACAAAGGCGAACGGATCGGCCGCAATCCCAAGACCGGTATCGAAGTGCCGATCACGCCGCGCCGCGTCATGACTTTCCGCGCTAGCCAGATGCTCAAGGACCGGGTGGCCGGTAAGTGAGCACGTTCGAACCCGAAGACGTGCTGTTCGACGATGGCAAGGCGCCCGATGCCCTGCGCACGATCGGCGAGGTGGCCAAGGCCTTGGGCATCCGCCAGCACGTCCTGCGCTATTGGGAAGAACAGTTCACGACCTTGAGGCCGGTAAAGCGCAGCGGCGGGCGGCGGTATTACCGGCCCGAAGACGTGGCTCTGATCGCAAGGATCAACCGGCTGGTCCACCACGAGGGCTACACGCTGCGCGGCGCCAAGTCCGTGATCGGGCAGGCGGGGCAGGGCGCCGGCAGACAGAACGGACCCAGACCGAACGGACACAAACCGAACGGACAAGGCGAGTTCGGCTCGGCCGCTGCCGACACGGTCTCGAAGCTCAACGCCATTCGCAAAGACCTTGCAGCGGCGCTCGCTGCGTCCTGATCCCGGCCCTCAGCCGGCGCTTTGCGGTCCCAGCGACGGGTCCAGGTCGCGCGGGCGCATCAGGTGTACCAGCCGCGCTTCGCCCTCGGTAACGTCGGCCCATCGGTCGATCGGCAATTCGATCACCGCGAAGGCGGCCGTGGGGAACTTCTCTTCCACCACGTCTCGCAGCGGGCTCGATCCGTTGTCCGGCACCAGATCGAAGATGAGGTCCTCCAGGCCCGGATTGTGGCCGACCATGATGATCGAGCTCAACTCGTCCGCTTGCTCCCGCAGCAGTTCGACAAGCGCGATCGAGCTGGCGAGGTAGATGCGGCGATCCCAGTTTACCGGCGGGCTGCTTCCCGCGAACTCCGCGGCGATTTCGATCGTCTGGGTGACGCGCACCGCGGGCGAGGCGATGATCCGGCTCCAGTTCGGGTGATAATCGCGGATATGCGCGCCCATCAGCGCCGCGCCAAGCCTGCCGCGCTTGTTGAGCGGCCGGTCGAAATCGCGCAGGCGGGCATCGTTCCAGTCCGATTTGGCATGCCGAAATAGGCCAAGCAGCTTCATAGGTCGTGTGGCGCGGTTTCCATGGTCGGGACGGCCTCTCCTGAAGCATTGCCAGCGATGCGTTGTAAAGCCTCATCCAGCGACAATCTGATGACGGTCGTGCCCGAAGGGAACGCCGAGAGCAGCCGCGAGGGGAAGGCGGAGGATAGGACGACGAAGTGGCCGCGATCCTCGCTGCTGCGGATCAGGCGTCCGAATGCCTGGGCCAACCGGGCGCGGATGATCGCATCGTCGTGAGCTCCGCCTGCGCCTTTGCCGCCGCTTCCCGCCGTCGCACGCCGCGCCCTATGCAGGATCGAGGGGCGTGGCCAAGGCACCTGCTCCATGACAACGAGCCGCAGCGAATGGCCGGGCACGTCGACCCCGTCGCGCAAGGCGTCGGACCCCAGCAGCGAGGCATGCGGATCGTCGCGAAAGATGTCGATCAACGTGCCGGTATCGATCGGATCGACGTGCTGGGCGTAAAGCGGCAAGCCTTCGCGGGCAAGCCGATCGGCGATGCGGCCATGGACCGCCCGCAAGCGGCGGACCGCGGTGAAGAGACCGAGCGCACCGCCGCCGCTTGCCTCGATGAGGCGGGCGTAGGCTCCGGCAAGTGCGGCCACGTCCCCTTTGGGTACGTCCGTCACGATCAGCACTTCGGCCTGACGGGCATAGTCGAACGGGCTCTCGTGCGCGGAAATGCGCGGTGCGACGCCGAGGTGCGCGCCCCCGCTCCTGGCCACCGCCTGCCGCCAATCGGCTTTCTCGCCCTGACCGTCGGTAAGCGTTGCGGACGTCATGACCACGCCATGGGCGGGTTCCAGCACCACTCGGGCGAAAGGCTTCATGGGATCCAGCCAGCGCGAATGCAGGCCCACGTCGAACTCGCGCGCTTCCGAGCGATCGAGCGCCATCCAGTCGACGAACTCGGGGTCGCCGGGCCCGCCGAGCCGGGCGAGCATGGCTTCCCAAGCGGAGATCAGGTCGATCCGCCAGCCGAGCGAGTGACGGGCGCCCTCGATCCGCGCCCGGCCTTGTGCATCGAGCCAGTCGGGCGGATCGGCGAGCATGGCCTCCAGCCGCACGCTCAGGCGGAACAGCGGCGTACGCAAAGCGGCGAGCGCGGCCTGCGCCGCCCCCGCCCGTTCGATGAAAGGCGCGTCGAGGGAGGCGACCTCGGTTTCCAGTCCGTAGCCCGCGTCCTGCCCGCCGCTTTCGTCGCGGGCATAGACCAAGGCGCGGATGGCGCAGAGCAGCTCTTCCAGCGGCCCGGACGGCATGTTGTCCACCAGTCGCTGGAGCCATCCTTCCGATGGCAGCGCTTCGGCTGCTTCAACCGCCTGTGCGATCGCCAGTCCGGCATCGCCATCGTAGCTGGCGACTTCGGCCAGCCGCGCCGAAAGCCCGCGGCGGCGACCGCGAGCATTGCGCTCGGGACCCATGACCCAGCGGCGCAGTTCGATGGTCTCGGAGCCCGACAGTTGGGCTGCAAAAGTGCTGTCGGCGGCATCAAAGACGTGGTGGCCTTCGTCGAAAACGATGCGTGTCGGCTGGCTGGCGGCGTCACGGCCTCGCGCCGCGTTGACCATTACCAGCGCATGGTTGGCGATGACGAGGTCGGCTCCCGCGCTGGCTCGGGTGGCCCGCTCGATGAAGCATTTGCGGTAATGCGGGCAGCCGGCATAGATGCATTCCCCGCGCCGGTCGGTCAGCGCCGCGATGCCGCGCTGGCGGAACAGTGTGCCGAGCCAGCCCGGCAAGTCGCCGCCGATCATGTCGCCGTCGGCGGTGTAGGCCGCCCAGCGCGCCACGAGTTGCGCCAGTATCGCGGCGCGGCCGGCGAAACCGCCTTGCAGCGCGTCCTCCAGGTTGAGCAGGCAAAGGTAGTTCTCCCGACCCTTGCGGACCACTACCGGTGCGCGGCCGTCAGGGCGCCGGTCGGCCCAGACGCGGCGGCTTTCGGCCCGCAACTGGCGTTGCAGCGCCTTGGTGTAGGTCGAGACCCACACCGTGCCGCCGCTCTCCTCGGACCACAGGGAGGCGGGGGCGAGATAGCCCAGCGTCTTGCCCGTTCCGGTCCCTGCCTGTGCCAGCAGGAGGTGCGGCGCATCCCGAGAGGTTCGCGGCGCGAAGGCATGCGCCACCTCGGCAGCGTAAGCTTGCTGGCCGGGCCTGGGCTCGGCATTGTGGCCCACGAGTTCCGCAAGCCGGTCATGCACGCGATCGGGGGCAAGGGTGACCTGGCGCGGCTGCTGCGATTCGGGCGCTTCCTCCCATTCCGGCAAGCGCGCGAACAACCAGCGCTCGGCGCGCTCGGGCCGGGCAATCCGGGGCGCGAGCGGACCAGCCCAGGGCCAGCGCATCCGGGCGAGCGACTGGAGCATGCTCCATGCCCCTTCGCGCTCGGGCCAGTCGTGGTCCTCGCAACGGGCAAGCAGGGCGCCGGCGGCGCGCTGGAGGAATTCGGGGACGGCGTCATCGCCGGCGGGCGGCTCGAGTCCCAGCGCGGTCGCGAGGCCCTTGGGCGTGGGGACCATGAACCGGGCCGGATGGACGAAGGCGAACAATTCCAGCAAGTCCAGCCCGGACAGATCGGGATAGCCCAGCCGTGTCGCGACGACCGGCGCGTTGAGCATGAGCAGCGGCGTATCGGCCGCCGCATTGATCGCTTCGCCCTTTCCCACCGCGCGGGTGCGGCCTTCCGCCTCGCGCAGCCACGAACCGGCGTGGCTGGCATGCAACGCGGGTAGAAGCAGGGTGGAGGAGGAATGCAACGACATTGAAAGCCGACCATGTCGCTCGCGGAACGAAATGTAAACGCGAACGCGTCCGGCCGTTGAGCTCCGCCCCGAGCAAAGACTTGCACAATGGGGGCCGAGGCGCGAAGAGCCCTCCATGACCGAAGACGCATTGATCGAAGCCGCGCGCGTATCCAAGGCCTGGCCGTTCCAGGAAGCGCAGAAGCTGCTGAAGCGCTATCCGGCCGGCAAGGAGGCCAACGACGGACGGATCGCTCCGGTGCTGTTCGAGACCGGCTACGGTCCCTCCGGGTTGCCGCATATCGGCACTTTCCAGGAAGTGCTGCGCACGACGCTGGTGCGCCGCGCCTATGAGACGCTCACCGGCGGCGCGCCGACGCGGCTGGTCGCGTTCAGCGACGACATGGACGGGCTGCGCAAGGTGCCGGACAACGTTCCGAACCGGGAGATGCTCGACGCCAACCTGGGAAAGCCGCTGAGCCGCATTCCCGATCCGTTTGAAAAATATGAGAGTTTCGCCCATCACAACAATGCGATGCTGCGCGATTTCCTCGACCGGTTCGGCTTCGACTACGAGTTCGTATCGGCGAGCGAGCGCTACAATTCCGGCGCGTTCGACGATGCCTTGCGCGGCGTCCTGCGCCACTTCGGCGATATCATGGAGGTCATGCTGCCCACCTTGCGCGAAGAGCGGCGCAAGACGTATTCCCCGGTGCTGCCGGTCTCGCCCACGACCGGAGAAGTGCTTCAGGTCCCCATCGAAGTGCTGGATGCCGAGAGCGGTCTGATCGCCTTCATGGATCAGGGCGAGCGGGTCGAGCGGTCGATCTTCGCCGGCCAGGCCAAGCTGCAATGGAAGGTCGACTGGGCGATGCGCTGGGTCGATCTCGGCGTCGATTACGAGATGTGCGGCAAGGACCTGACCGACAGCGTCACCCAGTCCGGCAAGATCGCGCAGATCCTGGGCGGGCGGCGCCCGGAAGGGCTGATCTACGAACTGTTCCTCGATGAGAACGGGGAGAAGATCTCCAAGTCCAAGGGCAATGGCCTGACCATCGAGCAGTGGCTGACTTATGGCACCGAGGAGAGCCTCGGCTTCTACCTGTTTCGCGAGCCCAAGAGCGCCAAGCAGCTCCACATCGGCGTGATCCCGCGCGCGGTGGACGAATACTGGCAGTTCCGCGGCAACCTGGCGGGACAGGAACCGGACAAGCAACTCGGCAATCCGGTGTGGCACCTGCTGCGCGCTACAGGCGACCGAACCGCACATGGGAAGGGTGCGGGCGATACCTTGCCGGTGACTTACGGCCTGCTGCTCAATCTCGTCGGCGTGCTGGGCCCGCATGCCTCGCACGAACAGGTATGGTCCTACCTCGGCAACTATATCGCCGATCTCGATCCGGCGCGGCGGCCGGCGCTGGAGGCGTTGGTCGATTGCGCGCTGGCCTACAACCGGGACTTCATCGCTCCGACGCTCAGGCGCCGGTCGCCCGACGAGAACGAGGCCAAGGCGCTCGCCGCGCTCGACGAGGAACTGGCCGCGACGTCGGAGGATGCCAGCGCCGAGGAACTGCAGACCATGGTCTACGAGATCGGCAAGGATCCGCACTTCGGCTTCGAGAGCTTGCGGGACTGGTTCCGGGCGCTCTATGAGACCCTGCTCGGTTCGAGCCAGGGGCCGCGCATGGGCAGCTTCATCGCGCTCTATGGAGTGGAAGCGACGCGCAGGCTGATCGCGGAGGCGCTGGATGCACGACCCGGGACGAACGCCTGAGAAGCTCGCGGAGGACCTGCTTGGACGCAGGTTCGATGAACTGGAGCCGGAAGAGCAACGGGTGCTGGGCCGGATCGCCGCAGGCACCCTGATCGATCTCGACGCGGACGAGGCGGCGGCGCTGCACGCCAGCTTTGGCGAGCGGCTGGCGGACCGCGTCGCCGCGGTCGGTGGCAGCTGGGCGTTCATCATCGCCTTCGGCGTCGTGCTGCTGGGGTGGATGCTGATCAACAGCCGCATCCTGGAAGCCTTGGGCCTCCATCCGTTCGACGCCTATCCCTACATCTTCCTGAACCTGATGCTGTCGATGCTGGCGGCGATCCAGGCGCCGGTCATCATGATGAGCCAGAACCGGCAATCGGCCAAGGATCGGATCGCCGCCCGGCACGACTACGAGGTCAACTTGCGAACCCAGCTGGAAATCGTTCGCCTGCACCGCCGGCTGGACCGGCTGATCGCGGCGCTGGAAAAGCGTGACTGAGAGATCGCGGCGTCCTGGGTTAGACCCAGGACCGCTGGTCGGCGCGGTAGAGGTGCCAAAAAGCCATTTCGTCCTTGCGAGGGCATCGCCCGAAGCAATCCAGGGCGTTGTAGCGCGGCCCTGGATTGCTGCGCGACGCTCGCAATGACGAAGTGATTCAAACCGAAGCCATCATGTTCCAGCTATCGGCACTCACTTCCACGTCCGTGTCCGGAACCATTTGGTGATGACGTACTTGACGCCGGCCTTCACCGGCAGCGCGGCATGGAGCGTGGCCCCGTTGGGCTCGCCGTCGGGCAGGGCGTTATTCCACAGCAACAGCGCGCCCCGCTGCGGCGTGATGTTGATGCCCAGTTTCGGGAACTCGGTCTCGCCGCCTTGCTCGACATCGTTGAGGAACACCATCGCGGTCCAGCTGCGCTGGCCGCCGCGCGCGACTTCGCGTTTCCAGTATTGGGAGCCGGTGTCGAACCAGTCGCAGTGCTGCTTGAACTCCTGCCCCGGCCAGTAGCGTTGGCCCTGAACCGATTCGCCCCACGCCGGATCGATGCCGACAAGGTCGCAGATTCGCCGCTCGATCATCCTGACGCAGCTGTCTCCGCGCGGGACGTCGCCCGAATAGCTGGTGCGGTAGAGGTGCTGGTAGACTTCCTCGAACACTTCGGAGGGCCGCGCGACCTCGTCGATCAGCGCGATGACCCGCGTGCATTCGTCCTCGCTCAGGAAATCGGCGACAGCATAGAGTTCCGCCGCGTCGGCCGGCATCCTGTAGAGCGAGGGGTCGCCCGAAAGGCGCTCACGAACGATATTGCCAAGCTTTGCCAGGGCGGCCCGGTCAGGATTCGCGGCGCTCCCGGTCATCCGGCGAACCGAAAAGGCACCTTGCCTATCGCTGGCCGATGATCCAGTCTCCTTGCCATGGCAACGACCCCCTCTGTCGCCAACTCCGCCGCCCGCCGTTATTCGCTTGGGGCGATCATCCTCCATTGGTTGATCGCGATCGCGGTGATCGTCAACTGGCGGATCGCCGAAACCGCGCATGACCTGCCCAAGGAACTCGGCCGGGAGGTCATGGGCTATCATATGGCCTGGGGCATGGGGATCCTGGTGCTGACGGTACTGCGCATCCTGTGGCGCCTGACGCATCCGGCGCCGCCCTACGCCAGCCACCTGAAGAGCTGGGAAGTGGCGCTCGCGCGCGTCACCCACAGTCTGTTCTACATCCTGCTGATCTCGCTTCCCATGCTGGGCTGGGTGGCGATGTCGTCGTACGGTAACGCCATCTCGATGTTCGGCTGGTTCGACTGGCCGGTGCTGCCGCTGCCGAAGAACCCCGACGCGGCGGGCACGGTGTTCGATATCCATGAGACGCTGGGCAAGGCGATGCTGCTGCTGATCGCGCTGCACATCGCCGGCGTCGTCAAGCACATGGTGTTCGACCGCGACGGCAACCTGTTCCGCATGCTGCCGTTCGGCAAGGTCAGGGACTGATCCCGCAAACGTCGAGCCCCCGCCGGGGCTGGCGGGGGCTCTTCTTCCTGCGACCGGCAGGCCCGGTTTCGGCCCGGTCTTCGGCCCGGTCTTCGGGAAGTCGCTTACCAGAAGAAGTCGTAGATCACGTCCACCACTTCGCCGGTATAAATGTTCACCAGCAGGACGTCGTCATAGTACCGCACCCAGCGATAGGGCCCGTAGACGTCCGGCAGGCGGTACTGCCACGGATCGTTGATCCAGTAGTTGCTGCCGTAGAACAGCGAACCCAGGCTGAAGCCGATGCCGAGGCGCCGGTAGCTGTAGTTACGATACGGCGAGTAGTAGCGGCTGGAACGATAGACGTTGCGGTTGCGCGTCCGGTAGTCCTGCCAGTCATAGCGGTTGTCGTTGCGCCACGTCCGGCTCCAGCGGCGATAGTCGGCGCGGTCATTGCGATCGTTGCGCCAGTTTCTGTTGTTGTCGTTGTCGCGCCAATTGCCGTTGCGATCGCGATCCGCGCGATAGGATGTGTTGCGATCGTTGTCGCGGTAGGTCCCGTTGCGCCGCCAATCGCGGGCCTGACCATCGCGCACCTGGCCGTCGCGCCACGTCCGCTGATTCTGGGCCTGCTGCGCCTGGTTTCTTCGAGCCTCGCGGATCGCCTCGGCGCGGCGTTCGGCGGTGCGATCCACCTGATTGGCCCGCCACTGGCCCTGACGTTCGATCTGCCGGGCCTGACGCTCGCTCTGGTTGTCGATCCGGCGTGCCCGGTCGGGATTGCCCTGCCACGCGGCGCGAGCGGCGGCGCGATCACCCTGACGCTCGACTTGGACCGCACGGTTTTCGCTGCGGTTCTCGATCCGCTGGGCGCGCCGTTCGCCACGCTGCTCGACCTGGCGCGGGCTCTGGACCTGTCTTTGCGGCGAGGTGTCGCTCTGCCCGCGATTCCAGCGCGGGCCGCCGCCGGGGTTGCCGGTTTGGTCCTGACTTTGGCCCTGACTTTGGCCTTGTCCGCGGCCTTGCCAGCCGCCGTTCTGCGCGATCGCGGTGCTCGGCACGGCCATCGTCGCGATCGCCAGGGCAATCGCGCTCAAGCCGCCGCCCTTGAGCAGCGCGCTGCTTCCCATTGTCTTCAAAAAAGCCATCTCGGTCTCTCCATCCGGAACTGCCGCACGGCCCAATTAACGGCGTTGGGGCGGGTCGTTCTGGAAGCGTTCTATCCGAGTCGCGCTGTCGAAAGTCTGAACCGGGTTGTTGGGCGGCGTTCAGGTTATGGCGGAAATTTCTGAACTCGTTTGTTGATCCGCAACGGAGGCAGCTGAGATTGGCGATGCCTATCGTATATGGTAGAAATACGTGATGAACGTTCAATCGCCGATGCTGCCCCGGTCAGTCAAACTGACGGTTGAGGACTTCCTGCTCCTCAAGCGAAGCGGAGCGTTCGCCAATTTCAAGAAAGCGGAACTGCTGTACGGAGAGCTCTCCGGCACTTTGCGAGAGCGAGATGACGAACCGGAAAACGACGACATCATTCCGATCCGGCTTCGCATTCAGGATTACGCGGCGCTCGATCGGGCGGGGGCGCTTTCTTCCTACGCCAAGACCGAACTCGTCGATGGCAAGGTTTACCAGATGAGTCCGCAGTATCGCGCACATGGATTCATCAAGGACGAACTGGCCTATCGATTGCGGCGATGTCTTGAGGACCTGGGCTCGTCGCTGCATGTCGCTACGGAGCAGTCCGTGGAATTGGCTCCATACAGCGAGCCGCAGCCGGATATAGCCCTGACCTCCGAACCTCGCGGACCCGGAGCGATACCGGGCAAGTCCATTGCACTTGTGGTTGAGGTGGCTGTCAGTACCGTCAACTTCGATATGATCGACAAGGCGACGATCTATGCCCAGGCGGATATCCCCGAATACTGGGTGGTCGATGTCGAGACCGGACGAATCCACCAGCATTGGCGGCCCGGTGCGGAGGGTTACGCCGAACGGCGCGAGGTAGCGCTGGGCGAGCAGGTGGAAGCGGTGACGATCGAGGGGTTGAGCGTTCAGACCCCGGCGGCCTGAACGCTTCGAAGCCCTACCGCGTCAGCTTCTTGTACGACAGCGGCGTCGGTCGATCCGCCGCGTCGCCCAGGCGGCGGCGCTTGTCTTCCTCGTAGTCGGCGAAGTTGCCTTCGAACCATTCGACGTGGCTGTTCCCTTCGAACGCCAGGATATGCGTGGCCAGGCGATCGAGGAAGAAGCGGTCGTGGCTGATGACCACGGCGCAGCCCGCGAAGTTCTCGATGGCGTCTTCCAGCGCCGCCAGGGTCTCGACGTCGAGGTCGTTGGTCGGCTCGTCCAGCAGCAGCACGTTGCCGCCTTCCTTGAGCATCTTGGCGAGGTGGACGCGGTTGCGCTCACCGCCGGAAAGCTTGCCGACGTTCTTCTGCTGGTCCTGGCCCTTGAAGTTGAACGCGCCCACGTAGGCGCGGGTCGACATGTCGTGGCCATTGACCTTCATGTAGTCGTGCCCGCCGGACACTTCCTCCCAGACGTTGTGCTTGTCGTCGAGGTGGTCGCGGCTCTGGTCGACGAAGCCCAGGTGCACCGTCTCGCCGATGGCGATCTCGCCGCCGTCGGGCGTCTCCTTGCCGGTGATGATCTTGAACAAGGTTGATTTGCCGGCGCCGTTCGGCCCGATCACCCCGACGATCCCGCCCGGCGGCAGGATGAACGAGAGGTCCTCGAACAATAGCTTGTCGCCGTATGCCTTGGATATCCCCTTGGCCTCGATCACCTTGCCGCCCAGGCGCTCGGGCACCTGGATGACGATCTGCGCCTTGCCGGGCTTGCGGTTGCTCTGTGCTTCCTGCAGTTCTTCGAACTTGCGGATACGCGCCTTGGACTTGGTCTGGCGCGCCTTGGGACTCTGCCGGATCCACTCGAGCTCTTCCTTGAGCGCCTTGCTGCGCCCGCTTTCCTCGCGCTCCTCCTGCGACAGGCGCTTTGATTTCTTCTCGAGATAAGTCGAATAGTTGCCCTCGTAAGGGAAGTACTTGCCGCGATCGAGCTCGAGGATCCAGTCGACGACGTTGTCGAGGAAATAGCGGTCGTGGGTGATCATCAGCACCGCGCCGGCATATTCGGCAAGGTGATGCTCAAGCCATTCGACCGACTCGGCGTCGAGGTGGTTGGTCGGCTCGTCCAGCAGCAGGATGTCGGGCTTCTGGATCAGCAGGCGGGTGAGGGCGACGCGGCGTTTCTCGCCGCCCGAAAGGCTGTCCACCGCCCAGTCCGAAGGCGGGCAGCGCAGCGCCTCCATCGCGATCTCGAGCTGGTTGTCGAGCGTCCAGCCGTCGACCGCGTCGATCTTCTCCTGGAGCGTGCCCATCTCTTCCATCAGCGCGTCGAAGTCCGCGTCTTCCGGCGGATCGGCCATCAGCATAGAGATCTCGTTGAAGCGGTCGATCATGTCGGCGGTGCCGCGCGCGCCGTCCTTGACGTTCTCCAGGACGGTCTTGGACTTGTCGAGTTCGGGCTCCTGCTCGAGGTAGCCGACAGTGATGTTCTCGCCCGGCCAGGCCTCGCCGGTGAAATCGGTGTCGATCCCCGCCATGATCTTGATCAGCGTCGACTTGCCGACGCCGTTGGGCCCGACGATGCCGATCTTCGCGCCCTGGTAGAACTGCAGGTTGATGTTGTTCAGCACCGGCTTGGGGGCGCCGGTGAAAGTCTTGGTCATGCCCTTCATGACGAAGGCGTATTGCGCGGCCATCGAGGTTCCTTACGGGGATTGGCTGTCGGGGAGTTTGGTGAGCCTCTACAAGCGCGGCAGTTGCGGTGCAAGCAAGCTTGGGCCGGACTTAGCCGGGCGCGCCGATTGCATCGAACAGCGCCACCAGCCGCCGTGCCTGATCGAGGTGCAGCAGCTCGGCCATCCTTCCGTCGACCTGGATCGCGCCCTTGCCCCGGTTCTCCGGCAAGGCGAAGGCTTCGATCACCGCGCGCGCGCGCTCCAGCTCGGCTTCGCCGGGGGAAAACACCGCATTGCACGGATCGATCTGCGCGGGATGGATCAGTGTCTTGCCGTCGAAGCCGAATAGCAGCCCCTGCGCGGCTTCGACACGGAAAACCTCCAGATCACGGAACTCGTTGCAGACCCCGTCGAGGATCGCCAGCCCATGCGCGCGAGCGACGGCGACGGACAAGGACAGGAACGACAGGAACGGGGTGCGCTCGGGTGTGAGCTGGGCGCGCATCTCCTTGGCGAGGTCGTTGATACCCATCACGAACAGCGACAGTCGGGTCGAAGCCGCCTTGGCCGCGATTGCGTCCAGCGCCAGCACGCCCGCGCAAGTCTCGATCATCGCCCATAGCTGCATCGAGGCGGGCGCGGCGCTGAGCGCGGTCTCGTAACGGTCGACGAGGGCGGTGGAACTCACCTTCGGCACCAGCACCGCGTCGGCCTTGGACGCGGCGATGGCGGCAAGGTCGTCCGCGCCCCATTCGGTGTCGATGCCGTTGGCGCGGATGACGACCTCGCGCGTGCCGAACCCGCCATCGTTCACTGCCGCCACCGCCGCGGCGCGCGCATCGACTTTGGCCTCGGGAGCGACCGCGTCCTCAAGATCGAGGATGATCACATCGGCGGGAAGGGTCCGCGCCTTGGCGATGGCCTTGGCGTTCGAGGCGGGCAGGTAGAGCGCGCTGCGGCGCGGGCGGTCTGTGCTGGTCACGCGGGGTCCTGATTGCTCTGTGCGGCGGCGACTATCGCCTCCGATCCGATGCGGTCAAGCCGCTGCTCCGGGCAGCGGCTCGCTGGCCTCGTCCGAGACGGCGCGCGGCAGGTCAGCCTGGCCGAACCGCCCGGTCAGAAAGAAGCACAATGCTCCAACGGCCGTAAACGCGGCATTGAGCACCAGGAAAGGCGCGAAGCTGTCGGTGAAATGAAGCGTGATGCTCAGAACGATCGAGCCGAGCGCGCTCGACCCACTCATCGCCATCATCAGCAGGCTGAAAATGAAGCTGTAGTTCTCCATCGCGAACTTGCGCGACGTGAGGATGGCGCTGACGTCGGTCTCGGCTCCTTGAGCAAGGCCGACCAGCGCTATCGACAGGCCGATCGCCAGGTGCGAATTCCACGACGAGGCGAGGGCAAGGTACCCGACGACCGGCAGCCCCAGCGCCACGATCGCCACATGGTGCGGCGCGATCCGGTCGAGCGCGAAGCCGCCGGCGAAGCGGCCTGCCACCACGGTGATGGCGTAAAGCGACACCATGCCCGTCGCGAAAGTCGCGGTAGTGCCCTTGTCCATCAGCATGAGGTTCATCTGCGACGACACCAGGACATGCTGGAAATTGCAGAAGAACATGCCGAGCAGCAACAGGAGGAAAACCGGCGTTCGCGTGATCGCCTTGAATTGTGCAAACGACAGTCGTCCCGCGAGCCGGGGCGGTGGCGGCGCCTTGCCGACACGGCCCATCAGGAAGAACGCGACGACCCCGCCAAGCGCCGCGACGGCCGCGACCAGTCGGCAGGCGGCGCGCCAGCCCTGATCGGCGACGATGTCTCCCATCCATTGCACTGCCAGCGCGCCCACCAGCGGAGAGCCGCTCAACATGACGGCCAGCGCGATGCCCCGGGCGTGGTCGAACCGCTCCACCACCGCGCGGCTGAGGATGAACGATGCGGTGCAAAGGCCCAGAACGGTCAGGCCTATGTCGATAGCATAGAACTCGTAGAGGCTGCCCGACATGCGGCTGAACAAAAGAAAACCCGCGGGAATGGCGCAAAGCCCGATCGCGGCCGTGACGCGCGTGCCGAAGCGATCCGCGAAGCGGCCGACGAAAGGACTGAAGAACAGCGTCACGATGCCGAACGATCCGATCAGCGCGAATTCGGCCTTGCTCCAGCCGAATTCGGCGAGCAGCGGGGGACCCAGCAGGTTGAGCATGAACTGCTTAAGTCCCAGGCCCAATGCGAGCGCGAGCGTCGCACCGAGCAGGTTCGGCCAGTGGAGCCGGAACTCCCGAAAATATCCCAGCCTCTCTCTCCCCGTCGGACGACCCGGCCGCAGCGTCACGCGACTATTGGCACGACGGGTGAAATAGCAACGCATCATTGCCGACCAACGCAAATCAGGGGTCCAGGCGGGAATGGCCGCCACGCCGCCGATTTTGGTTTTCCGGCGCCGCTCGCTGGGCTAATCAGCCATCCAAGTTCCATAGCGGTCGCGGCGGTTCGCGATGCCGCGATGAAGGGAGATGCGAGTGGCCGTCGAGATTTTGCTTCCGAAGATCGGTTTTTCCATGATCGAGGGTCAGGTGGCCGAATGGCTGGCCAGCGACGGCGATGACGTGACGGAAGGCCAGCCGCTGTTCTCGCTCGAGGCCGACAAGTCGACCAACGAGGTCGAAGCCCCGGCCACCGGCAAGCTCAAGATCGTTGCCCAGACTGGCGAGACCTATGAGGTCGGCACCGTCCTTGGCTATATCGAGTAGGAGGTCCTAGATGTCGCGCGCTTTTGGTATCCTGTGCGCCGTGTCGGCGCTGATGGCCCCGGCGTGCGCGCACGCGGCGCTGCCGGCCGGCACGAAAGCTCCGGCATTCTCCACGCAAGTGGCTAAGGGTGGCAAGGAGAGCGGCTTCAGCCTGCGCGCCGCGCTGAGGCGCGGGCCGGTGGTGCTCTATTTCTATCCCAAGGCGTTCACCAAGGGCTGCACGCTGGAGGCCCACGCCTTTGCCGAGGCGACGGACGACTTCGCCAAGGCCGGCGCGACGGTGATCGGCCTGTCCGCGGACGACATCGGCACGCTCAAGCGTTTCTCGACAGAAGAATGCCGCGACAAGTTCGCGGTCGGCGTCGCCAGCCCGGCGATCATCAAGGCCTATGACGTCGCGCTGGTGCATGAGAATCTGCCCTCGGGACTGACTGATCGGACCAGCTACGTCGTCGGAAAGAACGGACGGATCGTGTTCGTCCATTCCGAGCTGGACTACCGCGATCATGTCCGGCTGACACTCAAGGCGGTGCAGGACCTTTCGGCGAAGCGCTGAGCAGGCTCTGCCGCCGGGTCGGGGCGCATCGCCCCGGCCGCTCTTCCCCTTTCGATCCAATCCCGCTAACCGCCCCTCTTTGATTCACGGAGAGAGTTGCATGCGTGCCGAGGGGCAGGCCCATATCGCGCGGATCGAGGCATCGCTGGCGCTGGTGCGCAAGTTCCTCGACTGGGATCGTGCCTTGCGCCGGCTCGACGAGCTGAACGCGCGCGTCGAGGACCCCAACCTCTGGAACGATCCCAAGCAGGCCGAGACGGTGATGAAGGAACGCCGCCGGCTGGAGGCCTCGGTCGGCGCGGTCAACGAGATCAGCGCGGAGATGGCCGATGCCATCGAATTCATCGAACTGGGCGAGGCCGAAGGCGACGAGAGCGTGATCGATGACGGTCACGAGACGCTCGCCCGGCTGGCCGACCGCGCCGATGCGGACAAGATCCAGGCGCTGCTCGCGGGCGAGGCAGACGCCAACGACGCCTATCTCGAAGTCCATGCCGGCGCGGGGGGCACTGAAAGCCAGGATTGGGCGGAGATGCTGCAGCGGATGTATACCCGCTGGGCCGAACGCAAGGGCTACAAGGTCGAAATGGTCGACTACCACGCGGGCGAGGCCGCCGGGATCAAGAGCTGCACGCTGTTGCTGAAGGGCGAAAACGCCTATGGTTATGCCAAGACCGAGAGCGGCGTCCACCGGCTGGTGCGGATCAGCCCCTACGACAGTTCCGCACGGCGCCACACCAGCTTTTCGAGCGTCTGGGTCTATCCGGTGATCGACGACACCTTCGAGATCGACATCAACCCGGCCGACCTCAAGATCGACACTTACCGCGCCTCGGGCGCGGGCGGGCAGCACGTCAACACCACCGATTCGGCGGTGCGCATAACCCACCAGCCATCCGGCATCGTCGTCGCGAGCCAGATCGACCGCTCGCAACACAAGAACCGCGACATCGCGATGAACATGCTGAAGGCGCGCCTGTTCGAGGAAGAGATGCGCAAGCGCGAGGAAGCCGCCAGCGCCGAGCATGCGTCCAAGTCCGACATCGGCTGGGGCCACCAGATCCGGTCCTACGTGCTCCAGCCCTACCAGCAGGTGAAGGACTTGCGTACCGGCGTCACCAACATGACGCCCGGCGACGTGCTCGACGGCGATCTCGACGCCTTCATGGCCGCCGCGCTGTCGCAGCGGGTCAGCGGCGAGAGCGTCGTGGTGGAAGACATCGATTGAGATGGCGCCGCGCCTTTTTGACGGCCCTCGTGCTTTTGTCGGCTTGCGGCCGGGCGCAGGACGACAGCGGCCGTCCAGAAAGCGCGCGCGATTTTCCCGAGGCTTTCCGCCCCGTCTCCAAGCTCGGCGCCAACCGTTTCTCCACCGAGACCGAGCGTGACGCGGTGAACGAGGCGCCCGTCGTCATGGACCTTGCCGACATCGGGGAGGGCATGACGGTGGCCGATATCGGCGCGGGCGAGGGCTACTACACCGTCCGCCTCGCCCAGCGCGTGGGCAAGGATGGCCGCGTTCTGGCGCAGGATATCGACCGCGACGCGCTGCGCCAGCTCGGGCTGCGCGTCGAACGCGAACGGCTGGACAACGTCTCGATCAAGCTGGGAGACGGCGACGATCCGGGTCTTCCGCAGCACAGTTTCGACCGCATCTTCCTGGTGCACATGTACCATGAGGTGACCGAGCCTTACGCCTTCCTGTGGCGGATGCGCCCGGCGCTGCGCAAGGGCGGGCGGGTTATCGTGGTCGACGTCGACCGTCCGACCGACAAGCACGGCATCCCGCCCGCGCTGCTGTTCTGTGAATTCGCCTCGGTGGGCTTTCGCCTGACGGAATTTATTCGTAAGCCCGAACTTCAGGGCTATTATGCGCAGTTCGAGGTGAGCGGCGAACGCCCGGCTCCCGCCGCGATCAAGCCGTGCCGACAACTGGCCGCCGCGGCGGACGGCAGAACCTGAAATCTCCGCCCGCCAGCGACAGATGAACCGAAAGATGACGAGAAGATGAGTTTCAAGGGTCTCAAGCCGATACTCTACCAGGGCCGCGAAGTCTGGCCGCTGGTCGAGGGAGGCAAGGGCGTTTCGGCCACCAACCACGCCAGCTCCGGCGCGTGGGCGGCGGCGGGCGGCATCGGCACGGTCAGCGCGGTCAACGCCGACAGCTACGACGCCGAGGGCAAGATCATCCCCCAGGTCTACGAGCAGCTGACCCGCGGCGAGCGGCACCAGCAGCTGATCCGCTTCGGCATCGATGGCGCGGTGGAGCAGGTGCGCCGCGCCCACGAGATTTCCGGTGGGCAGGGCGCGATCAACATCAACGTGCTGTGGGAGATGGGCGGCGCGCAGCCGATCCTCGAAGGCGTGCTGGAGCAGACCAAGGGTCTTGTGCAGGGCGTCACTTGCGGCGCGGGCATGCCTTACAAGCTGTCCGAGATCGCGGCGCGGTTCAACGTCGCCTACCTGCCGATCGTCAGCTCGGGCCGGGCATTCCGCGCATTGTGGAAGCGGGCCTATCACAAGGTTCCCGAACTGCTGGGCGCCGTCGTCTACGAAGACCCGTGGCTGGCGGGCGGGCACAACGGCTTGTCCAACGCCGAGGACCCGCTCAAGCCCGAGGACCCGTATCCTCGCGTCAAGGCGTTGCGCGACGTCATGCGCGCCGAGGGCGTGCCGGAAAGCGTGCCGATCGTCATGGCCGGCGGCGTGTGGTTCCTGCGCGAATGGGACGAGTGGATCGACAATCCCGAGCTTGGCCAGATCGCCTTCCAGTTCGGCACGCGGCCGCTGCTGACTCATGAAAGCCCGATCCCGCAAGGCTGGAAGGATCGCCTGCGCGAGCTTGAGCCGGGCGACGTGCTGCTCCACCGCTTCTCGCCGACCGGGTTCTATTCCTCGGCGGTGCGCAATCCGTTCCTGCGCAGCCTCGAGGCGCGCAGCGAGCGGCAGGTGCCTTATTCCAAGGTCGAGGCGGGCGAGCATACCGTCCGGCTCGACGTCGGGGTCAAGGGCAAGAACTTCTGGGTCGCGCCCAAGGACCTGGAACGCGCGCGCGGCTGGGCCTTGCAAGGCTTCACCGAGGGGCTGCGCACGCCGGACGACACGATCATCTTCGTCTCGCCGGCCGAGCGGGACATGATCCGCAAGGACCAGGCCGACTGCATGGGCTGCCTCTCGCACTGCGGATTCTCGTCATGGAAGGACCATGACGATTTCTCGACCGGCCGCCTCGCCGATCCGCGCAGCTTCTGCATCCAGAAGACCCTGCAGGACATCGCCCACGGCGAGCCGGTGGACGAGAACCTGATGTTCGCCGGCCACGCCGCCTTCCGCTTCAAGCAGGACCCGTTCTATTCGAACAACTACACCCCGACGGTGAAGGAACTGGTTGACCGGATTCTGACGGGGGATTGAGATGGATATCCGCCTCGCAGATTTGGCGGACGAGGCCGTAAGGAACCTGATCCGGTTTCATCACGAGGATATGCATGCCAGTTCGCCCGCCGGGCAGGCATTCGCCTTCGACGTGGACCGGCTGAAGGCACCAGGCATCACTGTTCTGGCGGCATATCTGGACGACGAACTCGTGGGCGTGGGCGCGGTGAAGGTTCGCGATGCCGAGGCCGAATTGAAGTCGATGCGAACTGTGCCTTCGCGCGGACGCTCCGGGGTCGGTTCTATGCTGCTGGCTGCCTTATCTGACACCGCTCGTGGAGAAGGGGCGACAGTCCTCATGCTTGAAACCGGCAGTGGTGCTGCCTTTGCAAGCGCGTCCGCGTTCTATGTCAAACATGGGTTTTTGACGTGCGGACCTTTCGCAGACTACGAAGCAAGTGACTTCAACTGCTTCATGATCAAGGTGCTCTAGCTTGTTATCGTCGCTGCGCTCCTCGCAATAACGAAGCTCTGTCGAATGAGGGCAGGCATCAATCGAACTCCCACGCCCGCTCGCCGTGGCTGGCGATGTCCAGCCCCTCGCGCTCGGTGTCGGGGCTGACCCGCATCGGGAACAGGACCGATACCATCAGCGCGATTATGACGGTGCCGAAGGCCGACCACGCCAGCGTCACGCCGATGCCGACGAGCTGCGCGACGAGCTGGCTGCCCATCGTCATGCCCTCGGCATAGCCGGTGCCGCCCAGGCTGTCGGACAGGAACACGGCCAGCAGCAGCGATCCGGTCATGCCGCCGACGCCGTGGACCGCGAACACGTCGAGTGAATCGTCGATGTGCAGCCGCTGCTTCACCAGCTGGATCGCGCCGTAGCAGATCGCCGAGGCCACCGCGCCGAACAGGATCGCCGCGCCCGGAGAGACGAAGCCCGCCGCCGGAGTGATCGTGGCAAGTCCGGCGATGGCGCCCGTGGCGAAGCCGACGCTGGTCGGTTTGCCGATCAGCAGCTTTTCCAGCAGGATCCAGACGAGGGCCGCGGTAGCCGCTCCCGCATGGGTGTTCAGGATCGCGCTCGCGGCGTCGTCGTTCGCGGCCAGCGCCGAGCCGCCGTTGAAGCCGAACCAGCCGACCCACAGCATCGCCGCGCCCGCCATCGTCAGCGAGGGGCTGTGCGGCAGGAGCGGCGTCTTCGGAAAGCCGTCGCGCTTGCCCAGCAGCAGCGCGACCACCAGTGCGGAAACGCCGGCCGTGGTGTGGACGACGATGCCGCCCGCGAAATCCAGCGTGCCCAGCGCGCTCGCCAGCCAGCCGCCGCCCCACACCCAGTGGGCGACGGGGGCGTAGACGATCAGGCTCCACAGCGCGCAGAAGCCCACGACCCAGCCGAAGCGGGCGCGATCGACCCAGGCACCGACCATCAGCGCCGGGGTGATCGCGGCGAAGGTCATCTGGAACAGCGCGAACGTGCTTTCGGAGACCAGCAACCCGTCGCGCACGTTGCCAAGGTCGATCAGCATCCAGGCGTTGCCGCCGCCAAGCCAGCCCCCGAAAGAACCGGTGCCCACCTGACCGAACGCGAGCGTGTAGCCCACCACGATCCACAGAAGCGAAGCGATCGCCGCGATGGCGCCGCACTGGATCAGCACCGACAGGAAGTTCTTGGACCGGACGAGGCCGCCGTAGAACAGCGAGAGGCCGGGCATCGTCATCATCAGGACCAGCGCGGAAGACGTGAGCAGCCAGGCGGTGTCGCCGCTGTCCGCGACATCCATCGCGCCTTCGGGAGCACCCGTCTGCGCCAGGGCCAGCGCGGGCAGGGCGATCACGATGACAGCCCCGATAAGCGCCGAAGCGCGCGCGTACAATCCGCCCATCGCAGGTATCCCCCCTCAAGTCCTCGCCCGAGGCTTAGAACACTTTATCGAGGGCAGACAAGCATTGAGGGCCTGACGCCGGCTCAGAACTCTCCGGGGAGCACCTGATCGGGAGGGCGATGGCCGTCGACCCAGAAGCGGATGTTGGCGATTACCCGCTGGCCGGCCGCCTCTCGCCCTTCGAACGTCGCGCTGCCGACGTGCGGCGTCGTCAGCACCGTCGCCACCTCGAACAGTCGGGGATCGACATTGGGCTCGTCGTGGAACACGTCCAGCGCCGCGCCGCCGATGCGTCCTTGCGCAAGCGCCGCGATCAGTGCCTCCTCCTCGATCAGAGATCCACGCGCGGTGTTCACAACATAGGCCTCGGGCTTCATCGAAGCGATGCGTCCGGCGTCAAGGATATGGTGCGTCGAGGGCGAAGCCGGGCAGTGCAGCGTCAGGATGTCTGCTTCGGCGATCAGCCGGTCGATGTCCGGCTCGTAGCGGGCGGACAGCATCGTCTCGATGGCGGGCGGAAGCTGGTGGCGGTTGTGATAGCGCACCTCCATGCCGAAGGCGCGGGCGCGGTGCGCCACAGCCTGGCCGATCCGGCCCATGCCCAGGATCGCGAGGCGTTTGCCGGCGATGGAGTGGCCAAGCTGGCGCGATGGTCCCCAACCGTCCCACTTGCCCGTCATCAGCTGGCGCACGCCGGCGGGCAGCCGCCGGGAAACCGCCAGGATCAGCGCCAGGGTCAGGTCCGCGGTGTCATCGGTGAACACGCCCGGCGTATTGGTGACGATGACCTTTCGCGCCCGCGCCGCATCGATGGCGATATGTTCCACGCCCGCGCCGAAATTGGCGATCAGGCCGAGCGACGGGCTCGCCTTTTCGATGAGTTCGGCATCGATGCGGTCCGTGACGGTAGGAACCAGCACGTCGCAGGTCCGTACGGCCTCGACCAGTTGCTCCCGCGTGAAAGGCACGTCCGCTTCGTTCAGCGTAACGTCGAACAGCTCGCACATCCGCGCCTCGGTGGCGGGCAGGAGCTTGCGGGTCACGATCACGCGGGGCTTGCCGGCGCGCGGATTGCCATCGGGGCGGATGTCTGTCGAGGAACCGGTCATCTCCCCATTCGCTATGCCGTGAGCGAAGCGATGGTCAAGCGGCCTTGAAGTCCGTGCCGTCGCAAAGCTATGCACGAGAGGATGATGGGGCGAACGATGGCGAAATTCGGTCTGGCCGCACTGGGGTGGAGTCTTGCGATTCTGGCGGCCCCGGCGCGGGCGCAAGTCGAGGAAGGGCCATACTGGGCCTCGATCCGCGCCGAGAAGGTCAACATGCGAGTCGGCCCCGCCGAGACTTACCCGATCGACTGGGTCTACAGGCGCCCGCAACTGCCGTTGCGCGTCATGCGGCGCGAGGAAGGCTGGCGGCTGGTCGAGGATCCCGACGGCAGCAGGGGCTGGGTCCTGGGCCGGTTTCTCGCGCGCGAGCGGACGGCCATCGTCATCGGCAGGGGACTTGCGGCGATGCACGTTTCCGACGAGCCCGGATCGCCGGTGGAATGGCGGCTGGAGCCGGGCGTCATCGGCACGCTGGGCGACTGCGAAGACGGCTGGTGCCGCCTCGCCGTGGGAGAGCGGACGGGCTACGTCCGCGCCGACCGTCTGTGGGGCGACGGGGAGCCCTGAGTCGAAGCGCTCTCACCTCTTGCAGTAGGAGAGGGGGAAGCCGCGCAACACCCCTCTCAACTGCGGCTAGCCGGCTTACCGGCTAGCCTTTGTATCTCTTCCCGTACCAGGAGAGAATTCAGGTCACACCATCTCGATCGCGATGGCGGTCGCCTCGCCGCCGCCGATGCAGATCGCGGCGACGCCGCGTTTCAGGCCCTTCCGCTTGAGCGCTCCCACCAGCGAGACCATGATGCGCGCGCCCGACGCGCCGATCGGGTGACCCAGGGCGGTGGCGCCGCCGTGGACGTTCACCTTCTCGCGCGGGATGCCGAGATCCTGCATCGCGAACATCGTCACGCAGGCGAACGCCTCGTTGATCTCGAACAGGTCGACGTCGGCCACGTTCCAGCCGACTTTGTCGAGCAGCTTTTTCGTCGCCGGGATCGGTGCCGTGGTGAACTTGGCCGGCTCATGCGCATGGGCGGCGACGCCGACGATCCGGGCGACCGGGGTGAGACCCTGTTGTGCGGCCACGCTCTCCCGCGTCAGCACGAATGCCGCCGCACCGTCGGAAATCCGGCTGGAGCTGGCGGCGGTGACGGTGCCGTCCTTGGCGAAGGCGGGCTTGAGCGAGGGGATCTTGGCCGGATCGATCTTGCTGGGCGCTTCGTCGCGGTCGACGACTACATCGCCCTTGCGCCCCGAGATGGTGACGGGCGCGATCTCGCCCGCGAAGTCGCCGCGCTCGATCGCTTCCTGCGCGCGGGTCAGCGATTCGATGGCATAAGCGTCCTGCGCCTCTCGCGTGAGCTGGTATTCGTCGGCGGTTTCCTGCGCGAAAGTGCCCATCGCCCGGCCGCGGTCGTAAGCGTCCTCCAGCCCGTCGAGGAACATGTGGTCGTAGATCGTGTCATGGCCGACCCGCGCACCGCCGCGGTGCTTCTGCATCAGGTACGGGGCGTTGGTCATGCTTTCCATGCCTCCCGCGACGACGAAGTCGACACTGCCGGCGGCCAGCGCCTCCGACCCCATGATGACGGATTGCATGCCCGAGCCGCAGACTTTGCCCACGGTGGTGGCCTCGACCGAGCGAGGCAGGCCCGCCCCGATCGCCGCCTGGCGGGCAGGAGCCTGGCCCAGGCCTCCGCTGAGCACGTTGCCGATGTAGGCGCGCTCGATCGCTTCGCCGGGGACGCCGGCGCGTTCGACCGCCGCCCTGATCGCCGTCGAACCGAGATCGATTGCCGATGCCCCGGCCAGCGAGCCTTGGAAATCGCCTACGGGGGTGCGGGCGTATGAGAGGATGACAATGGGATCGTTGGGGGAGAACTGTGCCATGGCGCGTTATGCTTTCGTTGGGTTGGACAGGGACCGGAATCGGGAATAATGCTGCGGCGCGGCATTGGCAATGCATCGTAATGCATTGACCGATGCTTCGGCCGCACTTGCGCCCCGGCAAAGCGGGGACTAGGGCGCCACGAAATCAAACAGGAAAACCGAGTCAGTCCGTTGGTCGACCTCTCACAATACCTGCCGATCCTGATCTTCCTGGGCATCGCGCTCGCGATTTCGGCGGCTTGCGTGTTCCTGCCGATGGGGGTTTCGCGGCTGACCGGAACCCACGCGCCGAATGCCGAAAAGCTGAGCGAATACGAATGCGGCTTCCCCGCGTTCGAGGATCCGCGCAGCCAGTTCGACGTGCGCTTCTATCTGGTGGCGATCCTGTTCATCGTCTTCGATCTTGAAGCCGCGTTCCTGTTCCCCTGGGCGGTGTCGCTCGACGTGACCGGCTGGCCCGGCTGGATCACGATGATGGTGTTCCTGGGAGAACTCGCCATCGGCCTGGCCTATGCCTGGAAGAAGGGAGCTCTGGACTGGGAATGAGCACTCTCGTGACAAATCCGCAAGGCGCGGGCGGTGCGGTGACGGCGCCGGACCAGGCGTTCTTCAACGATCTCAACGGCGAAGTCAGCGACAAGGGCTTCCTGGTCACCTCCACCGAGGAGTTGTTCCAGTGGGCGCGGACGGGCTCGCTGTGGTGGATGACCTTCGGCCTCGCCTGCTGCGCGGTGGAGATGATCCACGTCAACATGCCGCGCTACGACATGGAGCGTTTCGGCGTCGCGCCGCGCGCCTCTCCGAGGCAGTCGGACGTGATGATCGTGGCGGGCACTCTGTGCAACAAGATGGCCCCGGCGTTGCGCAAGGTCTACGATCAGATGTCGGACCCCAAGTATGTCATCTCGATGGGATCGTGCGCCAACGGTGGGGGCTATTACCACTATAGCTACAGCGTCGTTCGCGGCTGCGACCGGATCGTGCCGGTGGACATCTACGTTCCCGGCTGCCCGCCGACCGCCGAGGCACTGCTTTATGGCGTGATGCAGTTGCAGCGCAAGATCCGCCGTTCCGGGACGGTGGAACGGTGATGGCGGCCGTCCTCCATTCCGCGCCGAAGATCGCGTCGAACGAAGGCGTGCGCGATGCGCTGTCCGCCGCGCTTGGCTCGATGCTCGTCGCCGCCAAGGAAGAGCATGGCGAGATCGTGCTCACCGTGCAACGCGACCGCATCGAGGATGCATTGCGGTTGCTCCGCGATAGCCACGAATACCAACAGCTGATGGAGATCGCGGGCGTCGATTTCCCCTCTCGGGCCGAGCGGTTCGAGGTGGTCTACATGCTGCTCTCGCTCACCCGGAACCATCGCATCCTGGTCAAGGTCAACGCGGCGGAGAACACTCCGGTGCCGACCGTGACCACGCTGTGGCCGGTCGCCGGCTGGCTGGAGCGCGAGGTGTTCGACCTGTACGGCGTGATCTTCGCGGGCAACAAGGATTTGCGCCGCATCCTCACCGATTACGGGTTCGAGGGGCATCCGTTCCGCAAGGATTTTCCGCTGACCGGCTATGTCGAACTGCGCTATTCCGAAGAGGACAAGCGCGTGGTCTACGAACCGGTGAAGCTGGCGCAGGACTTGCGGTCGTTTGATTTCATGAGCCCCTGGGAAGGCGCGGACTACGTGCTGCCGGGCGACGAGAAGGCCGCCGAAGCCGCCCCGGCGCCGCCGGTCGCGCAGCCCAAGACGACGGACACCCCGGCCAAGACCGGAGCGGGCGAGCCGGCCAATGAGAAAGCCGCCGAGAAGTCGGGAGACGCCAAGTGAGCGGCTTCACCATCGAACAATCGCCCACCACCGGCGACGAGGTCATCTCCAACTACACCATCAACTTCGGGCCTCAGCACCCGGCCGCGCACGGCGTGCTGCGCATGGTTATGGAGCTGGACGGAGAGGTGATCGAGCGGATCGATCCGCATATCGGCCTGCTCCATCGCGGCACCGAGAAGCTGATCGAGCACAAGACCTATCTCCAGGCGCTGCCCTATTTCGACCGGCTGGATTACTGCTCGCCGCTCGCCATGGAATACAGCTACGTCCTGGCGATCGAGAAGCTGCTCAACCTCGAAGTGCCGATCCGCGCGCAGTACCTGCGGGTGTTCTTCGCCGAGCTGACGCGCATCTGCAACCACATGCTCAACATCGGCAGCCACGTGATGGACGTGGGCGCGATGACGCCGAACTTGTGGCTGTTCGAGATCCGCGAGGATTGCTTGAACTTTTTCGAGCGCGCGTCCGGCGCGCGGATGCATTCGGCCTGGTATCGCCCCGGCGGGGTGCATCAGGACGTGCCGCTCAAGCTGTTGACCGACATCGCCGACTGGCTCGACACGCGCCTGCCGACGCTGTTCGAGGACGCGATGAGCCTTGTGGTTGACAACCGCATCTTCAAGCAGCGCAACGTCGACATCGCGCTCGTCGGCAAGGAAGACGCGATTCGATGGGGCTTCTCCGGCCCGATGATCCGGGGCGCGGGCATCGCGTGGGACATCCGCAAGAGCCAGCCTTACGACGTCTATGACCGCATGGACTTCGAGATTCCGGTGGGCACGCGGTCCGACTGCTACGACCGTTTCATGGTCCGCGTCGAGGAAGTGCGGCAGTCCGCCAAGATCATGAAGCAGTGCCTGGCCGAGATGCCCGGTGGCCCGGTGGCGAGCGACGACCGCAAGGTGGTGCCGCCCAGCCGGGGCGAGATGAAGCAGTCGATGGAAGCGCTGATCCATCACTTCAAGCTCTATACCGAAGGGTTCCACGTGCCGGCGGGCGAAGTCTACGTCGCCACCGAAAGCCCCAAGGGCGAATTCGGCGTCTATCTGGTCAGTGACGGCAGCAACAAGCCCTACCGCTGCAAGATCCGCCCCACCGCGTTCAGCCACCTCCAGGCGATGGACATGATGTGCAAGGGCCACATGCTGCCCGACGCCACCGCGATCCTCGGCGCCATCGACGCCGTGTTCGGGGAGTGTGACCGGTGAGCATTCTGCGCTCGAAAAGAAATGTCGCTGGAATTGCCTTGGCTATCGGCATTCTGGTCAGCCTGTATCGTGGGCCGGCGGCAAAGGTTGAAGCGGAAGAGGGCTATCTCTTCACTGCCTTGCCTTCCGTCATTTTTGTGTCCGGCATCGTGTGGCTTCTTTCGACTGTAATCAGGTTGTTGATCGGCGAGCGGGACGAAAAGAATGCCTAACCTCGCCACAGCCGAAGCCATGATCGCCGCCTACAACGCGCAGGACGCGGACCTTTATGTTTCCTTCATGACCGACGACGCCTGCGAGGCGAACTATCGCGGCGCGGTGGTGCGCGAGGGCAAGGAAGGCACGCGTTCGGGCCTTGCCGCCGCGTTCGCCAAATGGCCGCAGAACCGGGCGGAAATCGTCGAGAAGCAGCAGATCGGCGATTACGTCCTGTTCCGCGAGCATGTCACGCGCGGCCCGGCCAGCGACGGTTCCGAACTGGTCGAGCCGTTCGAGGTGATCGCGATCTACAGTTTCGAGGGCGGCAAGTGCTCTCGGGTGGAGTTCGTGCGGTGAGACTGTCTCCCGCCGCCTCCATCCCCGTCACCCCGGACTTGATCCGGGGTCCCGCTTTCTCCGGCCCGCGCTGCGTGCGAGGCGATGGCGCAGGCGGCGGCGTCGCGCGTGTGAACGGGGCTTCGGCGGGTGCGGCCGGCGGGACCCCGGATCAAGTCCGGGGTGACGAAGATTTGTTTCCGATTTGTGGAATTGGTGCGGGTGGGGCCATCGCCCCTCGGGTGGAGTTCGTGCGGTGAACCAGCTTTCGATGATCGACCAGATGCGCGTCTGGGCGGCGCTGACCGGCCTTGTCCTGACCGCGCTGTTCTTCGGCGCGCTCTATCTCAGTTTCGAGATGAAGCAGACGCTGCCGATGCTCGTCACCGGGATCGGCGGGTTCGAGCTGTTCCTCTATGCGCAGGATCTCGTTCGTCGCCGGAAGGCCCGTAATGGCTGACCGTCATCTCGAAGCCGATACGCCGGAACTGCGCGCGCGCTGGGGCCAATTCGCCTTCAACGCCGCGTGGGACGCGAAGGCGAAAGCCGCGATCGCACGCTATCCCGAGGGGCGGCAACGCTCGGCGGTGATGGCGCTGCTCGACTATGCGCAGCGGCAGGTCGGCGAAGAGACCAATACCCAAGGCTGGCTGCCGATCCCGGTGATGGAATATGTCGCCCGCTATCTCGACATGCCGGTGATCCGCGTGGTCGAGGTGGCGACGTTCTATTTCATGTACAACCTCGTGCCGGTCGGCCGCTTCCACGTGCAGGTCTGCGGCACCACGCCGTGCATGCTGCGCGGCTCGGACGAACTGATGGACGCCTGCAAGGCGCGCGGCATGAAGAAGGGGCACAACACGCCCGACGGGTTGTGGACGCTCACCGAAGTCGAATGCATGGGCAACTGCGCCACCGCGCCGATGGTCCAGATCAACGACGACAATTACGAGGACCTGACGCCCGAGCGGCTGAACTTCGTCCTCGATGAGCTCGCCGCCGGCCGCCAGCCCAAGGCGGGCACACAGGAACCCGGCCGCCACACCAGCGAGCCGCTGGGCGGTCCGACGACGCTCAAGGAAATGGTCGACGCCAACCACGACTACCGGCCAGAATACGGGAACGCGGGGTGATGACACCGATCATGGTCATCGGGATCGCGCTGGTGGCGATCGTCATCGCCTGGAAAGTGCTGGCCGGGATCGTCAAGACCGTGGCGCTGGTGGGCATCCTGCTGGTCGCGGGCGCATTCGCATTGGGAGTGATCGGCTGATGCTGGCTGACAAGGACCGCATCTTCACCAACCTCTACGGGTTCCAGCCGTGGAACCTGTCGTCGGCGCAGGCGCGCGGCGATTGGGACAACACGAAAGCGCTGCTCGACAAGGGACCGGACGCGATCGTCGAGGAGATGAAGGCATCGGGCCTGCGCGGGCGCGGCGGCGCGGGGTTCCCCACCGGCATGAAGTGGTCCTTCATGCCCAAGGAGCCGCCCAAGGACCACCTCGGCAATCCGAAGCCCAGCTTCCTGGTCATCAACGCCGACGAATCCGAACCCGGCAGTTGCAAGGACCGGGAGATCATCCGCCACGATCCGCACAAGCTGATCGAGGGCGCGCTCGTCGCCGGTTTCGCGATGCGCGCGCGGGCGGCCTACATCTACATTCGCGGCGAATACATCCGCGAGGCGGAGACGCTGTTCGCCGCCGTGCAGGAAGCCTACGACGCCGGGCTGATCGGCAAGAACGCCTGTGGTTCGGGCTACGATTTCGACGTGTTCGTCCATCGCGGCGCGGGCGCCTACATCTGCGGCGAAGAGACCGCGATGATCGA